>NZ_CP034549.1:92500-692500 GCF_003966335.1 Nonlabens ponticola | reverse complement strand
TAGTCCAGTCGTGTCTAGTTTGCATAAATGTTGGTATAGTTAGGTAAAAATAGAAAAGTGATGCGATTATCTAGCTATTGCCGTTGTTTAATGTTGGCTTTTTTCCAGCAAGATGCTCACGCAATTCCCACCGAAACCGCTTGCGTTTACCATAATCTGTTTAGGATCAGTATTCGTGTTTCTAGGATTAATCACTCGTTCTTCAAGATAAGGAATTGAATGAAAAACACCTCTATCTAGCATACTTGCAGCCATAACCAGGCTTACCGCGGCACTGGCACCTAACGAGTGACCTAGTTGCCATTTATTATTACATAATCTAGGATGATTATCGCCGTAAACAGCTCGTATCGCAGCAAGTTCAGAATTATCGCCCATGATAGTTCCGGGCGCGTGCGTGATTATAGTATCGACAGATTCTTTAGGCAACTCACCCATCGCGGCTTTCATTGATTGCCGGAATCCTATTCCTTCGGCACTACTTGAGGTTGCTGATTGTAACTTCTCAATAGAGGTACCATATCCTATAATTTTGATACCACCTTTGACAGGCTTTTTTGACAACAGTAAACACGCCGCTGCCTCGCCTAGAATCATCATGTTTTGATTCTTATTTTGATCCAAGGCACGGCAAGGAAACTCGGCAGATTGTTGGGAATAGATACGCAACGCCTGCATCTGTTTAATAGTGAAATCAGTAAGCGGCGCCTCTGCACCACCGGCGATAAAGCTGGTTGCCATTCCTGCGTTTAACCACGCGATAGCATTAAGCACTGCGTGTGAAGCGGTGGCGCACGTGATACTGTGGGAAAAAGCGGTTCCTATAGTTCCTAAATCCTGTGCAACCCAGCTACTTAAATTTCCTAATGTTGTTAGTGGTGAGGTTTGCGTTGGTGTTGTTCCGCTTTCGCGAAAGCTACTATACGCATCTTCCCAAATTCCCGTTGCACCACGACTGCTACCTATATTTACCGCCGTTTGTGCATCAGTAATCTGCAACTTTCTAGCGGCTAGAATAGCGAGCAACGTAGATCTGTCGAGATTGCGATACTTAGGATGTTTTTTGACAAGCACCTCAAGTTCTTGTTTAAATTGATCATCGATACGACCTACCAGAACATCATCTTGCTGTGCAAAATTGGTTTGATGAGAATCAAAACCAGTATCGCCCAATGGTGAAACCAGCGCCGTATCATGAATGTAAATAGGATTTTCTAGCAGCATAAGAGCCTGCAAAAATGAGGAAAATGGGTCTAAACTTACTTCAACAAATCAAAAACTTACCGCTGATCCAGAAACTCTATCATCACTTCATACACTTGCTGCAACTCTACCGCAGTGGTAGTAAATGGTGGTACGATGTATATAGTTCTTCCCAACGGTCTCAAGAAGATCTCCTTATTCCAAAACCATTGAAATATCGCATTGCGCTCATCGCCATAGCGCGATATTTCACCAACAAGATCAAAGGCGAGAATCACACCGCAGGTACGTACTGATTCAACTTGATCATGCTCCAACAGTCTTGACTTAAAAAGCTGGTGAGCCTTGACTATAGCTTTGAGTTGGTGCTGGATCTCATCGCTAGTCAATAAATCAATCGCAGCGGCTGCGACTGCGCATCCCAACGGATTCCCAGAATAGGTGTGACCATGAAAAAATCCACGACTGGTATCATCGTCTAGAAAAGCATCATAAATCTCTTGCGAGCAACTAGTAATTGCCATGGGCATAATGCCACCAGTCAATGCCTTGGATAAGCACATAATGTCTGGTTTGTTGAGCACGTGATCACTGGCAAAATAAGTTCCTGTTTTACCAAATCCGGTCATCACCTCATCGGCAATGGTAACCACTCCATATTCTTGACACAATCTCAACAATCTGCACAAAGCCTGCGGATCGTTTAACTGCATCGCGGCAGCGCCTTGTACCAGCGGTTCATAAATGAAACTGGAAACCTGATGCTCTTCAAAAATTCTTGCTGCTTCTTCCAGAACCTCTTCAATATTGTTAGAAGTTGGTGCTGGAATGCGCTCAACTTTAATAAGCAAATCCTCAAAAGGTCCATTATAAACCGACAATCCAGAGGCACTCATCGCACCAAACGTATCGCCGTGAAAACCATTTTCTAAGGCTAAAACAACATTGCGTTTCTCACCACGATTAAAATGATATTGAAACGCCATCTTGATCGCAATCTCAACACTGGTCGAGCCATTTTCAGAAAAGAACAATTTTGACTGATTATAAGGTAGAATATTAAGCAGCTTTTCTGACAGACGTGCCGCTGGTTCATGTGTCATTCCTGCAAAAACCACGTGATGTAATTGATCAACCTGTTCTTTAAGAGCATTTGTGAGCACAGGATTTACATGACCGTAACTACAAGTGTACCAGCTAGATATAGCATCAAGGTGTTTCTTGCCGTTATGATCGATCAGGTAATTACCTTCTGCTCGTGCAATAGGTAAAGGCGCTGCAGCGGTTTTATGTTGCGTTAATGGATGCCAGATATTTTGAGCATCAATCTTAAGTAGCTGCTCTTTAGTCATAAGGCCAGCAATTTTTCTTTGAATGTAGTAGCGTAATGGGCAATCAACTCTGGTGTAATCACATCGTGCTTTTCAATATGACCTATGGTCGGTACACCAGTCATTTGTTCAATAATTTCAATAGTACCATCCAGTTCTACATGATTGTATATGATGCCAGCACAAGTAATCCCTCTGGATTTTAAACACTCTACACTCATCAGCGTGTGATTGATACTACCCAAATAACCGGCACTTACTAGAATGACTTTATCGGTAGAGGCGATCAAATCAGCAATCGTGTTTTCATCATTTAATGGGACCAACAAACCGCCAGCGCCTTCAACGACTAGATGATTCTTGGTTTGTGGTCTCGAAATCATGGTTAAATCAATAGTTACTCCATCAATCTCCGCAGCTTTGTGTGGACTCATAGGCGTTTTCAATCGATAAGCCTCTTTATGAAAGGTTCCTGAATGATTGGGCAATAGTGCACTCATGGTTCCTTTATCGGTCTCATCAAGACCGCTTTGTATGGGTTTCCAGTAGTCTGCCTCAAGAGCCTTGGTAATGATGGCGGCTACCACCGTTTTCCCAACATCAGTTCCTATTCCTGTGATAAAATAGCTATTCATTCAAATCAAATTCATGCGCACAACTAGTGCATTTGTAATTCTTGTGATCGATAAAAGGAACAACACTGTAAAGGACTGCTTTCAAACGATCAGCAGTGTTGGTGGCTGTAGTCACGTCATGTTGTTCTCTCACGCTGCGTTTACTACAATTGGGACACTTAAGAAGTTCTGTTATTGTTTGCGAGAAATCTGGCGAGCCTTTCTCAATAAGTCCTAATGCGCGCAGGAAATCCTCTTTATAGACCTGCATCTTGACGCCGCCCATCGCGTTGCTCGCAAAAGGCTCTGCAGCGACCGTATATTCATTGCGCAGGAATACATCGATGCCTTCACTTTCTAGCTTTGCCTTGATGACTTGCGCCTCGGCTGGATAGACAAATATGGCCACCGTCTTGAACTTTTTCATAGTTCTTTGATAATGTTGGCCAGTTTTTGCAGCAACTCCTCGCATTGTTGCGGCGTGTTGAACGTGTGCAGACAAATACGCAATCGTTCATGCCCAGCAGGAACTGTAGGCGATAGAATAGGTCGCACATCAAATCCAGCTTCCGCCAATTGTTGTGAGGCTCGTCGGGTCCTCTCGTTACCTTTTATAATGCATAGTTGGATGGGTGTTACGCTTTCGCGAAAGCGTAATCTCAAACCATTTTGAACAATCATCTTATTGAACTGCGCGATCAAAGATTGCAATTGCTGCACCGACTTCTCATCCTGTTGAAGCTGGTCATATGCCGCCAAAATCGTATGTAACGCATGCTGCGGTAACGCGGTCGTATAAATAAAACTGCGAGCATAATTGACCAAGTATTGTGTGAGGTCAAAACCTCCTAAAACAGCCGCGCCGTGGCAACCCAATGACTTACTGAACGTCACTACACGAGCAAAAATATCCTGGTTTAAATCATAGGCCTGCGCGGCGCCTTGCCCTTTATTGCCTATCACACCTGTCGCATGAGCCTCATCCAAGATTATATGAGCGTTTCCTACCGTTTGTGCGAGCTCTACAAGCGCTACGAGGTTAGGCGTATCGCCGTCCATGGAAAAAACACTCTCTGTAATTATATAAACATTGCGATCATCACCATCGCTAAATTTCTCTAGCAAAATAGACAAATGACCCAAGTCATTGTGGCGAAATTTAAGAGCCCGGGCATAGCTCAAATTAATGGCATCCCTGATGCTGGCGTGTACCAGCTCATCGTATAAAATTAAATCACCACGCAGGGCAACGCTGCTAATCAAACCCAAATTTGCATCATATCCAGAATTGAACAGTAATGCAGATTCTGCCTCGTGAAAATGAGCCACTTTTTCTTCTACCTGCTGGTGTAAAATACTCTGGCCAGTGAGCAGTCGCGATCCTGTAGCACCATTAGAAATACAAGCAATGTCATATTTATGGCGAGCATAACCCAGGTAATCATTTGAAGCAAAATCGATAAGATTGCTAATGACCTTGAGCTCACGCATGCTACCAGCCTGATGACGGGTCGTTAATCGCGCGAGAAGTTTGTCTGGTAGCATGCACCAAAAATACAGGATAAAGGACGTAAAGCTAGTTGTAGTCCTGTTTTTAAAGAATTCTCAGTATTCAATTATTTTCATTAAACATATTGTAAGAAAAATCGAGGAAAAGACTATTTTTAAAAACTTTGAAGTTTATGGAAAATAACCTCACATCTTATCCAGAACCTACGGATATAACCACCTGCGAGAGCGAGCCTATTCACCTGATACCTAGGACGCAACATCATGGGTTTTTATTGGTTCTTGATAACAAACAAGAGGTCATTCAAGTATCTCAAAACATCCATGAATTTCTAGACATCAATCATGCTGATGCCTTGGGTAAAAGGTTAGAAGATTTATGTGATAAAGCTACTAGTGAACGATTCAACTCTTGGCTAATAAAGAAGAAGGATCATGTGCCGTTTATTTTTAAGTCTGGCGATCATCAATATACTGCCATACCTCATCAAGTCGATGCATTGACCCTTATAGATATTGAGCCTGAAACATTTGATTGGGATCCTATTGCCTTCCAGCAGGAAATGCTGGATGTTTTGCATAATTTGCATAAGACTGGAACCGCTCAAGAGCTCACACAATCCATCGCAGATCTTGTAAAAGATATGCTAGATTATGACAGGGTCATGGTTTACCGTTTTGACGATCAATGGAATGGTGAGATCGTTGCAGAGGCGCGTGAACCTGAACTTAAATCATGGCTGGGATTACATTATCCAGCAGGCGACATTCCTGCAAATGCTCGCAAATTGTTTCTTGAACAAGGCGTGCGTATTTTAAGTGATCTATCCAGATCTTACAGCGATATCTTACCATCTATCAATCCTGTTACTGGCGCATTGCTGCCTACAGGTAAATCACACTTGCGTGGTTCATCACCCATTCATGTTGAGTATTTGAATAATATGAAAGTGGATGCCACGCTCAATTGCGCCATCGTTCACAATGGTAAACTATGGGGCTTGATCGCCTGTCATCACTACTCGCCAAAGTTTATAGGTTACCATAAAAGAAAGTCCTGTCAACTTCTTGCTGAAATGGTAAGTAACCAAATCACGCTCAAAAACAGTGATGTTCACATTAAGAATATCAATAAAGCTGCTGCCGTACGCTCAAAACTCGTCAAGCAGATGAGTAAAAATTGGGACATTGTAGCTGGACTTACTAGTTTTCAAACAACAGGTAAAAGCCTTATACCTGCCCATGGGTTTGCTGTGTTCTACGATCAAGAATATGCAACGATAGGCACTTGTCCAGATCGCAAAGTAATGCAGCGATTGTCCAATGAGATACGTAAAAAGATAGGCAAAGAAGAACAGTATTTTGAAACAGACTGCTTGTCTGCAGTATTTCCATGGACAAGTAAGTACGGTAAAGACCTCTCTGGAATACTGTATTTTAAAATCTCAAATAAAAACGATGAAGCGCTCATCTGGTTCAAAAAAGAGAAGCTGTCACAAATAAATTGGGGCGGCGATCCATCTAAAACGGATCTTGACAACGAGTCTGAAAACAGGTTGTCACCTCGCAAATCATTTGAAAAGTACTCTCAAACGGTAAAATGTACCAGTGAACCATGGGAAGACCATGAGAAAGCCAGCGCACAAGCATTAGTGTCTGATGTAAAAAACATCATCGTCACTAGATATGGCGAGATCAAGATGCTAAACAAACGATTAGAAAGCTTGAATCAGGAATTGGAAAGCTTTAGTTATAGTGTTAGTCACGACTTGCGTGGGCCATTGCGCGGTATCGACGGTTTTGCACAAATACTTAAGGAAGACTATGACGATGTATTGGATGAATATGGTAAAGACTCTTTGAATACCATTATCAATAGCGCTAGTAAGATGAATAGCCTCATGGACGATATTCTAAGTTATAGCAGCATGAGTCAAACGACGCTTATCGATGACCATATCAAGCTGCCTCAACTATGTGAGCGTATCCTCAAAGAGAACAGATACCACGTCAAGTATCCAGATAGTAGGATTATCATAGACGATCAAATGCCAGATTTGTATGGCGATGCAAGTATGATTTATCAGTTATTTGCAAACCTCATAAGCAATGCTCTCAAATACTCTTCAAAAAAAGAGAATCCAGTCGTTGAAATAGGTTCAAAAAACGATGGTGAGAAAGAAATATATTTTGTCAAGGACAACGGCATTGGATTTGATCAAGAGTACGCAACAAAGATTTTTGGTGTTTTTAGTAGGCTGTTTAAGGATGAATATGAAGGAACTGGTGTAGGCCTTGCTATTGTGCAACGCGTGGTGATCAAACACGGCGGCGAGATCTGGGCACAAGGAACACCTAATGAGGGTTCCGTTTTTAAATTTTATTTAGGTCATGGAGGAATTAAATAAAGACCAGACCACTAAAAAAGTGGTCATTATTGAAGACCGCGAGGAAGATATTGCGTTAATGAAACGTGTCATAGCAAAAGATTTCCCTTATATAGAGATATTGAGCATAACTGATGCTGATGAGCTTTTACGTATGCTTGAAAATGGTGAATTATTACGTCACAGACCAGATCTGATGTTTATAGATATCAAGATGCCTAAGATTTCAGGTATTGAAGTGCTGGAGATCATGGAGAAGAAACAAGAATTTGATCGCGTGCCTAAAGTGATGTTGAGCTCTAGTACACACCCCAACGACCTCATAAGTGCCTACAAGCACAAAGCAAATAGTTATTTAGTGAAACCGTCAAGCTATAGTAATCTCAAGGATGTCCTTAAGGAGACCTTGCATTATTGGCTGCACCTTAATCTTAATTAGAATGATAGACAAGAAACTCAAGATTCTTATAGTTGAGGATAGCATTACAGATGCTGCGCTCATACAGCGACAGGTGCGCAAAACCATTAGCGATCCAGAAATTGTAATGTGTGATAGCATTCTCAAAGTAAGGCATGCGCTCAAGACCTTTATACCAGATTTTGTATTTACAGATTATGCTCTTGTAGGATTTACAGGTATGGACGTGATTGAGAACGTCAAGGACATTTATCCAGCAGTGCCCATCGTAATGATTACAGGTACGCTCAATGATGAAGAACTAGCCGCAAACGCAGTCCTTAAAGGAGCCTCTGCATATTTACTTAAAAACGATATCAACAACCTTCATGAAAAGCTGGAGCCGATATTAGAAAGACTTATAGTCGAAAAATCAAGACTTTTTGACAAGCTGGAGCGCGAGCGTCAAGAGCGAGAAAAACTAGAAGAAATCCACAGCTTGCTCAAAGAAGCAGCGATGGCAGATGATAAGCAAGAAACCACACAGGAGTATTATACAAAATTGCTCTCAAACATCGGCGATCGCTTAAAAACCATCATCAAATAGTGAGCATACTCAATAGATTGAGAGAAGAAACCAGACCAGCGCACATTGATCTGGAGCAAGTAAGTGGCGCCCATCGCATCATGGATCACTCAATTACTCTTTCTCAATATAAAAAGCTGTTACAGGCAAATTATCACGCTTACGCGAAAGCAGAATCTCATCTATCCTCATCACAAAACAACAGCATAGCTGCATGGATACTAGCAGACCTGCAAGCTATCGATCCTACATTTACTCCAAGATCTTACAAACCTCAAAGCGCAACTATAGAAAACCAATTGGGCATCAAATACGTGATCGAGGGTTCTTTACTGGGTGGCGCCATGATTGCCCAGCATATCAAGCAATGCGAGCACCTAGCTCATTTACCAGACCAGCAATTTTATGCAGCTGGCACACCGCAGCGCGCCATGCGCTGGCGACAATTTATGAAAGAAATGAAAGCTGTAGACTTCTCAAAAGAGCAGCAAGACAAAATTGTCAATCAGGCAAATGAGACTTTTAATTGGTTTGCTCAGGAGTTCAATAAAAGCAGATAATTATTGTTTTTCAATAAGTAGTTATTGTTTTTCAATGATTATGTAATATGTTTGTGTCAACATCTAAAATATGACTTTGACACCTCACACTGTATTTCCGATTGCAATTGCCTTATTAATCTGTGTGCAAATAGCTCGTGCCATTGGCGCGAAAAGATCGCTGAAAAATTCAAAAGGATCATTGATCAAAGCCAACTACCACAATCAATTACTGATTTTTGAAACGGCTTTTGGCATAGGGTCTGCCCTTCTAATTTATCAAGCAATTGGTACTGAGATAAGCCAATCTTCTTCTACAATCAATTATTTGGGTTTGTTTGGTGTGTTTGTTGGCTCATTAGGATATTTGATACGACTTTATCAAATGAAACAGCAGCAGAAATCAATGGTAAGAATACCTCAGAGCTATCTTGACTCAAGGATTGCCACGTCTGGTAGAATGTTGTTCCTTATTTGGATCTTACCTATGATACCTGTTGCAGGTATGGTACTAGATTATTATTACAATGTTGATTCAACGAGTATAATTGGTTATGATGTAACGGTAGTATCTGCGTTTAGCATAATAGTAGCTATCTTAATGTGGTGCATGATTTATTTATGTGCAGCATTTGCAGCACAAAATCTATACAATATGTGTCAACATATGATTGATGGAGATTTGTATGGTGTCAAGCCCATCATGCATTTAAAGATGGCAGGAAGATTCTTATTCGTGACGGCTATCTTGCTATTTATTTACTCCATCGTTGAGCATAGGCTTTTAGATAACACAGCAAACTTATTCATTTATAAACCGCTCTTTTACATTGCCTATTTCCTTGCTTTTGTATCCATAATTCTTAGCTATCTATCAAAAGTTTTGATTAAAGCATCGATACTTAAAAAAGAAAACGACCTAACCATCTAATTATGAAATTTCTCAATCTGTTTATTGGTCTGCTAAAATTTCTGAGGTTTTTACTCATTGCTGGATGTGGAGTCCTAGCTTTTTTATTCACTATGGACGCATTCTTTGATGCGTCATACATGACCATACCTTCTGAATCAATTATATACATCAAGGATCAATATTTTTCTGATACGCTTTGGAAAGGAATAATGACTGGTGGTTATTTTCTGACTTGTATTATGAGTTTGAAGGCATGCGACTCGTTAATCTACATCGCTCTTTCTTTTAAACACCACGAGTATTTCACGGAATCTAATGCCCATCATTTTAAACAAGCTAGTATTTATTATTTCTTAGCGTTCTTGGTAACGCCTATATTAAACGAATTAACTCATTTAATAGAATACATTTTGAGCTCTTCAGGTCAACTTAAAGTTGATCCACAGTTTAGTGCAATATCATTAATCAAGGCCTGCATATTTGGATTGTTTCTTTATGTCATGGGCGAAGTCATTCATAAAGCGGTCACAATAAGGAAAGAAAACGACCTAACTGTCTAATATGCCCATAAACATCAATCTTGACGTGGTACTAGCGCAAAAAGGCATGAAAAGCAATGAGCTCGCAGATATTGTAGGCATCACGACGGCTAACCTTTCCATACTGAAAACAGGTAAGGCTAAAGCAGTGCGTTTCTCGACGCTAGAGGCAATATGTGAAGCACTGGATTGTCAGCCTGGCGACATTCTAAAATACAGGAAAGAATAACCACCAAATCAAATGATTGTGAAACAAAAACGCCTCGATAAAATCGAAGCGTTGTTAGTTTAAATATGATTTGTAAACCTAGTCGGCTAGTACAATCGCTTTATTATCATTCATTTCTAGAACGCCACCAGTGATTAAGTAATCTGTTGTACCATCACCTTTAGTAAACTTAGTAGCTACTGCTGGATCTAATTGCACATTGCCATAAATCTTCACAGCACCCTTTACAAGCAAAGAGACGATAGGTGCGTGATGATCTAGCATCTGGAATTGCCCATCAACACCAGGAACCGATACTGATTCCACATCACCGCTATACAAAGTCTCTTCTGGAGTAACTATTTCTAAAAACATACTTTTTAGTTTTCAGTTTCAGTAATCAGTTTACAGTACTTACTGTAAACTGTTATTGTAAACTTATGTTATGCTTCTGATCTCATTTTGTCTGCTGCCTCGATCACCTCTTCGATAGTACCTTTCAAGTTGAAAGCACTTTCTGGAAGATCATCAAGCTCACCATCCATGATCATGTTAAATCCTTTGATTGTGTCTTTGATATCAACCAACACACCTTTAAGACCAGTAAACTGCTCTGCCACGTGGAAAGGTTGAGATAAGAAACGCTGTACCTTACGAGCGCGGTAAACGGCTTGCTTATCCTCTTCAGACAATTCTTCCATACCTAGGATGGCGATAATGTCTTGAAGCTCCTTGTATCGTTGTAGCAACTCTTTCACTCTCTGTGCACAATCATAGTGCTCTGCACCTAGAATATCTGCTGTAAGGATACGTGAAGTAGAATCAAGTGGATCTACCGCTGGATAGATACCTAGCTCAGCAATCTTACGAGACAGTACCGTTGTTGCATCCAGGTGGGCAAATGTAGTCGCTGGTGCTGGATCGGTAAGGTCATCTGCAGGTACATAAACGGCCTGTACCGATGTAATAGAACCTTTCTTTGTAGAAGTAATACGCTCTTGCATCGCACCCATTTCAGTTGCTAGTGTAGGCTGGTAACCTACCGCAGATGGCATACGACCTAGCAGTGCAGATACCTCTGATCCTGCTTGTGTAAATCTAAATATGTTATCGACGAAGAAAAGAACATCTTTTCCTTGTCCATCAGCACCACCATCACGAAAGTACTCTGCAATTGTCAATCCTGATAATGCCACACGAGCACGTGCTCCTGGCGGCTCATTCATTTGACCAAAGACAAACGTCGCCTTTGATTCCTTCATCACCTGCTTGTCCACTTTTTGTAAGTCCCATCCACCTTCTTCCATCGAGTGCATGAAGTCGTCACCGTACTTGATGATACCAGATTCTAGCATCTCACGCAACAAGTCATTTCCTTCACGAGTACGCTCACCTACACCTGCAAAAACAGATAGACCACCGTGACCCTTGGCAATGTTGTTAATCAATTCTTGAATCAATACCGTTTTACCTACACCAGCACCACCAAATAGTCCAATCTTACCACCTTTTGCATAAGGCTCGATCAAGTCGATTACCTTGATACCTGTAAAAAGAACCTCAGTAGATGTCGATAGATCCTCAAATGCAGGAGCTGATCTGTGTATGGACATACCATCATCACCAGTCTTAGGCAAGTCACCTAGACCATCAATCGCATCACCTATCACGTTAAAAAGACGACCATAAACATCATCACCTATAGGCATCTGTATAGGATTACCTGTGGCAACAACCGCAGTACCTCTACTCAAACCATCAGTCGAGTCCATCGAGATAGTTCTTACTGTATCCTCGCCTATGTGCGACTGCACCTCAAGAACTAGTTTTGAACCTTTTAGGTTGATTTCAAGTGAATCATAAATGTTAGGAAGAGCACCTTGAGTGCTATCAAACGATACGTCAACGACTGGTCCTATAACCTGTGCAACGCTACCTGTGATTTGAGACATTCTTTACTATTTTAAAGCTTTAAAACATACGACTTTAACAGCCGTTTTTCAGTGGCGCAAAGATACTGCATTCGATTTTATATCAATAATGGAATTTTCGATTTTTTTTGAGCTGCTTTCCGGAGTTTTTATGTGTGGAGTTGCTGGTTTACAATTCCGCTTTCGCGAAAGCAAAATCAACACAATCTACACTGCATATTATATATCATTTTTTTTACTGTCTAATTCATTGCAACAATCTTGTTAGCGTGAAGTTGTACTCTATATAGATATTGAAAATAAATAAATTTGAACCTATTAAATACTACTCTTTCGCTAAGTGCAACACTGCGCTAACTTATTATTGAATTAGAGCGAACGCCAAAATAACAATGGTCTGGATATATTGAAAGACGTCAGGCTTACTGCCAGGCCTAGAAAGAGTCAACTTTCGCGAAAGCGTAACCATAAAAAAAGCCCCATTGTATGAATGAGGCTTGATAGTATTTTATGAACTTGTTTACTCTACGGTCACCGACTTTGCTAAATTACGCGGCTGATCGACGTCTCTACCCAGCGCAATCGCTATGTGATAGGACAACAACTGCAGCGGAATCGTTGTAAGAAGTGGTGTTAAAAATTCTAGCGTATCTGGAACCTCGATCGCATGATCCGCAAGTCCACGAACATCTATATCACCTTGTGTTACCACACCAATGATTTTTCCCTCGCGAGATTTGATTTCTTGAATATTACTCACAACTTTCTCGTAATGACCTTTTTTAGTAGCGATGACAACTACAGGCATATCGCTGTCAATGAGAGCAATAGGACCGTGCTTCATTTCGGCGGCTGGGTAACCTTCTGCATGAATGTAGCTTATTTCCTTGAGTTTCAACGCACCTTCCAAAGCCACTGGAAAGTTGAATCCTCGACCTAGGTAGAGACAGTTTTTGGCATTTTTATAAACGCTAGCAATTTGTTCAATGTGGTCGTTACTTTCTAAGGCATCCTTGACTTTACTAGGAATACTTTCTAACTCAACTAGGTAATTATGAAATTGCGACGTTGAAATTTTACCCTTTTTCTTGGCTAGTTGCAGTGCAATCAAGGTCAAAACAGTAATTTGAGTAGTAAAAGCCTTAGTCGATGCAACACCTATTTCCGGCCCGGCATGCGTATAAGCGCCGGCATGAGTCTCACGAGAGATAGAACTACCTACTACATTACACACGCCAAATACGAAAGCACCATTTTCTTTGGCAAGTTTGATCGCCGCCATGGTATCTGCTGTCTCACCACTTTGTGAGATCGCAATCACCACATCGTCTTCATTAATAACAGGATTGCGGTATCTAAACTCTGATGCGTACTCTACCTCAACAGGTATGCGCGCTAATTCTTCAAAAATATACTCGGCTACCAATCCCGCATGCCAGCTAGTACCACAAGCTACCACTAGAATACGTTTTGCATTCAGGAACTTATCTATGTGATCGTCAACACCAGCCATCTTGATCAATCCTTGATCGACTAGCATACGGCCTCTAAATGTGTCTTTTATTGCTTGCGGCTGCTCATAGATTTCCTTGAGCATGAATGAATCATAACCACCTTTCTCGATTTGCTCGAGATTCATTTGTAGCTTTTGAACGTAAGGATCTACAAGAGAATCATCATGAATCTTACGAACCTTTAAATCTTTGTGCGTGCGTACAACAGCCATCTCTCCATCTTCTAGATAGATAGCATTCTTAGTAAATTCAAGAAATGGACTCGCGTCACTAGCGATGAAAAATTCGTCTTCACCAACTCCGATGGCAAGCGGTGATCCTAGACGTGCTACTACAATCTCATTGGGTTTGTTTTTATCAAACACAGCAATGGCATATGCACCAATGGTTTGATTCAATGCAATCTGTACAGCCTTACCTAATTTTACGTCTTCTTGATTCTTAACGTCTTCAATCAAATTGATCAATACCTCTGTATCGGTATCTGATTTGAAATTGAAGCCTCTATTGATGAGCTCTTTCTTAAGTGGCTCATAGTTCTCTATAATACCATTGTGAATGATCACAAGGTTACCACTGTTGGAATAATGTGGATGAGAATTAACATCATTAGGAACGCCATGTGTTGCCCACCGTGTATGGCCTATACCAATATTTCCATGTATGACAGATGCCGCTTGCATCTTTATCTCTAGGTCAGAAACTTTTCCTTTGGTCTTGCAGACATTTAACAGTTCACCGTCGTAAAGCGCAATACCAGCGCTATCATATCCGCGATATTCTAGTCTTTTGAGTCCATTAAGCACTATTGGATAAGCGTCACGCTTACCTATGTATCCTACGATTCCACACATAAAATTATTTTTTTTAGTTGGTAGCGTCTGTGTAAAAAATCTTCAACACGAGTCGCTTATCACGATCTTCACCATCAACGTCACTACCGAATAAGACCGTGCCCTCATGAGAAATGGCAGCACCGCTTAAAATTTCTTCAATTTCAAATGGCTCGTCCTGATCCCGAACAGCAGATCTTCCTATCAAAGATACATTTTGAGAAACTTGTAGGGCTAACCTATTGTTCTCTCGATCTCCATTAACAATACTCTGAATGTGGTCTGTCAATCTAATTCGATACTTAATACCAATATCATCACTATCATCGTCATCTCTTTCTAGTCTACCTAAATGGTTTGTGTTAGCATTGAGACCAGCGCCTGTAACTTCAAAGTCTGCCAAAAAATTACCGGTCACAAAATCATAAATCACAATGCGCTCAGGTTCTGTATCACCACCATTATCTGCATCGTCTGCATCTTGAAAATCATTTACAGCAACAAAAAATTCTAAACTAGCGTCATTGATGCTGACATCCCTTGTTAAAAACTCTGTCAGGGCATCAGCCTCACCATTGCTATCAGTGTCCGCTCCAAATAAATCGATGAAAGTAATTGCACCAGGTCCACCTTTAAGGAATAGGAACTCGGCTCCATCTTCATCGTCTTCGCCATCAGCTGATTCCTCAATGCGGTCTTCTATTTCATCAGGAAAATCATGCTCAATGAAATTTATCCCATTACCTGAAAATGATAATGTTACTGTACTATTGAGCTCAATAACCTCTGTAGTATCACCATCACCATCCAGGTCGTCCTCATCAACAAAACTATCTTCAACCACCAGATCGACACTAGCATCATTAAGATTGAGATACATCATGCTATTCTCACTGTCATCCTGCAGCTGAAAATACAATCCTCTAAAGAAGTTTTGAAAATTACTATCGCTAGAGAAGTCGTTAGTATTGAATCTATTGAAGATACGCTCTTCCCAAAATTCTGTATCCAGCTCGCGGCGCAGTCGTGGTGACAATCGCTCTAATACAAATTCTACACCATCATCATCTTCATCCATTATTTGTACCTCATCGTTTGATGGAGTAAAGGTCAGGTCTTCAATAATCTCATCACCCAGATTATTCTCGATACGATCATCGTCGTCTGAATAATAGATCGCTGCATCAGTAAGATTATCCGGATCAAAGCTGTTTAAGAAGAACCTGTTCTCAAAAACTTTTAGCTTGATTTCACCACCACCATAAACAGAATCAAGTTCATACAGAGTTTCTTCACCATCTTGTCCTACAGATCTAGAATAGTAAGGAATGGTTAAAATTACATTGGTAAGCTCTGCATTTTCAGAGAACTCTGGATTTGCTGTAGGAATACTTAACTGTGTTACAAAGTCATAATTAGAAGTACCATAAATTGGATCTTCATATTTACCCACTAGAACGGTCGATGGCCCACTAACAGGGCTTGCATAATTGTTAGTTTGTACTGGATTCAATCGTGTACTGAAAGCTCGTACAGGAAACTCCTCTTCAATAATTAATCCGTCTACGTCGATCCCTAAAAATCCACCACCTATTTCTACTGGGTCATTATCGCATGACGTTAGAACAAAAACGACGGCAAAAACCATCGTTATGTAACTCAATATTTTTTTCATTGCTACTCTTCCTCTGTTTCGTTAAGAATGTCGTGTAGGTAAAACTGCTCGTAGGCGTCAGCAAAATCTTCTGGTGATTGATAATCCAATGTAGGCTTATCTTGTTTTTCTATAAAATCATTCAATTCACCATCCAGATCCTCACTGCCCTTGATGATACCGTCACTATTTGACACCGCACTTTTCATAAGGTTTAAATAGGTAGGCTCTTTCAGGTCATTGATCACCGCATCGTCTAACGCGTCAAATTGGAGTTTCTCATACATCTCTTCATCTAACGATCCATCAAAGGATTGATTATAAATAGAGGTAACTATTTTGCTGTCTTCAAATAATGGGTCTGTACCATAGTAGTTACGCAGGTATAGTGGTAGTAAGCTAGCTAACCATCCATGGACATGAATAATGTCTGGTGCCCAATTTAATTTCTTGACGGTCTCGATTACGCCTTTGGCAAAAAATATAGCGCGCTCATCATTATCGTCAAATAGCTCACCATTCTTGTCAGTCAACGTCGCTTTTCTTTTAAAGTAATCTTCATTATCGATGAAGTAAACCTGCATACGCTCTTTAGGAATAGAAGCTACCTTGATGATCAATGGCATATCAAGATCATTGATAACCATATTCATACCACTTAAACGAATCACCTCGTGCAGCTGGTGTCTGCGCTCATTGATGTTACCAAATCTAGGCATGAAAATTCTTATCTGCCCACCACGGTCATTGACCATTTTGGGAGCAAAGTAAGACATGGAAGATGTTTCGGTTTCGGGTAGGTAAGGGATAACTTCAGAGGATACGTACAGGACTCTTTTTTCCTTCATAAATCAATTTTTGTAGCTATTATTCTAGCAAGCTGCAAAAATACACATTTTCTTGCACATTGACTTGGAAACCTTATGTTTGTGGGCTTTATACTACCCAATCTCATGGTTTTTGACGCGCATAAAAAACTGACGCATTTCCTCAGTCAAGAGTTTTATTCTAGTAAATCAGTAGGTTTTGTGCCAACCATGGGTGCTTTACATGATGGACATATTGCGTTGATGCAACAGGCGCAGAAAGACAATGATATTCTAGTAGTTTCCATTTTTGTGAATCCTACTCAGTTTGATAATTCTAAAGATCTAGATAAATACCCTCGTAATCTCGATCAAGACATTCAACTTATCAAAGACAAATTAGATGAGTCACGGGTCATCATCTATGCGCCAGCCATACAGGATGTTTACGGAGAGAAAACAATCGCAAAAACTTATAAGTACGACGGCCTAGAACATGAGATGGAAGGCGCTAATAGGCCAGGACACTTTGACGGCGTGGGAACCATTTTGAGCTTTTTGTTTGATGTGATTCAACCAGATCGCGCTTACTTTGGTGAGAAAGATTACCAGCAATTGCAAATTGTCAAGAAACTTGTGGAACAATCAAACCGTAATATTGAGATCATAGGTTGTCCCATCCATCGCGAGAAAAGCGGTCTTGCCATGAGTTCCCGCAACGGCAGACTCACACCACAAGGCTGGGAAGCTGCTTCTATGTTACACAGATTGCTCAAGGATGCAAAAAGCAAATTTGCCAACCATAGTATTGAGCAAATACATCAGTTTGTTAGAGAAGAAATTAAAAGGGATGATCGTGTCAAACTAGAGTACTTTACCATCGCCAATGAGAGTGACTTAAAACCTACTCAATTAAAGAAACCAGATGTACGCTACCGCGCATTTATCGTGGCTCATATCGATGGTGTGCGCCTTATCGACAATATGTCCATGCACAAGGATGCATAATCTATCATAATCGTATCTTTGCTTCATGTTAATTACCGTAGTCAAATCCAAGATTCACCGTGTAAAGGTGACTGGCGCAGATCTTAATTATGTAGGATCCATTACCATCGATGAAGATCTCATGGATGGTGCAAATATTGTAGAAGGCGAGAAAGTACAAATCGTCAACAATAACAATGGCGCACGACTGGAAACCTATGCAATTCCTGGACCTCGCGGTAGTGGTGAGATCACACTCAACGGTGCAGCTGCACGACTTGTGGCTGTTGGCGATGTGCTTATACTTATATGTTATGCACAAATGACGATGGAAGAAGCTCGCGACTTCAAACCTAGCCTGCTGTTCCCTAACGAGGACGACAACACACTTACCTAAAGCTTGAAAAAAGCATTCATAAAAACGCTAAAAATCCTATTGCCGCTGGCATTAGGCATTTTTTTAATCATCATCTCGTACAATCAGTTTACGGCTGCCCAACTGGAAGAGATCAAGGGATATCTCATTCAGGCAGATTACCGTTTTATCGCGCTGGGTATGTTATTTGCCTTGTTGAGCCACCTATCACGTGCGTGGCGCTGGTCCTATATGTTGAGTGCCTTGGGAATCAAACCCAATTTTGTAAACAACATGATCGCCATTGGTTCTGGCTATGCTATGAACCTCATCATACCGCGCAGTGGCGAGTTGAGCCGTGCCTTGATTGTTAAGGAAACTGACGACATTCCCGTCGATCAAGGATTGGGAACCATCATTGCAGAGCGTGTTCTAGACTTTGTGATTCTACTTGCCATCACAGCGACCGCGATTTTAACTGCGAGCGATAAGATCATAGATTTCTTTAAGGATGGTTTGAATTCCGCTTTCGCGAAAGCTAACTCACAACAACTATTATACATAGCAATAGCTCTAGTAATTGCCGCTATCATTGCATTCTGGTTGATCAAGAAATTTGAGTTGGGACAGAAGATCAAGGTTTTTCTCAACGGTCTCAAAGAAGGATTTGAAACCATCTGGACCATGCAACACAAATGGTATTATCTGGCGCACACGCTGTTTATTTGGGCGATGTACCTATTGATGTTTTATATATGCATCTACGCTATTCCCGATACAGACAGTATGTCGATAAGCGCATTGTTATGCGCCTTTGCGGCAGGCAGCTTCGCCGTTGCTTTTACAAACGGTGGTTTTGGCGCCTATCCTTATCTGATCAGTAATGTACTGGTGATATTTGGCTACACACAGGTTGTGGGTACAGCATTCGGCTGGATTGTCTGGTTGTCGCAAACTTTGCTTGTCGTCATATTGGGATTGATTTGTTTTGCGCTTTTTTCGTGGCGCAAGAAAACAGCTCAATCTTAATTTTCACGATTGCCGCCCATCCTGTAACTTCAAGCTTTTAAAATCATTAAATGGCCAAAGTCAAGACAACCTACTACTGCCAGAACTGTGGCGCTCAACATGCCAAATGGCAAGGCCAGTGTACCGCATGCAAAGAGTGGAACACGCTGGTAGAAGAAGTGGTTGAAAAAAATACCAAACCCAGTTGGGAGCAGGCTGCTGGTGGTGATGTTACGCTTTCGCGAAAGCGTACCCAAAAACCACAACGCATCTCGCAAATCGACGCGACTGAAAGTCCACGACTCGACACCACAAATGCAGAATTTAATCGTGTTTTAGGTGGTGGCCTGGTATCAGGATCTGTAACATTATTAGGTGGTGAGCCAGGAATAGGTAAATCAACACTGTTATTACAGTTATGCTTGCGATTACCTTATAAAACGCTTTATGTGAGTGGTGAGGAAAGCGCCCACCAGATCAAGATGCGTGCAGAGCGCATTGAGAAAAACGTGGACAATTGCTATATCTTGACAGAGACCAAGACGCAAAACATATTCCGCCAGATTGCAGACTTTGAACCGCAAGTATTGATCATCGATTCTGTCCAGACGCTGCAGACCGATCATATTGAAAGTACGGCTGGTAGCGTTTCTCAAATACGAGAATGTACCGGTGAACTCATCAAATTTGCCAAAGAAACAGGAACGCCTGTTTTATTGATAGGACACATCACAAAAGACGGTCATATCGCCGGACCTAAAATTCTTGAGCACATGGTTGATACCGTGCTTCAATTTGAAGGTGACCGCAATCATACCTATAGGATATTGCGAGCGCTTAAGAACCGTTTTGGTAGTACGCACGAGATAGGTATTTATGAAATGCAAGGACATGGTTTGCGCGAGGTAAGCAATCCCAGCGAGCTACTTATCTCACAACGTGGCAATAATTTAAGTGGTACTGCCATCGCCGCCACAATGGAAGGTATGCGGCCACTCATGATAGAGGTGCAGGCGCTTGTAAGTACAGCGGTGTATGGAACGCCACAGCGCAGTGCAACAGGTTATAACTTGAAAAGATTAAACATGATCCTTGCCGTTCTGGAAAAACGTGCTGGATTCAAATTAGGACAAAAAGATGTTTTCTTGAATATAACCGGTGGCATTACTGTGGACGATCCAGCCATTGATCTTGCAGTCGTCGTGGCGATCCTATCATCAAACTTTGATATCGAGATAAGCTCACAACATTGCTACAGTGCAGAGGTTGGTCTAGGCGGCGAGATACGACCGGTAAGCCGTACCGATCAACGTGTTAATGAAGCCGCCAAATTAGGTTTTGACAAAATCTTCATTGCACCGTCAAAATCCAAAACCAACAACACTACCATACAAGCTCACGGCGTTTCTCGCATTGAAGAGCTGGTTAAACAACTTTTTACATGAGAAAACTATTTATTATAATTCTGGCCTTCTTCATGACGAGTTGCAAGGATGAAAGCAAACAGCCGTTGCACTACATGGATGCTGATACTAGTTCTAATAAAGTGGTACAGTTGACAGATGAGGACGATTATTATTATACGTTAGAAAATCTAATAGATCAAAACAAAGGCAAAATAACCTATGTTCATTTCTGGAACACGTACAGTGGTGACATCGTTAAGCGGCTTGAAGATATTGATCAATTAAAAAGTGATGTGAATAGCGATGATTTCGAGGTCATCCATATATCGACAGATAGGAACAACAGTTACTGGAAATCATTTGCCGCACAGGTAGATCTAGAGCACAATTACATCGCTCGCAATTATCCTCAAGGCAAATTCTATGAAGAAAACAAATTTTTTGATATACCGCGGTTCATGATCTATACGGCAGATGGTACGCTTTTAGATAACAACGCTATGGGACCAGAAAACCCTCAATTGAGCGACGTCATTAAGCAATTATTACCGTAAAAATATGAGTTTCCTGCGGCGCAACGGTGTTGCGATTATCGTTATTACCTTTTTGCTAGCCGCGGCATATCTGTACTTTTATAAACCTGAGTTTTTTGATTTTATCAAACAGCCTACCGCAAGAGAAATTTATCAGCGGCAATTAGAGAAAAATCCTTCAAGTCTCAAAAAATGGCAAGAGCTAACCCAACTAGCGATCACTGATAGTCTTGTGATCGATGAGAATTACAGTGAGTTTTTGAATGCTAGACACATGCCATTTTCAGCTGGATACCTAGTTGATATAGCTCAAGGCGAAAGCTTAAAAGCCACCATCACCTCAACATCAATCCAGCACTGGTTGCTGGAATTCTATGATGTGAACAACCGATTACTTACTAGTGCTACAGTACAGGACACTTTAATTACTTTAAAACCTATAACACAAGAGCAACAAGTGCGTGTGATCGTTCAATCACTGCTGGATTCTGTATCTACAGCACAGTTAAAAATCTACAAACAACCGCTACTGGCATTTCCCGTAGCAGGAAAATCAAACCGATCGATACAATCCTTTTGGGGTGCATCACGAGCTGGCGGCGCGAGATCTCATAAGGGTAACGACATATTTGCAGATCGCGGTCATCCTGTTATTGCCGCAGCAGATGGTAGTATATCCAGTGTACGCGATCGTGGGCTAGGTGGTAAGCAAATCTGGTTGCGAGATCCATTGACCCAATCCAGTCATTATTATGCGCACCTTGATTCGCAATTAGTTAAAGCTGGTCAACGAGTCAAGCGTGGTGATACGATCGGCCTTGTAGGTAATACAGGAAATGCTAGAACCACGCCACCACATTTGCATTTTGGCATTTATAAATCTGGTGGTGCGGTAGATCCTAAACCCTATATCTGGCAACAAGAAATTCCTGAAAAATCAATTGCACTGCCTTTCGCAGAGATTGCCATAGGCAAAGGTACTGGTGCCAATTTGAGAAGGCGTCCTGATTCAAAAGGTGAATTAATACGTAATATCCAAAATGATACTGTTACTATCTTAGGAAACAGCACTAATTGGTATCACGTGCGCATAGCAGATAGTCTTGCAGGCTTTGCGCATCAATCTGTCATCAGATTGATTAAAGATTAAGCATCAATCTCCACCAAAACCGGACAATGGTCACTGTGTACGGCCTCGCTTAAGATCAGTGCTCGCTTGACTTTATCTTCCAGTGGTGGCGTGACCATGTGGTAATCTAATCTCCATCCTTTATTGCGAGTACGAGCAGCGCCGCGGTAGCTCCACCAGGAATATTGTTCTGCTTGATCATTGAACATTCTAAAGGTGTCTATAAATCCAGAGTCTACCAGTTTATCCATCCATGCACGCTCTTCTGGTAAGAAACCAGAGGTGTTTTTAAGTCTCACAGGATCGTGAATATCAATAGCCTTATGACAGATGTTATAATCACCACAGACAATCAAATTCGGAATGTCTTTTCTAAGCTCTGTGATGTAGTCTAGAAACAAGTCCATGTACTCAAACTTGAAATCCAATCTAGCATCGCTGGTACCACTAGGTAAATACATACTCATCACCGAGAAACCATCAAAGTCTGCTCGCAAATTGCGCCCTTCATTGTCCATCATCTCGATACCAGTACCATATTCTACGTGGTTAGGTTTGATTTTAGAAATGATGGCAGTTCCTGAATACCCTTTCTTTTGTGCACTGTAATAGTACTGATACTCATAACCAGCATCAGTAAAAGCCTGGGTATCGATTTGATCTTCCATCGCTTTAATTTCCTGCAAACACAACACATCAGGATCTGCTGCCTTGAGCCACTTGATAAAGTCTTTCTTCATGGCAGCACGTATGCCGTTAACGTTGTAGGATATGATTTTCATAGAATTGATTTGTTGTTATAAAAAATATTAATAAAATAAGCCTGAGCCAATACCTATACTTATTTCATTGAACGAACTGACATTTTGGTAATTAAAAAATAAATTGAATTTTTCAAACGATTTTCTGAATTGAACATCGTAACTATTAAAACCATTAAAAAATGTCACCGAACTAGAAACGTCAGCGGATATTCCGCCATAAATGTAGGTAGCATATCCTACTTGAGGCCCGACGCTGATGAAACTAGCAGTAGAATACTTCTGTAAACCTATGATCGCCTTATGATCACCAAATTGACTTATTGATTCCAATCCCACGATTTTGAAATCTTCTTTAGTATTGCGCTGTACATTCATTAATGATGCAGCAAAATCAATGTCGTAATTATTCTGTATTCTGATATGACGGATTCCAAATTTAAAATAGGTAATTTGATTTTGATTGAAGTTGGTTTGGTAGCGTAAATCCAGTTGTAGTAAGGAATTTAGTTTAATATACGGTGATGTTATGCTTACTTCTGCTCCAATAGGATTATGTAATACTCCACTAACTAGAGAACCACTTATTCGTCTACCGTCCAAATATTCGTTTGATGAAAATGTATTTAATTCAATAATTAAATTTGTGTCATTATTATTGATAATAAAAGTTTGCGATTTATATCCAGAAAACTCAAATTTCAACTCGTTCCCAAATTCCTGAATTTCAATTTTGAAATTTCCATAATAATCCGTGTCCACCACATTTTGGTAACCTACCTCGGTAACTTTAACTCCTAAAATTGGTTCTTTTCCTTGATCAATGACCTTTCCCCTAACGATTATTTGCGCGCTAAGAATATTGGCTATTAAAGCGTAAGAAAAGAAAAGCCAAAATCGATTCGCCACTTAGTGTCTTATTATATCTGACTTAGCTTGACTGTCTATCGATGCTGGTCAAAAGGTTAATCTTATTAAGAAAGTTTAGCTATTTCGAGCGATAGTTGAGAAACAGCGGTCTGTCAACTGTCAACTAATCACTCCTTATACATCCCAACAACCAGCTCGTCCTGATCGTTCATCATGGCGCGGTACATTCCTGGTGTGTTGAATTCCATGGACACGTTACCCAAATAATCCAGTGCGACAATGCCACCGGTACCGCCCATATCTACTAGCTTTTCCTGGATCACCTTGTCGGTAGCTTCTTTGAGTGTCAAGCCACCATATTCCATCAATGCGCTGATGTCATAAGCTACTTGTGCGCGTATAAAATACTCACCATGTCCCGTTGAGCTTACACCACAAGTTTTATTGTTAGCATAGGTGCCACTACCAATGATTGGTGAGTCGCCTATACGACCATAACGCTTATTGGTCATGCCACCAGTACTGGTTCCTGCTGCGATGTTTCCGTTTTTGTCTAGGGCAACACAACCTACGGTTCCGTATTTGCTGTCTTTTAAGAACGGATCTTCAAGCTGTAGTTGGTTTAAAGCTGTTTTTTTGCTCTCAGCTTCTTCCTTTTGACTTTCTCGATCCAGAACGCGCTGCAAACTTTTGAATCGGTTTTCTGTGTAGAAATAGGTGTTGGAAACGATCTCGATGGTGGAATCTTGTACCGCTTTCGCGAAAGCGTCTGCACCATCACCGCACAATAACACATGTTCTGAGTCTGTCATTACCTTTCGCGCAAGCGAGATAGGATTTTTTACAGTCGTTACACCAGCGACCGCACCAGCATTGAGTGTTTTACCTTCCATAAAGCTTGCATCTAGTGAGTTGATGCCATCGTGAGTGAACACCGCACCTTTACCGCTGTTGAATAGTGGAGAGTCTTCCATCACTCTAATGGTGGCTTCTACAGCGTCCTCGCTGCTACCGCCGTTTTTGAGAATGTCATGACCTACTTTTATGGCTTCAGTAAGCTTGTCGTTGTATTGCTGTTCCAACTCTGCCGTCATGTTCTCTTTTTTGATGGTTCCTGCACCGCCATGAATAACAATGGCAAACTCACTGGTTTGTTGTGGTTGTTCTTGAGTAGGTTGTTGGGCAGTAGTTTCTGCTGGTTGATTGCAAGAGGTAAGGATAAAGCTGAAAATAATCAGGTATAAAAATCTCATGGTTGTTGAATTAGGATTACAATTTACAAAATGTGTACTGCCCACGCCTAGCAAAATGTCCTTATTACTACCTTTATAAAAAAACTAGATCATGGCGATAAAAGCACCATTTAACCTCAACAAATGGGTAGAAGAAAACCGAGATAGCTTGAAACCACCAGTTGGAAACAAGAATCTTTACAAAGATGCTGGTGACTATATCGTAATGATTGTAGCTGGCCCCAATGCCCGTAAAGACTATCATTACAATGAGACTGAAGAGCTTTTTTACCAGCTTGAAGGAAACATTGAAATACATGTGCAAGACAACGGTGAGAAGCGTACCATGAAATTAGGGCCTGGCGATATGTACCTGCATCCAGGTAAGGTACCGCACTCGCCTGTGCGTCATGAAAATTCTATTGGGCTGGTGGTAGAAACTAAACGTGTGAGCGACGATGCTGTAGATGGCTTGTTATGGTATTGCGATAATTGCAACCACAAACTGCATGAGACCTATTTTAAATTGGACGATATTGAAAAGGACTTCTTGCCTAGATTTAAAGAATTCTATTTATCTGAAGAGCTGCGCACCTGTGATGTGTGCGGTACGGTGATGGAAACTGATGAGCGGTTTACTGATTAATCAATCATCACACCTTGCACATCCATCACTGGTAAATCTTTTAAATTTTTCTCGTTGATCGTGTTCGGCGCGGCCATGTAGGTCTTGTCATATAGTGTTTTATCCTTGAAATAGGTCAAGATAAACTCGTTGAGAAATGGGAAGACGTCTTCCATGATGAGCTCGACTCTTATGGAACTTTTGGCCGGCACTACTTTAAATGCGTGCCTGAAGGTTGATGTCTTGCGACCATCACGATGCTTGCCGCGACTCATGATCATGACGCTTTCCATGGGTTCTCTCATATTGTTGATCAAGTAGATGACCCAATCATGCGATGAAAAATCCTCGTTCCACTCGTGGACTACAGCTATGTGAACGTCTTTAACTTCTGGTATGGTGATGTCTTTTTTCAAGATTTAGCTTTTCAATTTTTCCTTAATAGCAACTATCATCTCTTCCGTTGTTTCCAACGCATCCATCTCACCAGCCGTCATAAAGATATCCATTCCAGTACTATTGCCTTGTGCGTGGTAATCTTTCTGCAAGTCATCGCTGGTGCTTAAAATAATTGGGAAATCGTACTTAGGCAACCATTTTGACCAGTAGCGTTGCTTGAATTCATCCTTGTGCAAAAATTCTAACTGTGTGTTTGATTCTAGCAAGCTTTCGTGCCGGATCGAGTCCGGCATAAACTTCTCGCTCGCCGGCAAGGCTCTCTCGAAAGCGTGACCACTCATCATGCTCTGTAAAAGCACCATGGGTCAGTTCACACAACTTACATTGATAGGTAGATGGACTTATGATTTTGTGTGCGCTATCCAGCCAGGAATTGATACGGCCAGAATTTGCATTGTAGACAAAAATGAGCTTACCAATCGCCACTACAAGGTGCTGGAAAACTGCTTCAAGAAACGCACATCGTTTTCAAAGAACATGCGTATGTCACCTATTTGATACAATAACATCGCAATGCGCTCGATTCCCATACCAAAGGCAAAACCGCTATATTCCTCTGGATCAATACCGCAGTTTGTGAGTACCGCAGGATCTACCATACCACAACCCATGATTTCTAGCCAGCCCGTACCTTTTGTGATACGGTAATCGGTTTCAGTTTCTAGACCCCAATAGATATCAACTTCTGCGCTGGGTTCTGTGAATGGGAAATAGGATGGGCGCAACCTGATTTTTGACTTGCCGAACATTTCTTTGGTAAAGTAAAGCAGCGTTTGCTTTAAGTCTGCAAAACTCACATCCTTGTCAATGTACAAACCTTCTACCTGATGAAAAATACAGTGCGATCGTGCACTTATCGCCTCATTTCTAAAAACACGACCTGGCGAGATCGTCCTGATAGGCGGCTTGTTATTTTCCATATATCGCACCTGTACGCTGGATGTATGCGTACGCAGCAACACATCAGGATTTGTCTGGATGAAAAAAGTATCCTGCATATCGCGCGCTGGGTGATGCTCTGGCAGGTTGAGTGCGGTAAAATTGTGCCAGTCGTCCTCAATCTCTGGACCTTCACTCACGTTGAAACCTATGCGTGAGAATACCTCGATAATTTGGTTTTTCACAATAGAAATAGGATGCCTGGAGCCTACCTCAATCGGGTAACCAGATCGGGTTAAATCGCCGTAAACACCAGCTTCTTCTTCCTTTGATTCTAGCTCATCCTTGAGTTGCTGTACCTTATCAGTCGCCTTTTGCTTCAATTCATTGATCGCCTGACCATAGGCTTTTTTCTGCTCGTTGGGCACTTCCTTAAAGGCCGCAAACAATTCCTTGAGCAAACCCTTAGTCCCTAAATATTCAATCCTGAAAGCCTCTACCGCAGCAGCATCACTCGCCTTGAACGACTCGACTTTCTTAATATGTTCTGTAACCTTATCCAGCATTTTTTCTCTTCAATAGGATGCAAATTTAAGGCATTTGCTCAAGTTGGCTGTGGTTACACATGCTTGTTATCGTGTTGATGTAGTGGTTTGATAGTTAGCTTTCGCGAAAGCTGACACCCTAACAATACCGTTGCCATAACAAGGAAATCTCGTTTTCTTTATAACTAGTTGCACGCTGGGCGCACAGATATTATTTTAATTTTTATGTTTGTTATATGCAAGTAGGAACCTACATATCTGAATTATTGTACCGCCATGAGTGTGTGGTCATTCCTGGTTATGGTGCATTCCTGTCTAGACGTGTGCCGGCGCAGCATTTTGCGAGTACACACACGCTGTATCCTCCTAAAAAGGGATTGAGTTTTAATGCTCAAATACAGCAAAATGATGGATTGCTGGTTAATTACATCAGTACGGTGCAGCAAATTCCTTATGACGAGGCCTTGCAACAGGTGCGCAATTATGTCCGTTTTCTGGATCACGAGATTGATGAGCATGGCGAGGTGACGATTCATAAAGTAGGCCGATTTACTCGCGGTGCAGAGGACACGCTACAATTCACGCCTATGTATCTGGTTAATTATTTGCCAGAGGCATTTGGCCTTGCCACACACGAGGCATATGCCGTAGATCGTACTCCTGTAACTACTCCTGTAGAAGAGGTCGTGATTGAAGAAAAACCGGTTGTTCAACTTACCACAGCCAAATCTAATACGGCCAATTGGGTACGTGCCGCAGCTGCCGTCGCCATTCTTGTTGCTGGTAGTTATCTAGCGCATAATACAGTAAAAACACAGGCAGTCAACGATGCTATGGTCATTGAGCAAATGGCAGATGAACAATTCAAGACCAAAATGCAGGAGGCAACTTTCCTGATTTCTACACCGTTGCCTAGCATAACGATGGAGGTTGCTCCTGAGATTAAAAATTATCACGTGGTCGCAGGTGCATTCCGGTCTGCAGCAAATGCTGATAAAAAAGTAGCCCAGCTCCAAAAAGCGGGTTATGATGCTCGAGTGATCGGTGTCAATGAATATGGTTTGCACAATGTAGCTCTAGGCAGTTATGCAGATCGTGATGACGCCATCAATGCCTTGTATCTCAATCGCAAACAAGGCTATCCTAGCGCCTGGTTGTTTACTGGGACTTTGGAGAAGTAGGCAGCAACTCCTTTGAAATTTGCGTTAAATAAAACACAGAAGTCTAGCCTTCTTATACTCGTTTTGTAATGCGGTGTACCTTTGTCCATTCAAAATCACTCAATGGAGGACATCAAAACACCATCGCAATCTTTTACTACCGTTACTGACATGGTCTTGCCTAGCGAGACAAACCCGCTGAATAATCTCTTTGGTGGCGAGCTATTAGCTCGTATGGATCGTGCTGCTAGTATTGCAGCGAGAAGACATTGTCGTCGTATTGTTGTCACTGCATCTGTCAATCACGTGGCTTTTAATAGGATGGTACCTCTAGGTAGTGTGGTAACCATTGAAGCTCAAGTTTCTAGAGCTTTTACCTCATCGATGGAAGTTTATATGGATGTATGGGTTGAAGATCGCGAGAGCGGTAATCGCACTAAGGCAAATGAAGCTATTTATTCTTTTGTGGCTGTAGACGACACTGGTCGTCCCGTAAAAGTTCCAGAACTACATCCAGAAACCGAAGACGAGAAAAAGCGCTATGACGGCGCACTAAGACGCAAACAATTGAGTCTGGTGCTTGCAGGCAAAATGAAGGCAAAGGACGCTACGGAATTGAAAGCGTTGTTTGAGTAAACTTTGATCCGTGTGCTGTTATCCTCTCAAAATCCATCTTGCTGGATCTAGCACTTTATTGTCCTCAAACATGGTGAATTGCAGCTCTGCAACTCCAGATCTATCGGTAAAAATCTCACCGATGGTATCCAGCGTATTTACCTTGTCGCCTTTTTGAACATTGACAGTTTTTAAATTGCTGTAAATAGAGATATAATTACCGTGCTTCACATGAACAGATAGGATTCCGTTTTTTGCTCGCTGCACTCGCCACACCTCACCTTTAAATACTGCTCTAGCTTTAGTCCCTATTGGCGCTTGAATGCGCAATCCATTGCTAGGTATTTGAATGCCAGGAATTACAGGATGCGGTTGATTACCAAAACGACGTGTAATCACACCTTCTGCCACTGGCCATGGTAGTTTGCCGCGATTGCTAGTAAAATTGTTAGCAAGAGCCTTAGCCTCTGGAGTAAGGAAGAATTTACCTTTTGTAGCTCCAACTTTTCCTTTATTACTAGCTGCAATATCGGCCTCGATAAGTTTTCTTATTTGGCTGTCGATACGAGAACGTTCTCTGGCCTTCTCGCGAATATCGGCTGCGTAACGCTTCTGGTTTTGCTTTACTTCTTCTAGCAAAACTACTTGTGTTTGCTTATCCTTTTTAAGTTCGTTACGTCTCCGTTGGTTTTCAGCAAGAATCTCCAGTTTTTGTTGTTGCTCGATTTCTAATTGTTGGTTTTTTTGCACCAGTAAATTTGATTTTTCCGTGATCTCATCTGCTTGTTTCTTGCGATAATCTGCATAGGCTTGCAAGTATTGAACACGTTTATAGGCTTGCAGAAAATCCTCAGAAGATAAGAGAAACATCAGTCTGCTCTGATCATTTTTGGACTTGTATGCCTTGACGATCATATCGGCATAGTCCTTTTTAAGAACCTTGATTTCTGCTTCTAGCTTTTCTACTTGTGTCTTGTTGGTAGCAATATCGCGAGTAATAATATTTGCTTGCTTATTAGTAATATTGATAATTTGCTGGGTCTTTTTGATCCTTGCATCGATAGCTTCTAATCGAGTAAGTACAGACTCACCTTCACTGCGTGCAGCACGCAACAACTTATCGTATTGATTGATTTGTGCCTGTATCGCGGCACGTTGGCGTTCTAGTTTTGCTTTTTCAGATTGTGAGAAAGCAATAGAACTTGTCCCAAAAAGAAACAACAATAAGATTACAGCTGTTCTCATCTAGAAATTATATGGCCTAGTATTGCTAGGCATGCTAAATGGAAAACTCAAATCTTGACCAAATTCTACGTTATTGAACTCAAGCTCCACTCGAGTCAACTTGCCCTTCTGGTTAGCATTGATGTTGAGCTCTAATGGTATGATCTTATTGTCAACCATCTGGTATTGTGGATAGCGCGCATCAAGCGAGCTGTTCTCGTCTGATTTCACAACTGATTGTCTAGACGTTTTAAAGTCTGCTGGGCGCAGCATGAATAGCTTTTCTATGGTTCCTTGCTTAGACTTGAATTGGTACTCATTGTCAATTACACTGTACTGTAAATTATTTAAAGGCTCAAACGCCTGACCCAACAACAAATTCTCAAGTTGCTGATAGTTGAGCTCTTCACCTAAAAACTCTGAAATAATAGAAAAATCACCATCAAAAGAACGGTTATTCAACTTCTCGTAAAACTGGACCCGATCTGGTGTGATGCTGACTTTGGCAAGGGTAATTCCTAAAATGCGTGCACTCATCCAGATGTGCTCTCCTTGTTTCATACGCAGGTCAACACTCACGCTACGATTTTGATCTGGATTTTGAAATCGCACACGCAGTCTTGATTGCATTGTAGTAAAATTGATCGCTGCATTATTGTGCGAGTTGATGATTTTGGTTTTGGCAGCGGTAGTTGAGGCATCCTCAGACGCTAGTCTTGATGTGCCGCAAGCAGTGATTATCAATGCGATCGCTATGTAGGTAATACTTTTAAGTCTCATAAATTCTAATTCAAGTCGCGCAGTGTTTCACGCAATGATGCAGCTTTTTTATTGTCGCCTAGTTTTTCATAGGACAGCAACAGCTGCTCATAAATATCTTTTTCCAGTTGCGGCTCATCCAGTAAAAATGATAACCCAGTTTCCAGCACTGTTATTGCCTTCTTATATTCTTGCAGCTGATTTAGAGCAGCACCATTGATTAAGTACAACAATGATTGTGCTGGATAGATTTCCAACGCTTGTTCGCTGATGGTCGCCGCATCATCAAATTTTCCCAGGTCCAGGTACAACAGCGATGTTATTTTAATCAAATCAAAATCCTGATCATCTTGATCTAATGCCATTTGGTAAAAACGTACGGCACGATTCAATTGATTCTTTTCTTTATAAAAATTGCCTAATGCAATAAAAGCTTGTGTGTCTTCAATCTGACTTTCATAAATCTTCATGATCTCATCCACTTGAGAGGCCAGTTCTGGGCGCGATTCAATAGCATTCAAATAATCGGTAATTACTTGCGATTTAACTTGATCATCTAATTGTGAGGACTTGAGCACTCTTACCAGACTTGATAACCCTTTTTCTATATCACCACGATTGAGGTAGATTTTATAAAGTGCTAGATACGGCTGGTCATCACTAGGAATATTTTGACGCCATCTCGCTGCAACGCTCAACATTTTTTCCTCGTCCTGGGTCTGGCTGTAAGCGTACATTAATTGCGCATATAGGTCTGAATTTTTTGGATTAGAGCTAAGTCGCTCTTCAAGATCTATTACAGGTTGTGAACCTGTGGTCGCGGTAGTTTTTTGTAATGTTCTCCTCAATCTGTTGCGCTTATCGCTAGGGCCTAAATCGCGATCTAGCGCATCGAGTGCTTGCAATGCGCTAGACTCATCTTCCACTTTTAAATATGCGATAGGCAGTAATTCTCTATAAGAGTCGTTGATGTCAATCAGCTTTTTTAATGTACTGAGTGCCTTATCATATTGCTTCTGGCTTTCATAATTCTCGAGTAAGGTATCGAGGATCCACTCTCGTTCTCCTGATAATTGTATGGTTTTAAGTAGGTGTGATTCCGCTTTCGCGAAAGCGTTACTAGCCATATAATTCTTTGCAAGTTCTAATTGCACCGCGCCAGATTCAGGCTCTAATTTCTCGCATTTCAGCAATTTCTCAATGGCTCGATCATGGTTGCCGCGTGCCTTTTCTGATAAAGCATCAAAGAAGTTTTCCTTAAAGGCATCATTGACGATACCCAGATCGTCCACATTTACATCTTCCAGCGTCACATCTTCCTGCGCCGAAACCATCAGGCAGAAAAACATGGCAAAAAATACGAGCTGGATTTTCATGTGGTTGGTCTGTTCAATTATTATTCCATCGTGGTGTAATCACCTATACTGATGTGTGTGAAATCACCATCGTATTTGACGTGATTGCCTATCATGGCTTGGTCTAGTTGGGCGTTTTTTATATGACTGTTGGTTTGTATGAGGCTATCCTTGATCGTACAGTTTTCTATCACACTGCCAGCGCCTATGCTCACATGAGGACCTATTGTACTATTTCTTAAAATCACATTATCAGCAATTACGCACGGCTGGATAATTTTAGAATTTTCTAGGGTTGCGGTGGTATCCAGCTCATCGCTGCCATCCTGCTCCATGAATTTCATGATGCGAGTGTTGGTATCTATCGCAACATTCTTGTTACCGCAATCCATCCATTCATCAACGGTTCCAGTCTTGAAAATGTTGCCAGCTTTCATCATGCCCTTAATACCATCGTTGATCTGGTACTCACCACCATGTATGATGTTATTGTCAATCACATGTTGTAACTGTTTTTTGAGATTTGAAATTTGTTTGAAGTAATAAATCCCGATAACTGCTTGATCGCTCACAAATTCTTGAGGTTTCTCAACAAGTTCTGTGATCTCATGCTTATCGTTAAGTTTTACCACACCATAAGCTTCAGGTTGATCTACTTGTTTTGTCCAGATAACGGCGTCTGCTGCTGGATCAAGCTCAAAGTCTGCTCTTATCAAGGTATCCGCATAAGCTACCACAGCTGGACCGTCAAGTGATGGTTCTGCACACATGATGGCATGTCCTGTACCCAATGGTTGTAGTTGTCTATAGATGCTAGCTTTAGCGCCCAAACCTTTGGCTAGCTCTTCAAGGCTTTTTACCACCTGATCGCCAAAAAAGGCTGGATCGCCCAGAATAAAAGCTATCTCTGTGATAGGCTCGTTCAATATTCTGGCAATGTCAGTCACCAATCGATGCACGATAGGTTTGTTTGCAATAGGAATAAGAGGTTTGGGCGTTGTAAGTGAGTGTGGTCTAAGTCTAGAGCCGCGACCGGCCATGGGAACGATTATTTTCATAATAATTTCCGCTCTGGCGGAAAGCTGTTTGTTGTTAGTAATTGAGCGAAGGTAAAAATTTGGAAGCTTATGCTTGTTCTATTTAAGAATAGAAACAAGAACAAATCAACTGCCAGTGATTTTTTCTAATGTCAATCGAGATCTTTTCTTAGAGCGCTCGTTTTTAAAAATGGCAACCAATCTTCCGTCTACTATGTCAAATTCAAAGAATTCATCACTCATAAGTTTGATATGTTGCTGATCTGTTAGGCTGGAATCTCTCCACCTGATGTGATAGCTTGTTTGATAAAGAAATAGATTTTTATCGTCCTGTGTCCAGTGACCTTGAAAAGTAGTACCGCAAGTCTCATAGATAAAGGTGCTGTCTGGCATAAGATTCAAATGAGGTCCTATGGCAATACCATCGATCTCTTCGCTTTGCCACCATGCAACTGGATCGCCTTTTACCGATTTATAGCAACCTGAAATATCAACATCGTGTCTATTATGGCGGCAACTAGATAGCGTCCATAACACTAAAACGATGAGCGCCTGAGGTCGCATTTGTAAATTAAATGTCACAGGCCATTACTCTTCTAGGGTAATATCATGTTTTTTGGCGATTTTTCTAAACTTATCTAGATTGTCATTTGCTTTCATGCCTTGGTATACCTCACTTAAAACAATTTCTGCATCCTGTTTATAGGGAGAATTTACCTCAGCATACATTTTGTAAGCGGGAAAAATATTATCAGCCGCTAACTCATAGTTTTTTGTCATTAGTCCACATTGAGCTAGGCCAAAATATCCTTCTGGATCTTCAGGATAGTGCTTAATGAGTTTTTCATAAGTTTTGATAGCATTTTTTACGTCATCATTCAATCTATAAGCAATAGGCAGATTTTGTAATGGCATTTTTCCTTTGGGGTCAATTTTCAATGATTTCTTGTAGGCAGCAATTGCATCATCATAATTGTCCAGCCTTCTATGAGCTATGCCTAACATGTCCCAAGCAAAGGCAAATTTTTTGTCTGTCTCAACGGCTTTACCATATAGTTCTACTGCTTTCTCTAAATCTCCAGAATTGTAGGCTTCATAACCTTGGCGATAAAATTCAATCGCCTTTTTATTTTCAGAAAAAGAATTCTGACTAGTAGGTTTAGCATCGTTGAGAAGAATATTTAAAGCGACACAGTTATCAATTAATTTGCGCTCAATCTTTTCATATCCTTCATCAGAATTGATGGTGATATTGATCTCTTTGTCCGTATTTGTGCTATCATTTGCTTTTTCTAATGCACTTCCTAATTTGCTTAGCAGCTGATCGGCCATAATTGCATCATTTATACATGCCTCAACCTGTTTGTTTTGCTCTAGTTTTTCCTCATTACGGTCAATTAATTTGATACACTCACAGGCCTCTTCGGCTTGTGATTTTATAGAGCTTTCTTGAGCTTCTGCAACCAATATGGCACAGACAATGGTGAAAATGGTCAGGAAATTTGTCTTCATATTTTTTGAGCAGTTTTTATGATGTTACGCTTTCGCGAAAGCGTAATCCAAAACGGACTGAATACAATATAAGGATCTTCTACTTGTTTCCAGTACTCCCAAAACCACCTGCACCGCGATCTGTATCGCTCAAAACCTCAACCTCTTGCCATTGTGGTTGCTCATGATGTGCGATTACCAATTGTGCGATGCGCTCGCCGTTTTCTATAGGGAAATTCTGATTTGAAAGATTGACCAAAATCACGCCTATCTCGCCGCGATAATCGGCATCTATGGTTCCTGGTGAGTTGAGGACTGTGATACCTTTTTTGGCAGCGAGACCACTGCGAGGTCGCACTTGTGCCTCATAACCTACGGGTAACTCGATAAACAAACCTGTTTTTACAATGGCTCTTTCTAGAGGTTCAAGAACAATGCATTCTGTTATCGATGCGCGTATATCCATACCAGCGCTTCCTACAGTTTCATAAGCAGGTAGCTCATGTCCAGATTTGTTGATGATTTTTATAGTCATGATTTTGCAAATAATGATTTGATAAACAGTCGTTCTTTATACAAGATGAAGGTTGAAACAAGCAAGGCTAGGGCAATTCCTGCCGCATACATTTGCCAGGTATCTGCACCTAGACTCTCACGAATGGTGTAGAAAAACAGCATGGTCGCAGCAATAGAAAGAAACAGGTACAGCGATAAACTGCCTACCTCGTAAGGGATGCGGTAATACTTTCTGCCCAATAAATAGGATACCAGCATCATTAAACCGTAAGCGGCACATGTGGTAAGCGCACTTGCCATATATCCTATCACTGGAATAAGCCAAATATTGAGACCTATGGTAATCGCAGCACCTAAAACTGAGATCCAAGCACCAAAACTGGTGCGATCAGTCACCTTATACCATACCGATAAGGTTTGATAGATGCCAAAAAAGAAGTAGGCAATCAAAATGACTGGCACGATATCTAATGCTTCCCAGTATTCTTCATCAATAATTAATCTCTTGATCAGATCTATGAAAATCGTGTAGGTAATCAGTGCGACTGATCCTAGTATCACAAACATTTTAGTGATTTTGGCATAGGTTTCAACGGCGTCTTTGCTTTTGGACTCACTGAAAAAGAAAGGCTCGACACCTAGTTTAAAAGCGGTGGCAAACAAGGTCATTCCAACGGCCACACGATAACAAGCCGAATAAACACCGGTTTGCGCTGTGGCGTCATCTACCAACAGCCATTCTAGTAAGATCTTATCGAAAGTCTCATTTACAGCAAACGCCAGACCTGCGATCAAAATAGGAAAGCCATAGCGCAGCATTCGTTTCCATAATACTGAATCAAATTCCCATTTTCTAAGATAAATGCCACCTACAAGAAACAAAGTAATAAAACTGGCGGTCATCAATGCGATGAAGTATAACTCCACTTTATCTTCTGGTAAGAACTGATTTATAGTAGGTAGATCGCTCAACCAGATCAAAAATACAGCAGTCATACCAACTGAAATGACTACATTGATCATCTTGATCACAGCATACTTGAGACTCTTTCCTTGCGCCCGCATATAAGCAAACGGAATCACCATCATGGTATCAAAAGCCAGTATTCCTATGACCCAACGCCAATAATCGGCTGATTTGCTAGACCAGGCCTCAATATAGTCCAGACCTAAAAAGGCAATCACAACAAATGCGATGGTGGTACCCAGCAAAGAAACCAGTCCTGTGGTTAGGACCTTGTTTTTATTCTCGCTTTCGCTGAAAAAGCGGAAAAAAGAAGTCTCCATACCATAAGTCAAGATCACGTTGAATAAAATGATCCATGAAAAGATAATGGAAACCTCGCCAAAAGCGGTCTTGCTGGGTAAATATTCAGTCAGCAGCCTTGTGAGCAGCACCGTCAACAATCGTGGCAAAACAGTCGCCAGACCGTATACAAAAGTGTGTTTAAAAAGGCGGTTGATGGAACTCAAAAAAGATAAAATTGAGACCCAAAGGTACGATTAGTGCTTCTAAAAATTACTGAGGTCTAGACGGCATGTCCTGTGACATCTTGTCCTTCACGCCAATGAACTTGGTGTGGTAGGTCCTACCGTTTCGGTTAAATTTTACGATGATCTCGTCGTTTTTAAGCTCAAAAGGTATTTTGTCATCTTCCTCTTCTTCAGTCATGTTTCCGTATTCCTGCTCAGGATCTAAACTCATGTTGATGTCTGGCTTGCGATTAAAATCTGTTGCAAAACGTACCATGACATCATTTGTACCTTCTACTTTTTCCACCATCGTGCTAGCCATACCTCTAAAGTACACTTCTTCAATATGATCAATTGCGATGTCAAAATTGGGTAAATACACATTGACACCACTGCCACTACCAGGTATGCCACCAGTCCAGGCCTGTGCATAGGGAACACGGTTAGACTTAGCAGGTTCAACGACATAATCAATTTTTTGCGAGGAACAAGACATCATGATGATCGATATAAAGAGAAAGCTAGCAAGTTTCATAATCTAGTATTTAAGGAACAAGTTTCAACGATTGTGCCGTATTTTAAAAGTAAGTCATTCTGCTATCTTTGTGAGAAATCCTATCCATGAAACTATATCTCGTGCCCACGCCCATAGGTAATCTAGGCGATATGACCTACCGTGCGGTCGAGATCTTGCAGCAGGTAGACCTCATACTGGCAGAAGACACGCGCACCAGCGGCAAATTGCTCAACCATTACCAAATTAAGACGCCAATGTTGTCCTATCATATGCACAACGAGCACAAGATTGCAGACTCTATCGTCAAGAGAATTGCAGCAGGCGAGACCATGGCGCTCATCACAGATGCTGGATCGCCAGGTATAAGTGATCCTGGGTTTTTGCTTGCGCGAAAGGTGATTGCCGCAAATCTGGAGATTGAATCATTGCCTGGTGCCACTGCCTTTGTACCAGCACTTACCAGTAGCGGGCTACCATCTGACAAGTTTGTTTTTGAGGGATTTTTACCTGTTAAAAAAGGCCGCCAAACCCGATTAAAACTACTGGCCGAGGAAACACGCACCATCGTTTTCTATGAGTCACCGCATAAACTAATGAAAACTCTAACCGATTTTCAAACACATTACGGTGCCGACAGGCAAATCTCCATCTCACGTGAGATTACCAAAATGTTTGAGGAACACTACAGAGGAACCGTCGCAGAAGCGATTGCCTATTTTACAGAGAAAAAACCAAAGGGTGAGTTTGTAATTGTTTTGGGTGCTAAATAGTTAGCCAGAAGAATTTAACAATATATCATCCGCCATAAGGTAAACGTTGTTGTTGTTTAAACTTTTCATTTAATCGCTCCGATACTTTTCGATTACCTTTAGAAATTGAATTGAATGATCTACCGGAAAGCCTTAACCTTTCTAGGTCTAGTGACTTTTTGATACTTAAAAATTCAGCATCAATGTTCGGTATCGAAATCGTAGATCCAGGTAAATCCTTTAATTTGCTAGCTATTTCTAGACGAACGAAATCGAGATCATTCTTATACATCTCAATAACTCTTTTACGCAGTAAACTGGATGATTCTATGTGCGGCATTAAAAATTTTATGGAATATTTTCTGTCAAGAATATTCTTTGATTGCGAATAAAGTAATAATAAAGTATAGTCATTTTTGGCACTTGCCCTTTCTAGCACATAATCAGAAAATGAGATGAGATTCATTCTGATTAAAAGACGTTGTAGGAAATACATATCGGTGAGATCTTGATTTTAAACCATTAACTCACCACGTACCACCACAACTGCATCACCAGTGATAGAAATATGCTCATCATCTAGCACCTCAACATCTAGAATACCTGTTCTTGCAGAACACTGATAAGCTTTCAACTTCCTCTTTTTCAATTTCTCAGCCCAATAGGCTGTCAAGAATGTATGCGTTGCTCCTGTTACAGGATCTTCATCGCCACCACTCCACGGCCAGAAGTATCTGCTTTCAAAATCATAAGCTGGATCACTTGATTTTGCTGTTACCACCACGCCACTGATATCATGTACCGCTGCTTTCATGGCAGAAAAATCTGGTGTGAGTTTTCTCAGTTTCTGTGAATCTTTAATCTCAATCATGAGTTCGAGATTTTCATGATTGTAGCCTGTATTTAAAACCGCATCGATCCCTATAGCATGTAAGAGTTCTTTAGGAACCTCACGATCAACAATCCCATAATTTGGAAAGGCGAGCGCTACTTTTTCTCCATTTCGGGCAGCTTTGAGCAAGGTGCCTGACTGAGTCTTAAAATCAATCGCATTTAAATCTGAATCTCTTTCAAATAGAACTTTTGCACTGGCCAGCGTTGCATGACCACACAAAGGTATTTCCATCATCGGGCTGAAGTATCTGATGGAAAAATGATCATCACTTCTCAAGACAAAAGCCGTTTCGGATAGATTGATCTCGCTGGCTATGGATTGCATCAATGCATCATCCAGAGGCTCTTCCAGCAAACAAACTCCAGCTGGATTACCTTTAAATGGCTCGTTTGTAAACGAGTCTACCATGAAGTAGGGAATGATACGGCTCAATCTATTGTTTTTTAAATTCCAGTTTTGACGAGCGCCCTTTTTTAAACTTTTTATTTTTCGCAGGCTTACCTGCTCGCAGTTGCTTTTGCTCCTCAGCTGATAACTGTATTACCTCTAAACAATGAGTGCTACAGGTATTTTTAAATGCTTTCCGGCAATTCTCACATTGTATGAAAAGTAAATGACAGCCCTCATTATCACAATTTGTGTGCGTGTCACAAGGCTCGCCACATTGATGGCAGTTAGAGATGATCTCATCGCTTATCTTTTCAGATAATCGCGCGTCAAAAACAAAATTTTTACCTCTAAATTTATTCTCCAATCCTTGCTCAGTTACCTGTCTGTGATACTCGATGATACCACCTTCTAGCTGGTAAACATCCTCAAAACCGCGATGCTTGTAATAGGCACTTGCTTTCTCACAACGTATGCCGCCGGTACAATACATTACCAGTTTCTTATCCTTTTTGTGGTCTTTTATTTCTTCCTCGATGATGGGTAAGCTTTCGCGAAAGGTGTCCACATCAGGCGTCCACGCATTTTGAAAATGACCTATCTCGCTCTCATAATGATTGCGCATATCAACCAGCACCGTATCAGGATCATCAATCAGCTCATTGAATCTAGCGGCATCTACATGAACGCCTTTATTAGTCACGTCAAAGGAGTCGTCTTCAAGTCCATCGGCAACAATCTTATGGCGCACCTTGACTTTCAGCTTCAAGAAACTCTCATCGTCATGTTCTCGAGCGATATTTAATCGCACGTTTTCTAGAAAGTCGATGCCATCTAGAAATTTTTTGAGCTCCTTAAAACGATCTGCCGGAATAGAAAATTGGGCGTTGATACCTTCATGAGCGACATAAATACGTCCCAAGACATCAAGAGCATTAAAGTCTACAAACAGATAGTTTCTAAATAATTGTGGATCAATAATAAAGGCATACTGATAGAAAGAGATCGTGAGCCGCTGCTTACCAGCCTCACGTATCAATTGTCTTCTCTCTTCAGCACTTAATTTGTTATACAGTTGCATGCTATAAACAGTTAAATGTTGATAGTGCAAAGGTAGTTAGATTATAGATATTTGACCGCTGCGCTGCTAGTAGTCAGATAGTAGGCACAATCTATTTGCGTTAAGGATAGCAGTGAAAATCCTGTTGCCACGCCACAAGCGTGACAATAGATTGTAACGGATAGCCTGACCTCTAGCCTTGAGCGACAGCGATATGCTAGAGGAAACGCCCTAATAATTTATCATGATATATTCATCGCTTCCGCGAAAGCTGACACGTTAAATACTGTGGTTAATAACCATTGTCTCATCGTATTGGAAAAGGCGGCGTTAACAACTATTTTTACGTAAAATATTTACAATGGCAGACGATAAGGAATTAGCAGCAAAACAGAAAGCGCTCAAATTGACGCTAGACAAGCTGGACAAGGCATACGGTAAAGGAACGGTGATGAAAATGGGTGACCAGCAAGTGGTCGATGTCGAGGCGATTCCTACAGGTTCACTAGCGTTGAATGCAGCATTGGGTGTAGGTGGCTATCCACGTGGTCGTGTGATTGAGATCTACGGGCCTGAATCTTCTGGTAAAACGACTCTAACACTGCACGCGATTGCCGAGGCTCAAAAAGCTGGTGGTATCGCTGCGTTTATTGATGCAGAGCATGCTTTTGACCGCTTTTATGCAGAAAAACTGGGTGTTGACCTTGACAATCTCATCATATCTCAGCCAGATCACGGTGAGCAAGCTCTTGAGATTGCCGATAATTTGATACGCTCTGGTGCGATTGATATTATTGTCATTGACTCGGTCGCTGCATTGACTCCTAAAAGTGAGATTGAAGGTGAGATGGGTGATAGCAAGATGGGATTACACGCTCGTTTAATGTCACAGGCATTAAGAAAATTAACGGGTACCATCTCTAAAACTAAGTGTACGGTAATGTTCATCAACCAGCTGCGTGAGAAGATAGGTGTGATGTTTGGTAATCCAGAGACGACGACTGGTGGTAATGCCTTGAAGTTTTATGCTTCGGTGCGCCTTGATATACGTCGATCTACCCAAATCAAAAATACTGACGGTTCTGTTCAAGGAAACAAGACACGTGTGAAGGTTGTGAAGAACAAGGTGGCACCACCATTCCGCACGGCAGAGTTTGATATACTATATGGTCAAGGTGTTTCCAAGATAGGTGAGATCATCGATCTAGGTGTGAACTATGAGATCATTAACAAGGCTGGGTCCTGGTTCTCATATGAGGATACTAAACTAGGTCAAGGTCGTGATAGTGTGAAAAATATCCTGATGGACAACCCAGATCTTATGGATGAGCTGGAAGGAAAAATCATGGAGGCGATCAAAATGTCTGCTAGCTAGATAACATCATACTTAAAATTAAAACAAACCGTTCCTCATGTGAGGAACGGTTTTTTGTTTTATAGACGCAACCTTTGTCTCGTTTATCCATCTAACAGTCAAAGAGATCTATATGAGATTTAAATTTTATGCCGCCCTGATGATCCTTGCCTTTGCGGTTAGCTCTTGCGAGATAGGTGATGATGATGGCGCAATACCGGTACAGTTTGAAGTAGTTGCCATTACTGGAGTTGATATTGATGATACATTTGAATTTGGTGAGACAAATGAGATCACAATAAGGTATAATTTACCATCTGACTGTCACTCCTTTGAAGGTTTTAACGTGCAATCTTTATTGAACAATCGTGAAGTAAGAGTGGTCACAGGTTTTGTTGATGTTGGCGACTGCGTGCGTGAATTAAAACCTGAAGAGCAAACTCTAGAGTTTCTAGCAGCCAGCAATGGCACCTATAATTTCAAGTTTTTTACAGGATTTGACGAGAATAATGAACCGGAGTTTCTTGAATATGAAGTTGAAGTTGAAGACTAGAATAGTATAAATTTAAATGTGGTTCAAGAACAACTCATTAAAGAATGTCAGGCAGGCAATCGTAAAGCACAACGTGAGCTGTACGATAGATATGCAAGTGCACTTTATGGATGTTGTTTGAAATATGCGCCTAATGCGCAGGAAGCACAGGATGTTTTACAGGATAGCTTCATCACCATATTTGATAAGATAAAACAATTTAAGAGTAAAGGATCGCTAGAAGGATGGTGTAAGAGAATCGCGATCAACACAGCTTTACAGCGATACCGCGGTAAAAAAGTGTATCAGCTAGAAAATGAAGGCGCCATACCAGAAACGGGCGTTGAGGTTGAGGAACCAGAAGACATAAGCCTACAGGACATGTTGCAAATGATACAGCAACTACCAGAACGCTATCGCATGGTTTTCTCGCTTTATACCCTAGATGGATATGGACATAAAGAGATTGCGAGCATGATGGGAATTACTGAAGGCACATCAAAATCTAATCTCTCAAGAGCTAAACAGAATTTACAGGAAATGATCCTGCAATGGCGTGAGAATAACGCCAGCGACGTGAGTTAAAAATGGAAGACAAGAAAGACATAGAACGTATTTTCCAGGAGCGCTTCAAGCAATTTGAAGCTGCACCACCGCAAGACACATGGTCTCAAATAGAGGCACGTCTTAATGGTAAGAAAAAACGTAGGGTCATCCCAATCATCTGGTGGCAATTAGGTGGTGTTGCGGCTGTGCTTGCTGTCGTGGTGGCTAGTTACATGATGGGCAGCGATGAGTTTGATGCTGTTGATGGTAATAATGGTTATGTTATTGAAGAGACCAACAACTCAGATTCTTCTCAAGAAAACAACCGTGGTTTATTGAACGATAACGATTTTGAGCCATCTACTACCAATCCTGCATCAACGGGTAATACCAATATTGTATCTACTGATAATGAGAATACGGTCTCAAGTGATTCCAATGTCAATGATGTAAGCTCACCACGACCAGCCGATGCTCTAGCGGCTGGTATTCAAGATAAAGGTGATGTAAGCAGTGCTACTTCTGGAAACATCGCAACACCTTCTGGTGACGATGATCAAACCGTTGGTATTGCGAGTACAGCCATTGAGAATGATAATACATTAAGAATTCCTAATACAAACGCAGGCATCGCAAATAACGATACTAACCTAGATAATAAAACTCAAGGTTCAACTCCTAAAGTTCTTGATCTTGATGGACTCAAAGTGAGCGATGGCGTTGCAACCACTGATCCTGCCCAAAATGTTCCCGACGGCGCAGATAAGGACATGGTACCTAGTAATGAAGAGTCCTTGCAGGAAATAGCGGATGCTGTGGTAACTGCAGGAACAAAAATAACTATCGAAGAAGAAAGACAAGATAGATTACTAAACAATCGCTGGAGTGCAGCAACTGTGGTGGCACCTGTTTTTGCCAATAGCTTTAATGGCAGTTCCATTAATAATAATGTAGGCGACGCGAGTGGCGATACTAATATAAGTTATGGCGTTGCAGTCGATTACAACATCTCTTCACGATTGAGCGTGCGCACCGGTGTACACCAGATGAATGTTGCCTACAATACTAATAATGTGAGTTATAGCACTCCTATTAGCGCCATAGCCGTGGCAGGTAGCGCACCAGGCCGTAGCTACAATCCAGGTGATGTAAATCGTGCCAACGCTATTCCTATAGACAATACCTTCTCACAAGAGCTGGTAAGCAACAACAACTTTGGCGGTTTTCAAGGTGAGCTATCGCAGCAATTGGGCTATGTAGAAGTGCCGCTCGAGCTCAAGTATAGATTGGTGGATAGTAAACTGGGCATCAATGTGCTGGGTGGTTTTAGTGCACTGTTTTTGACAGATAATGAAGTGAATATATCAGGCAATGGCCGCCGACTGGAATTGGGTGAGGACCGCAATTTTCAGGACTTTAACCAGAGTGCCAACTTTGGTCTAGGGCTGGACTATCAATTTACAAACAAGCTAGGCCTATCAATCGAGCCTACATTCAAATATCAATTGAACGCCTTGCGCAATGACGCAGCAGACTTTAGGCCGTACACTATAGGTGTTTACACAGGCTTGATGTATAGATTTTAACCAGAGAAAATAACGATCGTTGCAGATTTCTCTGGGAATATGAAAAGGAAATTGGGTTGGTTAACAAATTAAACTCAATGTTTGCAATGATCTAGAAAACCGCTTTACCTCGTGTAAGGCGGTTTTTGATTTTACTGATGTTTTTGCAAATCGTTGAGCATGATGGTTCTTACGCTTTCGCGAAAGCTAACTTTATCACCAGGCAATTGCAAGCCACGAGTTTCCTGAATAGGTAACGTCCTTGCACGCATGATTCCAGGTGAGCCTTTGAAGAATACGTATGGAAATCGTTTCTTGTTATCATAAAAACTCATGGGCACTACCGGTATTTGATGCTCAATGGCCAGCCTAAAAGCGCCGTCCTTAAAACTATCCAGCTGCACGCTCAAATCATCAGGAACACCACCTTCAGGAAAAATGCAGATGCCTACGCCGTCGTTAAGTCTCTCGCTCGCACGTTCAAAGACAGCCTGGCGACTGCGCGGATTTTTGCGATCCACCAATATACAGGTTCTCTTGTAGAAAAAACCGAATACGGGAATTTTAGCCAGCTCAGATTTACCTACAAACACAAATGGATTTTTGGCAATGAGTAACATCAACATAATATCTGCCATACTGGTGTGATTGGCAACTAGCATATAGCTCTTACCTTTTTCCATTCCAGCCTCTCGTTTTATAACTGGCCAGAATCCCATGCCGTACAATATGATTGCAGCCCAGATGCGCGCCATAAAAAAGAATGCAGAATAAGTCTTTTCTGAAATGACCGACAATAATAAAAACGGAAACATCACGATAATAGGAACCGCAAGCAATATATAAAACCATATCCTGTACAGAGGCATCAAGACGTATCGCAACCATTTCATAGCTGCCAAAAATAGACGAATTAAATAGTCTCGCAAGTAAGCTCGCGATCTTGGGCAACGACTAGGAACGCTTTACCTTTGTCATAATACCAATTAATCATGGCAAGAGTACTTACAGGCATTCAATCTACAGGCACACCGCATTTGGGCAACTTATTAGGCGCCATTCTACCTGCTATTGAGATGTCGAAGAAAGAGGGAACAGACTCCTTTCTTTTTATAGCAAACTTTCACTCTTTGACTCAAATCAAGGATAGTGAAACCATGCGTGAGAATACTTATGCCACTGCTGCTGTGTGGTTAGCTTGCGGTTTGGATACCAGTCGAACCACATTTTACAGACAAAGCGACGTGCCACAAGTAACCGAACTCAATTGGTACCTCAACTGCTTTTTTCCATATCAACGATTGACACTTGCCCACAGTTTTAAGGACAAAGCAGATAGATTATCAGATGTGAACGCTGGATTATTTACCTATCCCATGCTTATGGCTGCTGACATCCTACTCTATGATGCAGAAGTGGTGCCCGTAGGTAAAGATCAACTGCAGCACCTGGAAATGGCGCGTGATGTCGCTGGTAGATTCAACAATCAAATGGGTGATACCTTAATTGAGCCACAGGCCAAAATTCAAGAAGAAACCATGTATGTTCCTGGAACTGATGGTCAAAAGATGAGTAAGTCGCGTGGCAACCTCATCAACATTTTTCTACCTAAAAACCAACTCAAAAAACAAGTGATGTCTATTGAGACCGATAGCACACCACTTGAGGAGCCTAAAGATCCGGATACTTGTAACGTCTTTGCTATTTATGAATTGTTAGCAAATGCAGATCAGGTAAAAACCATGCGCAATAATTACGCTGGCGGTAACTACGGTTATGGTCATGCAAAAAAGGAGTTGCTGGAATTAATACTAGAAAAATTTGCCACAGAACGTGAGAAGTTTGATCATTTCATGGCAAACAAAAACGAAATCGATCAAGCCTTGAGCGATGGCGCAGCAAAAGCTCAGAATGTTGCAAATGGCGTATTGCAAAAAGTACGTGAGAAGATAGGTTACTAGACCAATTCAAACAACTTGCCAGGTAGCGGTCTCACGACTCCTTTCAACTCCATGGTCATGAGAATAGAAGCTACTTTGTGAACGGCCATCTGTTCTTTCAAAGCTATTATGTCTAAAAGTTCCTGACCATTTTGTTTGAGGTGATTAAATACTTTTTTCTCATCATCGCTAAGCTCTACAAAAAGTTGTTTTTGCACAGCCACGTTGCGTTCCTGCCAGCCTAGAATGTAGGGAATATCTGCTGCGGTGGTGAGCATGTGAGCCTTGGACTGTTTGATCAATTGATTGCATCCAGAACTGTATTTATCAGTCACGCGGCCAGGCACGGCAAACACCTCGCGGTTGTAACTGTTGGCAATTTCTGCAGTGACCAGCGAGCCACCTTTACTGGCGCTTTCAATTACTACCGTTGCTTCACTCAATCCTGCGATGATGCGGTTACGACCCAGAAAATTCTTTCGGTCAAATGTGTCATCATTCCAAAAATCTGTAACAAAACCGCCATTTGCCATCATGTCCTTATTATGTGCAGCGTGATTGCGAGGATAGGTTTGATTGAGTCCATGAGCCATCACGGCTACCGTTTGTAAATCATATTTGATGGCAAGCTTGTGCGCAAGAATATCAACTCCATAGGCATAACCGCTGATGATAGTAGGTTTGAGCGGCGCAATTTGCTCCATAAATTGCTCTAGAAAAGCACTGCCTTGCGAGGTGATTTGTCGAGTTCCAACAATACTAAGCGTGTATGGATTACTCCAATCTACATTTCCTTTCTCAAAAAAGATGATTGGTCCATCGACACAATACTGCAATCGCTCTGGATAATCCTCATTGTAATAAACCCTGTATCTAAGTTTATTTTCCTCTATAAATTGCAGCTCTTTTTCTGCTTTTGGGAATAGCGTTTTGGATTTGATGAATTGTGCCTTCTTCTCGCCTATGCCTTCTATTGCGGCAATGTCTTGATACTTTTGCTCAAAGACGCTGGTCGCACTTCCAAAGGTTCTGATCAACTTCTTAGCCATGATATCACCTATCAATGGAGCTTTTTTAAGTGCCAATAAGGAGAGTAATTCTTGCTGATCCATCATCCAAATATAAACGGATTGGGATCGAGAATGATTTTATCAAATTCAGCCAATTGCTCTTTAGCTAAAACTCCTGGAAAATCGCCGCGATAATCCAGCATGTCTGTCATAACTTGAAAGTGTAGGTGCGGTGAATAACCACCGTTTTCTTGAGGTGTACCTAGGTGTGCTATGATCTCGCTTTCGCGAAAGCGTAATCCTACAGACCAGTCCTGCATATCACTAACGGCAAGATGACCGTAAAGACTGTATAACTTCTTTCCTTGAAAATCGTGTTCCAAAATCAAGGTAGGTCCATAGTTCCCAGCATCGTCATTATTTGCGAAAGAATTTATCATACCATCCATGAGCGCATGCACACTGGTGCCAGCTGGCGCCCACAGATCAATACCCATGTGAATATCACGCACCGCACCATCCTGAAATCTGGCAGACTTGCGATATAATGCTCTTTGCTCCTTAAAGCCACCATGCGCTACAAACTTGTCGTGATACTTGCGCTTTTCTTCAAGATAATGTTCAAAAGTCTCGATATCACTCACATCATGCTGATCCCAATAGGGATTGTGCACAGATAAGTCAATCGGGAAATAGGTGTCTACTGCAAAATTAGGGTCGATGATAGGTCGCACGAGAATCCTGTATGTTTAAATGACCATTTCTGGAATATCGCCTTCTACAATCAAGGTGCCATCAGTAGCTGCTTTGATATCATCAACACTCACGCCAGGTGCTCGCTCTAATAATTTGAAACCTTGGTCTGTAATTTCTAGAACCGAAAGATTGGTTACGACTTTGGTAATACAATTCACGCCTGTCAATGGCAATGTGCATTCTTTCAACAATTTTGAGACGCCTGCACGATTGGTATGCATCATGGCCACGATAATATTTTCGGCACTGGCAACGAGATCCATGGCGCCGCCCATTCCCTTGACCATTTTGCCTGGTATTTTCCAGTTGGCGATATCGCCATTCTCGGCAACTTCCATAGCTCCTAGAATCGTTAAATCAACATGCTGACCTCTTATCATACCAAAGCTCGTGGCACTATTAAAGAAACTAGCTCCTGGCAAGGTGGTAATGGTTTGCTTACCTGCATTTATCACATCTGGATCTTCATCGCCTTCAAATGGAAACGGACCCATGCCCAGCACACCATTCTCTGACTGAAATTCTACTTCTAGTCCATCTGGAACATAATTGGCCACAAGTGTAGGTATGCCAATACCTAGATTGACGTAGTAACCATCCTTTACTTCTTGTGCGATTCTTTTGGCGATTCCTACTTTATCTAACATCTTCTCTAGTTCTAACGGTTCTCTGCTCTATTCTCTTCTCATAATTCACGCCCTGGAATATGCGCTTGACAAATATTCCTGGAATATGAATCTGGTTAGGATCCAACTCACCTGATGGGACAAGTTCTTCAACCTCTGCGACGGTGATAGCTGCTGCACCACACATGACTGGATTAAAATTTCTGGCGGTTCCTTTGAATATTAGATTTCCAGCGGTGTCGCCTTTCCATGCTTTAACCATGGCAAAATCTGCTTTAAAAGCATGTTCAAGGATATGCGGTTTTCCATTGAAAACGCGCTCCTCTTTGCCTTCGGCAACTTCAGTACCATAGCCAGCTGGCGTGTAAAAAGCTGGGATTCCTGCTTGAGCTGCACGGCAACGCTCGGCTAGAGTTCCTTGGGGTATAAGATCGACCTCAAGCTCGCCGCTCAACATCTGTCTTTCAAACTCATCGTTCTCACCCACGTATGACGAGATCATTTTTTTGATTTGCTTGCCTTGCAGCAGTAATCCCAAACCAAAATCATCAACACCAGCATTGTTTGATATACAGGTAAGGTCTTTAACACCTAATTTCACGAGTTGTGAGATGCTGTTTTCTGGGATTCCAGAAAGTCCGAAACCTCCTAACATTAAAGTCATGCCGCTTTTCACGCCTTCCAGCGCTTGTGCAGCATCACTTACAGTTCTATTGATCATTGTATCCTTATTTTTCTATGAAAGTAAGGATTTTTGAATGGTTGAGCGAATGGAAATGGACAACAAATGTTCGGTAATTAGCTCAATGCAATACTACATTAAGCTGCTCAGCTCTGCTGGTAGTTCTCGACTTCGCTCGAACAGGCATTGCTAAAAATTGAAATTTGTCAGCTCTACTGGCCCAGGCTTAAACCTCATCAAAATTAACCACAATCTTGGCGGTAGTTGGGCAAGCCTGGCAGGTGAGTGTTAGGCCTTCATCTACTTCCTCGTCAGTGAGAATAGAATTTTTGCGCATGGTGGCTTTTCCTTCCTCTAGCAAGCCTACGCAGCTACTACAAATTCCTCCTTGGCAGGAATAAGGTGCATCGATATCGTTTTTGAGCATCACTTCAAGCAAGGTCTCATCACGACGCATGGTAAGTTGGTGTTCTTCATCGTCTAGGATGACTTTTACCTCCGTCAAGTGAGAATCTTCGGTGATTTCTACCTCACTTTCTGTAGCGGTGAAGAGTTCAAATTTGATGTTTTCTTTGGCGACGACCTCTTTCTCGGTAAGGTTGTTTGTTGCCATATTGATCATGGCTTCTGGACCGCATAGGTAAGCTTTCGCGAAAGCGTAATCCTCACAATCATTCTTCAAAAAATAATTGAGGTTTGCCTTGTTCACACGACCGAACAACTCATCCTGACGCTCTTCTCTAGAGAAACTGTACCGCACTTTGAAACGATCTGGATGGGCGTCTTGCAAATCGTTCAATTGCTCAAAATATATGGTCTGCGATTGAGACTGATTCCCATAAATTAATACCACTCGGCTGTCTTTTTCAGTATGAAGAATACTCTTGATGATGGACATTATAGGTGTGATACCGCTACCTGCTGCAACATTCAAATAGTGATTGACGGCACTGGCATCGCTCTCGTGAATAAACAATCCATCTGGTGGCGCGACTTGAAGGGTGTCGCCAGCGCGCAGTTTCATGGCATAGTTTGAGAATGTACCATGCTGCACAGCCTTTACCACAACACTCAAGTGATCTTCATGTGGTGCGCTGCTCAATGAGTAGGCACGTCTCACGTCATTGCCATCAATATCTGCTCTCAAGGTCAAGTACTGGCCTGCGGTATATTCAAAATCGCTTTTCAAATCCTGCGGCACGTCAAAGACGATCTCAACGGCTTGTGAAGTGACTTTTGTGACTTCTTTTATGGACAGTTGGTGGAAAACCATGTGGTATTTTTTAGGCTAGCAAAAATAACAAACGTAAAATGGTTGTAACGTTTTTACATTTATCTTCACATATAGGGTAATTAACATTTTATTTTATGTTCAAACAGTTCATCAGTCTAGAGTGGAAGAGTTTTACCAGAGCTGCGGCTTTTAAGCAAAATGTCGCGTTCAAGATATTTATGGGACTAGGTGCGGTCTACATGCTGTTTGTCATGACTGGTTTAGGTGTTGGTGTTTTTTACGGGCTTAAAAAATTAGTGCCGGATCAAGATCCATTTACCGTACTCAACCGTTTTTTGATTTATTACTTTGTGTTTGATCTCGCCATAAGATATGGTATGCAAAAAATGCCTGTGGCCAACATTAGACCACTGTTGTACCTGCCTATCACTCGCAGCCAGATCGTGAATTTTGCGCTAGGTAAAACTAGTATATCGTTTTTCAATATTCTACATGCGTTCTTTTTTATACCGTATTCTATTGTGCTGTTGGTTGAAGGTTATGACCCTATAGGCGTTATCTCTTGGCATCTAGCGATCATTGGTATAACCTACACATTAAATTACCTTAATGTGTTTATGAATAAAATGGATAGCGTTTTCTATCCAGTAGTTGCTGTGGTTATAGGGCTGGCATTGTTGCAATATTTTGGGATTTTTGATGTGACCATATACACCGTTCACGTTTTTGAATTCTTCTATGAGCAACCGTGGTCGTTTGTTATTCCAGGAATGGTGGCAGCGCTGTTCTACTACCTTGCCTACAATTATTTCATCAAACAGTTATATCTAGATGCTGGTCTTGAGGTAAAAGTCAAGGCAGCAAGTACTGATGATCTTACGTTTTTTGACCGCTTTGGTAGTGTGTCCACTTTTATTAAAAATGATATACGCCTTATCAAACGCAATAAGCGAGCGCGCATGACCTTCATCATGGGATTCCTATTCTTGTTTTACGGTGCCTTTTTCATGATGCCCATGTATGCTGATATTCCGGCGATGAGAATTTTTGCTGGCCTATTTGTGACTGGCGGTTTCTTGCTCAGTTTTGGTGGATTGGTGCCTAGTTGGGATAGTAGTTACTACAAGCTCATGATGTCGCAAAATATACCGTACCGCACCTTTTTATTGAGCAAATGGTACTTGATGGTGATAGTCACCTGTATTTGTAGCGTCCTGTCGCTGGCCTACGGTTTTGTGGGTATTGAGTGGCTCAAGCCTATGATTGCTGCTGCGATTTTCAACATAGGCTTCAACAGTAGTTTTGTGTTGTTGGGTGGTGCGTTTGTAAAGACGCCTATCGATTTGCAGAGTGCCAAAAAAGCCTTTGGCGATTCTAAGGCTTTTAATTTCAAGACCATCCTACTTGCTATGCTCAAATTATTTGTGCCCATTGCGGTCTATGCAGCCTTTGCCTTTACCATAAGCGATAATGCTGGTTACATTGCCGTTGCGGCCACTGGTGTCATAGGATTGCTACTGCGCAACAAGATTTTTGATCTTATCGAGAACATTTATAAAAACGAGAAATACGACACTATTGCTGCTTACTCGCAGACTAATTAATTGCAATTGGATTTTAATGATTCCGCTTTCGCGAAAGCGTAACAACCATACCATCACCACTACATATTAAAGACATGATTGAAATAACAAACCTCTCAAAACAATACGCAGACACTAAAGTGTTGGACATAGATCATCTAGAGATCCCAGCTGGACAAGCGGTAGGTCTGGTAGGAAATAACGGTGCTGGCAAAACCACGCTGTTTTCATTGCTACTAGACTTGATACAACCTACTACCGGTTACATCACTACAAACCAGGTGCGCGTTGATGAAAGTGAGGACTGGAAACCGTTTACCAGCGCTTTTGTCGATGAGAGTTTTCTCATAGGATATCTCACGCCCGAAGAATATTTCTACTTTATAGGCGAGCTGCGCGGTCAAAACAAAGCAGATATTGATGCCCTTATGGAAAAGCACCTTGAGTTTTTCAACGGTGAAGCCATAGGTCAGAAAAAATACCTGCGTGACCTATCAAAAGGTAACCAGAAAAAAGTAGGTATTATTGCCGCACTTATAGGTAGCCCTAAAGTGGTGATACTCGACGAGCCGTTTGCTAATCTGGATCCATCCACACAAATAAGACTGAAGAAGATCATCAAGGAACTAGCAGAAGATAGTGAGACAACGGTCTTTATCTCAAGTCATGATCTGATCCACGTGACTGAGGTTGCTCAGCGCGTTGTGTTATTAGAAAAAGGTCGTGTCGTGATGGATATGATGAAGGACGCAGGAACATTTGCTCAATTAGAGCAGTATTTCATGGGAATAAGCGAGTCTCACGCACCAGTTGCACAATTACAAGAGGAAGAATAATGGCACCTAAATACAAGACCTTTGGTGTTTATCTTATTTGTTTTCTTGGGGTATTTGTAATTACCCATTATATCACTGTTGGATTCTTTACTGAGCCTACTTTCTGGACAACTTTTATTCCTATTGCCGTGGCAATGATCGTATCGCCTAAACCGCATATTGAAGAAACTGTCTCGGGAAAACGTTATGGACTCAAAAGCCTGTTTTCGCCTAAGATCTACTGGTTTGATTGATGTTGTTTACTTAAGTTCAATCCATGATTTTAATTAGGACTTATTTAAAATGAGCGCTCGAATCAAGGCTTTTACTATTTACTTTATATGTTTTGCCGCTATATTTTTCCTCACGAGATATGCTGGACTGCAGGTAGTTTCTACTCCTGATGTATGGACCACCATCCTACCTCTAATTCTTGCTGCTGTACTATCGCCTCATCCTTATAGTGCGATGCATCAATCGGGCAAACGTCATGGATTAAAAAGTTTCTTTTCACCTCGCGTTTATTGGCTTGATTAATTTGTCGTGGTAGGCGTTCAATCTGCATGGATTATTGTCTATGGGAATATTCCTTATTTTTGTGGGTTCTTACAATATCATGCCGTGAGAATAGTTATGATAGCTAGTAAAAGCAGCCTTTTTTGAAACACCTCTTTTCCATAAGTACCGTTTTATTACTCGCGCTAGTCGTCCTAGCGAGTTGCAGCCGTAAAAGCGATTCTTTCCTTTCTCGTAACTATCATGCTGTCAATACAGAATTCAATACACTTTATAACGGTAATCTTGCCCTGCAAGAAGGTCTGGAAGGCATAAGAACCAACTTCGTCGACAATTACTGGGATATTCTTCCAGTAGAACCACTTGCCTTCAGTGAAGAAATCAAGATTGCCAATCCAGATGAATCCGACCCAAATTTTGCAAGAGCAGAAGAAAAAGCCATAAAGGCCGTACAAAAACACACCATGCTTATTGATGGTGAAGAGCGCAATCCGCAGATTGATGAGGCTTACATGTTGTTGGGCAAGGCTCGCTATTATGACCAGCGTTATGTCGAGGCGATTGAGGCATTTAACTATGTGCTGCAATTCATGCCAGACGCTGATAAGAGCAAACGCGCTCGCATCTGGCGAGAAAAAACCAACATGCGCCTAGACAACAATGAGATAGCGATAGAGAATCTTCAAGAACTCGTCGCTCTCAAGGACAGCATTGAGTTTGATAAGGAAGATCTCATCCTAGCAAACGCCACGCTAGGTCAAGCATATCTCAACGTCAATAAAATCGATAGTGCCATCATCTACATGAACCGCGCTGCCGATAGAACAAAAGACCGTGCTACTGAAGGTCGTTACAAGTTCATCACAGGACAACTTTTTGCTCGTGCTGGAATGCGAGATAGCGCTATTGTACACTTTGACGAGGTGATCGATTTACACCGTAAAATACCACGTGATTATTACGTTCAGGCATTTATAGAAAAAATCAAGTTGCGCGATACGCTAGAAATGAGCGACGCTCAATTATTCTATCTACTCAACGATCTAGAGCAAAATCGCGAGAACAGACCGTGGTTGGATTTAATCTATTCTCGCAAGGCCATTTTTTATGAAGGCATTGATAGTGTTGATGCCGCAGTTGTCGCCTATAATCAATCATTGAGAGAGCCTAATCGCGATAGCTATTTAAGAGCAAATAATTATAGCGCGCTAGGCGCCATCAGTTTTAACCAGGCTAGATTTGAGCAAGCCGGCAGATATTATGACAGCGCGGTAGCCTTGTATGCAGATCGCTCTCGAGAAAAACGTGCCACGACTAAAAAGCGCGATAACCTATCAGATATCATTTTATTCGAATCCAATCGCCGCAGTGCTGATAGCCTACTGGCAGTTCTCGCCATGAGCGATATAGAGCGAGAAGCCTACTATAATGAGTATATTGAAACCATTAAAGAACGTGATCGCCAGCTGGCAGAGCAGGCTGCGATTGAAGAAGCAAACCTAGCGCAGCAGCAAACGGCGCTTTCTACCATTCCTGCAAATGTGCCAGGTGGACGCAATCTTGGGCCGCCAGCCAATACTGTTGACGATATAGGATCACGCGGTCAAGGCTCGTTCTATTTTTATGTACCTACTACCGTGGCAAGAGGTAAGTTGGAATTCCGTAGTCGATGGGGCAACCGCACGCTGGAAGAAAACTGGAGACTGGACAGTCAGCGCAGTGCATTGCAAGAGAATGAAGATAGCGACATTGCAGATGCATCCAGCAGCGAGACACCACCAGAATATCTAGCATCCTATTATATGCAGCAGTTGCCTCAAGGCGATGTCGCGCTTGATAGTATCGCAGATGCTCGCGATTTTGCCTACTATCAATTGGGTGTTTTATATAAGGAGAAATTCAAGCGCAGCGATCTAGCCATTGATCGATTTGAGACGCTACTTACTTTTGAACCAGAGCAAAAATTATACTTACCTACTCTATACAACCTATACCTGTTAGGAGTAGATAATGCTGGTGGCGATTATGCTTTCGCGAAAGCGGAACAATACAAAAACACCATCATATCAAGATATCCTGATTCTCGATATGCACAAATCCTGCTCAATCCACAAACACAACTGGATCGCACTGGTAGTCCAGAAAGTGTGTATGCAGATTTGTATAGAAAGTATGAGAATGAGCAATTTGCACAAGTAATAGAAGAAGCCAATGAGAAAATTATAAGCTACAGCGGCGATCCCATAGTTCCAAAACTAGAATTGCTCAAGACGTACGCTTCTGGAAGATTGTATGGTTTAAAAGCTTATAAGGAAGGCCTAGATTTCATAGCCCTTAATTACCCAGGAACTGAAGAAGCAGAGAAAGCAGCGGAACTATCTGCCAGTGCAGAACGTTTACGTATTCCTGATACTTTCTTACCTGAGGACAGGCTAGAAAATTTCAAGGTTCTTTTTGAGATTCCAGCTGGTGATAGCAACTTGCGTCAGGACATTGCGGTAAAGATGGTAGAAGAATTTAAAAGCATAGGCAATGGCATCACTTTTTCCATTGATGTCTATACAGCAGAAACAAGTCTGGTAGTGCTTCACAATTTTAAGGATAAAGAAAATGCTGCTGAGCTTGCAGAATATCTAGCAACTCCTAACCGCATATCTTCACTACCTCAAGAATTTACCGTTATTGCAACCGATAATTATAAGATCGTGCAGGTTTACAAGAGCCTAAACGACTACCAGCAACAAACCCCTTAAAACCAACCGGATGAAAAATTCTAAAAACCAAACCGACACTGGGAATTCTCAAAATCGTATAGGTCATGGAACTGTAATTCAAGGCGATGTTACCAGCGACAGCGGTTTTAGAATAGATGGCGAGATTAAAGGAACACTCAAGTCGCCATCTAAAGTCGTTATAGGTAAAGATGGCAAGATTGAAGGTACCCTAGAATGTCAAAGTGCCGATATTGAAGGAACTTTCAAAGGAAATCTAGTGGTATCAGGTTTACTCACACTCAAATCCACTGCCGTTATAGAAGGTGATGTGGTAATAGATAAACTGGCTGTTGAGCCAGGTGCAACATTCAACGCCTCTTGTACCATGCAGTCAAATGTTAAGTCTATACGCGACCGCAACGCAGGTAAGTCTGCTTAATGGGTTATTTGCAACAAACTGACTGTAAATTAGATCCATGAAATTTTATCTCCAGACATTTATAGTCATCCTAGTATGCTGCCTTATCGCGTATTTTGTACACGACTGGTATGTAGATAATCCAGCGATATCACCTTTAAGGATCTATCTTTTTCTAGGTTTGGCTACATTTCTAACAGTTAGCGCTTTAAAATTCACTCATGCCTATGTGCCAGATAAATTGGGGTATGCATTTCTAGCGGCCATATTTATAAAGTGTGGCGCCGCGCTCGTTTTATTTCCAGAATTGATTGCCGAGGATCCAGCGCTATCAAAACGTCAACTTTTAGGTTTTATAGCTCCTTATTTTATCTTTCTATTTGTAGAAGTAGGCATCGTCATTAAATGGCTCAATAAGAATTGATTGTGTTAGCTTTCGCGAAAGCGTAATCCCCAAAATCTTCCCTGCAAATTCAATAGTAAAACAGCTATTTTAAGATTGTTTTTTGTCATACATTTGCACCCGAATTAAAAGACCTAACTTTTTAAGGTAAATTACATGTTTCAAGCATATTTAAAAGCTGCCTTTTTATCTTTTATGTTTCTCAGCTGCACTTTAGTAGCAGCGCAAGAACTTCTAGATCATGAGGATGGTCCTGCTCATGAAGAAGTCATGGACAACGATGGTGGTCGCATCAATACTGATGGTGAGATTAAGGAATATATACAGCACCACTTGCAGGATACTCATGATTTTCACCTTTTTTCCTATACTAATGATGCTGGCGTGCGTGAACATGTTGGTATGTCATTGCCTGTGATTGTATGGACTAGTGAAGGTTTACGCACCTTTTTATCTTCAAAATTTCACCATGATGATACTGGTGAGGTAAAGGTAGATGCAGATGGTGTTACCCTTATCAAACTGCACAGTAAGATTTACGAATTAGAAGATGGTGCAACTAGTATCAATTTTGATGAGGAGCATCACCCAACTAACGCAGCACGCGTGTTGGACTTTTCAATTACCAAGTCTGTTTTTGGTTTAATATTTATAGGTGTACTTCTGCTCATCGTTTTTGGTGGTCTTGCTAGACAGTATAAGAAAAAAGATATACCAACTGGTTTTGGACGTATTCTTGAGCCTCTAGTGATTTATGTACGTGATGAGATTGCTAGACCTAATATAGGTGAGGCAAAGTATCGCAAGTTTATGGGATACCTATTGACAGTTTTCTTCCTTATATGGATCGCCAATTTAATGGGCCTTACACCATTTGGTTTTAATATCACTGGACAAATAGCGGTGACGGTATGTCTTGCTTTATTTACGTTTTTCATCGTACAGTTTAGTGCAAATGCAGACTACTGGAAGCATATCTTCTGGATGCCAGATGTACCTGTCTTGATGAAAATCGCTTTGATCCCAATCGAGGTGTTGGGAATATTTACCAAGCCTTTCTCACTCTTGATACGTTTGTTTGCAAATATTACCGCTGGTCACTTTGTTGTAATGAGTTTGATCGCTTTGATGATCACATTGAAGGCTCAATTTGGAGCCATAGGATCTACTGGATTATCAGTTTTCCTTACCTTATTTATATCAGTAATAGAATTATTAGTAGCCTTTTTACAGGCCTATATCTTCACTATGCTATCTGCCCTATTTATAGGTATGGCTGTTGCAGAACATGATCACCATCACGAACTGGAGCCAGATCCAGAGCAGGCAAGTGTTGAAGATGTAAGAGAACGTTTTGTTTAATTTTTAAATCGATTGTTATGTATAATTTAATTGGAGCAGGTCTTATCGTTATCGGTGGTGGTATCGGTCTTGGTCAAATAGGTGGAAAAGCGATGGAAGCTATCGCTCGTCAACCTGAAGCAGCTGGAAAAATCCAAACTGCGATGATCATCATCGGTGCACTTCTTGAAGGACTGGCATTTGGTGCACTTATCCTAGGTAAGTAATCCAGAACAAAAAGAAACGCAATTCCTGCAACGGTTGGTTGCAGGACGCGTTTTTTAAAAATTAAAAATTATTACTTTAAAGTAAACACATGAATTTACTAGAAGATTTTTCGCCAGGCTTATTCTTCATGCAAGCGATCATATTGATCATCTTGATCTTGTTGCTAGGAAAATTTGCATGGAAACCTATCCTAAACGCACTAAATGAGCGTGAAGATGGTATCGCAAACGCACTGGCTAGTGCAGAGCGCGCTAAGCTAGAAATGGCAAAACTTGAAGCATCTAACGAGGCAGCAGCTCAAGAAGCGCGTGCACAGCGTGATGCTATGCTCAAAGAAGCGCGTGAGATAAAAGAAAAGATGATTGGTGAAGCTGCTGATCAAGCGCAAGCTAAGGCAGATAAGATCATTGCAAGCGCTCAAGAAACTATTCAGGCAGAAAAGAAAGCGGCACTAGCAGACATCAAGTCACAAGTTGCTGAACTTTCGGTTGATATCGCAGAGAAAGTTACTCGCAAGGAGCTATCAGAAAAAGATGCTCAACTAGCCTTGATCGATAAAATGCTTGCAGACGCAAATATCTAGACTATGAAACTATCCAGAGCTGCTTCACGATATGCCAAAGCCATTCTTGACCTAGCGGTTGAGAAAAATGAGGCTAGTGCAGTCAATGAAGACATGAAAAGTGTCCTGGTAACAGTTCACAAGAATAAAGAATTGCGTCAATTCTTACAAAGTCCGTTGATCAAGAGTGATCAAAAGCGTGGTGCGCTAAGACAAATCTTCAAGGATTCTAACGGTATCACGATGGGTGCTTTTGATCTTATTGTAGATAACAATCGTGCTGATATCTTACAGGATGTTGCCATGAAGTATAACATTCTCTTTGAAGAGATGAACAAGCGAGAGATCGCAACGGTAACTACAGCAGTAGAAATCACACCGCAACTTGAAACCAAAGTGCTTGAAAAGGCAAGAACTCTAGCTGGTAAGGAAGTTACATTGGAGAAGAAGATCGATCCTAGCATCTTGGGTGGCTTTATATTAAGAGTAGGCGATAAAGAAATTAATGCTAGCGTGCAGGCAACTCTTGGAGAGTTAAAAAGAGAGTTCGCGCAGTAAAGATTGAAGAGATTACGCTTTCGCGAAAGCAGAATAATAAAAACACAACGGTCCTTTTAAAGACCACAGTAATAGAATAAATACAATAACATGGCAGAAGTAAATCCAGCAGAAGTATCTGCAATACTTAAGCAACAACTATCAGGTTTTGATGCGACCGCATCGCTTGATGAAGTGGGAACCGTTCTTACCGTAGGTGATGGTATCGCACGTGTTTATGGTCTTTCTAACGCACAATATGGAGAACTTGTTTCTTTTGAGAGTGGTATGGAAGGTATCGTATTGAACCTTGAAGAAGATAATGTAGGTGTGGTACTTCTAGGATCCTCAATTGAGATCAAAGAAGGTGATACGGTGAAGCGCACGCAGCGTATTGCATCTCTCAAAGTAGGTGAAGGTATCGTAGGACGTGTAGTTAACACGCTAGGAGAACCTATTGATGGTAAAGGTGCGATTGAAGGTGACTTGTATGAGATGCCGCTGGAGCGTAAAGCGCCAGGTGTAATCTTCCGTCAACCAGTAAATGAGCCAATGCAAACAGGTATCAAGGCGATTGACGCAATGATTCCTGTAGGTCGTGGACAGCGTGAGCTTGTAATCGGTGACCGTCAGACTGGTAAGTCTACCGTGTGTATTGATACTATTATCAATCAAAAAGAATTTTATGACGCAGGTGAGCCTGTTTACTGTATCTATGTTGCCATAGGACAAAAGGCGTCAACTGTTGCAAACATCGCTAAGGTGCTGGAAGAAGCTGGTGCTCTAGCTTATACAACTATCGTTGCTGCAAACGCATCTGATCCTGCACCTATGCAGGTTTATGCACCGTTTGCTGGTGCAGCGATTGGTGAGTACTTCCGTGATACGGGTCGTCCAGCATTGATCGTTTATGATGATTTGTCTAAGCAAGCGGTTGCTTACCGTGAGGTGTCCCTATTGCTACGTCGTCCACCAGGACGCGAGGCGTATCCAGGTGACGTTTTCTATCTACACTCAAGATTATTAGAGCGCGCAGCAAAGGTGATTGCGGATGATGAAATCGCTAAGGAGATGAACGACTTACCAGATAGTTTGAAACCTATCGTTAAAGGTGGTGGTTCCTTAACGGCATTGCCTATTATTGAGACACAGGCTGGTGACGTATCCGCTTATATCCCAACAAATGTAATCTCGATTACTGACGGACAGATATTCCTAGACGGTGACTTGTTTAACTCTGGTGTACGTCCAGCTATTAATGTTGGTATATCAGTATCTCGTGTAGGTGGATCTGCACAGATCAAGTCGATGAAGAAAGTATCTGGTACGCTAAAGCTTGACCAGGCGGCATTCCGTGAACTGGAAGCTTTCGCAAAATTTGGATCTGATCTAGATGCTGCGACTTTAGGCGTTATTGAGAAAGGTCGTCGCAATGTGGAGATCTTGAAACAAGCACAAAACAACCCTTACCCAGTAGAAAATCAAGTAGCGATTATCTATGCTGGTTCAAAGAATCTATTACGCAACGTGCCGATTGATAAGGTAAAAGAATTTGAAAGAGACTACCTTGAATTACTGGATGCAAAGCATAGAGGTGCTTTAGATACTCTCAAAGCTGGAAAACTAACTGATGAAGTTATAGATACTTTGACATCAGTTGCTAAGGATCTTTCTAGTAGGTATTAAGAAAATAGATTTTAGAGCATAGAATATGGACTTCTATATTCTATGCTCCATACTCTAATCACAATAAAATGGCTAATCTTAAGGAAATACGTAACAGAATTACCTCAGTATCATCAACGATGCAGATCACATCTGCAATGAAGATGGTGAGTGCTGCAAAGCTGAAGAAAGCGCAAGATGCGATCACTGCGATGCGACCGTATTCTGATAAACTTACTGAGCTTTTACAGAACGTAAGTGCTTCCATGGAAGGTGATGCTGGATCGAAGTATGCAGAGCAGCGCGAGGTAAACAAGGCGCTTGTTGTTGCCATTTCCTCGAACCGTGGTCTTGCTGGTGCATTTAACTCAAATATTATTAAAGAGTTGATACGCCTTAATCAAGAGGAGCTTAATGGTGTTGCCGTATCCTACATGACCATAGGTAAAAAAGCAAATGATTTTGCTAAGAAAGGGTCTGACGTTACTTCAAACCATAGTGATCTTTTTGATAATATCTCTTTTGAGAATGTAGCTGTCATCGCAGAAGAATTGATGGAACTATTCGTTAACGGTGATTTTGACAAAATCGTGATCGTTTACAATAGTTTTAAGAATGCCGCTACTCAAGTAGTGATGACCGAAGACTTCTTGCCGCTCAAGCCCCTTGCACAAGAAGAAGACGTGGAGCCAGCGAATGCTGTAGAGTACATCTATGAGCCTTCTAAAGAAGAGATCATTGAGCAATTGATACCTAAGTCGCTTAAAATGCAATTATACAAAGGTGTGCGTGATTCATGGGCTAGTGAGCACGGTGCTCGTATGACAGCCATGCACAAGGCCACAGACAACGCTACAGAATTACGTGACCAATTGAAATTGACTTACAACAAAGCACGTCAAGCAGCGATTACTAACGAGATCCTCGAGATCGTAGGTGGTGCTGAAGCTCTGAATAATTAACCTGAGTGTCGTGCTGAATTCATTTCAGCATCTCATCATCAGTAGTTTAAGCCTGATTAGATAAACTAACAAAACCCTCTAGATATTCTAGAGGGTTTTTTGTTTTGCGCTCTTTATAGCTAACTATATCATATTCTCAGATGAAATGTCAACTATTTAGAAGTTTGACAGAATACAAAATTCCTTATTGACCTATTACAAGATAAAATTATTGACACTAAAGTCGCTAATTCTGCTGTACAGATAATAAAAGATTGATTTAATCACGCTTTTGCGAAAGCGGAATATGCGAACATAATTCTGACTCTATCAAGTCACTGAGCGCCTCATTAAAAATTTTCTGTAACATTTTGAAAGTCGTCTATCTAAAAGGCGAAATCAAAACACTACATCATGAAGACTTTACTGAGTTTAATTCTTTTGACCTTTACAGCCGCGACCATCACTGCACAAAATGCTGACAATGCTATCAAAGTTAGCGTTACAGGTTCTGGTGAGCCTATACTATTTCTCGCTGGTTTTGCTACTGACGGAGATGCAGTCTGGAAAGATACCGTTGATAAACTTTCTAAAACCAAAGAGTGCCATGTGGTGAATTACGCAGGTTTTGCTGGTCAGGATTCCATTGAATTTCCTTGGTTGCCCAAAGTCATTGAGTCCATCCAAGATTATATTGAGAACAAGAATCTCAAAAACCTAACACTTATTGGACATAGTTTAGGCGGTACTATAAGTATGCGCCTGGCTACCAACAAAGAATTTGATATAAAGCAATTAATTTTAGTGGACGCCTTACCAGCAACAGGAGCGCTCATGATGCCTAATTTTGATCCTGAGCTTATGAAATATGACAGCGCTTATAATCAGCAAATGCTGGAGATGGATGATGGAGTATTTGCCTCAACGATCACAGGCATGGCCACAAATATGACCACCAGCGATGCAGGAAAAAGCGATCTCATCAAATGGATGCAAACCACCGACAGGAAAACATTTGTTTATGGCTATACAGACTATCTCAAACTTGATGCACGACCTTATTTATCAGAAATTAAAACACCTGTGACCATTATAGCAGCGACTATGCCTTATGGTGAAGCAGCAGTCAAAAGCACCATAAAGAGTCAATTTGATAACCTGAGTGAATACGATCTTGTACTGGCTGCTGACAGTGCTCATTTCATCATGATGGATCAACCTGAATGGTTCTTGCTGCAAATCGTTGAATTAGTAAGCAAATAGATTGTGACCGAAAAAGAATTCACACAAATGTATGAACGGCTGCAGCCTAAAGTCTCGCGACTTTGTCTAGGATACGTGTATGGAGATCAAGACGTGGCCAGCGATCTTATACAGCAAACATTTATCAATGCCTGGAAATACAGAAAATCTTTCAAGCAGCAATCAAGCATTGATACTTGGGTTTACTGCATCGCCGTGAATTGTTGCCTGGGATACTTAAAGAAAAAGAGACCCGTCAAGCTGCAGGAAAAACATGTTGTTTCATTGAAAAATGAAACTACCGATACTGAAGATGAGCCAGATATCAAACGCCTATATCAATGTATTGACAAACTAAAACCCATCAACAAGACTGTCGTGCTCATGGAACTTGAAGAGATACCACAGCAAGAAATTGCTGCGACACTAGGTTATTCTCACGGATCTATTAGGACGCGCATATCTAGAATAAAAGAACAACTACTTAAATGCCTATCACGATGAAGAATGAAAACTTAAAATCAGTATGGAATGACCAGGCTAACTCTATCTCGATAGATGACTCTCACGCCTTTCTAAGAAAAGCCAAGGAAGTAGAACGTAAACAAAAAATAGGAGTCATCGTCATGGTCACGACGGTTACCATTTTGATCATTTATGCGATAGCCTATTTTCCAACACAGTGGAACTGGTTTGCTACTGGTTTATGTCTTATGATCGGGTCGCTAGCCATAAGAGTAATCATCGAGCTAATCTCAAAACAAAAAAAATTATCAAAGGCTGTATCTCTGAACGCAAAAAGCTATGTAAAATATCTGCAGGGCTACTATCGTGGTCGCAAAACTATCCATTATGTGATCACGCCGCTTTGTTTCGGCATCTATGTTTTTGGCCTTATCCAGCTGTTCCCTTACTTTAAACAAGCCTTTTCTGCAGGATTCTACAATTATCTCGTCATCAGTGGTATCGTTTCTCTCGCTGTAATTGCTATCATCATCATTGTGCAAATCAGGAAAGAGATGCTGTTTTTAAAAGGTATCCAGTCAGCATAGCGTTTTATTTATGGTCACGTTGCTGTTTAGGATCCAATTGGCTTTTGATAATTACGCTTTCCTGTCTGCCGACAGGCAGGCGCGAAAGCGTAATCATCAGCAACCGTCTACACAATTATCAAGATTCTGGTAACGCACGCCATTTCAATACTTTGTTGCAGTAGAAAGCAATAAAGATGATGGACAGCAGCATGACACCATAGCTTAAATACTCAAGTTCACCCCAAAAACTAGGATAGCATGATGCATTGCCTATATCTATTGTAGTCCGTGCAATGCATCGCGCCTGCCTGATCTCATCAATTAATAATGCGATGAAAAACAAGAGCGGTACAATGTAGATCAGCGTCATATTCATGATGATACCAGCCACAAATTTGCGAAAATGGCTCAAAGCAAATACACCACACAAAATGGTGCCCAATAGTGTAATAATAACGAGGGAATAAATACTGAATTCCTCAAGTGCGTTGTTTATCAAAGATGTGAATGCAATAACAAACGAGAGTAGTAGTACAACCACACCTATCGCGACTATGGTAAATATCAAAATGCGCAAGCTGCTTATCCTGAATAAAAACAGCAGTAAACCAATGCCAAAGCTAATCCATATAAAAGCATGTATGGACCCGTTAAAGATGTTTGAGGTCTTGATGTCCTCTAGGTTTTCAAAAACCTTTCTCAGATTAATTTGATTGATATAATAATCTGTTTCTATAGATTTAGAAAATTTATTGAACTCGCTATTATTACTGTAAGAGACTGGATAGGCCTCAATCACATTTTCAGGCTTACTCTGCTGCAGCAATGCTTTTACCTCAAATGTATCTGGATTATAGACTAGATCCATCCAGGTGCTCGCATCAAGATTGGTCTCTACCTTATACTTGGCAGCTACATCAAGATATTTTGTAAGCATCTCTTGAAAAGCTTGTCGATCACCGCTTTTCATTAGCTCCACATTTCTAGAAAGTATAGAACGATGATAACTTGACATCATCTTTCTTTCAAATCCATCAAACGGTTTATTAGTGATAAAAGAATTGTAATCACCGTTAAATTGCTGGCCTGCCTCAAAAAATAGGCTGCTGTAATGCCAGTAAGATGGCGCAATGACAATCAAATTATCAGAGACATCTTGTACCTGATCTTTATAATATATAATTGTTAGATCATCCTGATCTCTCGATCCTATTCGGGTAGCGCTTGTATCTGCATAAAACAAGTTTCTTTCCTGACGCTGTGTAATGACAGAATCGACGGTTGAGAATTGGTAATTTAAATTTGCAAATTGATAGTGAGGCTTGCTGTAGTCAATAAGGTTGGATCTAGTTTCGGCATGTAGTTGGCTTAGGACTTCTGGATAAGTCGCTTCATCCAGTGTATAATCTGACAGCTGTTGACTTACAAATTGAGCGCCGCGGTTTGCGGATAGCAAGTCTTGTTCTACAATCTCATCAGTATATGTTGTACTAATATAAGCCTGTAAACCCAGCGTATACGAGTAGTAAAAACTGATGCTGTAAATAATAATCACCAGATAACTACAAAACTGAAAAAAAAGCTGTCCTGCGCTGTAGCTATAGAAATTTTTGAATGCATTATTCCTAAACATCATCACGACCCATAGCGTGATCAAAAGGATAGAAATAATCAGACCTATAAAAAAGGAACCACTCCCAAAGTATGAATTAAGTGCGTCATAAGATTGTAGCGATTTAGGATCTGTCAAGGCAAAAAGTCCAAGAATAAAAAAGAATCCATGTAGCGCGGTGCCTGCAAGTAACATCCAGACAACTTTGGTATTCCAAATAGTTGGATAGCGCTCGAGTAATTTTTGGTCAATACGGTTGAAAAGATTTTTCATAATGGTCATGCGTTAATCGATAAAAAATCTTCTAGTTGATTTTGAAATATTCCTGACATAAACAACGTCAGCTTGAGTAGTGCCTAGAATGCTTAGAACTTGATTGAATGAAGTGGTTTCTTTAAAATAAGCAATGTAGATACCGCCATTGAATATTAGCTTTTGTAATCCTACAGGTTGCAATGCAGATTCAAGTTCGTTTCTGGTGGCCTTAATGTCCATTTCAATAATAAGTTGTAGCACATCAGCATTGTCAGATTGCTCCTGGATTTCTTGTGATCCTTTTTTTAAGAAAATGACTCTATCAGATACTTTCTCGACCTCGTACAATTGCTGTGAACTCAATATAAGCGCCACTGGATTGACAGGCGAGTTGCATATGGATTTCAAGTCCTCTAGAATTACCTGTTGTGCAAGCACGTCCAGGTTTGCTAGCGGCTCATCCAGCAACAACACTTCGGGCTGTCTCAATAAAGTTCTCGCAAGTTCAAAGCGCATCTTATAGCCTGAAGAAAGCTCGCTCCATTTCAAATCCTTATAAGACCATAAACCCATGCGAGCCACCATCATGAGCGCTCTAGTCTCAATTTCATCTGGTGCCACATTATAATTAGCAAGTACAAACTTTAAATTATCCATCAGCGGCCCATACCACTGCTCCGTGCGCTGCGGTACATAAGCTAATCGCGAGCGCAGGTCATAATTTGTTTGGGTGTCAGCCTTTAAAGAGTAATCAACTGCACCAGAATCATGTGCCAGTTCTTGTGCCAGTATCCGCAACAACGTCGTCTTACCATTACCGTTCTCGCCTACCAGACCATAGACCTGCGATTTATGTAGCTGTAGGTTGATAGGTCCCAATTTAAAGCCATCACGCCGGTACTTTTTCTCAACATCTTTGGCAGTGATGACAACTGCCTCATGCTCATGTTCATCTGGTTGCACATGGGTGAGTGCCTCGCTTAGACTCAAGGCTTTGGTGATAAAATCTTTAGTGTGGTTTGCATGATGCTCTCGCCAGTCAGTAAGCTCAATGGCTCTTTTATACAGCGACATATCTTGAGTATCAATCGTGCAGTCCAGCAGCAAGCGATAACCCAGATCCACGTCTTGATCCTGCAAATAGGATTGAGCCTGACGCAGTCGGCTTTGGTAAGTTGTCATACAGGTGTATTGATATTGTTCATTTATACCGCGATGTCTTTAGGTAGCATTGCGGTTATTGTAGTGGTTACGCTTTCGCGAAAGCGTAATCCCAAAAAAAATAGCACTATAACGGTCTTGCCTTTTTACCTAGGAAATAAGAACTCATGGCCATGATTAGTGCAACGAGCGCGCCCCATTGCTCACCATCCACAATGACGATATGTGCCAGCATGGCTAGCAGAATATTAAAAAAGAAGCCCGCATAGGCCCATTCTACCAGGGATCTATTTTTTCTAATGAGAATGGTGGCGACACCTAATAGCTTCGCGCCAGCGAGCGGATACACGATCCATGTTGGGAAGCCTAGTTTGACAAACTCTGTAAAAATGTATTCACTATTGAAGAGGTACATTCCTGCAGAGAATGTCATCATCAAGCAGAAAAGAACTGTAACGATCCAGTAAGCGATTTTCATAAGATGGTTGGTTTGTAGTGATTAATTATAATTGCGCTCTATTAATTCCATGAAGCGCTGTTCATAGGCTTCTTTACCAGACCATTGATTGTAATCTGGTTTTATCATGGTGTGTATAAAGTTGCTGGCCTCGTCATAAGTCTTAAAGGTATTGAGTTGCGATAGTACTCTATCAAAGTCGGCGGTGCTGCCTTTAAAAAGATGCTTGACAAATCCTATACGATCATTCATACCTACTTTAAAGCCTTTGCCCAATGATGAATTGAGCGATTGCGGTCTTGCGGTTGCGTTGCTCTCGTCCTTGCGCTCAAAAACAGGCATGGTTTGAAAATCTGCGGTCAATTGTTCCAGGTCTGTGGTAGTAGATTGTTTGGGCGTTTTTAACTCTGGTTCATCATCATAGGGAAACTCTGTGACTAGCTTATGAATAGTTCCTATTCCAGGTAGGTCCATCTCGTCATCTTGTCCATCTTCAGGCACTACTAGATGCGTCAGGCTATTTGTGGTATAGCTTTGACGTTCTTTTTCAAGTTCTTTGTCCCTTTCCTTTTTAAGGTCGTGGTAAATCTTTTCAGAAGGTTCTGGAGTTTCTGGAGACTTGTCGGGCATATTACCTACCATCTCGTTGATGGTCGATATTCCTGGAAGATCCATGTCGTCTCTATTACCATCTTCAGGCACTTCAAGCTGTGTCAAACTATTAGTAGTAAAGGAATCTCTATATCGATTAGGCAGTTTTCCTGTAGTGCGATAGCCTTCTGCATCTTCTTCTTCAGGTGCGTCTGGCGCCTCATCGGGCATCTCTACTACCATTTGCTGTATGGTGCTTATACCAGGCAAGTCCATTTCTTCCCTCGTATCGGTATCGGCGACAAACAGGTCACTCAGATTGTTGGTAGAAAATGCCTCGCGCACCTCTTCTTGAGCTTCTTCCATGACTTGTTCTACCTCATCACTAGTTTCTCGAACGTCTCGCTGGGCTTCTTGAAATGCCTGATCAAGACGCTGCTCTACTTCTTTAGTTCCCGCGGTAGGCTTTACATCGCCAAAGTGCTTCTCAGTAAACGCCAGCACGGTTAATTTTTCATATAATTCCTTGGCAATTGCTTGCAGCTCGACCACATCATCCTTCTTTTTATGTTGTAGAATACGGTGTGCAAGGCTGGTAAGATCTGCTGCTATTTTCTTTTTCATAATGCTGTAATATGCCGCTGGTTTATTTGTATTTTTGGGATGTTTGCAAGTAAATGCAACGTCCCACAAGAGTCTGTAAATTACAAAATGTTTCTAGAAAATACCGTAAATCACGAGGAGCAATTCGGTTGGATCGAGGTGATCTGCGGCTCCATGTTTTCTGGAAAAACAGAGGAGTTGATACGCAGGCTCAAGCGTGCACAATTTGCACATCAAAAAGTAGAAATTTTCAAACCTGCCATCGATGTGCGATATGATGAGGACATGGTAGTCTCACACGATGCTAATGAAATACACAGCACACCAGTTCCCGCTGCAGCAAACATACCGCTGCTTGCCACAGGCTGTCAGGTTGTAGGTATTGATGAGGCTCAGTTTTTTGACGATGAGATTGTGAGTGTTTGCAATAATCTTGCAAATCGCGGTATAAGAGTCATCGTCGCTGGACTAGACATGGATTTTAAGGGCAATCCATTTGGCCCAATGCCTGCACTCATGGCGACTGCGGAATACGTGACAAAAGTCCACGCCGTATGCACACGCACGGGAAACCTGGCACAGTACAGCTATCGCAAGACAGACAACGACAGTGTTGTCATGCTGGGTGAACAACAAGAATATGAGCCGTTGAGTCGCGGTGCCTATTATAAGGCGATGCTTTCCAGTCGTGTCAAGGACATACCCGTAAGCGATGCCGAAGAAGTGAAACACAAGACAGGATCCTAAACACCTTTATGCAAGGAACGCGACTAGAAGTCAATCTCAAGGCACTAGAACACAATTTTAATTACCTAAAATCGCAACTGGATCCAGGCGTTCTATTTATGGCTGTCGTCAAGGCAAATGCCTACGGTCATGGTATCATCGAGATCAGTAAAAAGTTACAGGAATTAGGCACAGATTATTTTGCGGTTGCTTATACAGAAGAAGCCATAGAACTGCGCGATACAGGAATCACAAAACCCATTCTTGTATTGCATCCACAATCACACACGCTGGTGGATTGCATACAACGATGTGTGGAGCCAGTAATTTATAGTGTGGATATGCTGGATAATATTTTAGCTTTCGCGAAAGCGGAATCCCAAAAGAACTATCCTATACACTTAGAGTTCAATACTGGATTGAACCGCATAGGAATAGAACTTGAAGAAATCGACCAAGTGTTAGAACTACTATCCAACACTGATGCAGTTAAAGTGCGAGGAGTGCAGTCGCATCTTGCCGCAAGCGAGGATCATGATGAGCGCGAGTTTACCGAGTCTCAATTAGATGCATTTGAAAAAGTGACTCAGCAATTAGAGGAAAAACTTGGTTATAAGTTTTTAAAGCATACCGACAACACCAGTGGTATCCTTAATTACAAGGCTGGTCACCATAGCATGGTACGATCTGGCATAGGGTTGTACGGCTATGGCAATGATCTAGAACATGACAAACACTTAATGCCTGTTGGCTCACTCAAATCGCAGGTATCACAGTTGCGTGAAGTTAAAAAAGGCGCGAGTATAAGCTACAATCGCAGCCACAAAGCAACAACAGATATGAAGATTGCGGTCATCGCGCTAGGTCACGGCGATGGCATCAATCGTATTTATGGCTATGGCAATGCACAAGTGAAAATCAATGGGTCATGGGCGCCAACGCTGGGAATCATTTGCATGGACATGTTTATGGTCGATGTAACAGATATTGACTGTAAGGTAGGCGATGAAGTAATCATATTTGACGAGAAACATACAGCGCGAGATCTTGCCGAGAATGCCGGAACCATAAGCTATGAATTGCTCACAGGTATTCAAAAACGAGTGCAACGAGAGTACATAATTTCATAAAGCATCTTATCGCTGTATTTAATCATTTATCGATTGTGGCATCTATTGAGACAAGTTTTACAGTCGCATAAACTTGTAATGTTTTAAATTGTTCCCTGTAATCAACTAAATCATTCATTATGCTTAAAGAATTTAAGAATTTTATCATGACAGGTAATGTCGTGGATCTGGCAATTGCGGTCATCATGGCTGGTGCCATCAGTGCCGTTGTAAAAGGATTTGTAAACTTCATCATGATGCCTATTGTGGGTTATCTAACGGGTGGCGTTGATTTTGCTGACCTAAAATATGTGCTCGCAGAAGCTCAAGTCGCCGCAGATGGAACTGAAACCAGTCCAGAAGCCGCCATCTTATACGGTGAATGGATAAACACTATAGTTTCCTTGATCATCATAGGGTTTGTAATGTTCATGATTGTCAAAGCTTACAACAAGGTAAGAGCTAAGAAAGAGGAAGAGAAAAAAGAAGATCCAGGACCATCTAAAGAAGAAAAGCTTCTCATGGAAATTAGAGACGCCATCAAGGCACAAAACTAATTCCCTACACAATTTATAGGATAAGCCGCTTCTATTATAGTAGCGGCTTTTTCTATGCCTTATTTTAAGAATTAAATACCTGTTTTAAACGTCCGATTAATACATTTGCCCACAAAATAATTCATCATGAAAATAGCAGTTGTAGGCGTTACCGGTATGGTAGGTCAAGTCATGCTCAAGGTTCTAGAAGAGAGAAATCTAGACATCACCACTTTAATACCTGTCGCTTCAGCTAGATCAGTTGGTAGCGAGATCACCTTCAAGGGTAAACAGGTAAAGGTGGTAAGTATGGATGATGCTATCGCCATGAAACCTGCCATTGCATTATTTAGTGCTGGTGGTAGCGTGAGTCTGGAACATGCACCACGATTTGCTGCGGCCGGTACCACCGTTATCGATAACTCTAGCGCATGGCGCATGGATGCAGATAAAAAACTGGTAGTGCCAGAGATCAACGCTGCACAATTATCATCAAGCGATAAAATTATTGCAAATCCCAACTGTTCCACCATTCAGCTGGTCATGGCGCTAGCACCACTGCATGAGCGTTTTAAAATCAAACGTCTGGTAATTTCTACCTATCAGTCTATTACAGGAACTGGTGTTAAAGCAGTACAACAATTAGAAAATGAATTTGCTGGAAATCAAGGTGAGATGGCCTATCCATACCAAATTCATAAAAACGCCTTACCGCATTGCGATGTTTTTGAAGAAAACGGTTATACCAAAGAAGAATTAAAGCTTGTACGCGAGACTCAAAAAATTCTAGACGATCGAACTATTGCCGTCACAGCAACCGCAGTGCGCATACCAGTAGTAGGTGGCCATTCAGAATCTGTGAACGTAGAGTTTGAGAATGATTTCACCGAGCAGGAAGTACGCACGCTGCTGGCCAATACAAGCGGCGTTACCGTTCAAGACAATCCAGATGTAAATCTATACCCGATGCCGCTCATGGCAGCAGGTAAGGATGATGTTTTTGTGGGTCGCATAAGACGCGATCATTCTCAAGAAAACACCTTAAACATGTGGATCGTGTCCGACAACTTGAGAAAAGGAGCAGCTACAAACGCTGTTCAAATCGCTCAATATTTGATCGACAAAAAGCTGGTCTAAAGCTATTATCACTGGTTACCGTTAATAAATAGCTATTTTAGTAATAATCAAATGTTTAAAATGAAACAACTATTACTTCTAGGGCTATCATTGATATTGTCAATTCCAGCTGGTGCGCAATTCTGGGTAGAACGTGATTCAGATTTTACGGTACCATCATCAGGTATCTCCAGGTTTTCTATTGTTGATGAAAATGTGGTTTGGGGTATTGGTTATGATGGCCTCAATCCTAACAACAATGTCCAACGATTCTCAAAATCAGAAGATGGTGGTGAGACCTGGGATTCTGGTCAATTTGTTTTAGGTGAAGTCGGTCTAGGGATTTCAGACATTTCGGCACTGAGTGCGACGATGTGTTATGTAGCAGCCTATCCGCGTGATAGCGACCACCAAGGTGGATTGTGGCAAACAGTAGATGGTGGTGATAGTTGGACGATGTTGACTACCACTCAGTTTTCAAATAGCAATAGTTTCCCTAATGTGGTGCATTTTTTCAACGACAATGAAGGTATTGTTATAGGTGATCCCATCAATAATCAATGGGAATTGTACACTACCCAAGATGGTGGTGCGACATTCACGGCTATCAGTCCTGCAAATATTCCGGCGCCACAAGCTGGCGAGACTGGTTATCTAGCGCAAAAGACCTTCAGCGGTGATTCCATCTGGTTCACGACCAGCAATGGTAGGTTGTTTCACTCAACAGATAAAGGCATGAACTGGCAGGTCTATGACACACCAGTATCAGATTTTGGCGGTGTGGACATCAATGCAGACGTGAGCTTTGGCAACCCAACTAGAGGTATCCTGCAAACTAACGATGGCACGCTGTACGGCACAAACGATGCTGGCGCCACCTGGCAATTGATCGTGATAAGCGGTACGGGAAATCCCTATGGAGACAACATTGCCTATGTTCCTGGCACAAATTCTATCGTGAGCGTCGGGTCAGATCCTGATTTCTCTGGTAGCTCCTATTCTCGTGACAACGGCGTCACCTGGACAAATATCAACACGCGTCAATACGTCGATGTGGCGTTCTTTAACGAGACCACCGGTTACTCTGGCGGCTTTACCAGTGACCAGCTTACAGGTGGAGTTTTTGACTATACCGGCAGCGTGTTGACTGTTGATGATTCAGCTTTCGCGAAAGCGGTATCCCTATATCCCAACCCTACAAACGATGTCCTATCTATACAAACAGATGCACCGCTAGATCGCATCGTGGTAAGAAGTCTCACGGGAATTATCTTAAAAGAGGCGAGTGGCAACACCCAAAGATTGAGCCTGCAAGATGTGGCGTCTGGATTATACCTTGTAACATTATATAGTGCGAGTGATACTTATACTCAAACCATTATCAAAAATTAGACTTATGAAACTTAAACTAACCATAGCTTGTCTAGCTGTTGTAGCAATTGCCAGCAGCTGTAAAGAGGAAGAAAAAGAACCAGAGATGGCGTTGAATTACCCAGAAACCAAAAAAGTAGATCAGACAGATACCTACTTTGGCACCGAAGTAAAAGATCCATACCGCTGGCTAGAAGACGATCGGAGTGAGGAAACTGGCTCTTGGGTAAAGGAGCAAAATAAATTGACTCAAGAATATCTTGGGCAGATTGAATATCGTGATGATATCAAAGAACGCATGACCCAATTGTGGAACTATGAGAAAATAGGCGCACCATTTATAGAAGGCGACTATGCCTATTTCTATAAAAATGATGGGTTGCAGAATCAATATGTGCTGTACCGATATGAAAAAGATGCAGATCCTGATACCGCTGAGGTTTTTCTAGATCCAAACAGCTTTAGTGAAGATGGAACGATCTCACTAGGTGGCATGAGTTTCACTAAGGATGGATCACGAGTAGCCTACTCCATATCAGAAGGTGGTAGCGACTGGCGCAAAATCATTGTGCTGGATGCAGCGAGTAAAGAGCAAATAGGCGATACGATTGTCGATGTCAAATTTTCTGGTATCTCATGGAGAAATAACGACGGCTTCTACTACTCTAGTTATGATAAGCCAGATGGTAGTGAGTTAAGTGCATTGACTGATCAACACAATTTGTATTACCACAAATTAAACACGCCTCAAAGCGCAGATCCAGTCGTATTCGGTAACAAGACAGACCAGAAATACCGCTATGTAGGCGGTGGCGTGACCGATGACCAGAAGTATCTCATCATTTCAGCAAGTACCGCGACTAACGGTGGTAAAATGTTTGTAAAGCCGCTTGAAGGCAATCAAAAAATGATTACCGTGTTGGACAATTTTGACACCAATACAGGTGTGGTTCACAATGAAGGCAAAAAGTTCTGGCTGGTAACTGATTATAACGCACCTAATCGCAGGATCGTGAGCATGGATCTAGATAATCCAGCACCAGCAAACTGGACAGATGTCATTGCTGAGAAAGAAAATGTGCTTTCTCCATCGACTGGTGGCGGCTACATTTTTGCAGAATACATGGTAGATGCCGTTTCAAAAATTGAACAATACAACTATGATGGCAGCCTGGTACGTGAGGTTGAGCTTCCTGGAGTAGGTAACGTGGGTGGTTTTGGCGCTAAGGAAGATGACGAGACCTTATACTACAGTTTTACAAATTATGTGACGCCAGGTAGCACGTACTTATATGACATTGAAAATGGAACCTCTTCGCTGTACAAAACTGCACAGGTAGAATTTGATCCTAGCAATTATGAAAGCAAGCAGGTATTCTATACCTCAAAAGATGGTACCAAAATACCGATGATCATTTCGCATAAAAAGGGCCTTGAGTTAGACGGTTCAAATCCGACAATTCTATATGGATACGGTGGTTTTAATATCTCGCTTAACCCAGGCTTTAGCGTTTCACGTGCCGCGTGGATGGAATTAGGTGGTATCTATGCCGTGGCAAACTTGCGCGGTGGTGGTGAGTACGGCAAGAAGTGGCACGATGCAGGAACCAAAATGCAAAAGCAAAACGTCTTTGACGACTTCATTGCAGCTGCAGAATACTTAAAGAAAGAAAACTACACGAGTACTGAAAAACTGGCTATTCAAGGTGGTTCCAACGGTGGCCTATTAGTAGGTGCTACCATGACTCAACAACCAGATCTTGCAGCCGTAGCCATTCCTCAAGTAGGTGTACTGGATATGTTGCGCTACAACAAGTTCACATCAGGCGCAGGCTGGGCATACGACTATGGTACTGCCGAGGATGATGCAGAGATGTTCAATTACCTCAAAAACTATTCACCGCTTCACAATGTAAAAGAAGGAACTAGATATCCTGCTACACTGGTGACTACTGGCGACCATGATGATCGCGTGGTGCCAGCACACTCATTCAAGTTTGCGGCAGAGCTTCAAGACAAGCAAGCTGGTAGTAATCCAACACTCATACGCATTGAGACAGATGCTGGTCATGGTGCAGGAACACCTACTAGTAAGATCATTGAATTGCAGTCAGACATTTATAGCTTTGCCCTATATAATATGGGTTATAAAGAACTGCCAGCAGCTTCTAGCATGTAAAACCACATGTGTGTAATAATCATAAACCGCTTGATCAACCCCAAGCGGTTTTTTTGTGCCTACCACCTACTTTTGCATCATGCTACAATTAGATAATGTAAGTTTTTCCTTTGCTGGAGATGAAGGAAGTGACAGAAGTACCACGAGAACTCTTAGTGATATTTCATTACTTCTAGAGCCAGATCGCGTTGCTGCCGTCATGGGAGAAAGTGGTTGTGGCAAGAGTACGCTGCTTGATCTTATTTATGGACTGCAACAAGCAGATCACGGTACGATTACCTGGAAAGGAGAAGAATTACTGGGTGCAGATCATCACCTTGTGCCTGGTCATCCCATGATGAAATATGTGCCACAGGAATTTGATTTGATGCCATTTACAACCGTTGCCGAAAATGTAGGCGAGCATTTGTCCATACAAATGAAAGGTCGTGAAGATCGCATTAAGCAATTACTCGAAGTTGTTGAGATGTCAACCTATGTAGATCGCAAGGTGAAAACGCTCTCTGGTGGACAAAAACAACGAGTCGCCATAGCCAAAGCACTAGCTGAAGAACCTAAATTACTACTACTGGACGAGCCATTCTCGCATGTGGACAATTTCAGGAAAAACATGTTGAGACGTCGCTTGTTTGCCTATGTGAAAGAACAAAAGATCAGCTGCTTGATTGCTACTCACGATAAGAATGATGTACTTTCATTTAGTGATGAGACCATTGTGATGCGTCAAGGCGCCATCATCGACCATAGAGAAACAAAATCGCTCTACTCAAAGCCAAAAACTATTTATGTAGCTTCATTATTTGATGATGTAACCGTAGTGCCTGCAGGTATTTTTGGCAATCAAGAAGAGCTTTTACTTTATCCACATCGACTGCAAATAAGTAATAAAGGGTATAAGTCAACAGTGATACAATCGTATTTTAAGGGTGGTTTTTATTTGATTGAGTGTCAAGATAAAGATCAGGTTCTATGGGTAAATCATGGATCCTACCTAAAGCCAGGCGAGACCGTCTTTCTCTCTATTAGGTAAGATATTCCCAATTCAGCAACAAGTAATTACAGTTGGGTAGCTTCTAGTTTTTGAGACAGCAAACGTGTCGCATGTTTGTGTTATCAATCTAGCTTACCATGAAAACGCTTCTTTACCTTCTGCTTCTCGTCGTATCAATTTGCACAGCACAAACAACTATTTCTGGAACCATTACAGATCAAACGGGATTACCTATTCCTGGAGTGAACGTTTATCTAGAAGGAACCTATGACGGCGCCATGACAGATGTTGATGGCAATTTCAAATTCAACAGTGAAGAATCTGGTATTGTTATACTCGTTGCCAGCTATATAGGTTTTGAGCCCTACAGAAAAGAAAGTGACATCGCAGCGCTTGAAAATCTCGACATAAAATTGAGAGAAAGCATGAATGAGCTCAATACGGTTGTATTGAGCGCCGGCAGCTTTAGTGCTGGTGATAATTCAAAGGTAAATGCCCTAAAGCCACTTGATGTGGTCACAACGGCAGGCGCCGCTGGCGATTTTATTGGCGCGTTGCAAACATTACCTGGAACAACCGCAAATCCTGATGATGGTAGGTTGTTTGTGCGTGGTGGTACTGCAGATGAGACACAGATTTTTGTGGATGGTAATCGAGTATTCAGCCCTTATTTGCCTACTACGGGAAATATCCCAACACGCGGTAGATTCTCGCCGTTTTTATTTGATGGTATCACCTTTTCCACAGGTGGTTATAGTGCAGAATATGGCGACGCGCTATCATCTGTGCTGTTACTCAATACGACCGATTTTCCTGTGGAAGAAAAAACGGAAATACAGCTCATGACCGTTGGTGTAGGTGCTGGCCATACGGAGATTTGGGATGATAACAGTGTGAGCGTAAACGCCACTTACATCAATCTCGCACCTTATAACGAGGTAGTACCACAAAACAATCAATTCATCGATCCATACCAAGGTGCCAGCGGCGAGGCTGTCTATAGACATAAAACGAGTAAAGGATTGTTTAAGGCTTACGGAGCATTCTCATACAGTGATTTTAGTTTGAATCAAGAAGATATTAACGTGGCAGATGGCTTCTTTTTTGGCTTACGCAATCGCAATTACTATGGCAACCTCAACTATAGCGGCGAGCTATCAGAAAGTTGGGATCTACAAACAGGTATCAGCCTATCACAAGATCATACAGACCTCGATATAGCCAGAACGAGTGTTGACAATGCAGAGACTGCTGTGCATGCAAAACTCAAATTATCAAAAAGGTACAGTAATTACTTTAAGATTCACTTTGGCGCAGAGCAGTTTTATATTGATAGTCAAGAAAAAGTGAGATTTCAAGACGAGCCTTTCAAGACAAATATCACCCAGAACAATACAGGAATATATGCAGAGACTGAGGTTTTTGCCTCAAAAGATCTCGCCTTCAAAATAGGTGGCCGCGCAGATTATTACGACAATACACAAAGTGTAGAATTATCGCCACGATTGAGCGCTGCAGTAAGCTTGAGCAATAGCACGCAACTATCGGCGGCCTATGGAGTGTTTAATCAGCAAGTTGATAATGCCATATTACAATACGATCCATTGTTAGAGACAGAGACCGCACAACATTTTATCCTCAACTTCTTGCACAAAAAGAACAATAGAATGTTGCGTGCCGAAGCTTATTACAAGCAATACGACAATCTATTAACCTTTGATGATGCCATGCCTGGTTTTGACACCAATTATACTAATACAGGTGATGGTTATGCGACCGGTCTGGATCTCTTCTGGCGTGATGAGCAGTCCATCAAGAATCTAGAATATTGGGTAAGTTATTCCTACCTAGACACACAGCGTTTGTATCGCAATTTCCCAGAAAGCGCCACGCCAGCCTTTGCCACAGATCATAATTTGAGCATCGTTACAAAGTATTGGGTTGATAACTTACAATCACAATTGGGATTCACTTACAATTATGCCAGCGGTAGGCCATTTACTAATGCCAATGAATCAGGATTTCTCAACGATCAGACCACTTCCTTCCAGAGTCTTGACTTTAATTGGGCTTATTTGATTGACGATCAAAAAATCCTCTATTTATCGGTAAGTAATGTTTTGGGGCGCGATAATGTATTTGGCTATCAATACAGCAGCACGCCAGATGCTCAAGGTCAATTTGATCGTCGCACCATAGGTCAGGCTGCAGATCGATTCATTTTTGTGGGCTTTTTCTGGACTATAGGCGGAATTGACAATCAGTTGGATAACCTATAATACAATTGAGTCGTGCCATGCGACAGTTGGGATAGTTACGCTTCCGCGAAAGCGAAATCACCAATACTTTTAAAACAAATAATCAAAACACCTTAAGTCATGAAAGCAATTACCACCACTCTATTTCTACTATTATCCATAATCACTCTAGCGCAGTCGCCGTATGAGAAAGCGATGACCAAAGCCCTGGAGCAGATGCACGAAAATCCACAAGCAGCCGCGCAGCAATTTGAGCGCATCTCAAAAGCCGAAAAAGATAACTGGATTCCAGCCTACTATGCTGCCTTATCAAACATCAATAGTTCCTGGGGACAATACCCTAAAGAGCAAACCCTGGCAACCATGGAAAAAGCACAAGAATTTATTGATATCGCGCAATCCTTATCTCCTAAAAATGCAGAGATCATGGTACTGCAAGGACTGCTCAACACTTGCTGGATAACCTATGACGGTTCCATCTATGGAATGAAACTATCTGGACCTACTACAGCATTATATGAGAAAGCCTATGCGATGGCACCAGATAACCCACGCGTGGTAAGTAATCGTGCGCAGTGGTTGATGGGCAGTGCGCGATACTTCAATAAAGATGTGTCACCATACTGCAGCGATCTAGATAAAGCAGTTGCGTTATTTGAACAAGAGAAAACTAGCGGTTTTGAACCTCAATGGGGTCTTGAAGGTACGTTAAAGGCACAACAGGATTGTAAGTAGGTGAATGCTTATCCTTACTAAAAACGAAAGCCCTGCATAAATTATGCAGGGCTTTCTATATTCAGTTACTTTAATCTTAATCCTCGAGAGGCTTCATTTTGAAAGTATCCATAAAGGCAGTCGTGTAATTACCAGAAACATAATCTGGCTCGTCCATCAATTGCCTGTGGAATGGTATGGTCGTCTTGACGCCTTCTATCACAAACTCATCGAGTGCGCGTTTCATCTTATCGATGGCCTCTTGACGCGTTCTTGCGGTAGTGATCAATTTTGCGATCATACTATCATAGTTAGGCGGTATGGAATATCCAGCATACACGTGTGTATCTAGTCTCACACCATGGCCACCTGGCGCATGCAATACCGTAATCTTACCTGGCGATGGTCTAAAGCCATTATAAGGATCCTCGGCATTGATACGGCACTCAATAGAGTGCAAGGCTGGCTGGTAGTTCTTACCAGAAATCTTAACTCCTGATGCCACAAGGATTTGCTCGCGTATGAGATCAAAATCAATTACCTGTTCAGTGATTGGGTGCTCTACCTGGATACGGGTATTCATCTCCATAAAGTAGAAATTGCGGTGCTTGTCTACTAAAAACTCTACCGTTCCTGCGCCCTCATAAGAGATAAACTCAGCAGCTTTTACGGCCGCCTCACCCATTTCCTTGCGCAGTGCTTTTGTCATGAATGGCGATGGCACTTCTTCAGTCAACTTCTGGTGGCGACGTTGTACACTACAGTCGCGTTCACTCAGGTGACACGCCTTACCATAGCTATCGCCTACTACCTGTATCTCAATGTGACGCGGCTCTTCAATAAGCTTTTCCATATACATGTCATCATTGCCAAAAGCGGCCTTAGACTCTGTACGGGCACTATTCCACGCGTTTTCAAGATCTTCTTCTTTCCATACGGCGCGCATACCTTTACCACCACCACCAGCGGTAGCTTTAAGCATTACAGGATACCCAGTTTCTAGCGCGGTTTTCTTACAATCCTCAAAATCTTCAAGAATTCCTTCTGATCCTGGTACACAAGGTACACCAGCAGCTTTCATGGTAGCCTTGGCGGTTGCCTTGTCACCCATTTTTGAGATCATATCTGGACTGGCACCAATAAACTTGATCTTGTGCTCTTGACAAATACGGGAAAAATCTGCATTTTCTGATAGGAAGCCGTATCCTGGATGGATGGCGTCTGCGTTAGTAATTTCTGCGGCACTTATGATGTTAGACATCTTGAGGTAGGACTGGTTGCTAGGAGCTGGTCCTATACATACTGCCTCATCTGCAAACTTTACGTGCAGGCTCTCAGCATCTGCCGTAGAATAGACTGCGACAGTTTTTATACCCATTTCCTTACAGGTACGTATAACTCTTAAAGCAATCTCACCGCGGTTTGCAATTAATATTTTTTTAAACATAATGTTCGTTTTTAGTGGATGTGATGGTTGTGTTTACGCTTTCGCGAAAGCATAATCCCGACAACCTTTACTTCTATGCTAATTTTTTGAAAACTAGGAAGGATCTACTAAAAATAATGGCTGATCAAACTCAACTGGTGAGCTGTCGTCCGCCAATACCTTAACGATAGTACCAGAGACTTCACTCTCAATCTCGTTGAATAATTTCATGGCTTCGATTACACAAAGTGTATCGCCTATCTTGATGCTGTCGCCTACCTCAGCAAACACTGGCTTGTCTGGTGATGGCTTTCTATAGAAGGTACCTATGATAGGTGACTTGATGGTCACGTACTTATCCTCACTTGACGCTGGAGCAGCTGCTGCTGGAGCTGGTGCCTGCGCTGGCTGTGCCGATGCGGCTTGAGCTGGTGCCGCCTGTATCGCCTGTTGCGGTGCTGCTTGCTGTACATAAGTAACCGCTGGCTCGTCTGATCCAGTCTTGATGGTGATTTTGAAATCATCCATTTCTAGCTTTACCTCGCTGGCGCCAGACTTTGCTACAAATTTGATCAGGTTTTGAATTTCTTTGATTTCCATATAATTAATGATTGTTTAGTTCTTGTTATAAGCCCATTTAAGAAGGATGCTACCCCAAGTGAAACCACCACCAAAGGCGGCAAATACTAGGTTATCTCCTTTTTTAAGTTGACTCTCATAGTCTTTAAGACACAATGGTAAGGTAGCACTTGTTGTGTTACCATACTTGTGTATGTTCACCATTACTTGCTCTTGTGGCAAGTTGACTCTATTTGCAGTGGCATCGATGATTCGTTTGTTTGCTTGATGTGGCACGAGCCAGTCGATATCTTGAGTGGTGAGATTATTGCGCTTCACGATTTCTTCTGCACAGCTTGCCATGTTTGACACGGCATGCTTAAAAACATTCTTGCCGTCTTGATAGACAAAATGTTGCTTATTCAAAACGGTTTCCTGTGATGCTGGCAAAATAGAGCCACCAGCCTCTATGCGTAAAAAGTCGCGACCGCTACCATCTGTACGCAGTAATTCATCCTGCAATCCTAGGCCTTCATTATTAGGTTCAAAAAGAACCGCGCCACCTGCATCTCCAAAAATGATACACGTAGCGCGATCTGTATAATCGATGATGCTGGACATCTTGTCTGCACCAATGAGCAACACTTTCTTATAACGGCCTGATTGCACATAGGCCGCTGCATTACTCATACCATATAAAAAGCTGGAACAGGCAGCCATTAGATCATAGGAGAAAGCGTTTGTCGCTCCTATCTGTGTGGCGACATATGCGGCTGTAGATGCCACTGGCATATCTGGTGTGGCTGTTGCCACAATAACCAAATCTATGGACAATGGATCTATATCGTTGTGATCGATAAGGTCTTGTGCTGCTTTGATCGCCAGAAAGGACGAGCCTTTATCTTTGTCTTTAAGTATGCGGCGCTCTTTGATACCCGTGCGTGTAGTAATCCATTCATCGTTTGTATCAACCATGGTCTCCAGTATAGAGTTGGTCAATCGATAGTCTGGAAGGTATGCGCCTACGGCTGTGATCGCCGCTTTTAAATCACTCATACTTTGGTTTTCTAGTTAAATAACTACAGCCTTGAAAGCTACTAAAAAACAACAAAAAATGACACATTTATAACAAAAACGTGTCATTTTTAAGGATTTATAAAGAAAACGGTTGTTTTCTAGAAATAACTGAAAGCTTGGTTAAGCCTCGGCAGTTTCAGTCTTGTCTATAAGAACATTACCACGGTAATACAATTTACCTTCATGCCAGTGTGCTCTATGGTATAGGTGAGCCTCACCAGTAGTTGAGTCAGTTGCTATTTGAGGAACTGTTGCCTTGTAGTGAGTTCTTCTTTTATCTCTTCTTGTTTTGGAGATTTTTCTCTTAGGATGCGCCATGGCTATTAATTATTATCCGTTTTTAAATTTTTTAATGCGTCCCATCTAGGGTCGGTACTCGTGTCTTCTTTATCTATGGTTTCTCTAGGCTTGAGTTCTTCAAGTCGATCCAGAATATCTGAATCTAGCGTGCCGTCCTCTATGCCTGGATGTACTTTTTTAAATGGTATGCTCAACACTACTGATTCATACAGGTATTGTGCTACATTAAACTCGTACTCTCCATGAGGTAGTATCAACAAATCCTCGTTCTCATCATTGAACCTGTCACCAAATTTGATCACAATATCCATTTGTGAATCCACCGGCATATCAAACGGTTCATTAGTCAAGTCACAATTGACATTGACTGTTCCTGAGCCATTTAAGGATAGATCCATGAGCGTTGAACGCTTATCTAACACTACATCGACAATAACGCTTGCAGCATTAAAGTCATCATAACCATAATTTTCAAAAAACGTATTATCGAGCTCAAATTTAAATTCATGCTTGCCTTGCTTTAATCCAGCAAAGGCTATGTTGAATGCCTTGAGTTCCATAATCTTCTCCTTTCAAAGAGCGGGCAAAGATAATAAAAGTTATTAAAAATGCATTGTTAATATTACCTGCGTTTGCGCGACTGATTTTTTAATGGGTTTGCGGTGAGCTCGTCATATAATTTACGATTGTTATAGATGGCAACGGCTGTATGAATGGCTGCACGCATTGAGCTAGGATTTGCCTGGTTCTTACCGGCGATGTCAAAACCTGTCCCGTGATCTGGGCTGGTTCTCACATGACTCAAACCTGCTGTATAGTTCACGCCACTACCAAAACTGATCGTCTTGAATGGCGCTAAACCTTGATCGTGGTAGCTAGCGAGAATGGCGTCAAAGTTTTTGAAATTTTGATTACCAAAAAAAGTATCTGCCGCATAAGGGCCAAAAATAATGTTACCATCTTCTCGCAGTTCCTCCAATGCAGGAATCAATGTGTCTTGATCATCAGATCCTATCACGCCATTATCACCAACATGCGGATTGATACCTAAGACGGCAATTTTTGGACGGTTGATAGCAAAATCCTTTTTAAGAGATTCTTTGATAGTGCCTATCTTGGTTTTAATAAGCTTTGGAGTGATACTGTTGCTCACCTCACTGATGGGAACGTGGTCCGTAAGCAAACCTACCTTGAGATTTTCAGAAACCATGAACATGAGGCTCTCGCCTACTAACTCTTGATTGAGGTAATCCGTATGCCCAGGAAATTTAAAATCGTCTGATTGTATGGACTCTTTATTTATTGGAGCTGTTACTAATACATCTATTTGATCTTCCTTGAGAGCCGCTACGGCTGCTTGTAAACTCTCAACCGCCATTTTACCAGCTTGTGGTGAGACGGTACCCCATTCAATAGCAAAGTCTTCCTTGAAAAGACGTACCACATTGATGCGTCCAGGAATTGCCTCGTCCACCGTTTTGACACCATGAATCTTGACCTGAGAATCGATTGATTTTATAACATGGGAAAATAGCCTCGTGCTACCAAATATAATTGGCGTGTACATTTCAAGCATAGCCGGATCCTCAAACGCCTTTATAATCACTTCACCACCTATTCCATTTGGGTCACCTATGGAGATACCTACCTTTATATTGTCTGTTTTGGCCATATTTTACAAGCTTTACGCTGTATTTTTGAAAGGATAAAAATAACGGATTTAAACCACTTATGTTTACAGGAATCATAGAGACTGCCGCTACTATTGTTGATATTAAAGTTGATCTAGATAATATTCACTATACCTTAAAAACTGCGTTAACAGCAGAACTTAAAATTGATCAAAGTATTGCACACAATGGCGTTTGCTTGACAGTAGTCGCAATCAACGGCGATCAATACACTGTTACTGCTATAAGAGAAACATTAGAAAAAACCAATCTCAATTCCTGGAAGATAGGTACTGTTGTCAATATTGAACGCGCCATGCTCATGAATGCTCGACTCGATGGTCATATTGTTCAAGGTCATGTAGATCAAATTGCCACCTGCACACAAATAGAAAATCAAAACGGATCATGGAAGTTTACCTTTCAATATGATAGCAAGGCTAACAACGTTACCATTGAAAAAGGCAGCATTTGTGTAAATGGTGTAAGCTTGACCGTAGTAGATTCCAAAAATGATGGGTTTTCAGTGGCCATCATACCGTATACCTATGAGCATACAAGCTTTCATCAACTTAAAAAAGGTGATGAGGTCAATCTAGAATTTGATGTAATAGGGAAATATGTAAGTCGTTTACTTGACTTGAGATCTTGAAGAAACTTGAACGTACCAAACATATCCTATACCTAATAAGATTGCTGCTACCAATAGTATAGCAATACCAGAATCCAATGGAACTTGATTACCAACAGGTGGCGCAGGCGACATAGGCGGCGGCGGTCCACTAGTTTCTTGCATCAGGGAAATGCACAGTAAGATAAATTCACGCTTCATGTATAAGTAAACTAAATGCGAAAGTAGGGTTTTCTATAACTTTTTACGTCAAAACACTCGGCTTGGTTTCAAATAACCAAAATCCAGGTGTTTCATCGATAGTATTAACTAAAGTTCATTCAAGTTATTCACAGCTTATCAAGTGTCTAACGTGGCAAAGCTACAAATGTTGTCAACGTAAAACAATAAAAAAACCTCAACAATAGGTTGAGGTTTTCCTACAAATATTAAATATATCTTAAATCTTGGAAGCGAGAATCAGTGCGTTATATAGATTAGCCATTTTTCCAGAAACTGTAATGTCTGTAAATGCTTGTGTAGTATCATCACCCAGAACGACATCAATTGGCAATGTTAATCCACTATCCATTATAATTTGCTTTGTTTGAGCAGCAGTTAACTTAGGAAACTGTGATCTTAATACTGCAGCAACTCCAGCGACTGCTGGCGATGCCATGCTGGTTCCACCTGCGTTACGATATTTATTATTAGGCGCGGTTGAGTAAACTGCTACACCTGGTGCAAATACGTCCACAGATCTACCACCATAGTTTGAGAAATTAGCCACCACGTTAGGCCCATATCTATAATTTAAAGCGCCTACTGTCAAGAAATTATCGCTGATTTCTTCTCCAGCACCTTCTTGATCTTGTGGATATACTTGTGTAACATCAGTATCGATACCTTCATTACCAGCAGCATTTACAATTAATACATCCTTACTAGCTGCATACTCAATTGCTTCCCAAACCCATTCTGGATTAGGCGAGTGGTATTTACCAAAGCTTGTGTTAATTACCTTGGCACCGTTATCTGCTGCATAGCGTATAGCTTTTGCTACGTCCTTATCATATTCATCTGCTTGAGAAACTGCTCTCAATACCATAATGCGCGCATTGTTTGCCACACCATTAACTCCTTTACCGTTGTCACGCTCTGCAGCGATGATACCTGCCACGTGAGTACCATGAAAAGCATCTGCTTTCTCTGGGTCTGGTCCTGAATATTCATTGTTTCCATAGATGCCAGTATCCCATACATATGGATCATCACCTAAGATGTCCATACGGTAGTTAGTCTTGAGCTTCTCTCCATTCAATAAAGCAATTGTCTCGTTAAGATCGTTATTGATTAATTCAAGAATGTTTTCAAAGCTCTCATAGTTGTTGATCACTTGTTGACCTATAAGTTTTGCCCGATTCAAATTTTCATTATTAGCTTCAATTTTGTTGACATCTTCTATAGTAAACTCATTCTTACCCGTTGCTTGTTGAAGGGTTTGTTGAGCCTCTTTAACAGCTTGTAGTTGCTGTTCTAAAAATGCTTTTTGCTCTGTAGCTTGTGAGAGCTTCTCGTTGTATTCTTTACGGGCTTTTGCAACGATATCAGCTGGTAGCTTATCAGCGTCTCGTACAATTCGTTCATATTCTAGGTTTTCCTCAATGATATCGCCTAGAAAATTCCAGCCATGTACATCGTCAATGTAACCGTTTTTATCATCATCAATACCATTTCCTGGAATCTCGTCTTCATTTACCCATAACACTCCATCCAGATCTTCATGCTCTGTGTCAACACCGCTGTCTATTACAGCAACAATAACTGGCTCGCCTTTGCGCACTACTTGTTGACCATTTTTAGTCATGGTTAATATTTGGGAATAAGCTTTATTAACCGACATTCCTGGGATCGTGTCCTGACCCAAGTCAAGATCTTTCCAGTTTTGCGCCTCAAACTCATTGAGTTCTGATGCTTTGAGTGGTTGTTGATCGATATTTTCAATAGGTGGCGAGACAATTGTGAGATTGTTACCACTACCACAGCCAGTAAGTATTGTCGCTGCCGCGATACTCATAAAGCCGTATTTTAATATAGGATTGTTCATGATTTTTAATTTAATAGTTTAATAAGTCTTTAAATGTATAGGTCTGGTCGTGACGCACGCCGCGATCTGTTTGTTTAACCGTGATGATCTCATGGTGAGGGTCGTGCTCTAGGATCAGGTAGTAATTTTCTCGTGCTGCTTTCTCAAGAAATTTTTGTTTCTCGTCTAGTGTTAGCAATGGCCGCGTATCATAACCCATAACATAAGGTAACGGCACGTGACCGGCCGTAGGCAACAAGTCTGCCATATAAACGAAGGTCTTATCGCCTACCTTTATATGTGGTATCATCATCTTTTCTGTGTGACCATCGACAAATAGGATATCAAAATCCATTTCTAGGGCGGTCTCAAATGTGCTGGACTGCTCAATGTATTTTAACTGTCCGCTTTCTTGGATAGGTAGTATGTTCTCACTTAAAAAGCTGGCTTTCTCTCTGTCGTTGGGTTCTGTGGCCCATTTCCAGTGACTGGAGTTGGTGTAGAAGTTAGCTTTCGCGAAAGCGGGCTCATAAAAATCACCTTTACTAGATTGTTGTATCACGCCACCACAATGGTCAAAATGCAAGTGGGTCAAGAACACATCTGTAATGTCATCTCGTGAAAAACCTAGACTTTTAAGTGAGCTATCAAGATTGAATTTGTGATCCATGTAGTAGTAGCCAAAAAACTTCTCTGACTGCTTATCTCCCATTCCAGTGTCTATGAGCGTCAATCGATCGCCATTCTCGATAAGCAGGCATCGAGCCGCCATGTCAATCATGTTGTTAGCGTCTGCAGGATTAGTGCGTTGCCACAAACTTTTAGGCACGACTCCAAACATAGCGCCGCCGTCTAATTTAAAATTACCTGCCTCTACTGGATGGATTTTCATACAATAGGCAAAATACAAAAATGGTCAGGACGCGCGATATGTGCTGGCTAATATTGTGTTTTGTTTAAGGGTCTAACGATTGTACAGCATGCTCACGTTGTAGCTATTAGCGCCTGATAAGGCAACATTGTCGTGGCAATTATCCTTATCTGGATAGGTGCTGCGATCCATATCTCGCCTGAAGAATGTGATGTTATTTACCTTGAGTTTATCAAGGCTTGCGCTGCCATATGAAAATGAAAAGGTATAATCCTCTCCAGCCACAAACTTTGAGGTCACGTCTTGATATACAGACTTTTCTTTACCATTATAGGTATAGCATATCATTACGGCATAGATGCCTGAGGTTTTTGTGGTCTCTGCAATATTACCGTCAAACATGTTGGGCGTTATCTTGAGCCAATAATTATCAGGGTGCTTTTCAAACAATGAATATTTGATGCCGGTGATTTTTTGCCCATTACAGGTTGAGATCGATAGCAGCATTATGGCAAACGAGAGGAATAGGAGATGTTTCATGAAATGATAATGTTGAAGGCTAAACCTAGATTATTATTCTAGAACATGAAATACCCTTACAAGGGTATATTGTCCAGCACCACGCTGAGGCGTTTACCAAAATCAATCAACGCTCTCACTTCTCTAACACCAGCAGTACGCTCGTTGTGAAAAATAAGTAGGCCGTTTGCATGAGATTCTACATGATAGTATGGGTTGCTTTCAAAGAACAGCACCAACTCATCTTTAAAAAATGTCTTGATCTCGTGATCGTCTTGACCTAATAAGTAAAAGCGGCTGGTGAACTCTGGATGGCGTTCTATAGCAATGTCCTTGAATCCTGAAATAGCATAGAGTTTTGCCAGAAACCCATCACGGTCAAGTGTAAATTCTGGAATGGTTTGATCCAGTTCAATGTGCAGCATGGTGGTGCGTACTTCTTCTTTGGTAATCAGCGCACCTTCAGAATAGGCGATGTCAAATACCGTAAAGCGATGTTCCTTATCAAAAAGCCTGTTGTAAATATGCTCAACATGCTTTGTAGCAAAAAAGCGAAAACCTTCTAACACATAAGTATCACGCTTACTACCAGCATCATATTGTAGGTGATAGTCGGCAGCAATTTGCTGTAATGTCTTTTGCCTTCTAGTAAAATTTGTTGTGAACAGTTTAATGCCTGGTAATAAATGACGCAGCGCAAATGGATGTTGCGTGTCTGCATTATGTTGATCTAGACCTATTATTTCTAGATGACCATCGCGCTTGTGAAACACCTCTTGATAGTCACTCAAATTGCTCATAGCGGTGTGGTCCACAAAATCGCATAAGGAGAAATCAATGACTACAATCTCGTTTTCAGGAATCTGATTGAGCTTTTCCTTGAGTTTGTAAAAGTTGAGAAATGTGCAAAAGTGCTTGACGTTGATATAGTACTGCTGTTTACCGGTCGATTCTCTAAACATCAGCACGTTAGGTTTTCGCAAGTTCTTAAAAAACAACTCTGGATTGCGCGTCACAAATAGATGTGTAATAAAGGTCATCGCGACACCAGCTAAAATTCCTGATATAAGTCCTACCAGCAGGGTTACAGCAAGTGTAGTCAAGAAAATGACGGCTTGCTCCTTACCTATCCTAAAAATCTTTAAGAGCCGCATAGGTGACGCCAATTTATATCCTGTATAAACCAATATTGCCATTAAAGCTGGTAAAGGAATTCGTGTCAATTGCGTGCTGAACAACACGATAAAAATCACCAAGAAAAAAGCATGAGCAAAATTTGAAGATCGATTAGTACCACCATTATTCACGTTGACAGAACTGCGTGCAATAACCGTCACGACATTCAAACCTCCTAAAAAACCGCTACCAATAGTAGCTAGTCCCAAAGCTTTAAGATCTTTATTGACATTAGATCTACGTTTTTCTGGATCTAGCTGATCGACTGCTTTGATACTCAACAACGATTCAATACTTGCAATCAAGGTAATGGCAACCACGCTACTCCAGAAACCTGTAGTTGTTACAAAGTTGAAGTCAGGCGTTGGTAATTGTTCAATGATTTTAGCACCTGATGGTATACCTGACAGCATATAATCTGCATTAATAGGATTAGGTGCTTTAAGAACTAACTCATACCAATAACTGAAACCTATGGAAATCAAAACTATCCACATAGGTGCAGGAACAAGGTGAAAGTATTTATTATGGATCTTAGGATAAATTACCATGATTGCCAGCGCAAGAATTCCTGCGCCTGCTGCATACAGCAACCCGGTATTTTGATAGCTGACTATACCAATAATGGTTTGTGGGATGGCAATTAAATACTCAATACTACCATCAAGACTCAATCGATTGCCCAACATGATATGAAATTGCTTGCCTAGTATTATGAGACCTATGGCTGCAAGCATTCCTTTTATCGCACTAGAAGGAAAGAAGTCTGCTAGTATGCCTAATCTCAAAAATCCTAATAAGGCAAGTAACACTCCAGAACATATGATGGCAGCATAAGTAGCCTCAAGTCCCAACGTAGCAATCGCCACAAGAAGAACACCTACTAGGCCGTTACCTGGGCCAGCGATAGTTACATGACTACCACCTAGTATGGAAACCACTAATCCACCAATGACCGCGGCGATCACTCCAGCAATAGGTGGAGCCTCACTTGCCATGGCCAGACCTAGACCTAACGGCAATGCGATAAGACTTACCACAAATCCACTAAAAATATTGCGTGGTAGACTCTTGAAGAATGAGTCGTTACTTTTTAATTTCTCGCTCATCGTACAATCAGGACATCAGTAGGTAGTTCATTGAGTATGTACTCCATATCGTGTGGGAACATGCGATCGATTGCTTTAGATCTTTTAGGCGCGTTCATCACCAGCAAATCTGCTCTTTTAATTTGAGCATAGTGACCTATGGAGTAACCACGTGTGCCAAAAATAGGTTGTGTCGCGACCTTGATCCCTTCACGATTAGCCTGTGGTATGGTTTCAAGAATTTTTTGAACACGCTCATCTTCCTCGCGGCGCAGTTTATCCTTGAGCTCATTAGCTCGCTGCAAACTTTGATCGTCATCAATCTTGATATTGACCCGTTCTTTATTTATCTCTTCTACAATAGTGATGCGCGGTGTTTTTAATTTGTGAGCAACATGAAAAGCCGTTTGAATTGTCTGTGCCGTATGCTCATCTTCTAAACCATTGACTACAATATGCGCACAGGCAAATCGCTCTACACTTGGATTTGTAAGTAGTAAAACGCTGCAGGAAGCCTTGCGTGTAATTTTACGGGCAATAGAGCCTAGATAATACCTAACGAACTTTTCCTCTTTTACTGCACCCAGAATAAGCAAGTCGATATCATACTCATCTACCGCAGCTACTATTGATTCAACCGGATTACCAGGTTTAAAAACCAATTGATAGTCATTAGAATCAGCTGGCAATAATTCCTTGATTTGTTTCTCCTTATCGTGGTTTTGTTCACCTACATGAATCAATATCAATCGGGTTTCAAGCATTTTTGCGAGGCGTGTTGCCTCACTCAAATTGGCCTGTAAATTAGGTGAGAAAGCGACGCCTATTCCTAGCGTCTGGTAAGGGTTATGGTGCACTAAAAATTTTGTTAAAGGGCTAAATATATGGTTTAATGTGTGTTTATTGCGCTTTCGCGAAAGCGTAATCACCAACAGCTTCATAGAAAGTTGTAATTTTCAATCTAAATACATACTTAAATGCTTGAACTAGCAGGAATTATAATTTTAGGAATACTAGCTCAATGGATGGCGTGGCGCTTCAAGATACCAGCCATTTTACCGTTGATACTTATAGGCTTACTAGTTGGACCACTTGCAACTTTATATACTGAAGATGCCACTAAGTTGATTCAGCCTATTTATAATGGTGAGAAAGGCCTGTTTCCTGACGATAGCTTATTCTATTTTGTCTCACTAGCGATAAGTGTGATTCTTTTTGAAGGTGGATTGACGTTGAAACGTATTGAGATCCTCAATACAGGTCCTGTAATTGGTAAGCTTATATCAGTTGCTGTGATTATTACCTTTATTGGTGGTGGTATTGCTGCGCACTACATTTTTGACTTTACCTGGAAGATTGCACTGCTTTTTTCTGCACTTATTATCGTGACTGGACCTACTGTAATCACACCTATCCTTCGGAATATCCCGCTTAAAAAGGATGTGAGCTCCATACTTAAATGGGAAGGCATCCTGATTGATCCAATTGGTGCTTTATTTGCCGTACTAGTTTTTGAATTTATTAGCGCTGGTGCTGGTGGTGAGTTTACATTAGTGGCGCTAGAGGAGTTTGGAAAGATTGTATTGTTCGGGTTTACTTTTGGATTCTCGTTTGCACACGCACTGGCATTTGCTATCAAGCGTAAGATCATACCGCATTATTTATTGAATGTATTTACACTGGCTGCAGTACTTGGCGTTTTTGTGTTAAGTGATGTTTTTGCTCATGAATCTGGACTGCTTGCCGTGGTAGTCATGGGAATGGTTCTAGGAAATATCAACCTGCCTAATATCAAGGATCTTCTTTATTTCAAAGAATCCTTAAGTGTTTTGTTGATCTCGATTCTATTTATACTACTAGCTGCTAATATCAATATGGAAGATCTCTACTTGATCTACAGTTGGAAAACGGCTGCATTGTTTGCTATTGTGGTCTTTATCTTAAGGCCGCTGGGTGTTTTTGCCAGTTCTTATAAAAGTGGATTGCAGCTCAATGAGAAACTATTCATCTCATGGGTTGGACCTCGCGGTATTGTTGCTGCCGGTATTGCTTCTCTTTTTGGTACGAAGCTGGTCAATCAAGGTATTGAAGGTGCAGAATATATAACGCCACTTGTGTTCATGATTGTTGCAGGAACCGTATTACTTAATGCCACTACCGCAAGAATGTTTGCTAAAATAGTTGGCGTATTCCTCAAACAAAGTGAAGGCATCATGATTGTAGGCGCCTCAAAATTCTCTCGCCTAGTAGGCAAATATTTAAAGGATCACGGGCGTAGCGTCGTTCTTATTGACACGAATAAAAACAATATACGTGTTGCTAAAGAACAAGGACTAGATGCTAAAGTTGCCGATATCTACAGCGATGCGCTGACTGATGACATTGAATTCAACAACATTGGCTTTTTACTAGCTATGACAGGTAACTCGCAAATCAATGATTATGCGATAGATCGTTTTGGAAAAATGTATGGAGAAAATGGCGCCTTTAGAATTGTACACAGTAGTGAAATAAGCAATCCCAATCAAAATCCAGAGTCAGGATTGTTCTCTGCTACAGACGACTATGTAAACCTGATGGAAGTAGCGCGTCACCACGGCGATATTCATGAGATAGAACTTACTTCAAAACAGCACTTTCAAGGGTTGATTGAAATCACCAAAACTGATGCTGATATAGTCCCATTGTTTATAAGAAGTGGCAAGCAGATTGATTTAATTCCGTCAAACGCGATTGACCAAGAGGTTGAAGAAGGCGACATGCTGGTTTACATGGGTAAAAAGATCGTAGAGCAAGCAAGTGGTGAAGTGGTCATGGAAGATGTTGAGTAAGTTCTTCACTAAATTTTGGAACTTCAAATAAAAACGTCCTTATCGATATGATAAGGACGTTTTTACATTTAAAGACTTTTCTCGTTAATCGTTCAACTTCAACACGGCCATAAATGCCTGCTGCGGTATCTCGACATTACCTACCTGGCGCATGCGCTTCTTACCTTTCTTCTGCTTTTCTAGGAGCTTACGTTTACGGGAAATATCACCACCGTAACATTTTGCTGTAACGTCTTTACGCAAGGCCTTGATCGTTTCACGAGCAATAATCTTTGCACCGATGGCTGCTTGTACAGGAATATCAAACTGCTGGCGTGGTATCAACTCGCGCAGCTTTTCTACCATTTTCTTACCTATGGTATAAGCATTGTCAAAGTGTATCAAGGCACTCAAGGCATCTACCGTTTGCGCATTTAAAAGAATATCAACACGTACCAGTTTTGACGCGCGCATTCCAATTGGTGCATAGTCAAATGAAGCGTAACCTTTAGAAACCGTTTTCAATCTATCATAGAAGTCAAAAACAATTTCGGCCAATGGCATGTCGAAGGTCAACTCAACACGCTCTGTAGTCAAGTAAGTTTGATTAGTCACGATACCACGCTTCTCGATACATAGGGACATTACATTACCTACAAAGTCAGACTTTGTAATGATTGTGGCCTTGATGTAAGGCTCTTCTACCCTATTGAGCGTTGACGGCTCTGGCATGTCAGATGGATTATTGACAATAATAATCTCATCTGGATTTTTATTTGTGAATGCATGATAGGACACGTTAGGTACGGTAGTGATGACCGTCATGTCAAACTCACGCTCCAGTCTTTCTTGGATAATTTCAAGGTGCAACATGCCTAGGAATCCACAACGGAAACCAAATCCCAGCGCCGCACTACTTTCTGCTTGAAAAACCAGCGATGCATCATTGAGCTGTAATTTTTCCATACTGGATCGCAGGTCCTCATAATCCTCAGTATCTACAGGATATATTCCTGCAAAAACCATAGGTTTCACATCTTCAAAACCTTCAATGGGATTGGTAGTTGGGTTTTCATGATCTGTGATCGTGTCACCTACTTTTACCTCTTTGGCCTCTTTGATACCTGTAATAAGGTATCCTACATCGCCAGCAGTAATTTCTTTTTTGGGAACTTGATTAAGCTTCAACGTTCCTATCTCATCTGCATAATAACTCTCACCAGTAGCGACAAATTTGATATGCTGCCCTTTCTTAATAGAGCCATTGATCACCCTAAAAATCGTCTCCACACCACGGAACTGGTTGTACTGCGAGTCAAAAACCAGTGCCTGCAATGGCTCGTCTGGATTACCCTTAGGCGCAGGTACACGCTCGATAATCGCGTCTAGAATATCCTGAATTCCTAAACCAGTTTTAGCACTGGCAGGAATTACCTCACTAGGATCACAGCCTAACAGGTCAACGATATCATCAGTTACTTCTTCAACATTTGCACTAGGTAAATCTACTTTGTTGAGTACTGGTATGATCTCAAGATCATTTTCCAGTGCTAGGTAAAGGTTTGAAATAGTTTGCGCCTGGATACTTTGTGCCGCATCCACTATGAGCAACGCGCCTTCACAAGCCGCAATAGATCTCGAGACTTCATAAGAGAAATCTACGTGACCTGGTGTATCGATTAAGTTCAATATATACTTCTCACCATCTGGCGCAACATAGTCCATCTGGATCGCATGCGATTTGATCGTGATACCACGCTCGCGCTCTAGGTCCATGTTGTCTAGCAATTGTGCCTTGGACTCACGTTTTGTCACGGTTTGTGTGGCATCTAGCAGCCTGTCTGCCAGCGTGCTTTTACCGTGGTCAATGTGAGCGATGATACAAAAGTTGCGTATGTTTTTCATAGAATCTTAATCGGGTACAAATATAATCTAATTACAACCGCGAGTTAAAGTGCTTACATTGCTTAATTTAGCGGCTGTATGAAATTATTTTACTCTCTACTACTCGGTTTACTATGCATTAGTGCCACTGCACAACATGAACTTACAGGCACGGTAAAAGATAGCGATCAAAATGCCTTTCCCTATGCCAATGTATTGCTATATAAAATGCCTGACAGCACTTTTTATAAGGCCACGATAACAGATGATGCAGGGCGATTTGAAATCAACGTCATTGATACTGGTGAGTACACTCTGGTGAGCAGTTTTGTTGGAATGATTCCGCTTTCGCGAAAGCTAACTATCGACAAAGATCTCAACATCACAGATTTAATTTTACAGGAAAATACAGAGCAGCTAGAAGGCGTAACCGTTACCGCGCGCAGACCTACTATAGAAAAGCGTCCAGATCGATTCATATTTAATGTAGAGAACAGTTCTTTAAGTATCGGGAACACGCAGGACATCCTAAAACAAACACCTGGGATTTTTGAGATGAATGGAAGTTACATGGTGCAAAATTCACCAGCAGTTATCTACATTAATAACAAGCGTGTTTATTTGACGAGCGATGAGCTCAACCAGCTATTGACTGGTTACAGCGCCGATAATATCAAAAGCGTCGAGGTAATTACAAATCCACCAGCACGCTATGATGCAGAAGGTGCCGCGGTGATCAATATAAACACTAGCAAAGGTATCTCGCTAGGTTATAAAGGATCAATCAATGGAGAATACACAATTGATCGCTTTGCCAAATACCAGATAGGAACCTCTCAATTCTATAAGAATAATTGGATCAACGTTTACTTTAACTACAACTACAATCCGCGAAAGGATTTTAAACTAGATGAGTCCCAAATAGGCTTTTTCAACGATAATGGATCACGCAACTCACGATGGTTTACAGATTTTGAGAAAGAAACTGTGAGCGATGCTCATAACTTTAACACATTACTAGATTTTACTCTAAACGAGAACAATTCCTTGAGCATCAACGCAAATCTTACGGTAAATCAAAATCAAGACATCGATACTGATGTGGAGACCTTTATACTACCTTCTGGCTCATTTACATTTGACGGTTTCAATACAGACTCTGATCTTACAAGAAATAGAAATAATGGTTTTGCAAACATTGGATGGCTCAATACCTTCAATGAAGGTAGCGGTACCTTGTCTCTAGAGGCAAATTACATCTTCACAGACCGCGACCAGACTCAGGATCTATCCAGTAGATTTTTTGATGAAAATGGAGATACTACGGGAACTAATAGCTTCTTTACAGATGCATTGCAGGATATCAATATCGGCACGGGTAAGCTAGACTTTAGCAATACATTTGGCGCCTATGTGGTAGGCGCTGGTCTTAAATATTCTGATGTTAATTCTACAAGTGAACTGTTGTTTTTTGATACAAATGGTGGTTCTGGAGAATTTAGAGACCAGTTGTCTGACCGCTTCATCTATGATGAAAATATCTATGCCGCATATTTGCAATTAGATCGCGACTGGGAAAACTGGGCGCTATCTCTAGGATTACGTGCAGAACAAACCGATGTAGAAGGAGATAGCCGCTCTCTAGGACAAGTCAATACTCAAGAATATTTTGAGCTATTCCCTAACGTATCATTGACTAAACAAACAGATCAAAACAACCTCTTTACCTTAAGTTATAAGAGGTCTATTGAACGACCGCGATACGAGAGTTTAAATCCATTCTCTTACTTTATAAACGACAACAATGTCAATACAGGTAATCCTAACCTGCAGCCAGCCTTTACCAATAAGGTAAACCTCAACTGGACGCATAAAGGACAGTATATTTTTGACCTGTATTACACAAGGACAAACGATGCGTTAGCCATATTACCTTTTCAAAACAACGACAATTTTACGCTCAATTCACAAAATGCAAACCTGGATTATGAGTTGCAGTACAGTCTGGACTTTACCACCATCCAATACTTAAATCAATCCTGGTTTTTACAGGCGCAGTCTAGCTTGTTTTATATGGAGAACGAATTTACCGCAGTACAATCTGGTGGCGTCAAGCAGCAGTTGGATGTAACTGGTTTTTACCTCAACATCTTCAATCGCATTACCTTGAGTAAGGATCGCACCTTTAGTGTCGATGTGCAAGCTGGTTACTTGACAAATTATTTGAGCGGCTCTTATGAGTTCAAAGATCAATTGACAACGAGTGTAGGTTTCTACAAATCATTGTGGAATAACCGTGCTGCAGTAACACTCAACTTCAACGACTTGTTCTTGAGCCAGAACCAGCCGCTAGTTTCTAGATACCTTAATCAGGACAACAGGTTCCTAGCCTTACCAGAAACCAATACCATTGCACTAGGCTTTACCTATAAATTTGGAAACTTCAGGCTTTCTAATCGCGATGTGGCAACTCCAGAAGATCAGGAACGCACAGGAACGCGCACCTCAGGATTCTAGACGACCTATTTATATAGTATTTTTGCACTATGGTCAAGATAGGCGACATAGAACTTCCTGAATTCCCACTATTACTCGCACCTATGGAAGATGTGAGTGATCCACCATTCCGCACGCTGTGCAAGGAAAATGGTGCAGATGTGGTTTACACAGAATTTATCTCTAGTGAAGGCCTCATACGCGACGCTGCAAAAAGTACCATGAAATTAGATATCTATGAGACAGAGCGTCCAGTAGGGATTCAGATTTTTGGAGCTAACATGCAATCCATGTTGCAATCTGTAGAGATTGTTGAGCGCACCAAACCAGACATTATTGATATCAACTTCGGCTGCCCAGTTAAAAAAGTGGTTTCTAAAGGTGCTGGCGCTGGAATTCTTAAGGACATCGATCTCATGGTAGAGCTCACTGCTGCCATGGTTAAGCACACCAATTTGCCTATTACCGTGAAAACACGATTAGGTTGGGATCACGACAGCATTAAAATTGTTGAGGTTGCCGAAAGATTACAAGACGTAGGCATTAAGGCCATCAGTATTCACGGGCGCACACGCGCTCAAATGTATAAAGGCGACGCTGACTGGAAACCCATTGCAGATGTTAAGAACAATCCACGCATGCACATTCCTGTATTTGGCAATGGTGATGTCAACACACCAGAACGTGCTCTTGAAATGCGCGATGAATATGGGCTTGACGGTGCCATGATAGGACGCGCGAGCATAGGTTACCCGTGGTTTTTTAGAGAAGTCAAGCATTTCTTTGAAACAGGTGAACATCTGGCGCCACCAACCATGCAAGAACGTGTTGAAGTTGCGAGACGTCACTTAGAAATGTCCATCGCTTGGAAAGGTGAGAAACTAGGTGTTTTTGAAACACGTAGGCACTACACTAATTATTTCAAAGGCATCCCTAACTTCAAGCAACACCGCATGAAAATGGTGACTAGTGACGATCCACAAGGAGTATTTGATGCGTTTGATGAGGTGCTACAGGAGTTTGGTGATTACAGCTTTGCCTGAGACAACAATCGATCATTAATACGACGACTACCCGTATAACTCGCGATCATACCTAAAACCGCAATAGTAGAAAGTGCCACAATCACATTAGTCCAGTCCATAGCAAAAGGATAAGGCAATCCTGGCGCGATATAAACGAGGTCAAACTCGATTTGTAGGACAACAAAAGCGACGCCTATCAATAATCCAATCAAGCCACCAGCCAGCGTCATGAGCGTTCCTTGAATAAAGAACACCTTACGCAAGTCACCTACCTGCGCGCCAAGGTCTAGCAATGTTTTTAAGTTTTTTTTCTTATCAAGAATCATCATGATGATCGAGCCTACCACATTGAACAGGGCGATGATCAACACCAGTGTAAAAATCAAGTAAACCGCGAGGTTCTCGCTATTCAGCATTTTATAAAGTGCTCCATTTAATTGCAGCTTATTTTTAATAATAATATCCTCTTCAAAAATACTGGCGATTGCCTGACGTACTTCATCTTCTTTTTGAGGCTCTGATAATTTGATCTCTACGGCGCTCACCGTATTCTCATTATAACCCATAAGCGCGCGAGCAGCATCCAGAGTAATAAAGATGTACTTGTTGTCCAGCTCCTCATTGACTGAGAACATACCTACCGCAACAGCATCCAGCTTGCGAAATGATCTACTCAAGTTCATCACATTAAGCGCTTCCTCGCCAGGTTTAGGTACCATAATTTGCAGGAAAGAGCTATAGTCATTTACAAAAACCGATAGATCAGTAGCGATACCAGCACCAATAACAATTTGTGGATCGCTATCAGTCAGCCAGCTGCCGCCTATCAAGATAGAGTCAGTAGAAATAATTTGCGTGTAGTTGTTGGGAACACCCTTTATAAAAGCGATGTCATTTTTCTCGTCATAGTTGAGAAACGCTTTTTCCTCTATCACACCAGCAACCACATCGACGCCGTCTGTCTGGAGCAATGATTCTAGTCGGTCATTGGTGAGTTGTACCGTTTTTCCTTGAACCGCAGTGACCTGTAAGTCAGGATCAAAATAACCGCTGAAACTGGTACTAAAATCTTTCAACCCGCTAAAACCGGAAAGCACAATAAATAGTGCCGCCGTTCCCACGATTGTTATGATAAAACTTAGAATATTAATGATGTTAATGGCATTCTTGCCATTTTTGGAAACCAGATAACGTCGCGCTATGTAGTACGAGATGTTCAATTAAGACTTCTTGCGTCGCGGTAAAATATCAGGATTCTCAATTGGGTTGTTCTCGCCCTTGAGCTCGCGATCAATTTGATCCATGTATTCCAAACTATCATCATTATAAATTTGCAGCTCAGGCATCCTACGGAACTGGTGTCGCACCCTAGCAGCCACCTCATGGCGTATCTCACCCGTCATTTCCTTGATCTCCTCAATCACCGCATCAGCCTTATTAGCAGGAAAAACAGATACAAAAGCCTTAGCATAACCCAGATCAGGCGTCACCGTAACCTTAGTCACAGATACCAGCAGATTCTTCACCGCATTCTGGCGCATTTTTTCCTGCAACACACTAGAGATATCCTCTTGCAGAATTCCCGCAATTTTTTTTTGACGTTGAGTTTCTTCCATGCTACAAAGGTAATTCAATCTCGCATCATAATCATTTGGGCGTTACCTGTCCAGAAAAAGGCCAGGTCAGGCTTTGCGCTACAATCTTTTTATGGTGTGCTTTGCTGCGCATACTATAAAAAGGATTTCCTCTTCAATCCTTAACGCAAGTAATTTTAAATATTATTCTTACTGATGTAATTGGCTTGTATTTCAAAAGCACTTGGTTCAATTAAAATATCTTTGCTGGCAAAATTGATAGACATGCTAGGTAAAATTGAACATTTAGGAATTGCCGTTAAGGACCTTAAACAGGCAAACGACTTGTACACAAAGCTGCTGGGACGTCAACCTTACAAGCAAGAAGCGGTAGAAAGTGAGCATGTCATTACTAGCTTCTTTACGGCTGGTGAGAATAAAATAGAATTACTTGCAGCCACCAGCGATGATAGTGCCATCGCAAAGCATATAGAAAAACGCGGCACAGGCATACACCATGTGGCCTATGCGGTAGAGAACATCCATGCAGAAATGCAACGATTGGAGTCCGAAGGTTTTACCTTAATAAACAAAGAGCCTAAGAAAGGTGCCGATAATAAACTAGTGGCTTTCATACATCCAAAAAGTACCAACGGCGTCCTAGTAGAACTATGTCAGGAAATACAGGAATAGTTGGGTAGATTTGATATAAAGTTTAAATTTGCAGACTTTTTAATCAGTATATCGCGCTGCGATATTTTGAGGGCCTATAACTCAGCTGGTTAGAGTATCTGACTCATAATCAGAAAGTCCCTGGTTCGAGCCCAGGTGGGCCCACGGTAAAGACCTTAGTTAACGCTAGGGTCTTTTTTTATTATCCATTCCGCACTTGATGCGGAATCTTTACATCGTTTGTTCTTCAAGCTTTTAAAATCAACAATGGAAATTGGTCAATTTTTTGAGCCATCAAATGAAACTCACCTGGCTCACAGTTAAAACCTTAGCAAACGATAAGGTTTTTCTTCTTATTATTCGCACTTGATGCGGAATCCTACGAAAACCAACTTAAAATCTTTATAACCATTCATACAATGCATTTATCACCTATAATACAAGCGTTAGGGATTGCAGTGAAAAGCCCACAGCGATCCCGATGACTATCGGGAGTAAGCGAGGACTTGTAGCGTAAAGCCCGACCACCCAAAGTTTGGGTGGAAACGCCCAAATGATTCCCAATACTAAGATCAATTCAAGGTGCAGCCAAATCCTTATCTTTATGCTTTAACAAACAGGATTCATGAAAAAAACTTTTTTAATACTCGCGGCGGCAGTTTTGGCCAGCTGTAGTTCTACTAAAGAGACCAGTAAACCGATGGCTCAAAACCCTGATATGCCTAATTACTGGCAGCAAGAGGTTGACTATAAAATGGACGTTGACATGAATGTCGACAACTATCAATACGACGGTAAACAGACTCTGGTGTATACCAACAACAGTCCAGAAACACTGGATAAGGTGTATTATCATCTGTTCTTCAACGCCTTCCAACCTGGTAGTGAGATGGATGTGCGCTCGCGCAGCATTCAAGATCCTGATGGTCGTGTAGGCTCTCGAATTGTTGCGCTAAAACCTAATGAAATAGGTTACCTGCATGTGAGCAACATGACTCAAGATGGTATGACGCTCAATCCTAAAGAAGAAGAGACCATTCTGGTCGTGCCACTTGCCAAGCCGTTGAAACCTGGACAAAGCACTATGTTTAAGCTTGATTTTAATGGCCAAGTTCCTGTACAGATAAGACGTAGCGGCCGCAATAATGCGGAAGGCGTCGCACTATCCATGACGCAATGGTATCCTAAAATCGCTGAATTTGATATAGACGGCTGGAACGCTAGTCCTTACATAGGTCGTGAATTTCACGGCGTTTGGGGCGATTTTGATGTAAAACTCACCATGGACAAATCCTATACTGTAGGTGGTACTGGTTATCTACAAAACCCAAAAGAAATAGGTCACGGCTATGACAAGCCCAACTCTGGTCCTGCTAAGGGCGAGAATGGCAAACTGACCTGGCACTTTAAAGCACCTAAGGTGCATGATTTTGCTTGGGCAGCAGACCCTAATTATGTGCATGATATTTACAAAGGCGCCAATGGTGTTGACCTGCACTTTTTTTACCTAAACAAAGATAATTTGAAAGAGAACTGGAAGCGCTTGCAACCAGATACCAACAAGATGCTCCAATTCTTCAATGAGAACATAGGCCAGTATCCGTACAAACAATATTCTGTATTGCAAGGTGGTGATGGTGGTATGGAGTATGCCATGTGTACGCTTATTACTGGAGAGCGCAGTTACGACGGTCTAGCTGGTGTCACCGCTCACGAGTTTGCGCACTCATGGTTCAACCACATACTGGCTACTAACGAGGCAAAACATGAGTGGATGGATGAAGGTTTTACTACCTACATTTCTAATCTTGCCATGGATGAGATTAAGAATGAGGGTCAAGAAAATCCCAATGAAGGTTCATATGCAGGTTATATTAGACTAGCGAACAGTGGCGTTGAGCAACCACAAACGACGCATGCAGATCGCTATGAGCGCAACTTTGCCTATGGCGTTAGTGCTTATTCTAAAGGTGCTACCTATCTCGCACAATTGGGTTATGTAGTAGGCGATGAGGTGCGCGACGAGATCATCAAGGAATACTATGACACCTGGAAGTTCAAACACCCTACGCCTAACGACTTCAAGCGCGTGGCAGAGCGTGTGAGCGGTATGGAACTGGACTGGTATCATACAGACTGGACGCAAACTACAAATACGATTGACTACAGTGTTGATGCTGTGGTCAATGATTCTGGTAATGCTGTGGTTACGCTTTCGCGAAAGGGACTCATGCCTATGCCACTGGATATCAAGGTAACTACTAAAAGTGGCGATGAATATATGTATTACCTACCATTACGCATGATGCGTGGTGAGAAAGAAGTACCTAGCGACTGGAAAGTTGAGGCAGACTGGCCGTGGGCTTTCCCTACTTATAATCTCACACTGCCTGGTATTGATGCGGCAGACGTTTCATCGATCACCATCGACCCAAAACAAATGATGGCAGATGTTAATCGCGAGAATAACACGCTTGAGAACTAGGAAATAATCTATTTTATTTAGAAAGCCAGCTCGATGAGCTGGCTTTTTTATAAGCGATCCTATCGAACCCACTACCTTTACCACATGAAATTCACTTTGGGCAGAGAGAAAAAACTAAAACGTAAAAAGGATATTGATCGCCTTTTTATAGAAGGTCTTTCCGTTCGCAAGGGTGCATTGCGACTGAAGTACGTTCAAGATCAAGGAGCTGATGAAAACAAGGTGACTTTTACAGTGCCTAAACGCTTTCATAAACTAGCTGTTGACCGCAATAGAATCAAACGCTTGATGCGTGAATCCTACAGGTTGCAACAGCACGACCTACCTCTATTGGTAACACAGCATTTTAAATTTATGTGGATTTATCAATCTCATAAAATGCCTGATCAGGAGCAAATTAATAAGCTAGTACATAACGTTATCAAAGAATTACATCGATTAACGGACGCCAAAAGTTGAGCTTCTAGAACAACAAATGCCTGTATAGCAGCGTTTTCAGTATCTTTAACAATTAATTTAAGATACCGATTTTGGCAAGAAAGCATACCACAGTAAAAATTAAGCGTCAAATTCTGCTTCCCATTTTAGGAAGTGCGATGCTGTTGTGTCTAGCAAGTTTCAAGAATGACTTCTTTGAAATTGCCAAGCAGATTGAGATTTTTACAGAGATGTATAAACAAATCAACATGAACTATGTTGATGAGACTAATCCTGCAGATCTTATGGACAACGCCATAGAAGGCATGTTGTCTGATCTTGATCCTTATACAAAATACTGGACAGAGCAAGAGGTAGAGCAATCGCGTATTAATTCGCGAGGTGCCTACACAGGTATAGGTGCCAATGTGCGCACCACGGAAAACAAACTGATAATCGTTGAGCCTTGGAAAGACTATCCAGCCGATAAGGCAGGCCTTAAGGCAGGCGATGAAATCCTGGAAATTGATGGTATCAAGATCGCAGATTATGAGGATAATGCTGGAAAACTATTACAGGGTTCTGCCGGTACAAAGCTACAGGTAACCTACACTAGACAAGGTAAAACAAACAGCACCACGCTGGAACGTGCTGCGGTAGATATTAAAGCGGTACCGTTTTATGGTATGGCAACCAGCGATATAGGATATGTAATTTTAGCAAAGTTCAACGAGAAAGCCTCAAGAGAAACTCGTGATGCGATACGTGATTTGAAGGAGCAAGGTGCGCAAAAAATTATCTTGGACCTGCGAGGTAATCCTGGTGGCTTATTGAGCGAGGCCGTGAATGTTTCAAACCTCTTTATTCCTAAGGATAAACTCATTACCAGTACACAATCTTCTATCGAGAAGTACAACCGCACCTATTTGACAAAAAAGAAAGCCTTTGACGCAGATATACCGTTAGCGGTTCTCATCAACGGCCGCAGCGCCAGTGCCAGCGAGATTGTGAGCGGTAGCGTGCAGGATTATGACCGTGGTGTCGTGATAGGCGCACGCAGTTATGGTAAAGGCCTCGTACAGCGTCCGCGTGAGTTGAGCTATGGAACACAGGTAAAGATTACCATTTCTAGATATTTCACGCCTAGTGGTAGATGCATCCAGGCGCTGGATTACTGGAACCGCGATGCAGATGGCAATGCCGTGCGCACGCTCAAGGAAGATTACAACGCTTACAAGACGGTCAACAGCGGCCGTACGGTATATGATGGTGGCGGCATCGATCCCGATATTAAGATGGAGAGCGCTGCCTACTCGCCTATTACCACCGCGTTATTGCGTGATAATGCCATATTTGACTATGCGACTGACTATTATTACAACCATCAGTATGCGAGTATAGATGACATTAAATTGAGTAATCAAGATTTTGCAGACTTCATCGCATGGATTGAGGCTCGTGGTTTTGATTTTGAGACAGTTACAGAGTCAGCTTTCGCGAAAGCTTACAAAACAGCAGCCAATGAACAACTGGATGACGACATTGATGCAAGCTACCAGACCATGGTGCAGGCGATCAAGGAAGCCAAAAAAGGAGACATTAAGGATAAAAAGGCCGAGATCATGAGCCTGCTCACTGACGAGATCGTCAAGCGTTATTTTTATCGCGATGGCTTGTATGAATATCAACTCAAGTACGGCCCTGAAATTCAAGAAGCCATTAAGGTATTAGATAATCCCAAAGAATATAAACGCATCTTGAGCTAATGAAAACCTGGGCGCTACATATCGTGTTTTTGCTACTTGCTTCAACAAGCAGCGCACAGCTCACGATAGAACACAGCGTCTTTTTTGATCTTGATCAATATGAATTGCGGGACGAGTCGATCAAGTCTCTCGATTCCTTATTTGAAAATTTACTATACAAGAACGTGCTGGAAGTACGTATTCTAGGCTATTGTGACGATCGTGGCACCATAGATTACAACCAGCAACTATCCACAAACCGAGTGGTTGCGGTGACTAAATGGCTGCAGTACCATCACATCAATCTCAACTATATATTCCAACATATTGAAGGTTTAGGTGAAATTGCTCTTGTGGATTCAGGAATTCCAGAAGAAGTTGCGCGCACACGAGCTCGCAATAGGCGCGTGGATATTCAATTTCTTCTTCCTAAGGTTGTAGCCAATCGTCTTGAAATTAAGAAAATCAAACGATCTGATCTTACTGCCGATGAGCTTGCTGTAATCGATGAATACGAGAAAAAAGTAGCACGTCGAGTGCGCAAAAACATCAACTCCCAACAAATGATCACCATTGCAGATACTGATATGTATCTCAATATTCCTACTAACATCAAACCGCCTGTAAACAAAGATTATAAAGAGCCGTTCAAGTCGCTATTGCGCAAAGACATAGAGGTTGGTGAAGTGATACAGCTAGAAAATATCCATTTTTTAAAAGGTAGATCGACTATCAATCCAGGTTCCATACCACTGCTACGACGCGTCATTGAGATACTAGTAGCTAGGCCTGATATTCATTTTGAGATACGTGGTCATGTGTGCTGCATCAATCCTAGATTTCCTGATGCGCTCAATCGTAATACTATGCGGTCTGATCTATCTAGCGCACGTGCCGAGCTTATTTTTAGGCTACTCAATGAGAATGGCGTCGCTTCAAAACGTATGTCGCATAAGGGCTACGGTCGCAGTAGGCCTTTAGGTGGCAGCGATAGGGACGACCGTCGCGTAGAATTGTACATCACAAAAATCGACCATTAATTTTTATTTTGTTTCTTTCATCGTAATATTGCGATGAATATGGGCGCAACTAAGATTAGTAATTACAGCAGTGAACAGTTGGTGGTTTCCGCTTTCGCGAAAGCGTTATCACATCCAGCTAGGATTGCAATTATCCAGCATCTGGTAAGCCGTGAAACCTGTGTTTGCGGCGACCTTGTTCTAGAAATAGGCCTCGCGCAGGCTACGATCTCACAGCATTTAAAGGCATTGAAAGAGACTGGCCTTATTCAAGGAACGATTACTGGTACGAGCACGTGCTACTGTATCAATCAAGCAGTATGGTCGCAATTACAAGATACGCTGGGTACTTTTTTAAATACACCAGCAAAGGAAAAAATCAATTGTTGCTAAAAACATCACGATGAAATTATCAGAATTATTATTTGACCTGAAGTCGAGGAAAACCATCTCTTTTCAGTTGGAAAACGGCCAGATGGTGCCAACACATTTTCACGTGACCGAGGTAGGTAAAAATCATCGTCATTTTATCGATTGCGGTGGTAAGGAACGAGAGGAAACGACGATCAAACTACAATTATGGGAAGCAGATGATTATGACCACAGACTACACCCAGAGAAACTGGTATCCATCATTGAACTTTCTATTCAAAAACTTAGACTGCCAGATGTACCTGTCGAGGTAGAATATCAAGTTGAGACCATAGGTATCTACAATCTAGAATCCACAGCTGATGGTTATATACTAACCAACAAAAAAACCGCTTGTCTAGCCATGGACGCCTGTGGCATACCACAGGAAAAGCCTCGTGTACGCCTATCGCAAATACAATCAAATTCCTGCGCGCCAGGATCTGGATGTTGTTGATATGAACAAGACATTAAAACACTTAATAGATCACTTAAAAATAGATACTATCCCAGTTGATCGTAAGCGACTTTTGAATCAACTAACGAGCTATATCCAGGAACAAAAAGATCAAGGCACAGCCATTCGTCTCAACTTTATATGTACTCACAATTCTAGACGCAGTCATCTAGGACAAGTTTGGGCAGCGGCGATGGCGCGATATTATGATATCAACCATATTATTACCTATTCCGGCGGTACTGAGGCTACCGCGGTATATCCTAAAATTGTCGAGACATTAACTCATCAGGGTTTTCTCATTGAACCACTGGATACCAGCGCAAATCCAGTATATCATTTATCAATAGATCCAGAAGAATCGCCAGTTGTACTGTTTTCTAAAGTGTATGATCATCATGAAAATCCAAAAAGCGGTTTTGTAGCCGTGATGACCTGCTCACAAGCAGATGAAGGTTGTCCCTTTATTCCTGGTGCCTATAAACGTATCGCTGTTACTTATGAAGATCCTAAATCATCTGATGGGACAGATCTACAAAACCAAGTGTACCGCAAGCGCAGCGAGCAGATCGCCACCGAGATGAAGTACGTTTTCAAACAAATTAAATAATATGGCAGCGAGAAAAAAGCTGGATTTTTTAAGTCGGTATTTAACCCTTTGGATTTTTGTGGCCATGGCAATAGGTATTTTACTAGGCATCATCATTCCAGATGTTGAGTCCATCATCGATCAATTCTCTTATGGCACTACTAATGTTCCTATAGCGATAGGATTGATCCTCATGATGTATCCACCGCTGGCCAAAGTCAATTATGCGCTGCTACCAAAAGTCTTTACCAATGTAAAAATCCTGAGTATTTCACTATTACTCAACTGGATCATAGGACCTGTATTAATGTTTGTGCTCGCGATTATTTTCTTGCAGGACCATCCAGAGTATTTGATTGGATTGATATTGATAGGTCTTGCTCGATGTATTGCCATGGTATTGGTATGGAATGATCTTGCTGACGGTAACAAAGAGTACGGCGCTGCTTTAGTGGCGCTCAACAGTATTTTTCAAGTATTTGCCTATAGTTTTTATGCGTGGTTATTTATCACGGTATTGCCGCCTTATTTTGGATTAGACGGCGCTATCGTTGATATTGAACTGTCCACGATTGCTGTGAGTGTGGCTATCTATTTAGGAATACCATTTGCGCTAGGTTTTTTGAGTCGGCTTATTCTAGTTCCTGTTTTCTCAAAGAATTGGTATGAAAACAAATTCTTACCGGCAATAAGTCCCATTACATTAATTGCCTTATTGTTTACCATCATCGTGATGTTCTCGCTAAAAGGAAAAATGATCGTCGAGATACCCTTTGATGTGCTGCTCATTGCAGTGCCTCTCATGATTTATTTTGCCATCATGTTCTTGATAGGATTCTTTGTGAGTAAATGGAATGGCGCTAGCTATGATCAGAATGCGGCTATATCTTTCACGGCTGCCGGAAATAACTTTGAGCTGGCAATCGCCGTGGCAATAGCGGTTTTTGGAATCAATTCTGGTCAGGCGTTTACTGGTGTTATTGGACCACTAGTTGAGGTGCCAGCCTTGATATTGCTGGTGAGGCTATCCTTTTGGTTAAAAAAGAAATACTATGACAGTAAACCGGCGATCAATTCTTAGGATACGCTATCATTTCCATGTGTGGTATGCCGTCTTCCAGATATTTTTTACCGGTAGCCTCAAATCCTAGATCTGTGTAAAACCGCTCCAAATATTGCTGTGCAGATATTTTTATTGGTGATTTTGCTTTCGCGAAAGCGTGATCCATACTAGCTTCCATGATAAGTTTACCATAATTAGACTTGCGATAATGCTGCTGCACCACCACTCGACCTATGCTGATCTCGTCAAAATAATCGCCTGCTTGAAAAATCCTGGTGTATGCCGCAAGTAATTCACAATCATAACCTAAAACGTGGACGGCCTTGTGATCCTTGCCGTCTATATCCTGGTAAACACAATCCTGCTCGACCACAAAAACCTCGCTGCGCAATTGTAGTAGATCGTACAACTGCTGCAGGCTTAATTCGTTAAATTTTTTGAATTGAAACTGCATGTTCTAAAAACGTTTAGGCACGTTGTTGAACTTGGGTGGCTTGACGCCAATGCGTATATCAGTAATGATTTTCTCGAGCATGTTGCCAAAATCCTCATCACCGCGAGCCATGAGATCTTGACGCTCTGTATCGAGATCGTCTAGGGTTTCCTGCTTATCGTCCTCATCATATTCTTCTAGCTCACGCCATATTTCCATCAGTTTTTTTTGTGGATGCACGGCAGTGCGCAATTGATGTATGATGATTTTGGCCTCTTTTCTCATGGTGTAAAAGTAGCAGTTGTCAGATAAATGTTGACGGTCTTAACTACACTTTACCACGATAGCGCAGCGACTGCTTATTGTGTTTTTCCAATAAAACTTCATCATCTTTATAATGTTCTAGAAGCTCTATGACTTGCTGCAATTGCTCGTCTGATAAGTTTTTATAAGCTGGGCTGTCGAGTTTATGATTCCACTTATCGCTAATTACTTGATCCAGAGCTATGCGCCAGTAGCAGTGATTTTGAAAGCTTTTGCTAGGGTAGATATCAGGCAGTTCATTACCTAGTTCAAAATAGCGTTTGTGTAAGCCGTCTCTTTCCATCTATATTTAGGAACACTTGATCTTATCCACACGTCTTGAATGACGGCCGCCCTCAAATTGTGTATCAATAAAGGTCTTTACCATAGCAACCGCTTGAGGTATGCTAGTAAAACGTGCTGGGATACATATAATATTTGCATCATTATGCTCTCTAGCTAGTTGTGCAATCTCCTTGCTCCAACAAACGGCTCCACGTACTTTTTCATACTTGTTGACAGTCATGGAAACACCTTGTGCACTACCACAAATAACGATACCCAGTTGACTATTACCAGCTGCGATATCTTGTGCCACAGGATGTGCAAAATCTGGATAATCGACGCTATCCAGCACATCAGTCCCATGATTAGTGACTTGATGTCCAGTATCTTGCAAGAAGGATACTATAGCTTTCTTATAATCTGGACCGGCGTGGTCATTACCTATAGATATATTCATGGGTAGAGTTTAATATCACAAAAATAGCAGTAATAAACAGTTTATCATGATATAAACAATGATGCTTTTACACGATTGATAAACACCAGATAACATGTTCATATTATCTCAAAGAAAGTTTTAGGATAATCCGATTTAAAATTCATATGAAAATATTTTCTGAATAAGCAAGAATATAAGTCACGAGATTTTCAGATAATTTTAAGATGTAAATGATGGCTTATTCAACAAAAAAATAATGCTAGTTTCTCAACATTTAATCAGCCTTAATACTTATTGACAACTGTTATCAAAATGTGAAAATTATATGATAATGAAGCATATAGCCTGTCAATAACCTGTGTGTATTTGAGGATAACTCTCTAGAAATTCTAATACCTAATTATAAGCCCAGAACTTATACCGCTATTCACACTACATCATCATCACTATATTTTATTTAAATTTTTAAAAAAGAAAAATGATACTATTAATAAATGTTGATAACAGTGGGAAACAAAAAAACCTTCATAATGAAGGCTTGAGTTGTTGATAGAAAAAGGGCGTTCCTAAATCATCGGCTATATGCCGTTGAGTATGTCACTACTTAAAGAAAACATGATAATTATTCCTGATAGAAAAATGAACAGAAATAAGTAAAATGCAAACTTTCCAGGGTTTGAGGGTTGTCTTATTTTCATTTCTTGAACCTATGACCGTAAGAGCAGACATAAGTTTAACAAAGATAAAACATACTGAACTAGAGATGTTAAGGTAATGATAAAGTAGTGTGACTTTTCCTACTAGTTTTCTTAAACAAGACTGTCATTTGTAATTGAGTAACTTTACCACATATGAAAAAGAAGAAAAAAAGCGGTAAGTCTAAGTTCCCTAATCTTACCCAATCCATAACAAATACACTCAAATCAAATCCAGACCAAACCTTTAATTATAAGCAGGTTTGTGCCAAACTGGGTATAAAGGATGCGAGCGGCCGTAATCAGGTCATTAAAAAACTACACTTACTCAAATCTAAAGGTAAAATTGAAGAAGTCGATCGTGGCAAGTTCAAGTTTATTAAAGCAATTGATTACTACACAGGTAAAATTGACATCAGTTCACGTGGTACCGGTTATGTTATAACTAACGAGCTGCAGGAAGATATTATGGTTCCTAGAAGATCATTGGGTCAGGCACTCAATGGTGATGAAGTCGAGGTATATGTATATCACAGGCGTCGCGGCCAGCAACCAGAAGGTGAGATTACCAAGATTATAAAGCGCAATAAAACCGAATTTGTGGGTACCATACAGGTACACGACAAGTTTGCTTTTGTAAACGTCACAGATCACAAAATCCAGACAGATTTTTTCATCCCTAAAAAGATGATCAACAATGCCAAGGATGGTCAAGTCGTTCTCGTCGAATTTATGGACTGGAACGAGAAACAGGATTCACCTACTGGATCTGTAAAAGCAATACTTGGTGAGCCAGGTGAGCATGATACGGAGATTCATGCAATTCTTGCTCAATATGGTTTACCCTATGAATTCCCTGCGGCGGTAGAAACCCACGCTAATAATCTGGATAAAATCATTACAGATAAAGAAATCGCGTCGAGACGTGATATGCGCGAGACACTTACTTATACCATTGATCCAGCAGATGCTAAGGATTTTGACGATGCACTATCGTTCAAGAAACTAGAAAATGGCCGTTATGAAATAGGAATCCACATTGCCGATGTATCGCATTATGTCAAACCTAACACCGTATTAGAAAGTGAAGCTTACGAGCGTGCAACCTCAGTTTATTTGGTAGATCGCGTGGTACCTATGTTGCCTGAGGTTCTGTCAAATGGCGTTTGTTCTCTGAATCCACATGAGGATAAGTTGACATTTTCAGCCGTGTTTGAAATGGACGATCGCGGTAAGGTTTATAAAGAATGGTTTGGTCGCACGATCATCCATTCAGACCAGCGATTTGCTTATGAGGAAGCTCAACATATCATAGAAACTGGTAAAGGTGATATTCCTGAGGATATCTCGCTTTCGCGAAAGCGTACTCAAATCAAACCTGAAATCACAGAAGCAACTTTAACGTTAGATAAAATCGCCAAAGTAATGCGTGCACAACGTATGAAAGATGGTGCATTGAGTTTTGATAAGACCGAGGTGAAGTTTAACCTTAACGAGAATAGCGAGCCGACTGGTGTGTTCTTTAAAACTTCCAAGGACGCTAATAAATTAATCGAAGAGTTCATGCTACTAGCTAATCGCAAAGTAGCAGCCTTTATAGGTAAGCGATCGCCTAAACACACGTTTGTTTATAGAATCCATGCCGAGCCTAATGATGAGAAGTTGACGGCTCTAGCGCAATTTGTAACACGTTTTGGTCACAAATTAGACCTACGTGATCGCAAGACAGTCACTGCATCACTCAATAAATTATTAGAAGATGTAAAAGGAGGCAAGGAGCAAAATATGATCGATACGCTTGCCATACGCACCATGTCAAAAGCAGAGTATTCTACCGAGAATATAGGCCACTACGGTCTTGCCTTTGATTACTACACGCATTTTACCAGCCCAATAAGACGTTATCCAGACGTGATGGTACATCGATTATTACAGCATTATCTAGATGGTGGTAAACCAGTCAATGAAGAAGAATACCAAGAGAAATGTACGCATAGTACAGACATGGAAATACTAGCCACGAGAGCAGAACGTGACAGCATCAAATACATGCAGGTCAAGTACATGAAAGATCATGCAGATGAAGAATTCCTAGGTGTTATTTCTGGCGCGACAGATTGGGGAATTTATGTAGAAATCATACAGAATAAATGCGAAGGAATGATACGTCTAGGCGATCTAGACGATGATTCCTATGAGTATGTAGAAGAAGAGTTTGCCGTGATAGGTCGCAAGACTAAAAATGCTTACCGTCTAGGTGATGAGGTTTATGTAAAAGTTAAGAATGCAGATCTTGTTAAGAAACACCTAGATTTCTGGATGGTCGGTGCAAAGTCTGAAGTTGAAAACCAGAAATAGTGAAAACCAAAATCTGCCATACTTGCGGTGAGGAGCACACCACGTTGTACCGCATTCAGCTTACAAGTGGTAAAGAATGGGTATTTTGTTGTAAGAGCTGTACGGAGAAACATCAAAGTTTACCAGAGTATCGTTATGGCGGTACCTGGAAAGGTTATAGACATTAGATCATGAGAAAATTAAGCGTTATTCTATTAGTTTTATGTTGCGCCTGCAGCAACAATGATCCAGAGTCATTGGATTGGATATTGGGCAGCTGGCAACGTACGGATGATCCAGCAGGAAGACAATCCTATGAAGAATGGACTAAAACAGATGATGGTTATCAAGGGTTTGCCTATGCCATGAGAGATGGCGATACCATCTTTAGGGAAGAGATGAAGATCACCAAAACCGATAAATGGACATTATTTGTAGAAGGTACAAATCATAGCACTGCAACGCTCACCTCGCTTGAGTTCAAGCAGGACAGTATTTCAGTATTTAATCCAGCGTTGGATTTCCCTACTCAGATTCACTACTGGATTGCTGGTGACACGCTCAAGGCTCAAGTAGTTAATGATGTGGAAACCATCGATTTTAACTTTGTGAAGCGATAGTGTATTATCTACAACTGTAACAATTCCTTACTAGCTGCATCTTTATAAAAACACACATCATGAAATTTATTTGTATAGCTGTATTTCTGTTATCTACAATCGTTGCAATTGCACAGGATCGTGAGGTAGCCATCGACGAATTTGAGACGATCAAAACATTTGATTTGATAAAGGTTAATCTGGTAAAGGCAGACGAGAACAAGATACTTTTTCAAGGACGCGATGGTGATGATGTAGAGTTTGTAGAGCGTGATGGTTTGCTCAAAGTACGCATGAAACATGATAAGATCTTTGATGGTCAAAACACTTTTATCACTGTTTATTACACAGACATCAAAACCATTGATGCAAATGAAGGTTCCATCATTTATGCTAACGAACTAATGGAACAGGACGATCTAGAATTGCGCGTTCAAGAAGGTGCTACCATTAAGGCTGGTGTTCGTATTGACAATCTCGACGTACGTGCGGTAACAGGGGGTATCATTCAATTATCTGGTAAAGTCAATAATCAGCAGGTAGTAGTAAATACTGGTGGTATCATAGAAAACGAGGATCTTATCACAGCATACACCAGCGTCAAAGTGCAAGCTGGTGGTGAGGTTGAAGTTCACGCCACAAAGTCTGTAGATGTGAATATTAAGGCTGGCGGCGATGTGATTGTTTATGGTGATCCCAAAAAAGTCAACAAGAAAACATTATTCGGCGGTAGTGTAGTCATTCGATAACTATTCGATTTCAATTTACAATAGCTCATTGAGCCGTGTTTAAGTGGGCACATACATTTTAAAACTCTATTCCATACCTTTGATCATACCGTAAGGATCATGCATGATTGAAGATATTTACAGCGCAATACCTTTAGGGATAGGAATGGCCTTCCTGATAGGTCCGGTATTTTTTGCGTTATTAGAAACTAGCGCTATCAAGGGTTTTAGAGCAGCGCTGGCGTTTGATATAGGCGTGATTATCGCAGATATCGTCTTCCTACTAGTCGCTTATTTCATGACTAGTGCAATTCTAGAAAAACTACAGGACGATCCCGGATTATTCATTTTTGGCGGTGGTATTCTCGCTTTATATGGCGTGATATCATTTGCGCAAACACGCAAATCATACCTTAAAGAGGTTGATCCTAATGTAATTCCTGTAGCAACAAACAACTATGGTAGGTTGATGATTAAGGGATTTTTACTCAATTTTATTAATGTAGGCGTACTCGGTTTTTGGTTGGGGTTGATTTTGATATTTGGTCCGCAATTAGAAAATGACGGTAGCCGTATCTTGACCTTTTTTGGGACCGTGCTTGCCTCATACCTTGTGGTAGATCTTTTCAAGATTGCACTGGCCAAAAGTCTCAATCGCTACCTGACACCATTACGCATATTCTGGCTCAAGCGACTCATTGCCATTATCATGATGATTTGTGGTGGCGTTCTCATCTTCAAGGGCACATTTCCTGATACTACTAAACAGCTGGAAGAACAAATTGACATCATGCCAGATCTTATGGATCAAGAAAAGGTAGAAGAGGTAGAAGAAGAATTTATCAAGGAGCTAGAATCAAAAGACCTCATACCAGATAAACCTGTAGAAAAAACAGTAAGGCCTATCAAAGAAACCACACCGTTGCCTAAAGTATCGCCCAATAATAAGCCAGAAGTTGAAGTCGAGGACGATATTTTCCAGACCATAGATACCACAAAACAAAAACCCCAGCCATAAAAGCTAGGGTTTAAGAAAGTAGAGGCGTCAAGCGGATTCGAACCGCTGTACAAGGTTTTGCAGACCTTTGCCTAGCCACTCGGCCATGACGCCATTACAGGATGGCAAAAATACTAAAATTAACGTCGTTCCTACTACCGCATCATTAAGATATTTGATGCAATCATCAATTTAAGATCGTGATTGCGTCATCGCAATCGTCACTTTTTCCACATCGCCGCCTAGTGGTGGATTAAGTTTTGAGACATGCACCGTTGCCTGTTGCACCATTTCTTCCTCTTTAAAAATACGGTCCAGTATGCGCTGCGCCACTTGTTCCAGCAACTTTGATCGCACTGCCATTTCTTCCTTGATTACCTTATTGAGATACACATAATCCACAGTGTCAGACAGGTCATCGCTCTTGGCGCTGCGAGTAAGATCAGTCACCACTTCAAGATCCACACGGTATTCACTACCTATGAGCTCTTCCTCATTTAGACAGCCATGATTGGTAAACACACGTACATTCTCGAGTAAAATTTTATGCATGTGGTAAAGATAATCAGTGGTCATTCATATGCAATAATGGTTTTGGTAATTACGCTTTCGCGAAAGCATAATCCCAAACAACCACAACCATGACAATCAACTTAGAGCAAGTAGTAAACATCTTGCAAGTGGGCTCTCAAATCATGTACTAAGATTGAACAATCGAAATCGTAACTTTGTCCCTTAATTTTTGAGAAGATGAGCGATCTAGAAAAGCGTAACAATTTTATAGAAGATATTATTGACGAAGACCTGCAACAAGGTCTTTCACAGGATAAGTTGCGTTTTAGATTTCCGCCAGAGCCTAATGGTTTCCTGCACATAGGTCATGCCAGTGCCATTTGCCTCAACTTTGGGTTGGGCGAGAAGTACAATCGACCAGTAAACCTGCGATTTGATGATACAAATCCAGCCAAAGAAGAAGCAAAATACGTAGAAGCTATCAAGAATGATGTAGAGTGGTTGGGCTTTAAATGGGACAATCTATGCTACGCATCAGATTATTTCCAGCAGTTGTATAATTGGGCGATTGAGTTGATCAAGGATGGAAAGGCCTATGTGGATTCACAATCCAGCGAGGCCATCGCAGAGCAAAAAGGAACACCGACTGAACCTGGTACAAATAGTCCATATCGCAACCGCAGCGTAGAGGAAAATTTAGAGCTTTTTGAAGGTATGAAAAGCGGGAAATATGGTGAAGGTGAACATGTATTAAGAGCCAAAATCGATATGCAATCCACCAACATGCTCATGCGTGATCCCATCATGTACAGAGTGGTGGACAAGCCACATCACCGTACCGGTACAGACTGGAAGATCTACCCAATGTATGACTGGACGCACGGCGAGAGCGATTATATAGAGCAAATCTCACACTCATTTTGTACGCTGGAATTCCTGCCACATCGTGAGCTGTACAATTGGTTTCTAGATCAATTAGTAGATCCTAATAAAGTACGTCCTAAACAACGTGAGTTTGCAAGACGCAACGTTTCACACACGGTTACTAGTAAGAGAAAATTGCAACATCTGGTAGAGCAAAATCTAGTCACTGGTTGGGATGATCCACGTATGACAACCATTTCTGGTTTGCGCCGTCGTGGTTATACGGCAGATGCTATCAAGAATTTTGCAGACTCTGTAGGTATCGCGCGTCGTGAGAATATGGTCGACATGAACCACCTAGAATTTCACTTGCGTGAGGATCTCAATAAAAAGGCAGATCGTGTGATGTGTGTGCTGGACCCAGTAAAACTAGTGATCACAAACTATCCAGAGGATCAAGTAGAGATGCTGCAGGCAGAAAATAGTCAGGAAGACGAGTCTCGCGGTTATAGAGAAGTACCATTTTCTAGAGAGCTGCTTATAGAGCGTGAGGATTTTAAAGAAAGTGCCAATAAGAAATACTTCAGACTTTCCATAGGCAAAGAAGTGCGCCTCAAGAACGGTTACATCATCAAGGGTGAAGGTTGCCTAAAGGATGCAGATGGCAATATCACAGAGATTCACGCCACCTATGATCCAGATTCAAAAAGCGGCAGCGGTACAGAGGCTAGCATGCGTCGCGTTAAAGGAACACTTCACTGGGTAAGTGCCCAGCACGCCGTACCTGTTGAGGTTAGGCTATACGATCGATTGTTCACCGTACCATCACCAGATACTGACAAGGACAAGGACTTTATGGAGTTCGTGAATAAAGACTCACTGGAAGTTATTACAGCGATGGCAGAGCCTGCGATGAAGAATCTCCAGATAGGTGACACAGTACAATTTCAGCGACTGGGATACTTCTGTGTAGATCCAGATACAACTGCGGACAATATGGTTTTCAACCGTACGGTAACATTGCGTGATACTTGGGCAAAGATTGATAATGCATGATGGATTTAGATTAGTTACGCTTTCGCGAAAGCGGAATTATAAATACTCTTTCTAACAACCTGTTATTAACCGCTCTAGGTTTTAACGTGATTTTATACAAATTCCAGATATTGGGATGGATTTAATAGTTGCTAACTGTAAGGTTAACTGCACATTAACTTAAACGGCTGTAAGGAAATTTATCTTTGTTACTTAAATTAATTATTACAAGAAATAAAATGGCAAAGACAGGAAATACATTAGTAGCATTAGTAGCTGGAGCAGCAATAGGAGCAGTAGCTGGTTTACTTTATGCACCAGAAAGCGGTGAGAAAACTCGTAAGAATCTTTCTAAGAAAGCAAAGAAAACACAAGCTGATATCGAGGCTTCAACCCGTAAGACTTATAATGATCTTACCACTAAGGCTACCGAATTTAAAGGAACGGTGAGCGAGCGTATAGACAGCGCACTATCAACTGCAAGCTATGCAGCAGATGATGCTATTGTTGCACTAGAAAATAAGCTGGAGCAATTGAGAGCAAAAAACGCAAAATTACAGCAGCCTAGCAGTGTAAATGGTGCAGTGAAGACTGCAGCAGCTAAGACCAAAGCATAATAGATTTGGGAAAAGGCATCAAAGACAATTTTGAAGAATTTACATCGACGGCTCAAGATTATATTGAGTCGTCGATTGCTTATTACCAATTAGACTTTTATAAGAAGTCGATGAAAGGTATCATCGACGGCGTACACAAGATTATTCTCGCATTCTTCTTACTCATTGCGTTACTCTTTTTAAGTGTTGCATTGAGTATTTATATAGGTAATGCGGTAGATAGCCTTCCTTTAGGATATCTGATTGTGGGTGCCATTTATTTAGTCATAATGGTCATATGTGCCATTGTATTGAAGCCTATCTTAACTAAGATTATCTTGACTAGAACAAGTCAATCTTTTTTCAATTCACCTAAAGACATCACGATAGATGAGCCTGAAGACGTACACTGATTTTGAACAAATAGATAGAGATCTTCAAATCCTCAAGTTGGAGCAGAAGATTGACTTTGAAAAGATGAAGATGAACGTTCAAGACGTGAAAGAAAGTTTTTCACCCATCAACGTGGTATCAGGAATCTTTGGGAATATCATCAAAAAGGCTTTGATACTAAAAACGGTCAATAAGCTCATAGGTAAATAATAAATATCATTACCCTAAATAAAAAAATCGGCTAGACATCACGTCTAGCCGATTTTGCATTATAAGTTATTTGATGATCTATAAGTCATCATCGTATCCACTTTCAGGAAGGTCTGTACTAGGAGGCAGTTCACGTTTCTCTTTCCTCTCACGTGCTTCTCTCTTAACATTATCCTTTCTCATTTGTTCACCTATCTGCGCACTTGCGGTAAAACTTGCAATCATATTATTCAACATGTCGCTACCTGCTTGTGGCGAGTTAGGTAATAGGATGAGATTAGAATTAGTTTCTTCACCTATGGATTGCAGTGTGTCATAGTGTTGTGTCACAACAATAAGCGCACTTGCTTCTTGAGAGTTGATACCTACGTTATTCAGTACATCAACACTTTCTTCCAGTCCACGAGCAATCTCACGACGCTGGTCTGCAATACCTTGACCTTGTAGGCGCTTAGATTCTGCTTCTGCGCGTGCTTTTGCGACTATCTTGATACGTTCTGCTTCTGCTTCATATTCTGCGGCTATTTTCTCGCGCTCTGAGGCGTTTATACGGTTCATAGCAGCCTTGACCTGTACATCAGGATCAATGTCTGTTACAAGCGTTTTAATGATGTCATAACCATAATCCATCATGGCTTCATTAAGTTCACGCTTTACTGCTATCGCGATATCATCTTTTTTCTCAAAAACAAAATCCAGTTTCATTTTAGGAACCTCGGCACGTACCACATCAAACACATAAGCAGTAATCTGATCACGCGGATTCTCTAGACGATAGAATGCGTCATAAACTTTTTCCTTACGCACTTGGAATTGTACGGAGATCTTAAGACGTACAAATACATCATCCTTAGTTTTAGTTTCAACAATAACATCCAGTTGCTGGATCTTTAAATTGATACGTCCAGCAACACGATCGATCACTGGCACTTTAAATTGCAGTCCCGAGTGGCGTATGCTGGTAAATTTTCCAAAACGTTCTATAATAGCAGCAGTTTGCTGCTTAACAGTAAAAAATGCTGCGATAATGATAAAGAAACCTATCAATAGCAGCGGTACGAGAACAATTAAATCCATGGTTAGTGTAAATTTTTAAGTGATTAACAATTGATTAGTCTTAAGTTTACGAGTATAGTTACAAATTATGAAAATCTACCTCGTACTTTCTTTTTGTTTGTTCGGTCTGTACTTATCAGCTCAACGCACTTACAGTAGTATTAATAGACTAGGAATAGGAGCCGATGCTACCTTTCTACAATTAGAAAGCGATCAGGTCAATATAGAAAGCGAGACAGGATTTGCAGGATATCTAGAGACTAGAGGTGATTTCAATCGGTATTTTGATATGGTCTATTCTGTTGGGATCTTCAATCATAAATTCAATGTAGAAGAATTTCAATCTACTGAAACGATTGACATGAGCGTGATAGGTGCAGAGGTGAAGCTTCTGCTAGCCTGGCGCGTTTTTGGTTCACCATACTTCACGATAGAAGCCGGTCCTGCCGTCATGGTCAATGGTGAGTTCAAAATTGACGATTCAGATCTCAGCAGGTTTGTAGGTACGACAGACCCTATTCTAGTATCAGAATTTGAAAAAACCAACCCTATCAACATCAATGCTGTTGGTGGCTTTTCTGCCGGTATCAACAATGTGCGCATTACGGCACATTATCATTATGCTTTCCTAGATTCACTAGATAGCCAAACAGTAAGCGGCAGCGATGTCGATGGAAAATTAAGTTATGTATCCGCCGGTTTGAGGCTGTATTTCTAGCCTAACTGTTCGCTGGCAAACCGTATGCGTGAAATTGTCTCATCAACACCTATCATACTCGCGATTTCAAAAACGTCGGGTCCCATAAGGCTACCTACCAGCGATAGTCTAAGCGGCATCATCACCTTACCAAAACCCATTTCCTGTTCCTTGATCCAGCCTTTTACCGCATTGCTTAATTCTAATGCTGTCGTGTCTCCTGCTTTTTGAATCACATCAATAACATGTTGCATAAGGTCGCTCGTGTCATCTTTCCATGATTTTGAAGCAGCTTTGTTATCAAATTCCTTAGGTGCAGTAAAGAAAAAGCCTGCGAGTTCAAATAAGTCTTCTACAAACACGGCACGTTCTTTCACCAGACCAACGATGATATTGACATAATCCTGTGACTTGTAGTCGATGTTTTTTTCTTGTAACGCTTTCGCGAAAGCGGAACCTATGACGGCATCGTCCTGCTGCACAAACCACTGTTGCTGAAACCACTTAGTTTTTTCAGGATCAAATTTAGCACCTGATGAATTCACTCTATCTAGGTCAAAGGCATGAATAAGCTCCTTTAAGGTAAATAATTCCTGCTCAGTTCCTGGATTCCAACCTAGAAAAGCAAGCATGTTGATTACGGCTTCAGGCAAATAACCGTCTTCTCGATAACCAGTACTGGATGAACCTACTTCAGGATTCCACGCTAGCGGGAAAACAGGAAAACCCAGCTTATCACCATCGCGCTTGCTTAATTTTCCTTTACCGGTAGGCTTGAGGATCAATGGTAAGTGCGCAAATTTAGGCGCGTCCCAACCAAAACTTTCATACAATAACACGTGCAAAGCCATACTAGGCAACCACTCTTCACCACGTATCACGTGCGATATTTTCATCTCGTGATCGTCCACAATATTCGCGAGGTGATAGGTAGGCATACCATCACTTTTGAACAACACCTTATCATCCAGTAAGCTTGTGTCAATCTCAATGCCTTTGCGTATTTCATCATGCATGAATAACGTCTTAAGCTCTGGCTTAAAACGTATGGTATAGGCATCACCAGATGCAATGCGATCACGCACCTCGTTATTGGATAGTGTCAATGAGTTGGTAAACTGGTCGCGGTTGTGATGGTTGTAGATAAAAGTTTCCTTATTAGATTCTGCTTTTTGTCTTGCTTCTGCAAGTTCCTCAGCAGTATCAAACGCATAGTAAGCAGCACCTTTTTCTACTAATTGTAAGGCGTAATCACGGTATCTATCCTTGCGCTCGCTTTGACGATATGGACCGTAATTAGCCTCTTTTCCAGGTCCTTCATCATAAGGTATGTTACACCAGTTGAGTGCCTCGATGATGTAATCTTCTGCACCAGGAACATATCTATTCTGGTCAGTATCCTCAATACGTAGGATGAAAGTGCCGTTATGTTTTTTGGCAAACAGGTAGTTGAAAAGCGCTGTGCGCACACCACCTATATGCAACGGCCCAGTTGGGCTAGGAGCAAATCTTACACGTACATCTTGAGTCATATCTAGGCAATTTTTTGAGATTGCAAAGATAAAGAATGCTTATCGCGAGTAAAAGGGATGTTGATCTTATGTCGTTACGAACGGATTGCGTAATAGATTAGGAGCTAACAAGATGTTTTTCAAGCAGCTGTTTGCAATGCCACCATCTCTTTAGGCACGTGCTTGTTTACAATGGCAAACCATAGCGGTGGTATGGTAGCAATTACCATCATGGTAGGATACCCGTAAGGCAGTTGTGGGCTTATGTCGTGATAATCCAGTACTTGATATTTCTTGCTTGCACGATAGTGGTGATCGCTGTGTCTGGTCAATTCGTATAACAAAATGCGACCTAAAGCATGATTAGAATTCCAGCTGTGCATTTCTCGCACGATTTCATATCGCCCAGATTTTTTCTGTGCACGGCGCAAACCATAATGTTCCAGGTAATTGATAATTTCCAATAAGGTAAAGCCTACAATTCCTACTGCTATAGCAATAAGAGCCGTCGCTGGCGATAAGACTACAGCAATGAGCGCGATATAGGATATTTGAATTATCGTGTACCACAGCATATCATTCTTGAACGAGAAGAAAGACCTTTCGGCTGCGTTGTTCAATCTGGATTGAATTTCCCAAGCGCTAGAATATTGACTGCTCACTGATCGTATCCAGAAAGCATACAAATTCTCATTGTATCGTGCGCTTGCTGGATCATCTGGAGTGGCAGCTTTCAAATGATGACCGTAATTGTGCTCGATATAAAAATGCATGTAGTGGCTAGGTAATAGCAAGGCCTTGCCCAAAAAGCGTTCCCACGTATCTTGACGGTGACCTAGTTCGTGAGCCACGTTGATACCATTACTTCCTGCAACGATACCTAGGGAAAATACTAAGCCAATAATCTCGTAGGTTTCAAACGCACTAATGGAGTAGGTATAGAAACCATAGCCCAACACCCCAAAAACAATAGGAACATTAAGCCATAGCAGCATATCAAAAAATTTATTGGCTATTTTTTCTTCACGCTCGTCATCTTCAAGATTGCTTTTTAAGGACGGCATCCACAATTCCAGAAATGGAACAATCCCAAAAATGACCAATGGTGTCAGGTATAAAGACCAGCCACCATAATAGATGCTGACAACACACAATATAGGTACAACATATGCGGTTAAATATTTGAGATCTTTCATAATTTTAATTTACTGCAGGATTAAAAGTAAACCATAAAAATTTGTTAATCAAATCTTTTGATGCTGCAACCTCAAGACGATTCAGATTTATAGGAACTTCTACTAGGTTGATAGTCATTACCTTTGTAGTCATTAAATGCACAAGTAATCAACAACGCAACAATTAGCCATTGAGCAATTTTGAAATCATACAGGTAAAGCTTGAAAAGTTCATAGGTAAATTTTACCTCAATGATCTGTTGCGAGGTGCGCTGTTATTTCTTGCTATTGGTTTGCTTTATTTTCTCACGACCGCGCTAATAGAGCATTTTTTATGGCTCAGCAGCTTGGGAAGAACCATTTTATTCTGGTTGTTTATCATTGTAGAGTTAGCACTTTTAATCAAGTTTGTCTTTATTCCATTGGCGCGTTTGCTACGATTGGCTCGCGGCATCGATTTTAGAGATGCTAGTAATATCATTGGCAATTATTTTCCAGAAGTGTCTGACAAGCTGGTCAACGTGTTGCAGTTGCACTCTAGCGGTGGCGATGACGATCTCACATGGGCTAGTATCAATCAGAAGAGTGAAGAACTTAAGCCTATACCTTTTTCACTAGCCATTGATTTAGGCAGTAACAAGAAGTACTTAAAATACCTCGCGATACCGCTAGTGATTATTGCAGCCATTTTCTTTACCAATAATGACGAGATGCTAACCTCTAGTGCCAGTAGAGTAGTAGATTATTCTAATGAATACATTCCACCAGCGCCATTCACTTTTACGGTAGTCAATGGTGATTTATCGACCCTGCAGGGAACGAACTTTCAGTTACAAGTAAATGTTACAGGTGACAAGCTCCCAGAGAATGCAAGCATATTATACGACGGTCAAGAATATTTCATGACACAAATATCGCCTAGCTCGTACACATTTGACTTTGAGCGCCCAGAAGATGATATTGATTTCTATATCGCTGCAAACGATGTGCGCAGTATGGATTATAAGCTTCAGGTAAACAGCGTTCCTACCATCAGTGAGTTTACCATGATGCTGGACTACCCTAATTATACGGGTAAAGTAGATGAAAAGATCAACGGCACCGGTAACGCTATAATACCGCAGGGAACCGTGGTCACGTGGAACATTGGCGCGCTGTCAACACAGTTGGTACAATACAAATCGGGTGGTGATGAGGCTATCAATTTTGATAAGGTTGGTGATGATTTTGCTTTCGCGAAAGCGGTACTTAACGACCTACCCTATACCGTAAGTACTAGCAACGAGAATGTATCAGGCTATGAACAATTGGACTTTAATCTCGAAGTCATCACAGATGAGTTTCCTGAGTTAAAGGTAGAAATGAAGCGAGACTCCATCGAGGAGCGTGTGATGTATTTTAATGGACAGGCCGCAGATGATTATGGCCTTAGATCCATTGATCTGGTATATTTTAAAAATGATCAACCACAGGAATTGCAACTCAAGAAGATTGCCTTCTCCAGCGGTGCTGCCTTTCACCAATTCTTGACAAGCTTTCCTGGCGACGTACAATTAGAGCGTGGTCATGAGTACAGCCTCTATTTTGAAGTTGTCGACAATGATGCGATCCACAATTACAAGTCTGTAAAATCACAAACGTTCACATTCTCACAGCCCACATTGCCACAAGAGCAAGAAGAACAGTTGAAGAACCAGAAACAATCGCTTTCCAGCCTTGAAAAGGCACTTGAAGAGCAAAAACAGGAGCAAAAAGCCTTAGAAAATCTGTCTCAAGAGCAAATAGAGAAGCGATCAAGATCCTTTAGTGATAGGCGTAAGCTTGAACAAGCGCTACAAAAACAGCAGCAGCAGGAAAAAACTATACAGCAGCAACTTAAACAACTAGACAAGCAACTTGACAAAACATCAGAGCCGGATGAGCGCAAAAAGCAATTACAGGAGCGCATGCAAGAATCAGTCAAGCAATCCAAAAAGAATGAAGAATTACTCAAACAACTAGAGGAATATCAGGATAAGATATCCAAAGAAGAATTGCAGGAAGAATTACAAAAGGCACAAAAAAACACTAAGCAACAACAGCGCAGTCTAGAGCAATTGTTGGAGTTGACTAAGCGCTATTATGTTGCCCAAAAGTTCGAGCAATTAGGTAAGAAGTTACAAGAAATAGCGCAGCGTCAACAAGAGTTATCCAAAAAAAGTGATGCTACTAATACTAAGGAAGCGCAAGAGATACTCAATGAGGAATACAAGAAATGGGAACAGGAACTTAGAGACCTGGAAAAGGAGAATGAGGACCTCAAGCAAGACATGAATCTCGATTTTTATCCAGAAGATGGTGATGAGATCAAGGATGAGCAGCAACAGGCAACGGACGATTTGGAAAAGGCGTCACCTAAGGATGCACAAGACAATCAAAGTAAGGCAGCACAGCTTATGAAAAAGCAAGCTGCCAAGATGCAAAAAGATATGCAAAGCATGGAGGCTGAGGCAAAGGAAGAGGATGCCGAATCTTTACGTCAGGTATTGGACAACCTAATTGTTTTCTCTCAAGAGCAAGAGGATTTACTCGATGAGGTAAAAAGTATCACCGCCAATAGCCTATCTTATGGCAAGACGTTGCGTTTACAAAAAGAGCTCGAGACTGTTTTTAAGCACGTGGATGATAGCTTGTTTTCGTTAAGTACCCGCAATCCTGAGGTAGGTGAGAAGATCAATAAAGAGGTGATAGATATCTACTACAATCTTGAAAAATCCTTAGAAAGATTGGGTGATCTTGATATACCGGCTGGACAGGTGTCACAGCAATCAAGTCTCAAAGGGGCAAATGCACTTGCCGCGATGTTAAGCGGTGTGCTTGATCAGCTTAACTCTCCAGCTATTCCTGGTAAACCTCAAAAAGGAGGTCAAGGCGCTGGATTCCAATTGCCAGATATTATTAAGAAACAAAAAAGCCTAGGTGAAAAAAAAGGTGAAGGAGAGAAAGAAGGCGATGGCGATGGAGAAAAGCCTGGTGACGGCAAAGGTGATAAACCAGGAGAAGGAAAGCCGGGCAATAGTGGCGCACCAGGCCAGCAAGGTGAAAGTGGCACGAGTGGATCAGGGCAATCACATGGCAGTCAAGGCACATCTGGACAAGGTTCTGGTCAATCGGGCGAGAACGGGCAAGCAGGTCAATCAGGAAATCCAGGCCAGGCTGGGCAAGGTCAACAAGGAGAAAACGGACAAGGTCAAGGATCCGAAAGTCAAAATGGTACTAATGGATCAACAGGTCAAGGTAATGGAGATGGGAATGGATCTGGTGAAGGCTTAAATGGCGACAAGCAGTCTTATCAAGAGTCTGAAGAGGAAAGTCAGCGTATTTACGAAATTTACAAACAACAACAAGAATTGCGCAATCAGTTAGAAGATATGATTATTGATGAAGGCTTGCAGCAAAAGGTGGATGAGATACGCGATCAGATGAAAGGTGTGGAACGTAAGTTGCTGGATCAAGGGTTCAACCGCGATGTGCAAAATGAGATGTCTGAGATCTTGTATGATTTGCTCAAGCTCAAAGATGCAAACCTTGAACAAGGAAAGGACGAGCAACGTCAATCAAATGCAAACCAGCGCCAGTATATCAATACCGCTTCACAGCTGGATGCCACTATACAGAGATACTTTGAGAACAAAGAAATACTCAATAGACAAGTATTACCTTTGCAACCACAATACAAGGGTAAGGTGAAATCCTATTTCAAAACCAATGATTGAGTTTGATTCGCAGAACAACTTTGAATTCTCCTCTCCGAAGAATTACATTGAGTGGTTGAATCGTGTTGCAGATAGTGAGAATTGCTCTATCAAGTCATTGAATTATGTTTTTTGTAGTGACGAGTTCTTGTTGGACATTAATCAACAGCACTTGAATCATGATACCTTTACGGACATTATCACTTTTGATTATTCGGTAGATGATGTTTTGGAAGGCGAGATATACATTTCTACGGATCGTGTAAATGAGAATGCTTTCATCTACAATGTCAGTCAAGATGACGAGTTAAGAAGAGTCATGGTTCATGGTCTTTTACACATGATAGGTTATGGAGATAAGACCGACGAAGAGTCTGCCAAAATGAGACTATTGGAATCGCAGAAGATGCAAATGTTTCACGTGAAACAATGATATGTTTTTAGAAGAATATGACGTTATAGTAGTTGGTGCAGGCCACGCAGGAAGCGAGGCAGCTGCTATTGCCGCGACCATGGGCGCAAGTACTTTATTGGTCACCATGAACCTCCAAACAATCGCGCAAATGTCTTGCAATCCTGCGATGGGTGGTATTGCCAAGGGCCAAATTGTACGTGAGATTGACGCTTTAGGTGGATATAGCGGCATTATAAGCGATAAAAGTGCCATCCAATTCAAGATGCTTAATAAAAGCAAAGGTCCAGCAATGTGGTCTCCTCGTACACAGAATGACCGTATGCGTTTTGCTGAGGAGTGGCGTTTACAGTTAGAAGCCTTACCAAATCTCGACTTTTATCAAGAAATGGTTTCGGGCCTCATTATAGAAGGCGAAAAGGTAGTCGGCGTTAGATCATCTCTGGGACTAGAAATACGAGGTAAATCAGTAGTGCTGACTAATGGAACTTTTCTAAATGGATTGATCCATATTGGAGAAAAGCAATTCGGTGGTGGTAGATCTGGTGAGCGAGCTAGTACCGGAATCACCGAGCAATTAATTGATCTTGGTTTCGAGTCTGGTAGAATGAAGACAGGAACGCCGCCAAGAGTGGATGGTCGATCGCTAGATTACTCTAAGATGGTGCCGCAACCAGGTGATGTAGAGGTGTCAAAATTCAGCTATGGTAATCGCACTAGCAAGCTGAAACATCAGCGCGACTGTCACATGACTTATACAAGTCCTTTGGTTCACGATTTACTTCGAGAAGGATTTGATCGCAGTCCTATGTTTAATGGACGCATTCAATCAATAGGTCCACGTTATTGTCCGTCAATCGAGGATAAGATCGACCGCTTTGCAAGTAAGGACAGACACCAGATGTTTATTGAACCAGAAGGTTGGGATACGGTAGAGGTCTATGTAAATGGATTCAGCACTTCACTACCAGAAGATGTGCAATTTAAAGCGCTGCGATCTGTAGTTGGTTTTGAGAAAGTCAAATTCTTTAGGCCAGGTTATGCCATTGAGTATGATTATTTCCCACCGACGCAACTCAAACACACGTTAGAAACTAAGATTATCGATGGACTTTATTTTGCGGGTCAGATAAATGGAACCACAGGTTATGAAGAAGCCGCATCACAAGGCTTGATGGCCGGTATTAATGCCGTGAGAAAAATCAGAGAAGAAGAAGCCTTCATTCTACGTCGTGATGACGCATACATTGGTGTGTTAATAGATGACCTTATCACAAAAGGAACAGACGAGCCTTATCGTATGTTTACCTCAAGAGCAGAATATCGTACGTTGCTGCGCCAGGATAATGCAGATTTGAGATTGACGCCTATGGGCCACGAAATAGGTACTGTTAGCGAAGAAGCAATCCGAAGGGTCGAGCGCAAGGCTCGCGAAGCCGATAAAATGGTCTCATTTTTACGCGATACCAGCTTTGATTTTAATGAGATGAACGAGTTATTGGATAAAAAAGGCAGTGCTCGAGTTACCCAAAATGCGAAGCTATTTAAAGTTTTCTCAAGGCCAGTCATTGACTTAAAAGACATAAGCACTATTTCTCAAGTCGATCAATATTTAAAAGAAAATGATTTAGACGACGATATCTTAGAGCAAGTAGAGGTACAAGTTAAATATGCGGGATACATTGCTAAAGAAAAAGCGAATGCCGATAAACTGAATAGGCTAGAAGACGTTCGTATTCCAGATAACTTTGATTTCAGTCACATACAGTCCATTAGTTTTGAAGCTAGAGAAAAATTAAAGGCGGTTCAGCCAGTAAGCATTTCGCAGGCATCACGTATATCAGGCGTTTCACCTAGCGATATTTCTGTATTATTGGTTCATATGGGTCGATAGTTTCACGTGAAACAATGAGCAAAAAAAAGAAACTACATAGCAGTACCCAGGATTATTTTTTGACTCAAGAGCATTTTGATATTGTCAAAACTACAATTGATGGTTTGCTGAAAACCATGCCTATTCCATCAAACCTGGACAAGTATTATCAAAGTGATGAATACTTGAGTCATGACGACTCTAACACAGGATTATTTGCAAGCTTATATAAGACAGCAAGGAATTGGAATCTTAATAGCAAAAAATCTTTGATCAGTAAATACTTGCCAGAAGGTCCAATGTTAGATATTGGAGCGGGCAACGGTGAGCTAGTTTCCTATTTGAGAGAAAATAGATTTGATGCAATTGGTTTTGAGCCTAGCCCGCTTGCGCGAAAGTTTGCTTATCAAAAAGGGATTCAGCTGCTGGATGAGCTACCCGATGCTCAAATAAAATCCTATCGAGTGGTTACCATGTTTCATGTCCTAGAGCATGTTGAGGATTTAAGTGAGCAATTACACTATTTATCTAAAATTGTAGAGGAAGATGGTCATGTAATTATTGCGGTTCCTAATCATAAATCCCTAGACGCAAAATTATTCGGTAAGTATTGGGCCGCGTGGGATGTTCCTAGGCATTTGTGGCATTTTGATAAAAACGGTATTCAATCAGTTTTTGATGGTAAGTTTGAATTGGTCAATACAAAAGTTATGTGGCTTGATAGTTTCTATGTCTCTATTTTATCAGCGCGATATAAAAAATGGCCGCTTCCATTAGTCATAGGCGGAATCATAGGTTTATTTTCAAATATTGCTACGATTTTCACCAATCAAGCATCTTCGCATATTTACATCTTCAAAAAAGCACAATAGAGGCGTTTTGACGAACCATTTCGGATTTAGTGTATGTTTGATAATTTAAAGCTCTAAAACGTTCTCTAAAGTCATCGCAATGTGCAGTTTGAAATAGTAAAAAACTATATTATTTCCTTAAGGTATAGAATTAAGTAATTGAGCCCAGTATAGACCTAAAACTGCAATTAAAAAGTAAACCCCAATTCTTGACGTTCCTTGATAGTCTTTGATCAAGCGTAATCCAAATAAAAATATGAAGAAGAGCAAAGAGGCGGTAAAAAATCCATAACAGGCAAATTCATAATTACCCATCGTTATCAAATCATAGATTCCTAGACCACAAAACGTACTTACGGTTGCTTCAAATCCTAGAATTAAAACAATAAGAGGTTTAATAATGGGTTTCAAAAATGTTTTTGAATACATTTTTTGGTAATGCTCTAACGTTTTGCTCCATTCAATCATTTTCTCATAAGCAGACATGAGAAATGTCAAGAGCAAGAAAGAAAGAAGGATGGTAATACCAGCCGCGTTAAAGTCCATTTTTCAATTTTAGTGTGGCAATAATAGTCAGGTTTAGGCTAAATGACTTCAAATAAGAGACTTTCAATGTAAAATATCGATTATCGTGACTTTTTATGCAGAATTCGAGTTAATCCTATGCTCAAATCAGTCATTACGATCTTACCATTAGCATTACGATCTATATGATAAAGCGCATCTTCAATGGACTTTGTGATCTCAATGATACGATGTCCATCAATAAATGGAGCAAATTTTTTCAGATCAAAACTGGGACTGGTTTCTAGATAAACCGCCGTATCAGCTTTATAATTGGTAAGCATGGCTTGTCTGAAGAATTCTAAACAATAGGATAAAAACCTCTTTTGTACTTCACGGTTTTTACTAGCAATGTTTTCTGCCCACGCTATCAGGTCGGCAACAGCGCTGGGCTTTCCTTTAGCACTAAAGGCTGTACGCACCCAGTAAATAAACCATTCCTCAAATTCCTTATCTTCCGTATGATTGCTTAACAATTTGATCGCTTTATTAAAGCTTCCGTTTGCTTGTCTAGAAATCATTTCTGCTCGTGAGGCATCAATTCCATAATGGGTTTGTAAGCCTTGCGAAATATCAGCGGCACTCAACTTTGGTACGTGAAGCACTTGGCATCTTGATCTTATGGTGTTGAGAATCTGCTCTTCGCTTTCAGCGATAAGAATAAGAACTGTACCAGTTGGCGGCTCCTCGATGATCTTGAGCAGTTTGTTTGACGCAGCAACATTCATGAAATCGGCACCATAAATAATGCAGATTTTGGCACCACCTTCATAGGATTTCAAACTCAGTTTTCTTGAAAGGTCTGCAGCTTCATGCACTCGTATTTCACAAGATTTCTTCTCAATGTCTGCATATTGATACCAGTCCTGTAATAATCCATAGGGCTGTTCCTTATAAAAAGCACGCCATTCTTGAATAAAGTCGTCAGATACTGGTTTACTAGTAATCCTTGTGGTGGTTGCCACGGGAAAAACAAAGTGTAAATCAGGATGAACTAATTGTTCTACGCGTCTCATGGCATCCTTATCGCCGTTGCTAGCAAGAATATTTTTGGCATATTCTAGCGCTAGTGGTAATACACCACAACCATTGCTACCTATGAATAGTTGTGCATGAGCAACTCGATCATTTGAAACAGTGCTCTTCAAATGATTTTTTATGTGATCTAGACCTATGACTGCTTCCTGAGACATATTGCAAATATACTAGTCTGTAAAGCAGGTTATACCATAACCATTATATTTGTGTAGGCTCACAAATGCCTGATATATGAACATAGAACAAATAGATTTTAAAGATAAAAGAGCGCTCATACGAGTAGATTTCAATGTACCACTTAATGAGGAGCTACAAGTAACGGATACTACTAGAATTGAGGCTGCAAAACCAACTATCGTCCACATACTTGAGCATGGTGGATCTGTCGTGCTTATGTCGCACTTAGGACGTCCAGATGGTATTGAGGATAAATACTCGCTCAAACATATTGTAGAAACAGTATCTGATATTTTAGGAGTGCAAGTGATTTTTGCTAGTAATTGTGTTGGTGAGGAAACTCTGGAACAATCAAAAACACTGGAGTCAGGACAAGTTTTACTATTAGAAAACTTACGATTTCATCCGGAAGAGGAGCAAGGCGACACAGACTTTGCACAGCAATTGGCTCAATTAGGTGACGTTTACGTCAATGATGCCTTCGGTACTGCACATCGTGCACACGCATCAACCACTATTATTGCTCAATTTTTTAAAGAAAAGTGCTTCGGTAAGCTGATAGAGCAGGAATTGGATAGTCTTAATAAAGTCATGAATTCTCCTACATCTCCGGTAATTGCTATTTTGGGTGGTGCAAAGGTCTCTTCAAAAATTACAGTGATCGAGAACATTTTACCTAAAGTAGATCACTTGATCCTAGCTGGTGGTATGGCCTATACCTTTGTGAAAGCTCAAGGCGGCGAGATAGGTGATTCGCTTGTCGAGGATGACAAGCAAGAATTGGCTCTTGAACTTCTTGAAAAAGCCAAAGAACTTAATACACAGATTCACCTACCAGTAGATTCTGTGATTGCAGACTCATTTTCTGAGCAGGCCACACGCGACCTTTCTCCAATCGATCAAATAGCCGATGGATGGATGGGACTGGACATAGGTGAGCAATCAAGAAAAAATTTTGCTGCTGTTATTAAAGAATGTAAAACGATTCTTTGGAATGGCCCAGCAGGTGTCTTTGAGATGGACGTTTTTTCTAAAGGAACCATTGCCATTGGTAATGCTGTCGCAGATGCTACGGCTAATGGTGCTTTCTCACTTGTCGGTGGTGGCGACTCGGTTGCAGCGGTAAAACAATTTGGCTTTGAGAATAAAGTAAGTTACGTATCTACTGGTGGTGGCGCCATGCTAGAAATGCTGGAAGGAAAAACATTACCAGGAATCAAAGCAGTGCAAGAACAATAGTGGCAAGAAGATTGATCGTGTAAGTTATATGATGTACCTCAAGAAAATGTGGACACTCTTTATCCTGTTGTCCTGCGCATTGATGCAAGGGCAGGTTACAGACTCTATGGTCGTTGCCGTGGATAGTGTCAAGTTTCTGGAAACGACTAGCGTTGATCGAGCAATCGATCCCTTGCAATCGCTGGACTCACTAGTGATGAAGAACTATGAAGAGGTAGATCGATTTGATCAGGCCTACATGGACATGCTGTATGATCATGATGGCTATGAGTATTTATTTAAAAATATAGATAGCTTACCTAATGTAGGTGACTCAACATTAAGCACAGATACGCTCAAGGCGAGATTACAGCGCATAAATGAGCGCACGCCTTTTAATATTGAATACAACCCAATTCTTGAGCAGCTTATAAAAAAGCAACTTACCTACAAGCGTGTGTATCTAGAACGCATCATGACGCTTAGTGATTATTATTTCCCCATGTTTGAGGAGCAGCTGGATCGCTATGACATACCGTTAGAGATGAAATATCTAGCCGTTGTTGAGAGCGCTCTGGATCCGAAAATAAAGAGTAGAGTAGGTGCAACCGGACTCTGGCAGTTTATGTATGCAACGGGCAAAGGTTATGGGCTCGAGGTCAACTCTTATGTTGACGAGCGCATGGATCCCAATAAATCAACCATAGCGGCATGTAAATATCTCAACAGACTCTACAGCATTTATGATGATTGGGATCTGGCTCTCGCCGCTTACAACAGCGGTGCTGGTAATGTCAACAAAGCCATACGCCGTAGTGGCGGCAAGAAAAATTACTGGAATTTGCGACCGCATTTACCTAGGGAAACTGCTGGTTACGTGCCTAAATTCCAGGCGATGATGTATTTGTTCACATATGCCCAAGAGCATGGCTTTAAACCACAGCGCACTTCTAGGCTTATGATGGAGACTGATACGGTCCTGATTAAGAATCAAATCTCCTTTGATCAAATCGAGAGCCAGCTAGACATTGACAAGGAAACCATCGAGTTTTTTAATCCTAGTTACAAATTGGGAATCATACCTATAGAGCAAGGCAAACCACATTATTTGAGGCTACCTATAGAGCAGGTTGCCGTTATTGCAGGTAATGAGGATAAGGTTTACGCTTTCGCGAAAGCAGAATTTGAAAAAAGAGAACAACCATTACCAGAGCTTCTCAAGCCATCAACCAGCATTACTTATAGGGTGCGCAGCGGTGATTATCTAGGTAAAATCGCAGCACGATATAATGTTAGGGTTTCCGAAATCAAAAGATGGAATCGCCTACGCAGCAATAAATTGACAATTGGGCAGCGTCTTAAAATTAACACCACGACCGGTGCAACTAGGCAAACGGCAAAGGTCAAAAATTATGTCGTGCGATCTGGTGACAGCCTATGGGCAATATCTAGGCGCAATAACATGACCGTCAAGGAACTTAAGCGATTAAACCCTAAGGCTTCTAAGAATCTAAAACCAGGAATGACGCTGGTCTTAAAATAATAGTATGAGAATTATAACCACATTACTTGTTGCATTAGTGCTTATTTCCTGTAAGGAAGAGCCAGTGCGTATAAACGACAGCGCAGGTAAACTCAACGATATATTAATTGTTGTGAACAGTGAGAACTGGGATGGCGAGATAGGTGACACGATCAGGAATGTGCTGGCACGACCTATTGATGGATTGGTACGTGACGAGGCAATGTTCACGCTCAATCAGGTCAAGCCAGAGTCATTTAAGGGCATGCTCAAGAAATCCCGCAATTACCTTTTTGTAAGAAAGTCAGATACTGCAAGCGTTGGCATACGCAAGAATAAATACGCCACACCGCAAATAGGCGTAATCGTTCAGGGAAAAGACACACGTGAAATCGCCGAGCAAATAAGCGAAAATGCCGATAACATCGTTACCATTTTCAAACAAGGAGAATTAACTGAAAAGCAACGCCTTATTGATCGTGTGCGCTTAAATACAGATCGTATTACAGACCGTTTTGGTATTGATATGAATGTGCCTACAGCCTATAGATATGCCGCGGTAGACGATCCAGATTTCACCTGGTTGCGACGCAATATTGTAGAAGGAACGATGGACATGCTTATCTATGAAGTACCGTTGAGCCAGATACAACGCGATAGCAGCGTGGTGCAAGACATTGTTGCCGTGAGAGACTCCATAGGATTGATTAAGATCCCAACTGACGGTGGTCCGTTCCGTACAGAGCCTGCTTTTTCACCCTATGTGAATGAGACACAAGTCGATGGCAGGTTTGCGTTTGAGACTAAAGGTACTTGGGAAGTCAGGGATATGTTCATGGCAGGTCCGTTCTTGAACTATGCTATTTACAATGCAGATAAAGAAAAGTGGTTAATTGTAGAAGGCTACATTTCTGCACCCAATGCTGTGCAGCGCAATTATCTATTTGAGATTGAGGCAATTCTCAACAGCATACGCTTTGTAGAAAAGGAAGACAATCAATAAGGTTAAGCCGATTGTAATCCATAAAAAAGCCCTGTAAGATCATCTTACAGGGCTTTTTTAATGCGATCAACGCATATTATTTGTTGGAGTCGATGCCTTTACTGGTAGCGTCCTCTTTATCTTCTTTGGTTGCATCCTTGAATTCTTTGATACCACCACCTAAACCGCGCATGAGCTCAGGAATTTTTTTACCACCAAAGAGTAATAAAATAGCCAAAACAACAAGAACAACTTGCCAAACGCCAAACATTCCTAAAATGAATCCAGTGATCATAACATAAAGTTTTAGTATAACAAAGATACAACACTGTCATAGACAAATTATTATCTGTACCAGTCGATTACCTACTTACCACAATCTGTGAGCAGCGGTAACGTTTATTTATATTTGTAGAGTACATGAGTGAAAGCCCTAAAAAATATAAAAGTAAGTGGAGACACCATTACCGCATGGTGGTGCTTAATGACGACACGTTTGAAGAGCGTTTCTCACTCAAACTCACCAGACTCAATGTGTTTGTAATGACTGTGGTAAGTGCCGTGATTTTAATAGGTCTCACAACATTATTTATCGCTTTTACACCAGTGCGCGAATTCATTCCTGGATATTCAGGCATTGATAACAGGCCACAAACCATGGCGCTGTTGCGAGAGACAGACTCGCTCAAATCACAGTTGGCAATCAATGAACAACAGTACGACCGCATCCAGATGGTGTTGAGTGGTAATATCACTAGTGAAGAATATGAACGCATCGACAGCATCGCGCGAGTAGAGACTGCCGCCAGTGCAGACTTCAGCATAAGTCGTGAGGATAGCCTGCTGCGTGAAGAAGTAGCACGAGAAGATAGATACAATGTGCTAGAAGGTGCCACCGCGCGTACCAATTTTGTTTTCTATACACCTGTAAAAGGCAGTATTTCAAATGGTTTTAATGTCAAGGAACGCCATTATGCGGTTGATGTTACCGCGCCAGTGAGCACACCTATCAAGGCCGCCGCACCTGGCACCGTGATTTTTTCAGGATGGGCAGCACAGACTGGTTATACCATTTTGCTGGAGCACAGTAACGGCTTGATTACGGTTTACAAACATTGCGAGACCTTGAATAAGGAGCAAAATGATCAGGTTCTCGCAGGTGAGGTCATCGCTAGCGTGGGCAACACTGGCGAGCTCACTAATGGGCCGCACTTACATTTTGAGTTGTGGAGCAATGGCTATCCACTAGATCCTACCAATTTTATAAACTTTGAGTAATGTCGATTAAAGCCATTGCCGCGCGCGTTTTTGCCGCACGAGTAAACCGCAAGACCCAGCGATGGGCACAAAATCCAGTACGTTCTCAAGAAAATGTATTTAAGATGTTATTGAAGGTGGCTGGTGATACCGCTTTCGCGAAAGCGCACTCATTCTCAATCATCTCCACACATCAAGAGTTTGCAGATAACGTTCCAGTGCGTGACTATGAAGACCTTAAGCCCTTTATCGACCGAGTGGTAGCTGGCGATAAAGACGTTCTATGGCCAGGGAAACCACTTTATTTCGCTAAAACCAGTGGAACTACCAGCGGCGCCAAATACATCCCAATTACAAAAGAATCTATGCCAGAGCACATCAAGGCGGCACGCAACGCTATCTTGAGTTATATACATGAGACTGGCAATTCAAAGTTTGTGGACGGTAAGATGATCTTCCTGCAAGGAAGCCCAGAAATGGAAGAAAAAAACGGAATCAAACTAGGTAGGTTGAGCGGCATTGTAGCTCATTATGTGCCTAACTATTTGCAGCGCAACAGGCTGCCGTCATGGGAAACAAACTTAATTGACGATTGGGAAACCAAGGTTGAGGCCGTCATCGACGAGACCATTCCAGAACGAATGAGCGTTATTTCAGGAATTCCCAGCTGGTTACAAATGTATTTTGAGCGCATCGTGCAACGCACAGGCAAGAAAGTGGGCGAGGTTTTCCCAGAATTTAATTTGCTTATTTATGGTGGCGTTAATTTTGAACCCTATCGAGCCAAATTCAAATCACTTATAGGTCGCGAGCCAGATACCATTGAACTATTTCCAGCCAGTGAAGGCTTTTTTGCCTATCAGGACAAGCAGAATGAGAAAGGCATGCTGCTATTGCTTGATGCAGGAATCTTTTATGAATTCATACCAGCAGATCAGTTTTATGATGAGCGGCCACCGCGATTAACTATTGGTCAGGTAGAGATAGGCGTCAATTATGTGATGATTATCTCAACTACCGCAGGACTTTGGGCGTACAACATAGGCGATACCATTGCATTTACCAGCACAGCACCTTATCGAGTAGTTGTCACAGGCCGCATCAAGCATTACATAAGCGCCAGCGGCGAGCATGTGATAGGCAAAGAGGTAGAAGAGGCACTCAATCAAGCTGCGACAAAACACCATGTCATCATTGACGAATTCACGGTCGCACCGCAGCTGGATACACCAACTGGTGAGTTGCCTTATCACGAGTGGTTTCTAGAGCTGGAAAAAGCTCCAGATGATAAAACGCTAATAGATTTTGCCACATCTCTAGATCTAGCGATGCGCGAGCAAAATAGTTATTACGATGATCTTATTACTGGTAAAGTCCTGCAACCACTTAAAGTTAGGATATTACCACAAGGCAGCTTTAAAAACTACATGAAAAGCATTGGCAAATTAGGAGGTCAGAATAAGCTACCCAGATTGTCTAACGACAGGAAAATTGCGAAGTTTTTTGATGAGCCCTAGATCCCAATTGACGAGTTGTTCCTTGGCAGGAGGAAATTGTTGTGTTGCCCAATTGATGCGATTTAATTGAACCCAACCACAGCTTTTTTATCCTCATCAACCATAAGCCTATCTTTGCATAGAAATTACCTTTTATGCCCATCATTAACGTAGAGCCTAGAACTAGAGCACAAGAAAGTACCAATGCTATCGAGCGCATGTATATCACCATGCGTCACTTATTCAATCGTGGATTTTACAAGCCTATGGGCGTGAGTGGTGAATCCTTGCGCGAGTCGCTGCTTACCATACGTCCTGAAATCTACGGTTCCATTGCAGAGGATAAGATCGAGTTGAGTGGCTTGCTTTATGTCATGGATCGATTGCCCATGGGCATCGAGGAATGTACCTATATCAATTTGACCAGTGATGAAGGTTATTCTGGCAGCCACTTCAAGGCGATTGTTCCTAAAAAACGCCGCCGTAACTGCTATCGCATCGATAAGCACCAGATGAATATTGAGATCACTCGTGGTAGATCAGAGATCTATGATATCCTCACGCACTTGACATTCCTGATGATTGAATCTCACAAGATCATGAAACGCGTGATTATTGGCGAGAACGGCAACACGACCAGAGACTGGAATTGTCTGGAAGACGCCGTTCAAAAAAAGAAACTAAGCCAGGAAGAGAAAGAAGTCGCCATAACACACACGGCAAATATTCTGGGTAGAACCTTTGAAGAGGTCGTGAACGTATATGATGACTTTGCAACGCCGCATAATCCTAATCAATTCTTGAGTACGATTTACCATTTAGGATTGCTAGGCAAGCGTGAGATTATGGACGAGCAAAAGCGTGTCGTTACATTTTCACCCGTATTACGCGAGAGATTAGGTCACCATATTCATGGTGATCGCTGGGCAACACGCATCAAAAAGCATTTGATCGATCATGATTTATTTGATCGACCGCTGCACATCATCAGTGCCAACTTGCACAGTGTAATGAATTCCATTTATGGCCCCAAAGCCTTAAAAACAGAAATGGAAAAAAAAGGTAGAATGGAAGTTTTTGCTTCTTTGAGTAACGATGCAGGCAAGAAAAACCGCGATGTGATCAAGAAAATGGCGCTCAAGAACGGTATGCAAGAACTCAAGGATGAGAGCGGTACTAATATTGACGTGCAGATATTTGATACCGCGAGATTCCAATTTGAGCAGGTAGGATTTTGTGAAGACAGCTTTCGCGAAAGCGGAACAGATCAAAAACCAGTCATCATAGTTATGGACTACGCATTTGGAGAACAGGCTTATGAAACACTGGATGAATTATTAAAACCTTACAAAGCCGGCAAGGATGATTATAAAATGATGAATATCAAGTCCATCAGTATTATGGGTAAAGCTGGAATTCTTGAAGGCGAGAAAGGTGATATTATGGTGCCAGATGCCCACGTTTTTGAAGGCACGGCAGATAATTATCCATTTAAAAATAGACTGAGTAAAAAAGATCTCAAAACAGATGGATTGAGCGTCGTGAGCGGCTCTATGGTCACTGTTTTGGGAACTTCTCTTCAAAACAAGGATGTACTTGAATACTTCTACAACAGTAGCTGGCGTGTGATAGGTCTTGAAATGGAAGGTGCACATTATCAAAAAGCGATTCAAGCGGCATCCAAAGTGCGTCGCAGCATCAGTAAGAAAGTAAAAGTGCGTTATGCATATTATGCTAGCGATAATCCATTGAAAACAGGCCATACACTTGCCAGTGGTGGTTTAGGTCTTACAGGTGTAAAGCCAGTTTATGTAATTACTGAAAAGATCCTAGAACAAATTCTAGAAAACAGCGTTGTAAAACCTGTTGCGCCAGATGCGTAAGCACAGGTTATCACCGCATCCACTATATTTGAGCATTAAAATTAAGCCACGACGAGCATGAGTGACCCATATAATAAGCCGCAAGAGGATCAAGAAGCAGATCTTTTACCCGTTTTTGAATGGATAGGAAATGGATTTAAAAATCTAGGTCGTGGAATAGCCAACTTATTCAAGGCAATCATTCACGGGATATTGTTGTTTTTTGTTTTCCTGCAACGCAACATTATCTTGATAGGTGTTTTTGTGCTTATAGGCTTAGGCCTAGGGTATTACATGGATCAACAGGTCAAGGATAAATACAGTGCCTTGGTGCGCGTTGAACCTAATTTTAATAGCGTTACCCAGCTCATTTCTAACGTTAAGTATTACAACGCTTTGGTGGAAGAAGGTGTGTATGATAAACTGGCCAAAGAACTTGACATCACCACAGTAGAAGCCGAAAATCTTTCTGGATTTTACATAGAGCCTAGTTATAATGATACTGAGTTGCTCAAGGAATATGACGAGCTGGCGAGAAGGTCAGATACTATGGCGCTGGAGAACTTCAGCTTTGAGGGTTTTAAGGAAGCAAAGCGTGAGATCGATTATCAATACTATGAAATCACAGCATCAAGCAAGGATCGTGCAACATTAGTAGAGATCATTGATGATCTCGTCAAGGTTGAAGTCAACGCCGCCATAAAGGGCGCAAAGCAATCAACGCTGGAGAATACAGAATTTGATATCAAGGCACTCAATTACCAGTTGCAGGAACTGGACTCGCTAATTTCTGGTTATCAAAAAGCCATCACCGCTCAAGACATACCAGTTAATGCAGGAACGACCCTATATCTAGGAGATCAAAAGCCATCAGACGCGCTTACTCAGCTTTTTGATGAAAAAAGGATCGTGTTGGCGCAGTTGAATGAGTTGAGAGAGACCAAATACCTCAATGAAGACACGGTCAACATACAATCGCAATTCATCACTCGCGGTACTATCGAAAAGAAGCACTTGAAGCTCAAATATTTGCTTGTATTTTTTGGATTAGGGTTGCTTATCGCAATAATACCCACTATCTGGAAATTCCTTAAGAATTACCCAGACTCTCAGCAAACAGCCTAGCCTTTGAAAAAGATTCTACTTGCTGGCGCAAATGGTATGCTGGGAATAAGCATGCAACAAGCGCTGGTAGATCATGATTTGATCGCGCTGGGCAGCGACGAGCTTGACATTAGCTGTACTAGAGATATTACCGCAGCCATAATTAGGTATCGGCCAAATTATTTTATCAACTGTGCGGCCTACACCGCAGTGGATCTTGCAGAAACTGAAGTCGAGAAAGCCTACAAAATAAACGCCACCGCAGTCAGGCAGCTGGCACAAATCTGCGAGCATCATCGGGTCACGCTTATTCACTTTTCCACGGACTATGTTTTTGACGGGAATGCCACACTACCATATAGACCGCACGATGCCGTGAGACCTATTAATGTGTATGGCGCTAGCAAGTTGCTGGGAGAACAATATATCCAGGATAACATGTCCAGCTTTTACATTTTTAGAATAAGCTGGTTGTACGCTGCTCATGGTAAGAATTTCATGCGATGGGTGCTAGAAAATAACCTAGAAGAGATGCACGTAGTTGATAATCAGCTAGGGTCGCCTACCAGCGCAGACAGTGTAGCGCTGTTCATCAACCATCTGGTTGAGAATGATCCTGACGAGCACGGTGTTTATCATTATACTAATCAAGGCGAGTTGACGTGGTATGCTTTCGCGAAAGCGATATCCCAAAAATCCAACGTACCTAAAAACATACATCCTACAAGCTCATTCAAGACTGCTGCAAGTAGGCCGTCGTACAGCGTCATGAATACTGATGCTATTAGAAGGACCTTTAATTATGACATTCCAACAATTGATACCGCGCTTGAAGAAGTTCTGGAAAGGTATAAGTCTAGGAGTTAGTGTATTTTCGCACATTAGAATTGTTAAGAAAAGTAGCATGAGTAAAGTAGCCTTAATTACTGGAGTTACAGGTCAGGACGGTGCCTATTTGAGCGAGTTTTTATTAAAGAAAGGATATACCGTTCATGGTATAAAACGTCGCGCCAGCCTTTTCAATACAGACCGTATTGACCACCTGTATCAAGATCCGCATGAGGCAAATGTCAAATTCCACCTGCATTATGGCGATTTGACTGACACTACAAACCTGACAAGAATCATCAACGAGACCCAACCTGATGAGATTTACAATCTTGCGGCCATGTCTCACGTGCAGGTATCTTTTGAAATGCCAGAATACACTGCTAATGCGGATGGTATAGGCGCCCTGCGTATCCTAGAATCACTGAGGTTACTAGGCATGGAAAAAAAGACACGCGTCTATCAGGCCTCAACATCAGAGCTTTATGGTAAGGTGCAAGAAGTACCGCAGTCAGAAACGACGCCCTTCTATCCACGCAGCCCGTATGCGGTGGCCAAAATGTATGCCTACTGGGCAACGGTTAACTACCGCGAGGCTTATGGCATGTTTGCCTGTAATGGTATCTTATTTAATCATGAGTCGCCCGTGCGCGGTGAGACGTTTGTGACTAGAAAAATTACTCGTGCGGTTTCTAAAATCGCCAAAGGCTTGCAAGACACCTGTTATCTAGGAAACCTGGATGCCAAGCGCGATTGGGGTCACGCGAAGGATTATGTTCGCATGATGTGGATGATCCTGCAGCATGATGAGCCAGAAGATTGGGTAATAGCCACAGGAAAAACTACCAGCGTGCGTGATTTTGTGCGCATGGCGTTTGAATACATAGGTGTAGAGCTAGAATTTACAGGCACTGGAGTTGATGAAAAGGGAACCATAAAATCTTGCTCAAATCCTGATTACCAGCTAGAAATAGGAAAGGAAGTAATTGCAGTGGACGAGAGATACTTCCGACCAACGGAGGTAGACCTATTGATAGGCGATCCATCAAAAGCCAAGGAAAAACTGGGCTGGGTACCACAAATAGAACTGCAAGAACTGGTCAACGACATGATGAAGAGTGACTTGCATCTCATGTCTCGCGACGAGTATTTGAATAGAGGAGGTTACCGCATTAATAATTACTATGAGTAGATCAATATCCATGCAATCTTCTTTATAAAAAGAAGTTTTGTCATGAGACAAGTAAGTCTATAGAAAATACCTAATGGAGAAATCTGCCAAAATCTATATTGCTGGTCACCGCGGTCTCGTGGGTAGCGCCATTTTACAGGAGCTCAAGGATCAAGGCTATGAAAACCTGATCTTGAGAACGCACAAGCAACTAGATCTTACAGACCAGCAGCAAACCGCGCAATTCTTTAAGGATCATAGGCCTGATTATGTTTTTCTCGCCGCAGCGACGGTAGGTGGCATTGTAGCAAACAACATCTATCGCGCAGACTTTATCTACAAGAACTTGATGATCCAGAACAATGTGATCCATCACAGTTACTTGAATGGCGTGAAGAAATTATTGTTTCTGGGCAGTACATGTATCTACCCTAAAATGGCGCCACAGCCTATGCCAGAGGACAGTTTGCTCACTGGACCGCTGGAATATACCAATGAACCTTATGCCATTGCCAAAATCGCTGGTATCAAGATGTGCGAGAGCTATAACTTGCAGTACGGCACCAATTTCATAAGCGTCATGCCTACAAATCTGTATGGCCCAAATGATAATTTTGATCTAGAAAAAAGTCACGTGTTGCCAGCTTTGATCAGGAAAATGCACCTGGGTAAATTACTCATGGATGGTAACGAGCAAGCTCTTGTCAAGGAAATGGATGTTGAGAATTTTGCTTTCGCGAAAGCGGAACTATCCAAACACGGCATTACAAAAGAAAGCATCGAATTATGGGGAACAGGCTCGCCTAGAAGAGAGTTTTTGTGGTCACACGATATGGCCAAAGCTTGTGTGTATCTAATGCACAACATAGATTTTAAGGACGTTGCAGGCGAGCAAAAAGAGGTAAGAAACACACACCTAAACATAGGTACTGGTGAAGACATCGAGATCAAGGAACTTGCAGCATTGATCAAGAAAACAGTAGGTTACACTGGCAAATTAAATTGGGACAGCTCAAAACCTGACGGCACACCACGCAAGTTGACTGATGTGTCAAAGCTGCACGCACTAGGCTGGAAACATGAGGTGAGCCTAGAAAAAGGTGTTGATATGATGTATGAAGCATATCTAGACAAGGCATAAATAGATAAAGCTAGACTGCTCATGGCGTTCAAATTTACCAGTGATAAAAGGGCAGTTGTCAAGAACTATTTTTATGTAGCTACCTTACAAGGCCTCAATTTTATACTGCCGCTCATCATCCTACCATTACTGGAGCAGCGATTGGGTCTGGAGAAATTTGGTCTGGTGATGTTTGCCCAATATCTCATGAGTTTTTTCCTAGTAATATCAGACTTTGGGTTCAATATTACTGCAACGCGTGAGGTCGCTATCATGCGGGAAAACAAGCAGGACTATTCAGATTTTTTCTCGAGTATCATCTGGTTTAGATCGATCATGATCACGGTGTTGTTTGTGGTCTTGGTTGGTGTGGTTTTTAGTTTTGAGCGATTTAGGGAAGAGTGGCTGGTATATCTTTTAAGCTATGGAATGGTCATGGGACAAGCGATATTTCCCGTGTGGTTCTTTCAAGGGATTGAAAAAATGCAGGTTATCACGATCGTGAACGTGATTGCCAAGGTGATTTTTACCCTAAGTATTTTGTTTTTTGTATCAACTCCAGATGATTACATGTATGTGCCAGCTTTCAATAGTCTAGGATTTATTGTGGCTGGATTGCTTAGTTTAATTCTGGCGCTTAAGCATACGCGCTTGAAAATGGTCATCATTCCAGAGTTTAAAACTTTTATCAAGGAGAGTTTTGCTGTCACGGTTTCTAATATCACTTCAACGGCTGGGCTTATTTCTACTGGTTTGATTTTGGGTATTTTTCATGGTGATAAGATCGTAGGTATCTACAGCATCTTTGAGAAGATGATTGTCGCTTCAAAGAGCGTTTTCATGCCTATTTATCAAGTGCTTTATCCATTCATTTCAAGAAAGGCGGCAGGAAGTATGAGAGACCACATTAAGAAGTTGATACCATATATTGCCATGATAGGTTTGTCGCTGTCATGTTTCTTTTTCTTTTTTGGTGAATTTTTATTGACGTTGCTTTTTGACAATACGGTATTTCTAGATTATATCTGGTTGTTTGAAATCATGACGATAGTATCATTCACATCGTCCTTGACAATGCTTTACGTCACCTTATATGCACCAGCACGCAAACTTTACAATCGCAGGTTGCAGGTGCTAGCTACTGGAGCCATTATTGCGATTATTTCTGGTTTGATATTTATACCGGATCATGATATTCATGCCGCAGCTATTATTTTTACTAGTGTTGAGGTGATCATGTTGAGTATTTCTGTGTATTTATTTTGCTTTAAGGATAAAAATCTGGACATTAAAACTACATGAGTGAGCGCGCCAAAAAATTGATCATAGTCCAGAATATCATACCAGGATATCGCGTGCCTTTTTTTGAGTATTTAAAAGAGCATTTAGGCGATCGATTTGAACTCGTTGCAGGCGATAGCACTTTTGAAAGGTCCATAAAATCTGATGATTCTATTGAGATTGATAAAAGAATAATCAATCGCTATTTATTGCGCAGAAAGTTTATCTATAACAAAGGCATCAGCAACTTAAAGAATACACACGACTCGCTGGTTCTAGAGCTCAATCCACGTAATGTGACTGTGTGGTCCATATTAATATATCGTAAGCTTAGAGGACTTAAGACAACTCTATGGGGTCATGCTTGGCCTAGATCTGGTAGTGATTCTGCATCTGATAAGTTGCGCAATGCTATGCGATCGCTAGCTACACATATCATTACATATACGACTAGCCAAAAAAAAGAATTGCAAGAGCGCATGCCACAAGCATCCATAAGCGCCTCGTCAAATGCATTGATGCGTCAAGAAGAGATGACCACGTCTACAGATCCAGCCGGCATCAATAACGTCATTTATGTAGGCAGACTGGTACCAGAAAAGAAACCCATGCTACTGGTAAAAGGCTTTCATCAAGCGATCAAGAATTTACCGACGATTGCCAAGTTAATCGTGATAGGATCAGGACCAGAAAAGGAATTGATAAACGCCTATATCAAAGCGCATGAGCTGGATAAATGTATCCTTGTCAAAGACCCTATATTTGATAATAGTGTTTTAAAAGAATATTATCTAGAATCTCTCGTGAGCGTTTCGCCAGGATATGTAGGCTTGAATTTGATACAGAGCTTGAGTTTTGGTGTGCCCATGATCATCAGCAAAGATGAGATCCACAGTCCAGAAATTGAGGCGGCAAACTCAAACAATAGCATTTTTATAAAGACAGATGATGTTGATGGTCTAGCAAAAAGCTTAATAGATATCTATCACAGCAAACAGTATTGGGTAGAACAGCGTGAGAATATCATGCAATCTTGTAAGGAAAAATACAGTATAGAAAGAATGGCTCAACCTTTTTTAAACCTTGTAGATGTTTAGATTAAAGGAGGTTTTTGTGCTCATATATTTTATTGTCAGTCTGTTTCATTTTTACAATTTTGAACCAGAGAACAATGTGATTTATGGATTGTTCACGCTCAACTTCTGCATAATTACATTCCTGTTTTTTTACCACTTATATCTTGAGAAAGGATATAGTCCATTTTTATCCACTTTTCTAGTATTCAACTACCTGTTTTTTCTAGTGGCACCCATGTCGCAAATTACCACACTCGCGGCCATGGACGATCCTGTTTTTGTACACAAGTTTCCATATCAGGAAGATCTTGTGATCCATACGTTGTGGCTCATTGCACTTTTTAATACAGTGTTCTCAATACTCTACGTTGCATTTTCATCGCGATTCACCAGTAAACGTATCGTTGGCGAATTAAAAAACCGCACAGCCAGAAGAACGACTCCGTACATGATTGTTATATGGCTGGTGCTGACCTTGCTCATACTCGTCACTCAATTTCAATTTGTAATTGACGAGCTCAATAGACCATCGTGGCAGTCACATGATGTGTCGGTTATAGAAGGATTAGTCAAGACAAAAATTCTTTTTGTCTTTCCTCTCGTAGGTATCATCATTACTGTCAAAGCACTGCGCGCTGCCGGCAAGCTTTCAAATAAGATGATTTACTATATGGCTCTAGCATGTTTCTTTTTGTTGCTGCTCTTTTTTAAGAATCCGCTAGCGACAAAGCGTCACGAGTTGGGACCTATCTTCTTTATTTTGATCTTCTTATTTATACCTAGGCTCATTACCAGCAATTTGAAAACCACGGCCATGATATTTCTGGCGATGCTGGTAGGTTTCCCGCTAGCACAATTGTTGACACATATAGATTACCCGCTAGAAGATATTGTGCAAGATCCTTCCCTATTATTATCAGGGATAGAAGAAGGTGTATTGACTAAGGGTTATTATAGCTTGAATTATGATGCCTTTATGAATATAGGAGTGGTGATTGAACATGTTGCCAATAAGGGATTCAGTTATGGATATCAGATGCTTAGCGGTTTATTGTTCTTTGTTCCCAGAGCCATATGGCCATCAAAGCCACCATCCTCAGGATTAATTGTGGGAAATACCTTGAAAGACAATTATGGGTTTACCTTTACCAACTTGTCAAACCCTTTTGTGTCTGAAGCCTATGATAACTTTGGTCATATAGGAATGGTCATTTTTGCGTTTTTATTGGTGATAACCATGATGTATTTTAGAAAATGGTTACTTTCTGGCCAATTGCTTAAACAATGTATGGCGATCTATTTTGCATTGCATTTACTCATGCTATTAAGGGGTGATTTTACCAATGGTATAGCCTATTTAGGCGGCGCCTTATTTAGTATGTATTTGCTTCCTAAATCTATGGAACAAGTACTAGACATGATAATTTACTCTAGAAAAAAGAATGCCACAAAGTAGCACTTTAAAAATCGATCGTATCGAAAACTACCTCTATACATTATTGATGGTGGCTTTTACAATGCCGCTGCTACCCAACTTTGCTCGCAACATTTTGCTGGGGCTGATAACAGCAACCACACTTTTTTTATTTTTTAAACAGCCAGAGCGCAGTATAAAAGATTATCGCATGATGATCGCTGGATCTGCTTTATACATTTTATATGCTGTAAGCCTATCCTACACAGAAAATATGGAAATAGGGCTGCGAAAGATGGAGACAGGTCTATCCTTGCTCATCATTCCTATTTTCAGTGGTTTGCTACCTATCGCCGTTATAGAAAAAATAAAGCGCAATTTCTCTCAATTTCTTTGGGTTTACATAGTCTCGGTCACCTTGACTCTAATCATATTCTGGTGCATTTTTATAGAACATTATGGAATGTCTCTTTTCCAGCATTTCCCGACAGTCATCAATAAGGATTTGGGCCCTTACAATTTGCACCCTATCTATCTAGCAATGCATGGTGCGGTAGCAATCTTGTTTTCCTTCTATTTGTTGTCAAAGCTCAAAAAGAAATGGGCATTTGCTGTCCTCATCTTCATGAGTATCATTATCGCATGTTTCATGCTTATTGTAATAAAAAAAGGACCGATTATTTCTCTGGTTATAACAGCGCTTTATCTCGTTTTTGCTTACAAGAATAAAAGTGCGATTATCGCACTAACAAGCATTTGCGGGTTGTTTATCTGTGTGATCATTTTTCAACCTAAAGTCAATAGAAAATTCTCTGAATTGCTCAATATTTCTGGACAAACGAGCGGTGAGCAAATGTCTTCAACTAATATTAGGGTCGCCATATTTGATTGCGTCAATGACATCGCACCAGAAGCAGGTCTCTTTGGTTATGGAGTAGGTGATGCAAAAGATGAGTTATTGAAATGTTACAATGAAAAGAATCCAACGTTAGCCAAATACAAGTATAATACCCATAACCAGTTTATGAGTATTTTCTTGAGAGTAGGAGCGATTGGAGCGATAACCTTTATAGTTTTAATGCTTTTTATACTCTATAGGCTTAGAAAGAGAGAAGCGCATCTGGCTATAGCTGTAGTGTCTTTTTACCTGCTCATCATGTTCTCAGAAAACATTCTTGAGCGAGAAAACGGTGTTTTATATTTTGCATTTTTCACCTTTGTTTTCTACCAAGTATTTAAAGGAAAAAACAAGAAGTCAATATCAATTACTCCAATAGATGTAACAGCTGCTATTTCAAAAAGCGACGCACAGTTTTCTTGATAAACCTTATTGGTTTTTTCATTAAGGGATAGTTGCCATAAGGAATACCAAAATATTTGCCCAGGAACAGATCAAGACCACTGTCCATTTCAAAAAATCTAGATTGAGAAGCATTAGTAAGTTCGTGAAATAGTGCCAGCAACCCATCTTGTTTTGCTGCGGGTAAATGCCATATTGGTAAGTGTATATCGTCTGGCTGGACATTATTATAACCTATTCCAGTCCATAAACGCCTAGCATGAAGGCCATAAATGTCAATGATTACATCTGGATCCAGCGTATTGAATACATAAGAACTTATAAGTTCATCACCATCAAAGATGGCATACCCGTTATTAAATTTGATAAGATTTCCTGCTTGTGCCTGTTCATAGCAATAATTGAAAGTAAGCTCTAATCGGCGGGCGATCTCTTTTAAAGTCGCCGCGGTCGCACCTATAATCTCGCCACCATACCAGACAGGATAATCAACTTTAAGGAACAAGCCGTCAATCTCAAACTGCTCATACACCTCTTTCATATCCTGCATGCTCAATCCATGTGGCTCTTTAAGTTGCGGTGTGGCACTTCTTTGATACGTGTCCTTGAGCAATAGTTTATCATTCGTACTGATGATCTCAAAAATACTGCTATCACGGTGCGTCCATATACAATCACTATCAAGTAATATGGACGGCTGTTTCAAATTGCCTAAGGCCTTAATTACCTCTAGCTTGAAAAATGCGTTTCTAAAGGAACTTGAAAACTCACCTGGATCAAAAGTTTCAAAATCGAGCAGCCGTATTTCAACACCCGTTTTGAGCAATTCTTCTTGAACATGATAATTGTTACCTAGTAATAACGGCTCATCGTCGTTGGTATAAACGATCACAGACTGATCTGGATGAAAATATCTCGCGGTAATACAAAAGGTGACCACACAACGCCAATAAACAGCGCGTATATCATCTTGATTTTTCAATTGTGGATAATGTGAACCCTTTTGATCGCTCTTAAGCGGTGAATCAACACAAATAGATGTGACAATATTAGCCATGCCGTAAAACTATATAAAATCCAATGATCTGCGAGTTATACGAGAGGTAATCTAATTCTCGTACCTCGGGCATTTTTAATGTTGGTAAGATTGTATGTATTATGCTTTCGCGAAAGCGTAATCCCAATCATCATCTCTACAACTCTAGAGCGGTTATGTCAGGTAAAATCATGTGACCCTATTCCTACTGCCATACGATTACCTTACCTTGCCGCCGTAATAGAACACTTAGCTATATTGCCGATTGATGTCTCTTAAAAAAATACTTATTATAGGACCGTTCCCGCAACCTACGACAGGTGTGTCGCTGGCAAATAAAGTCGTTTATGATCAATTGTCACGAGGCGCTGCCTATCGTGTGAGTAGCATCAACAGCAGCTTTCCAGACTTTAATGAAAAGTTGGGCGCGATAAGCGCCAAAAAACTATGGTTTTATCTAAAGCTACAATTGTCTTTTTATAAGGTACTGGGCAAGGACATTCTTTATTTGACACCAGGACAAACGTTTTTTGGAGTTGTAAAATACAGCCTATTCATTCTCATGGCGCGCATCACAGGCGCCCAAATCATACAGCATATCCACGGCAATTTTTTGGGAAGGCAATATCACATGCTCACGGGCATTAAAAAACTACTGTTTCACCACCTCATGTCTCAAACTGATAAAGGCATCGTCCTATCAGATTCACTCAAGCCTAATTTTGAGCCTTTCATAGAATCAGAAAAAATCTACAGCCTAAAAAACTTTGTGATTGACGAGTTATTCCTACCACAGCAGGTAATAGCCAAAAAAGAGTACAACAAGCTGCAAATTGTATATCTAAGTAATCTAATGGAAGAAAAAGGGATTTTTGACGTGCTTGCTGCTCTCAAGATCCTAAAGGAAAAAGGTATAAGCTATCAAGCCAGAATTGCTGGTAATATTTCAAGCGAGAAAACACATGAGTTTGATCAATTATTTGCTGACCTTCAATACACGCAATATGTGGGCGTGGTCGATGTCCAGCAGAAAAAAGACCTGCTGCTTTGGTCTAACGTCTTCATATTACCTACATATTATTCCATGGAAGGTCAACCCATATCTATCCTTGAAGCCATGGCAACTGGTAATTTATGTCTAGTAACGCCTCACTCTGGTATTCCAGATATTTTTGTGGAAGCTGAAAACGGCTTTTTTGTGGAGGCAAGAAACCCAGCAAGCATTACTAATGCTCTCGAGAAGCTGTCTTCAAATCCTGATGAAATGTCAAGGATAGGTAAGCATAATTACTCTCGTGCAAAAAAGCATTATCGAGTGTCACATTTCACCGATAATCTAAAACGCATCATAAATTCTTGATGTGTAAGCAAGGTCTTACATGCTAGACATGTTTTCATACCTTTGAATCTTGCTATGAGCTCTAAAACACCATACTTTTTAAACCATTGTCTCGCTTTCAAATCGCTAATTATATTTGCCATTATGTTTTTGAGCGCCGCCCCACTTTATGCTCAAAAATTAAGCGATTACAAACTACCTGAAATCACAGCAGATACGCTAGTAGCAAACCATCTGGACAACTTGCGCAGGATCAAGAATACAGGTGTTCCTGGAGAGTCATTTTTAGTACAGATGTATGGTCAGTCCATTGTTGCAAGCCTGGAAAACAAGTCATTACAGGAGTTTTTTGATGACTTGCTACCAAAGCAAGAAGTACAAGTTATTAATAATGGCATAGGTGGTTTCCGGGCACCGACACTCATACGTACGGCATCCAGTGATTTGTATCCCCATTATCCTGACTTGCTTGTTTTTCATGTTTATGGCGGTATCAAGGATGGTGTGCTCAATGAATTTTTTAAGGAGATCAGGCTCAGATTAGGTAGTGATGTACTGATTTTTGATCATCATTACTCGTTTGTCAATGATGAAGGTGGACAACGTCGTCTCAATGAAGGTGAGTCAAAAAAGTCCAATATCATGAAGTCTCTGGCTATTGAAAATGGATTTGGCTTTATCGAGGTAAGGAAATATTGGAAAGAATTCCTGGACCTCAATCCAGAATTGGTAATTACCGACCTACTCAAGGATCGTGTGCACCCAAATGACCTAGGAAAGGATCTATTACATTTTATCATTAAACAATCCATAAGGAAAGGTTTGTCAATACAGAGTACTAGTCCTATCAAAAAAGTGCAGTACATTGATACTGCATTTATTGATATCCAGTCTAGTAAGCAATTGAAATTATCATTTGAAGGCAATAGGATTGATGCTATCATTCCTGCAGGAATTAAAAAGTCAGATTTTCAGATATTTATCGATGATAAAAGAGCTCTTAAAAGCAACTTATTTTATGTCACCAGATTGGGCCGTTTTCCGGGTCAGTGGTATCCAGCAATCAGCAGTATAGGTCTGGATGATAATATTGAATATTTGGAAGAGGAATGGACCTTAAACTTTTATGATATTGATTATGATAAAAGCACCTATAAGTTAGATCTCACGGGCAGCAAGACAGGCACAGATGGCAGCGGTGCGTCTGGCAGTGACTTTAAATCAAACTCTGGACGCATTTCCTTTATTCCCAGTGATGTAAGATTCTTACCGCCGTCAAAAAGAATGATCGATGAAAAGGTCTATCAGCAAGAAATAAAATTTGAAACATTGCCCCTTTTCATGGATCCCATGAGGGTTGATAAGTCTGGTCAATACACTATTGTAAAAGGCCTACCCAACACAAAACATACGATTACCATAGTATCACAGAAACCACAGAATTTTGATGATTGGAAATTCAAAGTTTACCAACCGCTTAAAAGAGCTAGTGACTGATGGCAGGTGAGAAAACATACCAGCAGCTGGATCAATTCAAATTACCACCCAACTTCCGTGGTCGTGGTGCGGTTACCGTTCAATTGTGGTGGATTGTGCAGTCTACACTTTTTGCCTGCTCGCCTCAATTCATGTACGGATGGCGCAGGTTTTTGTTGAGAGCATTTGGGGCCAACATCGGTAGAAATGTTATCGTAAGACCTACCGTAAAGACACAGTTCCCGTGGAAGGTAACTATAGGCGATCATAGCTGGATAGGCGATGAGGTGATTTTATATAGTCTAGGTAGGATCAACATAGGTAAAAATACAGTGGTTTCACAGCGGTCATACATTTGTACAGGTACTCATGATTATAATGCGGTCGCCTTTGATATTGAATCGCACGATATCACTATCGGCGATCAATGCTGGCTCGCTACAGATGTGTTTGTGGCGCCAGGACTATCCATAGGCGATGGCAGCGTCATTGGCGCACGCAGTAGTGTTTTTAAAAATATTCCAGCAGGAAAGATTTGTGCTGGTAGTCCAGCGGTGATTATCAGAAATCGATAGTATGTTGCAGGGCAAATCCATCACCTTTATTGGGCTTAACTATGCGCCAGAAGATACCGCGATAGGATTGTATTCTACCCAGATGGTGGATGCGCTAGTAGCTGCTGGCGCCCATGTCAATGTGGTTACTGCCGTACCTTATTATCCGCACTGGAAGATCCAGGCGCCCTATGATATAGGCAAGTCATACGTTCATGAAAAACAGCCTGGCCGCGATATCTACCGCTATAAATTCTACGTTCCAGAGAAGCCCAGTTTCATCAAACGCATCATTCATTTATTGAGTTTTTCATGGGGTAGCTTTTGGAATCTGTCGCGTATCAAGAAAGCAGATCTGGTTATTTCCATTATTCCGTTTACAGCAGCAGCGGCGCTGGGTAAACGACATGCCGCTCGCAGGAAAGTCAATCACTGGATTCACATACAAGACTTTGAGTTTGATGCTGCCCTGCAGTCTGGACTTTCAGGCTCTGGTAAAAAGTCGATTTTCAAAGCGCTATTCAAATTTGAAAGTAAGCTGCTAGATAGAGCTAGCGTGGTAAGTACCATCAGCCATTTGATGATTTCAAAGCTTAAATCAAAAACTACCAGCGAGACATACTATTTGCCCAACTGGATTGATCCTGTGAAGATCGATCCATCCCATTCACAGACTCACGCCTACCTAAAGGATCCTAGATTCAAGATTTTATATAGCGGCAATGTTGGTGATAAACAGGATTGGGAATTTTTTATTGCTTTCGCGAAAGCGTTACCACAAAAAGACTATCACATAACCATAGTAGGAGCTGGTTCTCAATTTACCTGGTTACAAGGGCAGCTCTCACAAGAAAACGTCAGTTTTTATGAGCCTATACCTTACGATGACTTATCCGACTTGCTTTGCAGTGCAGATGCGCACATCCTTTTCCAAAAAGAAGATGTCATCGATACCGTGATGCCTTCAAAACTTCTAGGCATGATGGCCAGTGCAAGACCATCACTGGTCGTTGGAAACAAACTATCAGAGGTTAAAACAGTCATTGAAGATGCTCAAGCAGGCGTCTACATGACAAATTATAATGTAGATAAGGCCATTGAGATTATGCAGCAATGGCAAGCAGATCAACAGTCACAAGAGAAATTAGGCAGAAGTGCGAGAGAGTATGTGGTAGCAAACTTTGGAAAGGATCAAATTTTGAGTCAATGGATCGAGGCATTATCGCAGCAGGTATAGTTAGCATGGGAATCACTATTTTTAACTTTTATCAATAATCATGGCAAAAAGAGTTCTTATAACAGGCGCAGCAGGATTTTTAGGATCACATCTATGTGATCGATTTATCAAGGAAGGTTATGACGTGGTCGCTATGGACAACTTAATCACTGGCGATCTCAAGAATATAGAACACCTTTTCCCGCTAGAGAATTTTGAATTTCATCATCATGACGTTTCAAAATTTGTACATGTTGCTGGTAAACTGGATTACATATTACACTTTGCTTCACCAGCAAGCCCTATTGATTACTTAAAAATTCCTATCCAGACACTCAAGGTTGGATCTCTAGGAACCCACAATTTGTTAGGTCTTGCAATGGCCAAAAAAGCCAGGCTACTCATCGCCTCAACATCTGAGGTTTATGGAGATCCACAAGTGCATCCACAAGCCGAAACCTATTACGGTAACGTCAACACCATAGGACCACGCGGCGTTTATGACGAGGCAAAACGCTTCCAGGAATCTATGACCATGGCCTATCACAGATATCACGGCCTAGAGACACGCATCGTGCGTATTTTTAATACGTACGGCCCGCGTATGCGACTCAATGATGGTCGTGTGATTCCAGCATTTATGGGACAGGCGTTGCGAGGTGAGGATTTGACCATTTTTGGCGATGGGTCGCAGACAAGATCCTTTTGCTATGTTGATGATCAGGTAGAAGGCATCTATCGTTTACTGCATAGCGACTATTCTGGGCCAGTGAATATTGGTAACCCACATGAGATTACAATAAAGGAATTTGCTCAAGAAATCCTGAAGCTTACAGGAACTGATCAAAAGTTGACGCACAAACCGCTACCTACAGACGATCCACTTAAAAGAAGACCAGACATAAGCCTAGCCAAAAAGCTACTTGATTGGGAACCTAAAATAGGTCGTGAGGAAGGAATGAGACGTACTTTTGAGTACTTCAAGGGATTGTCTCCAGAAGAATTGCAAAAAAGTGAACACAAGGACTTCAGACAGCATATTAAAAGATAGCCTGACTTATCGCGATAGCCGCTATTCTAGTCTTGCGAGGCCATTCCAGTACTTGCTGGATTTGCTGGTGATCATGGGTAGCACGAGTTTCTTCTTCGCTGCCGATTTTGATAACATTTCCTTTTCCATATTCATTGGTATTTGCTGGATCGTGGGTTCTATCCAGTTAGAATTTTATCAAATTCATCGCAATACAACCTTATTTCAAGTCTTGTGGAAGATTCTCAAGCAGTTTGTCATGTTCCTGTTTATCGTGTTTGCCTTCTTTGGATATTACTATCAAATTGCAAATAATAGCATGCCGGTTTTTCAATACGTCTCCTCGGTTTTTGTGATTATTTCTGTTATTAAAATCATTGTTTTCTATGCCTTTAAAATTTATCGTCAATCCTTGGGCGGTAATTTTAGAAGTATAGTTATTGTTGGGAAAAATGAGCACACGACACAGCTTCATAAATTTCTCAAGGTCAATACTGACTATGGTTATCGCATCAAACAAATGTTTGACACCTCATTTACAGGGTACTCTCTTGCACAGGTTAAGGAATATGTCACAGCACACAAGGTAGATGAGATCTTTTGCAGTGTGAGTGATGTGAATGATAAAGAGCTGCTAGAACTTACTGATTTTGCCGATAATAACATGCGCACGCTCAAGTTTATCCTGGACAAGGAAAACATCAGGTCAAAGCAACTCAAGTACGAGTATTATGGCAGCACACCAGTGACTAGCCTGCGCAAGATACCGCTGGACGATCCAGTCAATCAATTTGCAAAGCGTTCTTTTGACATCCTATTTTCAGGAATAGTAATAGTAGGAGTCTTGTCATGGCTCACGCCGTTGATAGGATTGCTTATAAAATTAGAATCTAAAGGTCCAGTGTTTTTTAAGCAAAGCCGTAATGGACTTGACTATCAAGAGTTTGAGTGTTATAAATTTAGATCTATGCGCCCTAATGATCGGGCACATATACATCAGGTGACCAGAGGCGATCAACGCATTACCAAAATGGGTAAGTTGATGCGCAAAACCAGTATTGATGAACTACCGCAGTTTTTCAATGTGTTTAAGGGTGATATGAGCGTGGTTGGTCCACGACCACATATGGTAAGCCATACACACATGTATGCAGAGCGTGTGGATAAATTCATGGTACGTCACTTTGTAAAACCTGGAATCACAGGACTGGCACAAGTGAGCGGTTATCGCGGCGAGGTAGAGACTGAAGAAGATATCATAGGCCGCGTGCGCAACGACATTCACTACATCGAGAACTGGAGCACCATGCTGGATCTCAATATCATTGCTAGAACCGTGCGCAATATTTTTACTGGTGAAGACAAAGCTTACTAGATGGATCTCGTCTCGGTCATCATGCCAGTTTTCAATGCGATAGACACGTTAGGGCAGGCGCTGGACAGCATCGTGCAGCAAGATTATAGACCTATTGAGATATGTCTCGTTGATGATAAAAGTGATGATGGTAGTTACGCTTTCGCGAAAGATTATACCTCAAAAAACACCGCGCAAGGCATAGACTTCAAATTACTCCAAAACCATTCTAACAAGGGTGCTGGATTTACACGCAACAAAGCTCTGGAACTCGCGACAGGTCGCTACATAGCATTCTTGGATGCAGACGATTTATGGAAACCGCATAAATTGACCACGCAGATACAAGCCATGCAGGAAGGCGGCAAGGCGGTAAGTTATGGAGCTTATGAAATCTTTGAAAATGATCCAGACAAGCCAATAGCTATACACAAGGTTTTCTCTGTATTGACTTATAAAGAGCTGCTTAAGACCAATTACCTAGGTAATCTAACAGGAATCTATGACGCCAGTGCCATAGGTAAAATCCCGATACCGCTCATGCGCAAACGACAGGATTGGGCCATGTGGCTGGACGTCCTTAAAACTGGCGGCGATGCCATCGGGATTCAAGAGCCTATTGCTTCTTACAGATTGGGCGATGGCTTATCGGCATCCAAATGGGGTTTGATCAAGTATAATTATGCAGTTTATCGTGAGCATTTAGGCTATGGAAGTATAAAAAGTAGCCTTAAAATGTTGAGTTTTTTCTACGAACAATTCTTGGTCAAGCGCAAGCTGAAGAAAAGTATTTAGTTTCAAACTGAATCTTGAAATTAGATCAATGTTGTAAACTGTTTCAATTTACCTCGTTTGCTGCGGTCTAGTGCAGGTAATCGGGTGAATTCAATAGAGAGTTGTTGTCCCGTATATTCCAGCATCTTCTTTTCAACCTTAGACTTTTCTGTGTCTGTAAGTGGCTGGTCAGCTACATACTCGATTTCAAAAAGCTCATGAGATTTTTGAATAACGATAAATTCCTTGACGTTTGAGTCATCGCTGATAACGCTTTTCGTCACATAATAGAAAGTCAGTCCTGGAATGACTTTTCCATTAGCAAATCGGGCTACATCACTGGTACGACCTTGTAGTTCTTTCAAATATAAATGACCGTTTTCATCCTCGACAATGCTGCCAATATCACCAATAGCATATCTGATGAATGGATGCGCTTTGTTATAGAGATCGCTCACTATAATGTTGCCTATCTCGCCATTTTCTACTGGTTTGTTCTCGTCATCAACAATCTCAACACACAAAGTCAAGTCATTAATTCTCATCATTCCAGTTTCATCCTGCATGGCGATGAGACCTACCTCACTGGCTCCGTATTCGTTGAGTATAGGAACATCAAAAACGCGCTCCAATAATTTACGATCATCAGGAAAAAGCATCTCACTTGTTACTATGCAAGCCTTTAAAGTAGGACACAGTTTTTTGAGCTTTGTTTTGTTGGAGTCACAGTAATTTGCAAAAAGTACTATGCTACTTGTATAACCATTGATGTATTCAAACGGTTTTTTTTCAAACTGCTTCACAAATTTACCCAATACCTCATCGCTCATATTGAAAATAGGGAAGCGCTGTCGGTTGGCTATCAAATCTTTAAACAGCTCTTTGTACCTACCAGCACCACTTAACGGAATCCCATAAAACCGAGCTTGCAGCGAGTAATCCAGATCAATGCCGTGCATCTGATAAAAATGATCAAATGAGGCCCATGCCGTGGCATGTGCAAATTTGTCTTTGGCATAAGAAAAGGGATGCCCGCTGGAACCACTGGTAGATCCTTTGAAGACATTTTTAGTGCTATATCCTTTGCTCAAACGTTGATGCAGCGGTTGCTGTAAGTCTGCTTTGGTGAGAATTGGTAAATCTTCCCACGCGGCTGTTTTATCGCTCACGTGAGAGTTGTAGAAGGCATTGAACTTTAAGTGATGTTCTAGAATAGCTTTTTTACGCTCTTCAATACCATCATGATTTCCATTTGAAATATCAGTAAGATGCTGGGTAGCTTTCTTGAGGTCAAAGCCTCGCCACTGTAAACTCTTTCTGAAAAACGGAAGCGCCATTTAAAAATCTAGATTAGCCTACAGGCAAAGTAAAACTTTTATTTTTGCTGGCTCATATCCTTTTTCATGAATGTACTTATTCTAGGTAGCGGCGGTCGCGAGCATGCATTTGCAAGATCCATAGCGGCAAGCGATCAATTGACTCAACTATTTGTAGCACCAGGTAACGCAGGAACGGCTCAAATTGCAAGTAATGTTGATATATCGGTTACCGATTTTGAAGCTATCAAATCATTAGTACTCAAGAAGGAAATTAGCATGGTAGTCGTGGGTCCAGAAGCGCCGCTGGTAGCAGGTATTTATGATTATTTTCAGGAGGACGAGCAATTGCAGCATGTCAATGTTATTGGGCCATCAAAGCAAGGTGCTGTGCTGGAAGGAAGTAAGGAGTTTGCCAAGCAATTCATGATCAAGCACGACATTCCAACTGCAGCTTATGAGAGTTTCAATAAAGAAACCCTAAAGCAAGGCATGCAATTCATTGATAAGCTTAAACCACCTTATGTTTTAAAAGCTGATGGACTCGCTGGTGGTAAAGGTGTTCTCATTATTCCAAGTGCGGATGAAGCCAAAGAATCACTGGAACTAATGCTCGTTGGAGGAAAGTTTGGCGCAGCTTCAAACAAAGTTGTTATTGAAGAATTTCTAGACGGCATCGAGATGAGTGTTTTTGTCATGACAGATGGTGACTCCTATAAAGTCATGCCTACTGCCAAGGATTACAAACGCATCGGCGAAGACGACACGGGTCTCAACACAGGCGGCATGGGCGCGATCTCACCAGTACCATTTGCAGACGAGACGCTCATGAACAAGATTGAGGAGCGCATCATCAAACCTACCGTGGATGGTTTGAAAAAAGATCAAATCACCTACAAGGGTTTCATTTTCATTGGTTTAATGATTGTCGATGGCGAGCCGCAGGTAATTGAGTACAATGTGCGCATGGGCGATCCAGAGACTGAGGTTGTACTGCCGCGTATTTCTAGTGATTTGCTGGGTCATTTGCACGCTTTCGCGAAAGCGGAACTACATAAAGAAGAATTGAGAATCAATGAACAAACTGCAGCTACCGTCATGCTAGTATCAGGTGGCTATCCAGAGGTGTATGAAAAAGGTAAAGAAATAATAGGCTTGGAAAAAGTGGAAGACAGCATTGTATTTCATGCAGGAACGGCACTCAAAGATGGTAAAACCATTACCGCTGGTGGTCGTGTGCTAGCCATTACAAGCTTTGCCGCATCGCACCAAGAGGCCACAAAAAAATCCTATCGCAATGCTCGTAAAGTGCATTTTGATAGGATGTATTATCGTGAGGATATAGGCTTTGACCTATAACTTATTTTAGAAAGCTGTGTGCCGTCTGGCTGCGGTCTTCTTCATCATTTTTGTCAAAGATGCGCAATTGCTTCATCCAGTAACCTAGGGCTACAATTAAAATCAGGATTGCGATCCATGATACTAGATTTGCTAGCCACCAGTTTTCTGCCTCTAGTTCTCTCAACATGTTGAATGGCACTAGAAGGATTTCTTCAAAAAAATATGCGATACCGTTAAATACTTCTTCCATTGCAGTAAATTGCTTTTATCCTTGCAAAAATAGTGAAAAACATCATGCTGTCAAGATTTTTTAGCACGTCGCAACCCTTTCACTATCTCATAAGCATGTTGCTGCTCGCACCTGGAAGCATGCTGTTGTCATACTGGCTTCACGATGTGTGGCAGTGGAATTATGTCTGGTCTGGTCTATTCATGGCTTTTTCAGTGTTGGTTATCCAATTCATCATTCTTAAAAATGAGCTTACCGGCAAAAATTCCTACCTATTATACGCTTACACGATGTTCTTGCTGGCCGCGGCGATCTCTATTGATAATTGGTTTTATTTCTTAGGCCTTGTTTTGATGTTGCTCGCTTTGCGCAGATTGCTCAGTCTTAAGAATGGCAAGTCTGTCTTGTCCAAAATATTTGACGCCACCTTTCTCATTGCTGTCATGGCGATGATCTTTCCTTTGACGATCGTGTTTTTGCTATCGGTTTTTGTAGCAGTTTTCCTGTTTAATCGTGGTAATTGGCGTCATTGGGCGATACCAGTAGTCGCTTTACTTGCCGTTTTTATGATCTCTTGGATTATTCAACTTTACACTAATTGGACAACTGTATCTCAATTTTTGAATGGTGATGTTTTCTTGATAGAATTACCTTTTCTTTATTGGCAACCTGAGTTCCTAGTGTCTAGTGTTATAGTAGTTGCGAGCATCGTTGGGTTATTGATTTACATATTAAAGTTGGTAGATATTCACCAGCGAGTGCGACCTCGATTTTCATTGCTGGTAATGACCGGTATTTTCTCTCTGGTTCTTATCATCTTGTTTGATTTTCGGTACGTGATTTTTCTAATTCCGTTAGTATCAATTTTTATGGTACGTGCGGTAGAAAATGTGCAGCATCGCTTGTGGAAAGAAGTACTCTTTATCATGCCAGCGTTATTACTATTGGTAGCCATTTTTATAGGTTAGAGCATTAATCTGTAGAACCTGTATCTTTGAATTTTTTAAAATCAATTTGATGTTTTCAGACAAGGCAAACGAGATATTTCAAAAGGTTATCGACACCTATCACGAGATCAATACGGTAGATCAAGAATTTACCAATCCTTATGATCGTAATAGCCACACCATTGAGCATTTATTGTATCGCAAGTGCTGGATTGATACCGTACAATGGCATTATGAAGACATCATTAGAGATCCACAAATTGAACCGGTTGCAGCACTTACCTTGAAGCGTAAAATCGACGCTAGCAATCAGGATCGTACGGATATGGTGGAATATATTGACAGTTATTTTCTAGAAAAATACAAGGAGGTTGAGGTGAGCGATACAGCCACTATCAATACTGAAAGTCCTGCATGGGCAGTAGATCGTCTTTCCATTCTCGCGCTCAAGATCTATCACATGCACGAGGAAGCAACGAGAAAAGATGCTAGTCAATCACATATAAATTCCTGTCAGGCAAAACTAGATATCCTCTTAGAACAGCGTATTGATCTATCAACGGCTCTAGATCAATTACTGGCGGACATTGCACATGGTCGCAAATACATGAAGGTCTACAAACAGATGAAAATGTATAATGATGATGAGCTCAATCCTGTACTGCGCTCTAGAAAATAAATGAGCCTGCCACAACGCATACTGGTCATGCGCCTGAGTGCGATGGGTGACGTTGCAATCGTGGTACCGGTACTTCTTGCCATGCGAGAACAGTATCCAGATGTTGAGATAATTATGCTTTCGCGAAAGCGTTTCCTACCTATTTTAAATCAAGTACAAGGAATTGTCCTAGAAGAGATCGACACCGCTGGTGACCATAAGGGAATCTTAGGATTAAGACGACTCGCAAAAACTCTAAGAGCTTATGAAGTAGATGCCATCGCAGATATTCACGATGTACTGCGCACAAAATTATTGCGGTTTTTCCTATTTAAAACTCAGGCAGCGGTCATAGATAAAGGCAGAAACGACAAGAAAAAGCTCATCAGTATGTCCGATTTTTTCAAACAATTACCGCTAACCGTTGATCGCTATATCAAGGTATTTGACAATCTAGGTTTCAAATTTGAGTTAAATGGAAAACATGTGTTGCCCAAGTCATCAGTACCAGATAACATTCAGCAAATACTGGGTAGTCATAAGCAAAAATGGATTGGTTTTGCGCCATTTGCTGCTCATGCCTCAAAATCTTTAACTCTAACTAAAACCCAAGAAATAGTACATGAGTTATCACTGCTCGACAATGTACAGATCTTACTTTTTGGCGGTGGCGAGAAAGAATGTCAATGGCTCAAAATTGCCGCCGGAACCCATGCATCGGTTTTCAATCTTGCAGGTATGATGTCTCTAGAAGAAGAGCTTCAAGTCATTTCAAATCTAGATACTATGATTTGTGTGGATAGCGGTAATGGTCATCTGGCAGCTATGTATGGCGTTCCCGTGATCACGTTATGGGGTAATACACATCCATACGCAGGTTTTAAACCTATCAATCAGCCAGAAGAGAATCAGATAATTGTAAGTCGCGACAAATACCCCAAAATGCCTACCACCATCTATGGTAAAAAAGTTCCTGCCGATTATGTGGAAGCGCTTGATTCTATTGATACGTCTGTAATTATTAAAAGGCTAGAAGCTATTCTAAGAAAGTAAATTTGAAATGATTATGCTGGATTAATATGTCTCCAGGACAGTTTTGAAAAACCTTTATCACGTTATTCATTTCATAGACAAGCTTGCATACAGAGTAATACCACGGCAAGCCTGCGATAAAGCCACATATTTAAAATATTTTTGAGGCTTATCTGTTTTACACAGTACATGGCCTTTAAATGCACTCTTCTTTTAATATTGCTGGCAACCTGTGCCAGTGCGCAAAAGATAGATGGCAGCATTACAAAAAGAATGGCTGTGCGAGATACCATCGTGTTTGACAGCATCAGTGCCAATCCTTCCTATTTCAAAGTGTTTACTACTCTAGGCGATACGGTTGATGATAGTAATTATCGTGTTGACTTTACGAACTCTAGACTATATCCCAATGAATCATTGGTGCGAGAGCATGACTCGTTAGACGTTTCTTTTCTAAGGCTATCAGAATATTTGTTTCCGTCTTACAGTGCGTATGATAGATCCATCATTCTAGAAAACGAGACTCAGCAAGAGCGATTGGTAGCGTTGCGCAAGTCCACTACTCAAAATAATTTTGTTCCTTTTGATGGGTTGCAAGTAAGCGGTAGCATTACTAGAGGATTGCGTGCTGGTAATAATCAAAGCAGCGTTGTGGACAGCGAGCTGGACTTGCGCATCGTGGGAAAACTTTCAGATAAAGTTTCTTTACGTGCCTCAATTCAAGATGCTAACATACCACAAACGCAGAACGGTTATTCCCAACGACTGGATGAATTTGACCAGATATTTATTGAACTTTTTAGTGATAACTGGAATATTAGAGCTGGTGACGTGGATCTCATTCAGACTGGTTACCAGTTCAACAATTTTACCAAGCGTGTGCAGGGAATTTCTGGACAGTTCCAACTAGGCGATGATGATTCTCGCGGATATCTAGGTGGCGCTGGTGCACTGGTGCGCGGTACATTTAATACTACTAGATTCACTGGTCAAGAAGGTAATCAAGGACCGTATAAATTAATAGGTCAAAATGGCGAACTCTTTATTCTGGTGGTTTCTGGTAGTGAGCGTGTGTATGTCAATGGTGTCATTCTTACTCGTGGTGAGAATGCAGACTATATCATCGATTACAACGCTGGCGAAGTAAGATTCAATCCGACTTTTCCCATTACCAGTGAGATGCGCATCAGCATAGAATATCAATATAGCGAGCGCAACTTTACCCGATTTGTAGGTTATGCAAATGGTGGTTATGAGTCCAATAAATTAAAGGTTGATGCCTATGCCTACACAGAAAGTGATGCCAAAAATCAACCGTTACAGCAAGACCTAAACCAAGAACAGGTTGAGGTTTTAGCTGCCGCAGGTGACGATCCAGATCTTGCTATTGCACCCAGCGCGGTCGAAGCTGGTTTTTCTGAAAATAGAATCCAATACCGCAGGCAGGTGATCAATGGCGTACCGCGATTTATTTTCTCGCAGGATGCTAGTGAGCAGCTTTTCAATGTGCGGTTTTCATTAGTTGGTGCAAATCAAGGGAACTATCGACTGGTCAACGATCAGGCAATTTCAAATATCTATGAATTTGTAGAGCCCATAAATGGTATTCCGCAAGGTAATTATGAGCCTGTGGTACGACTTTTTGCTCCAGAGATATTGACGATTGCTGGTTTCAAGGCACAATACAAACCTACTACTAGCACGCAGTTATTGAGCGAGTTTGCTGCCAGTAGCAATGACCTTAACCGTTTTTCTAATGTGGAAGATGATGACAATCGCGATGTGGCGATCAAGCTAGGAGTAGAGCAGCAATTACTGGGTCAGGATTCCTTACAGTCACTACAATTGCAGGTAAATACAGATTACATTGGTAGTGATTTCCGCAATGTGGAACGTGTTTACAACATTGAATTCAACCGCGACTGGAACCTAGATAACACACTCGGCAACCAATTATTTACCAATACGGGACTTCAATACACACGCGATACCACAATCAGGGCAAGCTACCAGTTTCAGCATCTGGAATTTCAGGATCGTTACAATGGTACGAGACACAATGCAGCTGGTAGGTACCGTGGTGATGGATGGTTGTCACGCTTTCGCGGAAGCGTACTCAATACCAATAGCACCACACAGGAAAGTACTTTTAATAGGCTCGATGCAGATGTTACCAAGAATATCTCTAACTACTGGATAGGAGCAAGAATTGATCATGAGAACAACCAGCAAGAGGATAAAGTTTCCAATCAATTGACGCCGCTGTCGCAACGATTTACCCAGTATGAAGGATTTGTGGGTCGCGGCGATAGTACGGCAACATTTGTGGAAATAGGCTATCGATATCGTGTGAATGATAGTTTGCGAGATAATGAGTTGCAGCGCGTGAACACCTCAAACACATATTATTTAAAGTCTCAACCTATCAAGAATAAGCTGTCTAACTTGATGATTTTTGCTAATTATCGTGTGCTGAGCGATGTCAATGAGGACGTTGATGATGAAGTCTCGCTCAACAGCAGGCTCATTTATAACCGTAAACTGTTTTCCAATAAAATTCTGTGGAACACAACTTATGAAACTAACAGCGGTACCATACCGCGCCAGGATTTTACCTATCTGGAAGTCAATGCTGGTCAAGGAACGTTTACCTGGATTGACTATAATGGCGATGGCATTCAGGATCTGAATGAGTTTGAGGTAGCACAATTTCAGGATCAGGCCCGATATGTGCGCATCTTGCTGCCTAATCAGATTTTTCTACCTATTCACCAGAATAAATTTAGCCAGACCATCACATTGAATCCTATCTCGTGGTCTGGTGAAAATGGCTTGAAAAAAATACTGTCCAGATTTTATAATCAAACCAGCTACTTGATTGACCGCATGGTGGAGCGACGCGGTGAAAAGTTTGACCTCAATCCGTTTGATGATACAGATGATCAATTAGGTCTTAATCTTAGCTTTAGAAACAGCCTGTTTTTCAATCGCGGTAAGCAGCGGTACACATCAAATTACACTTATTTAAGCACTACGACCGAGAATCTACAAAGTATAGGCAGTCTAGAAAGCGAGCTGGAAAGTCATCAATTAAGTTTTTTACATAAGGTGGCCGAAAGCTGGTTGCTGTCTTTCAACGGGCAAACTGGTTTTAATGCCAGCCGCAGCGAGAATTTTGCTAATAGAAACTTCAAGATCGATGAGTACTTATTGAGGCCTCAACTTTCTTATTTGTTTGGCGAGAGCAATCGCATCGATGTATTTTATGAATTGCATAATAAGGATAACCAAATTAATGACGAGGCCACGCTTTACCAACAAAACCTAGGCGTTTCCTGGGCGTTTAACCAATCACAGAAGTATGCTGTCAACGGCGAGCTGCGTTATGTACAAAATGATTTTGATGGCCAGGCATTCTCGCCTGTAGGTTTCCAGATGTTGGAAGGACTGCAACCAGGCAGCAACCTCACCTGGAATTTATTGGTACAAAAGAAGATAAGCAGCTTTCTAGATCTCAACTTGAGCTACAGCGGTAGAAACTCAGAAACTGCAAGAACAATCCACACAGGCAGCGTGCAGTTGAAGGCTTATTTTTAGGGGTTAGGCCATATAAGGTGAAAGGTATATCAGTTGCAATTTGAATTGTAATAGGCAACGAGATCGTGTACTTTCTTTCTTTTGAATTTCTCATCAATCTTTTCAAGCAGACTTGGACAATCCTCAAAAAATTCCTTCGCGGTTTTTTTATAGCTCATAAAATTCACAAAATTCCTGCTGCCTATGCAGGTCGCCTTACGATCTCCTCTCATTTTAGCATAAAAGTACGTGACCGTGTGTCCAGCTGACGGACCGATATGAGTATAGGATTTACAAGCACCATCATGAATTAATTTCATCATATAACCACGATTATCACTAACAAGTACAAATTCCTCAACTATCTTATTTGTTTTCTTTCTGTGCGTTATTTTATATTCTACACGATCTAATTCATCATAAGGAATATTGATTTTTTCTCGCTCGGCGGTGGTAGCAGTAATCCATTTATTGTTAGTAGCATATTTTTTTGCCTCAACTTTAGAACCGTCAGATTTGAAAATATGATAAACGTCCTGGCTATGTCCTAGGTAGGCGGTCAGGACTAATAAGATGACAAGTAGTTTTCTCAAAATGATATTGAATTTATATCCTCTTCAACCACTCGCTCATAGCGACACGTTGCTCTAGATAGTTTTTTAAGTCCTTGATTGCAATACGCTCTTGAGTCATAGTGTCTCTATCGCGCACAGTCACCGCATTGTCATCCTTAGTATCATGGTCGATGGTTACACAAAATGGCGTACCATTAGCATCTTGACGTCTGTAGCGACGACCTATGGCATCTTTCTCGTCATACTGTACCTTCATGGACCATTTGAGATCATTGATGATTTCTTCAGCGATTTCTGGTAGGCCGTCTTTTTTAAGCAGCGGTAAAATAGCGGCTTTTACTGGTGCCAGAACTGCAGGAATTTTAAGCACCGTGCGCTCGCTGCCATCTTCTAGAGTCTCATCTTGTAAAGCGTTTGAGAAAACAGCTAAGAACATACGATCCAATCCAATGGATGTCTCAATTACATAGGGAACATAATGCTCGTTATCTTCGTGATCAAAGAATTGCAGCTTTTTACCACTGTGCTCTTCATGTGCTTTCAAATCAAAGTCAGTGCGTGAGTGGATACCTTCTAATTCTTTAAAACCAAAAGGAAAATCAAACTCAATATCTGTTGCCGCATTGGCATAATGGGCAAGTTTTTCATGATCGTGAAAACGATAATTATCTTCGTTCATACCTAGGGACTTGTGCCATGCCATGCGCTTTTGTTTCCATACGTCAAACCACTCGAGTTCAGTTCCTGGCTTTACAAAATATTGCATCTCCATTTGCTCAAACTCACGCTGGCGGAATATAAATTGACGCGCCACGATCTCGTTCCTAAACGCCTTACCTGTTTGCGCGATGCCAAAAGGAATTTTCATCCTTCCAGACTTCTGCACATTAGAGAAGTTGACAAAAATTCCTTGAGCGGTTTCTGGTCTTAAATATAAATCTGTTGCCGTGTCTGCACTGGCGCCTAGCTTTGTGCCAAACATCAAGTTAAACTGACGTACATCAGTCCAGTTTTTAGAACCAGTATCAGGATCTGCGATGCCTAGTTCTTCAATCAAGGCTTTAACGCCTGCTAGATCCTCTTTTTCTAGCAATCTTGCGAGACGCTCGACAGGTTCTTTGGCTTTCTCTAGATACCCCTTAACTCGCGGATTGGTCTCGCGGTACATTTGCGGGTCAAAGTCATCGCCAAATCTTTTGGCAGCCTTGGCAATTTCCTTTTCCGCTTTTTGCAGGTATTTTTCAGAATAGTCTTCTACCAGCACATCTGCACGGTAGCGCTTTTTACTGTCTTTATTGTCAATCAATGGATCGTTGAAGGCATCCACGTGGCCGCTGGCTTTCCAGGTAGTAGGATGCATAAAAATGGCGGTATCTATACCTACAATATCCTGATTGAGCTGCGTCATCGCCTGCCACCAGTACTCACGTATGTTTTTCTTGAGCTCTACACCGTTTTGACCATAGTCATAAACCGCTTGCAAGCCGTCATAAATCTCGCTGGATTGGAATACATAGCCGTATTCCTTAGCATGTGAGAGCACTTTCTTAAACTGATCTTGATTGTTGTTTGCCATAGCTGGCAAAGGTAAAAAAAGGCTCGCATAACTAGCCATGCTGCCATCGATTACCTCACAGGTTAAGCGTTGTTGGTGAATTAATCAGCTTTCGCGAAAGCGGAATAGCAAAAAATCTTCTCACTATTTAAAATCAATCGTTTTATTACCAACGCGTATGGCGCCATTGAAGAGGTTGACACGATAGGTGCCTTTCTCAATGTTTTCAACATCAGCACCCAGCAGTTCACAGATATCCAGCTCCTTGCCCGTATAATTAAATTCTACGACCTTGCTGTAGGTAAGGCTGCCGCTCTCAAACTCGATGGTTTTACCTAGGCCCATGACATTGTTTGCTGGATTGATCACCTGTAGATAAAACCTGTTGACGCCTTGTGTCGCGAGTGAATTTTCTGGTAGTGTGAAGCATACGTTGATATCGTCCACACGGCTGGCGCGATCGTTGACAATCTGGCGTCCTGAGCGTCGTATGATCACACCTTCAGGTTCAAAATTAGTTGGGATAAGTGTGGCTGCCTTCTCAACGTTTTCGTTGAGTTTTACCACGGTTTCCTCTTGTAGCTCTGCTTTTATGATTTCTTGATTGAGCGCTGCGATGGTACTGTCATTAACCCGTACGAGGTATTTGTTGCTTTCTTCAAGCTCGGTTATCTTTTGAACCAGCTGGGAACGCTCTGCACGTATGTTTGCTAGTTCCTTGCGCAGCCTGCTCAACACGGCAACATTACCTTCTAGATTGATCACGCTATCGCGCAGTCTAGTGATGCGCTCGCGAGCATCGATGAGATTGTCGCTCAACATGTTACCTTTCTCAATTTCAATGCTGTATTCTTGAGAGATGTTCTTGAGTTCCTGTTCAATATTTTCTTTTTCCTGGACGAGATTATCCTTGATCTTTTGGTTTTCTTGAAAGGTGATGTAAGACCAGTAACCTAGTCCCAATAGTAGCAGTGCTAGTACGGCAAGAATGATCTTGAGAAAACTGCGGTCGTTGCTTTGGTTCATGATGGTTTAATATCTTTAGGATCACTAAACTAACAAATTTTTATGCGAGCCCTGCTACAGGACTTTGTTAATCTCTTTTATCCGCAGGTGTGCCTCAATTGCCATAACTCGCTTATGGCTGGTGAAGAACTACTATGCATCAGGTGTCGCAGCCAATTACCGCTGGCTTATCACGATCTAAAAAGCGACGATAAAATGCAGCGGTTGTTCATAGGTAGAACTCCTGTTGAACAAAGTGTGAGCCTTTTTTATTATGAAAAAATAGGCGCCATTCAACATATGATCCATGCGCTCAAATATCAGGGTAGAGAAGAAGTGGGCACGTTCATGGGGCAATGGTTGACGCAATTGCTAATTGAGGATGGAATTCTAAATGATGTTGATGTAGTGGTGCCTGTGCCTGTTCATCCCAAAAGGAAGCGTTTAAGAGGTTATAATCAGGTGACAAAATTTGGTAAATGTTTAAGTGATGGCTTGGATGTTAGCTTTCGCGAAAGCGTGCTCCTAAAAAAGCACCATACCAAGAAACAGGCCCAGCTGAGTCAAACCATGCGAAGCGACGAGACGCAATCGCCTTATGTACTGCAAGAACATTTGCCTGAAGGCAGCCACGTATTGCTGGTAGATGATGTGATCACGACTGGCACAACTTTGAGTTTGTGCTGCCGCGAACTGGCCAAAATTTCCAACGTAAGAATTTCCATAGCGACCATGGCAATCTCAGTATAAAATATCGAGTAACTTGCGCGCGTTGTGAAAGTGATGATCAAACATAGTATTCAAATTATCCTGGTAGCGTTCATCGCGCTGCTTATCGTACAATGTGCCAAACGTGGTAATCCTACTGGTGGACCTGTTGACGAGACGCCACCAGAAATACTGCGCGCCACGCCAGATAACTACACAACCAATTTTGAAAACCAGATCATTGAGATCACGTTTGATGAATACATTAAACTAGAGAATCTAGAACGCCAGCTAGTGGTATCGCCACCGCTCAAGAATAGACCACTCATCAAGCCATTGGGTGCTGCATCGCGCAAGTTGACCATTGAGATACTGGACACGTTACTAGATAACACGACCTATGTATTTAGCTTTGGGCAAAGCATAGTTGATAATACGGAAGGTAATGTGTACCCTTTCTACAAATACGTATTTAGTACAGGTAGTTACATTGATTCCTTGAAGATAAGCGGTAGTGTTACTGATGCCTTGAATTACAAGACTGATGAGTTTGTCAACGTGATGCTTTATGAGGTAGATAGTTCTTATACTGATAGTATTGTTTACAAGCAGCAGCCTAGATATGTGGTCAATACACTGGATAGTCTCACGACTTTTACCATGGAAAACCTGCGGGCTGGACAATATAAAATGATAGCTTTAAAAGAACCTGCAAGCGATCTTATATTCAATCCTGATAGAGATAAAATCGGTTTTATTAGTGATGTAATATCGGTACCAACTGATGAGGTTTTTGAAGTAGAGTTATTCAAACCTGTATTGGATCCTAAAGTATTGAGAGCGTCTCACGAGGCAGCTAATAGATTTCAAGTAGGTTATGCGGGAAATCTGGATAGCATGCAATTAAAGGTATTGCCTGAAGGTTTGCTCGAGCAATCTAGGATCGTGAGACAGCAAGATATCGACACGCTCAACTTTTGGTACAGGCCTGCGATTGTAGAACGTGATAGCGTGTTATTAGAAGCGAGCTATAAATCCTATAAAGATACTGTGGTAGTACGATTGCGTGAAGATCGTGAGGTAGACAGTTTGATATTGTCAAAAGAAGGTCAGCTAACGCTCAATAGCCCGATACAATTAAAGACCAACACACCAATAAGTGTCATTGACGCGGCATCCATGACCTTAATCGATAAGGATAGTCTCGTTATACCGTTTACAACAAAACTGGATTCACTTAAAAATATCTTGAGTATTGACTTTGAAAAGACAGAATCCAATCGCTATAATTTGCAGATGCGACCTGGTTCTATAGTCGATATGTACGGTACTAGCATCGATACTACTACTTATGTCTATGCTACTAAAACAGCACGTGAATACGGTGCTTTTCTTACCACTGTAACTGGTGGTACAAAATGGCCTGTCATTTTGCAAATCGTTAAAGAGGACTTGAGCGTAGTAGCCGAGAAAACTATTACCGAGAATGGTGATTACGACTTCAATTACATCACACCTGGAAACTACTACATACGTAGTATTTATGACAGCAATGCCAATGGCCGCTACGACCCAGGAAACTTTCTTGAAAATCGTCAGCCAGAAGAGGTAGTTTATATTCCTGCTTTAATCACGTTACTGGCAAACTTTGATGTGGTAGAAACTATTGTTTTAGAATAAATAAATCACGGTCTTCTAGAAAGCGTAGTTTATCACGGTACTGCCGGATATGGTCTTTGTGTAGCTCAATAGTTTGAATTCCGTTATTAGTCCATGGATGTGGTAGCAACTCATTGCCCAAAACATCATAAACCTGTGAATGACCGCAATAATCCATGCCAGTACCGTCAGTCCCTACACGGTTGACACCTATACTGTAACACATGTTTTCAATGGCGCGTGCCTTTAGCAAGGCGTCCCAAGCGTTGATACGTGGCACAGGCCAATTGGCCACATAAATGACCGCATCATACTCGGTAGTGTTGCGTGCAAAAACTGGGAATCGCAAATCATAGCAAATCTGTAGTTTGAACTGCCAGTCCTTGTAAAACACCTCTATCTGATCGTTACCACGATCGTAAACCTTGTGCTCTCCTGCTAGCGTGAACGTGTGACGCTTATCATAAATCATTTTTTGACCATCGGGTTTCATGAAAATACCACGATTGCAATAACTACCGCTTTTATCAAACATCACACTACCATAAATGGCAAGGTTGCCTAGGCGCGCGTGTTTATACAGCCAGTCATAAATTTCCTCACCACTAGCATTGCCTTGCGGATTCATGGAGAAACCTGTGGTAAACATCTCAGGCAAAATCACGAGATCTGTTTTACCATACAGCTCTTTGAGTTGAGCATCAAAGTGTTTGAGGTTCTCTGCTGGATTTTCCCAGATGAGTTCGGTTTGGATTAGGGTTACTTTTAGGGTTTCGGGCATGTTATATCTGATTTAAAATCTTAGCAGCAGCAACCAATTCCTCATCTTCTTTGGCAAAACAAAAGCGTAGCATTTTGGGATCACGACCTTCCATAAATACGCTGATGGGTATAGCTGCAATCTTGTGGTTGATGGTTAGCGCTTTCGCGAAAGCGTAATCATGCTCATCTGTGATGCTAGAATAATCAAGCAGTTGAAAATAAGTGCTGGCAGATGGTTTAAACTTGAACCTACTGTCTTTGATCAAATTGAGAAATAAATCTCGTTTACGCTGATAAAATTTGCCTAGATCTTGATAGGTGCTTGGATTTTGCAAATAGTTGGCGACCGCATGCTGGATAGGTCTATTGATGCAAAAAATTACCTGTTGATGAATCTTTAAAAACTCTTTCATCAACCGAGGTGGCGCTAGGATGTAACCCAGCTTCCAGCCTGTGACATGAAAGGTCTTCCCAAAACTACCTGTGATAAAACATCGCTCTTTCAGCTCAGGATAGCGGCATGCGCTGAGGTGCTCATGATCATTAAACACCATGAATTCATAGACCTCATCACTGAGAATCAACAGATCATTTTCAACAGCAATTTGTTGCAGTTGTTTTAAGTCTGCATCCTGCAGAAGCGCACCGCTAGGATTGTGTGGCGAGTTGATGATGATCATTTTGGTTTTGGCAGTCACCTTTGACTTTACTAGATCCCAATCGATCGTAAAATCTGGTAATTGCATAGGAACCGGAACCACCACGCCACCAGCAATTTTGATGGCAGGCTCATAACAATCGTAGGCAGGCGAGAAGATGATCACCTCATCACCAGCGAAAATCGTTGCCTGAATAGCGGTAAAAATTGCTTGAGTGGCACCTGCCGTGATGCATATTTCGCTCATGGGATCGTAAGCGACACTATGCTGCGATTGCATCATTTGTGCAATAGCGATGCGCAACTCTTGAATACCCATCATGGGCGCATACTGGTTATGATTATTCTGTATGGCCTGTGCTGCAAGATCTTTCAATTCTTGTGCGGCATGAAAACTTGGGAAGCCTTGAGACAGATTAAGCGCACCATGTTGCGCCGCCAGCTCACTCATCTCTGCAAAAATGGAAGTAGGTAGATTGGGTAATTTTGATGGGATCATTGCTTAAAAGTAAGCAATTCACGCCTTAAGTAGTTTTTGAACAGCACGGTTGAAACCAAGATCAATTAGAGTGATTTGAACGATAAGTTAGTTGGCTAAAAGCATACCGATAGCCTCGTCTAATTTATCATATACAAGTTTTTCTGGTAAAAGACCTAAGTATTGAATAACCAACTTTTTGTCTATCAACATATGTGTCGGAAATCCTGTCACGTTATAATCAGTGATCATCTGAGATGCATCTGGAATGATGTTAAAATCAAAATCTTTCTTTTTGAGAAATTTTGCAACCTGTTCCTTTTTATCTGGCGTCAACGCTAGGAAAATGACATCCTTGTCTTCATACTTTTCAACCAACTGGTTGAGCATAGGCATTTCTTTCTCGCATGGTGCACATCCAATAAACCAATAATTAATCACCACCACTTTACCACGTAGAGACTCTGGTGTATATACCTTTCCATTCATGTCGGTTATTTGAAATGGTTTAGGGTAAGTACCTCTAAAATCATTTGGATCTTTAGCTTCTAGTTGATTTAGTGTTTTCTGTTTGGCAATCTTTTCTGATGATGTACTTTTTCTATATACTACAACCTTGACAAATTTTTGATCATCGATGTACATTTTGTCAATTGAATAATCAGCATTTAAACGGTAATCCTGAACCAACTGTGCTGGTATTAATTGAAGGTTCTCATCATAAAATGCAGCTTTTTCAACCAAATAGGTTACTTCAACATCTCCAGGATACCTTGGGTCAAAAACCTCTAAATTAGATAAGTAAGAATCTGATAATTTTGAAGTTGCTGTTGTTTGCGCGTGCCCTAAAGCATAGGCGAATATCATCGCAACTAACATCAATTTTCTAAACATAAGATGGGTTTTATTTCATCTAGTAAGATAACAACTAATTATTCACACGATCAAAAAAGTCTTTTTTATAGGTGTCGCTTACGGGAATGTAGTCGCCTAAGATCACAGCGCGGTTGCGCTCGATGAATTCAATCTTGTCCATGGCTATGATGTAGCTTTTATGGACGCGCATGAAGCTGCTGGCTGGTAAAGTGGCCTGATAGTGTTTCAGATTTTCTAATGTGTGTACTTTTTTATCTGCTGTAACAATCGTCACATAGTCTGCCATGCCTTTGATGTAATGGATGTCTGACAGATTGATTTTGAGAGTTTTGTATTCACTCTTTACAAAAATATAATCTGCTGCAGGTGCATCTGCTGCGGCAGATTTTGAACGATTTTTGAATTTGTCAACGGCTTTTTGAAAGCGTTGTAAGGCGATAGGTTTAAGTAAATAATCGATAACATCCAGTTCAAAACCTTCTACCGCATACTGCTCATAGGCTGTGGTAAAAATGATCGGGTATTTGTTTCCTATGATTTTGGAAAATTGAACGCCATTCAATTCAGGCATTTGGATATCAGAAAAGATCAAATCAGGTTTGAGAGTTTCTACTTCTTGAAGAGCTTCAATGGGATTGGTAAAGGTTTTGAGCACCTCAACACCTTCAGTTTGTGACACATGTGACTCGAGCAATTGCAGCGCTAGCGGCTCATCATCTATAAGTAAACACTTGATCATGGCTTCAATTTAATAAAAATTCTAGCGATGAATTGGCCGTCAATCACTTCGGTACTCATTCCTGCATCATCACCATAGGTAAGCGCCAGTCGTTTTTTCAAGTTTTCTACACCTATGCCGCCTACCTCATCTTTTTCACGAGTTGCAACCGCATTAAGCACTTCAATTTCAAGTCTATCTTGATCAGTTTGCACCTTTATCATGATAGGCTGTGTGGCATCTGTGACCACACCATGTTTAAACGCATTTTCCACCAACGGCATGAGCAGAAATGGCGTCACTTGTATGTGCTGTACGTTTGTTGCAGCGGTGATAGTGGTTTGTACGCTTTCGCGAAAGCGTAATCGCTCTAAATCTATATAACTTCTTACAGCATCGAGTTCATTTTCTATGGTCACTAATTTATCAGTCTCATAAAGACTGTATCGCAGCAGCTGACTGAGTTTTTCTGTAGCAACCAGAGCCTTGTCAGACTTCATGTTTATAAGTGCATAAATGTTGTTGAGCATGTTGAACAAGAAGTGCGGATTGACCTGTGATCGCAGGAAAGCGAGTTCTGACTTCTTGTTTTCTAGTAGTAACTCCTGTTGTTGTCTATCGCGCACCACAGCATAGTGCACAAAGAACCAGCACACGCCAAATGCGGTGTAAAGCATCGCATAATAAAGGTTGTCGACGATGTAATAAGCGACCGTGGTGCCTTCATAGTAATTGCCGTAGCCAGTGATTGCTTTGATAATGACTTCTTCAGTCACATAACGCAAACCTATGGTTCCAAATGCTATGACTGTCAACGCTACAAACACAACAGTTTTGGATATTTTTTTATAGTAATAGTATAGGAATAGGTAACTGAATAGCGCGTAAGCCAAAAACAAAAGCGAGCTCTGTAAATGACCTAGGAACCATCTTGCGGTATCAAAATTTTGATTTTGCCATCGCTCAGGATACCTCATGATGTCTCTCAAGGTCTCTGAAAAGATAAAGAAGAGGTAGAAGGCGCCTATAAAACGCAGTAGTCTCAGTTTCATGTAGTGAACTTAACCATTATCTCAAGACCGTCACAGCGTGTCTCTATCAAACGGGTGGTTTTGTCTATGAAAATAGATGGCATATGATTCATCGATACATATTCCTGAGTCATCGAGTTTGTTGGTTTAGAGGCTTGAAGTCCTGCTAGGTTTGTTGAAACAAACAACGATATGAAAACTCTAAGACTATTTATCCTAGCTATTTTAACCAGCCACTTGAGCATAGCACAAACCGCAACAGAAGCCGAATTTATTCAGGAAACTAAAGCTGCCTTTAAATTCAATGGCGCCAAAACATTGCTTTTAGGAACATGGCATATGGGCGCCACCAGCGATGCCAATAAATCCAGATATGATGCGAGCAAACCAGAACGCCGCGCAGAGATTACTGAACTGGCCTTGCAACTTGCTCAAGAATTTAAACCTACCAAGATAATTGTTGAGGTGCGACCTGAGCGGCAAGCATACATGGACTCGCTATATGCCAACTATATCGCCAATCCAACTGAGCTGAGCACCTATGGCGGTGAGGTAGGCTTGCTAGCATTTCAAATAGCCAGATCCAGTGGCGCTACGTTGCACGCGATTGATCACAAAATGGGATATGATTACGGCCGCATAGGTCAAATGGCAGACTCACTCAACACTCAGGCCGTCAATAAATATTATGCTCAATTGATGCCATTGCTTCAAAAAGCTGCTGCATTAGAACAAACGGCAACCACTAAACAGTTGTACCGCTTTACCAACTCACCAGAATACATCAGTTTTTTAAAGCACGCCAATTCAGACTTGCTCACTTATGTCAATACAGACGGCAATTTTGAAGGTGCGGACGTAGCAGCAGACTTTTATAAGCGCAACTTGCGCATGTTTGCCAATATCAACCGCCTAGATATCCAGCCAGACGATCGTGTCTTGATCTTACAAGGAGCCACACACATTGCTTTCTTTCAGGAATTCATGAGGTACAGTCCAGTGTATGATGTGGTAGATGTTCAGGAGTATTTGAGGGATTAAAAAAGTATTTTGCTTATCAGCAATTTTTTCTGCCTTGAAAGTAATTAAACAATGAGCTGCCAGATGTGGCAGCTCGTTTAACATGTACATACAAATTATATTTCAAAAACTCCTACTGACTTGAAGTAATCAAAAGTTTCATCATAAAATTCGTCCGCCCTTGTAATGTCAGAAACATCACCTTCTGGAATGTAAATGATCATTCCTTGTCTTGCTCTAGTTAAAAGGACTCGATAGGTGTTTTTTAAATATTCTTGAAGTTCTGTTTTATTGATGTTTTGCCATTTAGTTCCCTTGAGGTTCTGATATTGTCATTCTGAATCTTTAAGATAAAAGTTAGCGCCCCATGCGACGCAACACCAATCAATTTCAAGCCCTTGAATATCGAACTCGGTAGCAACATCTTCTAAAAAATATGATGATCTGATATCAGTGCTGTCATTTAAAAACCAATTTGAGGCAGAGATTTCGTTTTTCACATCTATTCCTTTGGGTCGCAATCTACGAGCTCCAGAAGAGGCAACTAATCCAATTCGCTCTGTTCCCAAGGCTTTTGATTTCATCCATTTCTTCGCTTTTTCAAGATCTCTTGTGATTACTATCGGATAGTCATTTTTAATTTCCTTGAACAAATTTTGAGCGTGACTCAAATTGAGTTCCAGCATCTCATGAATAAACCTTGATAATTTCTCTGAACGAAATGATCTAATCGAGACAGACAAATGCAAGTCTCGTGTTTGATGACCATTTTTCACTAGAAAGCTCTTTGACGCTTCAGATTTAAGATAATTAGATTGCGTAAGTATCGGTGTAGAAAAGTGAATTTGCCAATCCGGAAAGCTCCGTGCTAATGATTTAATCCATTCTTCAAGACCTGCTTCGCCTGTATTGATTTCTTGACCACCACCTATAAGGCAAACAATTGTACACCAATCTGTATGTCGATCCATTACACTTATTAAAAATTCTGGTTCAGACATGTCAAAATCGTCTTTTCCCTTTTTGCGTCGCATAAATGAGCTGGTTTGATGCTTTGTCCAGGCACGTTGTGCCTCATCAAAAACTACAACCCTTTCTACCGGAGCTTTATTTGAAAGCAGGTTATCATCTCTAAAATGATGAATGTTTTGAATAAAAGAATTGGCTTTAATCGCTGCCTTCTTTTTAGTCAATTTGTTTCCTCTCAATTTTTCAGTCGCAACTTCGTCTCTTGTAAGTGCTTCTCTTAATACCTCTACAAGAGGACCGTTACCAGAAAGGAAAACAGCATGTTCATCTTTGTCCGTATTCATTCTGTCAACAGCCACATTAAGTCCAGCAAGAGTTTTTCCAGCTCCTGGGACGCCAGTTACAAAACAAATAGATTTTAGTTTATTGTTTTTTGAATTATGGATGATGTCGTTAATGCAATCAGCCGTTTTTGATAAATTGATCGCTCCCGAGTCGGACCTTGTAATTTCTTCAACGTTGTGGCCTTTGTATAGAGCTTGTGCTGCTTGAACTATAGTTGGAGTTGGTTTGTAAAGAGAGTTTTCCCAATTCTCAATGTTGATCGGTTCATTGCTTACTTCAATGTATTGATCTAGTACTTGTTTGAGATTACTTTGATTAGCTTTTGCGGCTGTGTGAAAGTGTTTAACAGCATCAGTGTTCTCAGGCCAATTTTTCGCTTTAGTGGATACAACAACAGGTATAAGTTTAGCTTTATGACTGCCTTCATGAAAATTCTTAAGGTCTATCGTGTAATCTATCGCTTGCTCGATAGCATTCTTAGAATAGATTCTATCATTCACTTTAAACTCTACTATGAAAATAGTATCGTGAATGATTATGATATTATCAACGCGTTTACCCATGCGTGGTATGGCAAACTCAAAATAGATTTTTCCCTTTTGACCATTAACCTTCTCTCTTAGTATTTTAATTTGGGATTTCCATGCATTGATTTGCAGCTCGTCCAATTGCCTGTTGGCATGTTTTGAGGATAACTCACCCAAAATGGAGGATTCGCTTTCTAATATAAATTTGGTAAGTGATTTTGAATAATAAGCTCTTTGCATTTGATCTATTAGTGTGTTTAAATATAGTCAAGCCGTTATGATGTATTGAGCAGCGATAATCAATAACAAAAAAATCCCGATCAACAGATCGGGATTTTAGATATTACTTGAGAACTATGTGTTAAGCAATCGTCTCTGCTTTTAAATACTCACGGTTCATTCTTGCGATATTTTCTAACTTGATGCCTTTAGGACATTCTACCATACAAGCTCCTGTGTTGGTACAGTTACCAAATCCTTCTTCATCCATCTGGCGCACCATCGCTTGTACACGATCTGTTGCCTCAATTTCTCCTTGTGGTAACAATGCATACTGTGAGATTTTTGCACTGGTAAATAGCATCGCACTTGCGTTCTTACAAGCGGCAACACACGCGCCACAACCTATACAGGTAGCTGCGTAAAATGCCTCGTCTGCCTTCTCTTTCTCAATTGGAATACTATTTGCATCTTGAGTGTTTCCTGAAGTGTTTACCGAGATATAACCACCAGCCTGTTGGATACGATCAAAAGCACTACGGTCAACAATTAAATCCTTGATTACTGGAAATGCTTTTGCTCTCCACGGCTCAATAGTGATTGTGTCACCGTCGTTAAATTTACGCATGTGCAGCTGGCAGGTCGTGATCATTTTGGCGGGACCATGTGGCTCACCATTGATCATCATGTTACAGCTACCACAAATACCTTCACGACAATCGTGATCAAACTCCACAGGCACTTCGCCCTTGTTGATCAAATTTTCGTTCAGGATATCCATCATTTCAAGAAAAGACATATCACCATCAACGCCGTCTAGCGGATAGGTAACCATTTTACCCTTAGTATCTGGGCCTTCTTGTCTCCACACTTTTAAAGTAAGTTTCATACTTTGTTGTATTTGGTCTATTGCGCTTTCGCGAAAGCGTAATAATTAAATTCTTATTTATACGAACGTGTCTTCACCTCAATATTCTCAAACTCCAACTGCTCTTTGTGCAGGCGAGCATCACGCGGATTCTCGTTGTATTCCCACGCACTTACAAAAGCAAAGTTCTCGTCATCTCTCAAGGCCTCACCTTCTGGTGTTTGGTATTCCTCACGGAAGTGACCACCACAACTCTCATTTCTTGTTAAGGCATCCTTAGCAAACAACTCACCTAATTCTAGGAAGTCTGCTACACGACCTGCTTTCTCAAGCTCTTGGTTTTTAGTATCTGCGCTACCTGGCACACGTACATTTTTCCAAAAATCTGCTCTTAATTCTGCGATTTCATCCATCGCTTTTTGCAGATCTTCTGCATTACGGGACATACCACATTTGTTCCACATGATGAGACCCAGCTTCTTGTGGTAGTAATCCACACTGTGCGTTCCAGAACCACTCATCAATTTCTCGATGCGCTCTCTAGTAGACTTTTCAGCCTCTTCAAATTCTCGGGTGTCCGTTGAAATCTCACCAGTTCTAATCTCGTCAGCTAGATAATCACCTATTGTGTATGGCAATACAAAATAACCATCGGCTAGACCTTGCATCAAGGCGCTCGCACCTAGACGGTTGGCACCGTGGTCAGAGAAGTTTGCCTCACCAGCTGCAAAACAACCAGGAACAGTAGTTTGTAAGTTGTAATCTACCCAAAGACCACCCATGGTATAGTGTACCGCTGGGAAAATCTTCATAGGTACTTCATACGGATTATCGTCTGCAATGTTCTGGTACATGTCAAACAGGTTACCATACTTCTTGCGGATTACCTCTTTACCCAGCTTGATCATTTCTTCCTCGCTAGCGTCTTTATTACCGCTTGTCAAGGCCTCAACCTTACCATATCTCAAGAATGCAGCGCTAAAGTCAAGATAAACGGCCTGACCTGTTTTGTTCACACCATAACCTTCATCACAACGCTCCTTGGCAGCTCTTGAGGCTACATCACGAGGTACTAGATTACCAAAGGCAGGATACCTGCGCTCTAGGTAGTAATCTCTATCTTCTTCTGGAATGTTGACACCTTTCAGTTTTCCTGCGCGTACGGCTTCAGCATCTTCTTTCTTTTTAGGAACCCAGATACGTCCATCATTACGCAAGGATTCTGACATCAAGGTCAGTTTTGACTGGTGCTCACCACTTACTGGAATACAGGTTGGGTGTATTTGTGTAAAACATGGATTGGCAAAATAAGCGCCACGTCTGTGTGTTCTCCAGGCAGCCATCACGTTACTTCCCATCGCATTAGTCGATAGGAAGAAAACATTACCATAACCACCAGATGCGATGACCACGGCATGTGCTCCATGTCTTTCAATCTCGCCAGTAACCAAGTTACGAGCGATGATGCCACGAGCCTTACCATCTACAACCACAAGATCTAACATCTCATGACGGTTAAATGGTACCACTTTACCGCGGTTTATTTGTCTGTTAAGCGCGCTGTAGGCACCTAGTAATAATTGTTGCCCTGTTTGTCCAGCGGCATAAAATGTTCTAGAAACCAATACACCACCAAAAGAGCGGTTGTCAAGCAATCCACCATATTCACGGGCAAAAGGAACACCTTGCGCCACACATTGATCAATGATATTTGAAGAAACCTCTGCAAGACGGTAAACGTTTGCCTCGCGAGATCTATAGTCACCACCTTTTACCGTGTCATAAAACAAGCGGTAGTTAGAATCACCATCACCTTGATAGTTTTTGGCAGCGTTAATACCACCTTGTGCAGCAATCGAGTGAGCACGACGTGGTGAATCATTATAACAAAAAGTCTTGACGTTATAGCCCAGCTCACCTAAAGTTGCTGCGGCACTACTACCAGCAAGACCGGTACCTACAACGATAACATCAATGTTACGTTTGTTGGCTGGGTTTACCAGATTGATTGTATTCTTATGCGTAGTCCATTTTTCAGCAATGGGTCCTACGGGTACTTTAGATTCTAAAACTGCCATAATTATGCTGTTACAGGATTAAGATGATGATAGATGGCGATGAAGATAAAACCAGCTGGGATCAATACGGCCCATGCATAAGTTACCTTTCTTAATGTGTCGCCTTTTTTGACACTCTTTACACCCATGGACTGGAAAGAGCTGTTAAACCCATGCCATAAGTGCATCGCAAGCAAGATGAACGAGATCACATAAATCACCACACGCCAGAACGGTTGGAATTTTGCCACGGTCTCACCGTAATATCTCGTGCTGTCCTCTTCTAGAAAAGCGACATACTTGTAAGTCATCTCATGTGCCCAGAAATCATACATGTGCAACCCTAAAAAAGCCAGTACCACAAGACCTGTGATAATCATATTTCTAGAAACCCATGCACTATTTGCGTTACCGTTAAAGTTCTTGTATTTAATCGGGCGTGCCTTGTTATTTTGATATTCCAGCACGATACCCATTACAAAGTGAACGATAAGTCCACCTATAAGGATAGGTTGCAGTACAAATTGTACCAGCGGATTGTAACCCATGAAATGCGACCACTCATTAAAAGTGTCTGGTGCAATTACAGAAGTAATGTTGATGGTAAAGTGCTGCGTCAAGAAGACCACAAGAAACAAACCAGAAAGGGCCATTACCCATTTGCGTGCAAGAGAAGATTTCACTAATGCGCTCATGTATCGATTTTTAAATTGCTGCAAAGATAGTTGTCAGCTACTGTATTTTCAATTAGGTCGTACGTTATCGCTAGACCTAGCATCTTATTTGTACTGTTTCTAGATAGCAAATCCGTGCTTTTCTATAACGTTTGCGTTTTGGGCTGGTTACGCTTTCGCGAAAGCGGAATCTCAAGAATCATAATTACGTTTATCGAACATCGACAAAACACCATAGAGTCACTGCTATACAGTCTTGCGGACGCCATCCAAGATCTCGTTAGCAAGTTTGACCTCATCTGCTTTATCAGAAGTGTGTAAAACCGAAATGTCGCCAGTAGATTCAAGAACCACTGCACGCACCTGGTCAAAGTTGAGCACGTTTGCCTCACGCAGTTTTGCCATAAGTTGAGAACGCTCGATACGTGCATGCGCTAGATTATCGTCAAGTATTTGATTGCCGTCCATAAGCATCAATGGCTTGTTTGAAATAACCGATTCAAGCCATGGATATTTGCGCTGCAACTGCGAGAATATAAAGGTCAAACCCAGCAAGCTGGCCACCGCTACCGCACCATGCACAAATGTTGTACTTGAAGTGAGCACGCCAGCGACGATGCTACCTATCGCGATGGTAAATGCAAAATCGTAGGCCGTAAACTTCGCAAAAGACCGCAAGCCGATAATCCTGGTAAGCAATACGATGGTAAGAAAAAGGATGAAGGTTAACACTATGGTTTGCCATAGTGGATCATCTGCGCTGTAAATCCAAGACATGATATTTGATTTTACAGCAATATCGCTGACTTACAGCTATTAGCTAGAAGCGTTCACATAAAAATAGGATTGAGGTTGGGTTGTGAGTATTTTATTTTTATACAGTCTGATTTTCTGTGTAATCATTTTTGAATTCGCATTAAATAACTTTTATCCTAACTTTTCTTCAATTCAATTCATTCGGTAAATATTCATTGTATCTTGATTTGAGATAATCCAAATTATGTTGGTTATCCATTAAGTTCAAATTCAATTTATCTTTTACATATTCATATCTTGTTTTTGCCTCGGTCAAGATATGTCCCCATGTTAAAACGAATACGTCATATAAATCCGTTGAAACAACATGACCATATTTCCTCCCAGTTTGTTCTAATTCAGGTTCAATGTCTGGCTTAATGTCTTTAGTAATCAAAAGAAATTTCCATTTGGTTTTTTCTTTAGGAAATCTCTTATCGTTGGATATTCTAGCGGCATAAAGCTTTATCTGCATCAGTTCTTCAACACCAGCATCTTTTGTTGGCTTTTTCAATTCAATAATCAAATTTGTTTTATGACCAGGCGAACCTTGTGGGAATTGCCTCCATAAGCATACGTCAGGTATGATTTGCAGATCATTATTCGAGTCATTACTTATAGTCTCTTCAAAATCAGATCTACCTAAACTTTTCAAGTATGCTTTTAAAACATTCTTAAGCGTAACGTCATCAACGCCATATGTATATTCATCGCCGAATAGCCATGTTTCGTTCACCAAAATTTTATGAAGATGCTTTCGCTCTAAAATATTCTTGTTTAGGTCTTTATTATAAATTAGTTCCTCAAGACCATTGATAAATCTCAATCTATTTTTAATTTCTGTCATTGTATCAATTACACTTGACAAAGATGTTTCTTCTAGAATTTCGACTAATTCTTCTCTTTTTTCATCTGGTAATTCAATAACCTCAGTCAAAATCTTTTGTAATGAATGAGAATCTTTTTCCAAAGCTTCCTTAATTAGAGAAAGGGTAAATTTTTTGCTCTTATCATTTTGACTTTCAAATTCGGGTAGATATTCATTTACCTGAAGCGCAACTATATCAAAAACCTGTCTTTTACTTTCTTCAATTATAGAATCTGCATTCTCCTTATATGGATAAAGCCCCTTCGTTTTCAGTTCCTTAATAAATTCTCCGGAATATAAATGAAGTCTATTTCTGACATATTCTCTAGCGAATTTCTTTGCTTCTACATAAGCTCCTTGGAGTATGTCATCAAAGTTTTCTAAATCTATGAGGTTTTCTCTATGTAATTTTTCAATATAAACTGACTGAATGAAAATCGAAATAGGAATAGTCGAACGAATACCAAGGTTCAATTCTTTAAATGGAATACCTTTGGTATTGCATAAATAAGTTCTCTTCCTTATGTCAAAGCTCCATTCGATTACTTTTATGGAGAATCTGTATGATAATTCACCATTTTGAACGAAGAATTCTTTTTCCTCTGTGTTTTTGATTAAAGACTCAAATTCTAATTTATTACCGTTGAAATAAATTTCAAAATCATTATAGTTTATCCAATATGATGTGAATTTCTGTTCTATTTCTCTCCTGAACTTCGGATCTACTGCTTGAATTACGTTTTCTTGGTTAATGTTTTTTATTTCAACTTTGAAACCTGTTTCCACACTACCTTTCGGAAGCGTTTTCAAATCGCTGAAGTTCGAGTGTGATAAATTATTTCTGTCAAATGTTACAGTAAACTCTTTTAGAGACTCACCATTTTTATAAACGCTTGTGAATTTTACTAAATCACCTAATGCCAGTGATTTGTATCTGCCTTTTCCTTCTTTACCATGATACTGGCGTCCATTTGGGCTACTCGTTTGAATCTTCTTTTCTGAACCTCCTAATCGACCAAAGACATCCTGCGCTTTTGAATATTCAATTCCCAATCCATTGTCCTCAACTACCAGTTCTTCAAAGCCTCCTAGTTTATTTTTAATGTATTCTATTTTTACCTTAGTGGCGTCTGCATCGAGAGAATTCCATATTAGCTCTGAAATAGCCGTAATTCCGCTCGCCTTAGTCAAGGATTCAATATGATCTTGCTCAACTCCAACATCAATAATTTTTGGCATATTTTATCCTTTAATAGAAACAGGGCTTACGCCTTTAGAAAAAAATTGGTAAATCAAACATAATTAAAAATGCATGTTATTAAGGCCAAAATACAATTCTTGGAAGACAAAAAAATTGATAAAACATGCTTTCAGCGATAGCTATCAATTTTAGAAATGTTTACTGAAACGTTATCTAACTTGTTTTCATATAGTAATTGTTCAATCTGCTTCTTATTTGTAACTGGTTCAGGGCTCTTGTTACCAAGAACGATCTCGGTTAGCTCTATCGGCAATAAATCGTCATCAACATTGATTATGATATACGGATTAACGATTTTATGAGAGCTTGTTAAGCACCACATTTTTTGTATTGAATGAAGTTTCTCTTCAAGTATACTTTCTCCTTTAATAGTTTTATCACGAGCCAGAATTAATAACAATCTCACTTCTTTTTCTGGCTGATATTCGTAAGACTTGAAAAAATGCTTCCAAATTGATAACGCTCTAAATTGAAAGGATTCTTTTTTTTGCTTCTTAACGTCGCTAATTATCTTGTTTATCAATTCAATTTCAGGATGATAGTTTTCTCCATTTACTTTGATTCCGTAACAAATCTTTCGTAATTGCAGTCCAGGAATTCTCGAGGTATTTTTAATCTTGAAAACTAGACAGGCTCCTTTAGAATCATCTCCGTACAATCTCCATTGCATCAAGTCGTCTTCCAAAGATGAACTACATAATATAAATCTTTTATTTAATTCGTCAATGTCTATAGCTGAGTCAGACAATTTAAAACCTTTGTCACGATACGATTGAACGTAATCAACTTCAGAAAGATCATTCATTCCAGGAATACCATTTAATCGAATACTCTTGTGATTGATAGTCGAAAACATTGTTTCAAGTGTAGTGTATCTATAGATTGTTTCAGACTCCTCTAATTCCTCGGTGATCAATTGAAAAAATTGATTTTCAAAATTGGTTAAATCCCTTATGTCTTTAGTAAGGTGATAGAACTGACCGTTTTTATCGAATCGTAGCGAACTTTCAATTTTTTCCTTTTTGAAATGAGCAACTAAATCAGGCAATTTTTCATACAGAGGATGATCATGATGAACAAATTCTTTTTCAAATTCCATGACTGTTTTTTCGATGATCGAAGCTATACTTTCCTTTGTTTCATTGATTTCTTCTACAGTGGGTAGTTCTAATAAATGGGTTAATAAATCTTCAGAATTATCAAAGCTAAGAAGTGCATTTGTAAAAACATTTAATACATAGTGATCCAAACCATTAGAAAGAACTAAGAATTTATAGTTGATATTTATTGGTGGTATTGCGTCCCAAAAATCTTGTGGATTGATTTTAACAACACCTGCCTTAAACTCAAAAATGGCAAGTACCTCTTTGTTTTTAATTAATGCAGCATCAACAACCTTCATTTGGCCTTTATACTCCGTATAAAATTCTATGGGGAAACTTAGATCCGCTTGAGTTGATACTAATTTTGAAAATTCACTTAGAAATTTTTGAATTATTTGTAACTCTTCTTTCATGGGCTTAAATTAGATGCAAATAGAGCTGTTCCTTCCGCGATTTAATCTGATACTCACTCCACCTCAAACTTCTCACTAGCACTACCAGCGCTGTTCTTAAGAGTCAATGTGTATTTGCCTTTTGGCAGGTAATAACGACCATTGTCAGCGACTTTAGGTTGCATGTCTTTTTTGTACTTCTTTCTGCCTTTTTCTGATACTGTGCCGTTGTAGGTATAAAAGTTCAATCCGTTGTCAGATTCCAGTTCCATTTCATTGACCACTTTGCCGTCCTCGTTGGTGATCGTCAGCATTGTTTTACCAGCAGTAGGCGAGAAGTAGCTGATGTCCACACTAGGTTCTGGGCCATCACTCCACATGAAGCCTTTGCTTCCATAACGATTTGATGCTCTAAACCCTTCAACAGGCGCCAACTTCAATTTCTGGCTGTAGTAACCCACCGCGTTTTCGCTAGAAGCGGCTTTTGGTAAGCCCATAGCATCTAGATTGGCTAGATAAATTGAACGACCATGTGTTCCCACTAATAGATCATTAGCTTTTGGCTGTATTTTCAAATCATGCACTGCCACTGGTGGCATGTCGGCATTCAGCAAGCTCCAGGCGCCTGGTTGCGTTGCTACATAAACGGCATTGTCAGTACCAACAAAAACCATGTCTTTATCTGTAGGATGCTCGATAATTACATTGACAGGCGATACAGGCAATGAGCTGCCTATATTTTGCCAAGTCTTACCAGCATCTTTACTCATATATACATAAGGTGTAAAGTCGTCATTGCGGTAACCATTAAGTGTTACGTAAAGTGTGTTTTGGTCGTGTTGTGATGCTACCACACGGCTTACCCAAAGATCTGCTGGCCAGCCGCCATTCAGCTGCGACCAGGTTGCGCCACCATCTTTGGTCAATTGTACCAATCCATCATCAGATCCTGTGATGATCATTCCAAATTGAAACGGCGACTCGCTGATAGAGGTCAACGTACCGTAAGCCACGTTTCCTTTTTTGCCGCCTTGCGTCAAGTCTGGCGAGATGGCTGTCCAATCGTTTCCTTGATTCATGGATCTATGCAGTTTGTTACCGCCTAGATAAAGAATGTCCTGATTGTGACTGCTCAACAAAATAGGCGTTTGCCAGTTGAATCGATAAGGCGACTCGCCTAACTCATGTTTTGGCTGGATGTATGTTCTATCGCCCGTTTCCCGATTGATGCGGTAGTAGTTACCGAATTGGAATCCTGTATAAACCACATCACTATCACGATTGTCAATTTGCACTTGCATTCCATCACCACCCATAATGGATTCCCATGGATATTGACCTTGCTGGTGCCACGCACGATTTTCTCGAGCGTTATGCGCCGCTACCCAAACGCCATTGTCTTGCAAACCACCGTAAACGTTATACGGTTCTTCCATATCATAATTAATGGCATAAAACTGACCTACCGCAGGTGAGTTGTTCTTGATCCAGGTCTCGCCATCGTCATAAGAGATGTTCAAACCACCGTCATTACCATTGATCAAATGACCGCTCATCTTTGGATTGATCCACAACGCGTGATGATCTGCATGCACGTTTTCTCTAGAAATACTGGTCCAATTTTTACCACCATCGTCAGACTTGATGATAGGCACGCCCATCACATAAACTTTATTGACATCGCTAGGATCTACGCGCACTTGAGCGAAATAATATCCATAGCTATAAAACACATCGTCTATTTGACCTTCATGTGTTTTGGTCCAGGTTTTACCGCCATCTTTTGATAGGTATAATTCGGCACCCTTAACTGGTGTGTCAAACAATTGCGAGTTGGCATCTTCTAGGTATAACGCCAGATCAGCTGGTTGTGCTGCGCCATTACTTACCATGTTTTTGACATTCTCTGCACGGTATTTTTCTTGGAAACCGTTTTGCTTCAAGAACTTGTTCAGCTTGTCGTTTTCCAGTGCCATAAACTCGTTGCGAGACATGGATTTAAAGTCGTCTTTTGATAGGTCTGAGTCGGATTCCGCTTTCGCGAAAGCAGAATTACCACCATCTTCCTTCTCCCTACGGAATTGCGAGTCATGAATGGCATAAATCGTATTGGCATCATAAACCGCTAGACCTATGCGACCAACACCACTACCTGTCGGGAAACCGCTGGCTTCTGTTGTGATCTTAGTCCAGTTTTGGCCGCCATCGGTGCTTTTATAAATGGCACTTGCCTCGCCATCGCCGTCAAAATTCCATGCCTTGCGGTCCTTTTCCCAACTAGCAGCAAAAAGCGTATTGAAATCCTCTGGTGCTGCAGCTAGATCGATAAACCCAGCCATATCAGTCGCGTATAAAGTTTTGTTCCACGATGTACCACCATCTATGGTCGTAAATATGCCACGATGATCACTATTTGTATACAAAGGACCTGTCACGGCTACCACTACATGGTCTGCGTTGTTGGGATCAATCAAAATGCGACCTATGTGATGCGATGCTGGCAGCATGGGCTCGCTCCAGGTTTTACCCCAATCGGTAGATTTCAACAGGCCGATGCCAGCATAGCTGCTGCGGCTGGAATTGTTCTCGCCAGTTCCTGCCCAGATCACACGATCGTTCCAATCTACGGCGATATCGCCTAGATTGATGGTGCCTGCATTGTCCATGATAGGTTCAAAGCTGGTACCGTTATTTTTGGTATGCCATAAACCACCGCTGGCATATGCCACGAGCATTTCAGTAGGATTTTGCGGATTGACATCTACATCAACCACACGACCAGACATGATGGTCGGGCCTATGTTTTTGAAGCTTAAATTTTTATAAGGCGAGTTGGCCGCCATGTCTTCCATCTGCGCGATGCCTTGCAGCACTTGTTGGGCGTCTGTTTGAGCAAAGCTCATGACGCTGCTTAGGAATACAATAAGAAGTAGTGATTTTTTCATGATAGGTGGTTTATAAACTGCTAGAGCTAATCGCTGCTCAAATTAGATATTATTTTTTAGAGTAAGTGAATTGATTGTGTCGATCATATCTCAAAAACAGAGCCTAGTCCCATTTCTCGATCAGTTCCACGACTCCATCTTTAATTCCCTTATAAAAGTTGCCGTTTTTGAATGCTGGAATGATAGTCTCGTCTATAACAGTTTTGCAAATTTCATCTGTCAAGACTTCTTGAGTTCCCAATCCTGTAGCGATACCAAAAGATCGGCATGGTTTACATACTACTATCATCAAGCCGTTGTTTGATTCTTTTTGACCCACGCCCCAATAACTACCTAGGTCTGTAGCATATTGCTGTATATCGTCATAAGGTGCGATGCTATTAACACTAACGACAACTATTTGCCTGGTTGTTTCTATCTCATAATAGTAGAGCATTTGGTCCAATTCGGCTTTTTGTTTATTGGTGAATAGATTGTTGTAATCATTCACGATTCCAATGGATTTCGGGAAATAAACGCTTGAATTTCTTGAAAGGTCAGACTCGGCCGTCTCGGTAGTTATTTCATTTTCTTGAGCAAACCCATTGCAGGAAAGAAGTAAGAAACTTGATAATAGAAACAGAAAATTTAAGTAGAATCTCATGCGACGAAAAAGAAAATGATAAGAGCAAGATAAGCACTCTGCTAGCGATTAGAAAATAGGACCATTTGCAATATCTATGCGATCAGAAAGTTGAGAATGGGTAATATTTTTAGTTTTGGATCATGAAAAATACCAGATTACTTATAGGATTTCTTGCCATCGCGATGCTCATCGCCTGCAAGCCTAATACCGAAAACGAAGAAACTACAGAAAACACCACTGCCGAAACCAGCATTGACATGGATCGCTATCCAGCAGATCTACAAGAGGTTTTTGAAAATCATGGCGGCCTTGAAAAGTGGCGCTCCATGCAAAGCCTGACCTACACCATGCCAAAACCTAGCGGCGATGAGGTACATACTATCGATTTAACGAGTCGCAAGACTTTGATAGAAACAGATGCTTACCAATTAGGTTTTGATGGCGATAGCCTGTGGCTGCAACAAGACGAGCAAGCTTTTGATCCAGCACGAGCCGAATTCTACTACAATCTCATGTTTTATTTCTATGCCATGCCTTTTGTTTTGGCAGATGATGGCATCCAATACGAGCAAGTGAGAGCGCTGGAAAAGGACGGCACGTTGTATCCAGGCACCAAGATCTCTTATGCAGACAATGTGGGCAACTCGCCAGAGGACAATTACATCATTTATTATGATCCAGATACCAAAAAGATGGCCTGGCTCGCCTACACGGTCACTTATGGTCAGGACACCACGTCAGAAAAGTACAGCTTCATACACTACAACAAATGGCAAGACGTGAACGGCCTGTGGTTGCCAGAGCTATTGACCTGGTATCAAGTAGAAGATGGCCAGCCTACCGTGCCTGCTGGTGAGCCGCGTGCTTTTAATAATGTGGATATCGATGCGTCTGCCATGGGCGATGATTTTTACAGCAAGCCAGAGAATGCGACTACCGTGAACTAGTCGTGCAACAGGCATTTGTAGAGCCGTATGATGATCGTTACCTTGCATGCTTTGGATAATTACGCTTTCGCGAAAGCGTAACTACCACCATCTTTACTGCAATTATTAAAATCACTACATGAAGTACGATCCTATTGATAGCAACCTTTTTAAGAAGAACCGCAAGAAATTTATGGCGCAGATGAAGCCATCGAGTCTAGCGGTTTTTAACTCAAACGACGTTTTTAAAACGGGTGCAGATAGTACCATGCCGTTCAAGCAGCATCGCGATATTTTTTATCTATCGGGTGCAGATCAAGAGGATACGGTACTGGTACTTTTTCCAGATTGTCCAGATCCTGCGCATCGTGAGGTGCTTTTTGTGACCGAAACCAATGACCACATCGCCGTTTGGGAAGGCGAGAAGCTGACTAAGGAAAAAGCGACTGAGGTTACTGGAATTGAGACTGTTTACTGGCTCAAAGATCTGGACAAGAAATTTTTTGAAATGATGACGCAGTGCGATACGGTGTATTTCAATACTAACGAGCATTATCGTCAGGCAGTGGAAATGGAAACGCGCGAGGATCGATTTATCAAGAAAACCAAGGCGCAGTATCCTGCACACAATTATGCCAAAAGTGCGCCTATACTACAGCGTCTGCGCGCTGTAAAAGAACCTGAAGAGCTGGAATTGCTGCAAAAGGCTTGTGATATTACCAATCATAGTTTTAGACGCGTGCTGGATTTTGTGAAGCCTGGCGTTTGGGAATATGAGATTGAGGCAGAATATCTGCATGAATTTATTAGACGCCGCAGTGATGGTTTTGCCTACACGCCAATTATAGCGAGTGGTAATAATGCCAATGTGCTGCATTACATAGAGAACAACCAGCAATGTAAGGATGGTGATTTGATCCTGATGGATGTAGGTGCGGTCTATGCCAACTACAGCGCAGATATGTCGCGCACCATACCTGTAAATGGCCGATTCACAGATCGTCAAAAGCAGGTTTACAATGCTGTCAATAAAGTAAAGAACGAGGCAACAGCGATGCTCGTGCCAGGCACGCTGTGGAAGGAATATCACGTTGAGGTAGGTAAACTCATGACCAGTGAGTTGCTGGATCTAGGCTTGCTAGACAAAGCTGATGTACAAAATGAAAATCCAGACTGGCCAGCTTATAAAAAATACTTTATGCACGGTACCTCACACCACATAGGTCTAGACACACATGATTATGGTTTGCTTTGGGAACCTATGCAAGCCAATAATGTCTTTACCGTAGAACCAGGAATTTACATACCGCAAGAAGGTTTTGGGATCCGACTGGAAGATGATGTTGTTATCCAAGAAAGCGGCGCGCCTAAAAATTTGATGGGCGATATTCCTATTGAGGTTGAAGAGATTGAGGATTTGATGAATAAGTAAGTTGCTCGTTTTTCCTGACGGAAAATTTTGTGACGATTGACTTTTTGACGACCGACTTGATGACGATTGACTGATTGACAAAAGATGCTCGTTTTTCCTGACGGAAAATCTTGTAATGTAAGACGAAAGACTTTTACGCTTTTTTGCGAAAACTTGCGAGACGAAACATCACTATATAACAAAAGGGCAAACTTGAGTTTGCCCTTTTTTGATTTCTGTGAATCGCTTAGTCATTCAAATTGTTTTGAACTGGTCTTAAGTCATAAATCATCAGTCACTACACTTGCACCATACCACCATCTACTTGGATCTCGTGGCCTGTGATGTAACTGGCGTCGTCGCTGGCTAGGAACAAAACGGTTTTGGCTATTTCAGACGGCTCACCAAAACGGTTCATCGGTACCATGTTTAAGATACCTTCTGCCATTTGTTGTTGTTGCTCTTCAGGAACACCAGCTTCATTGAAGAAGTTGGTTCCAATCGGGCCTGGACTTACCGCATTAACTCTGATGCCCTGCTCTTTAAACTCATTAGCAAAACTGCTGGTAAAGTATTTAACGGCACTTTTGGCAGCACCATATATACTGGCACCTTGCATCGCCATATCAGTTACCACACTCGTGTTAAAAATGATTGAACTGCCTTTTTTCAAAAAAGGTAGCGTCTTTTGCGTGGTAAAATAACCACCTTTTACAAGAGCATTGAATTGGCTATCAAAAGCTTCCTCGCTAGCCTCAGCAAGCGAAGTGAACTTACCAAAACCTGCGTTTACAAATAAAACATCCACATGATCTGTATGTTTTCCTAGATGTGTACCAAAAGACTGCAAGTCTTCCCACTTTCCAGCGTCACTCACAAAACCTTTGATGTCGCCACCTAGTTCTTGAACGGTGCTGTCGATGTTTTCCTGCTTACGGCTGGTAATAATTACCGTTGCGCCTTTGTCAAGAAACGCCTTGGCAGTTGCTTTACCTATACCGCTGGTACCACCGGTAACTACTACTGTTTTTCCTTTAAAATCACTCATAATTTATAAATTTAATTACTGGAACAATCGTTCCAGATTGGGTTAAAAAAAATATTACTCTAAAACCGAAAGGTTCAAATCGATGATTCCTTTCAATACGTTGATGTCTTTAACTAAAATTCCCGTCATGCGATAGCCTTGAAAAGCATTGAACACATGCCACGCATATTCACGACTGCTCTTGTCTTTATTAATCACGCCAGATTCCTGACCATCTCTCACTAGTTTCTCAAACATGAGCAGCGATTGCTCTTGGGTGTTCTCAAGAAACGCTTTGATGGATACGTCCGCATTTAATTCTGACTTACAGCTCATGCTCATACAGCCACGAGAATCGGTCTGAATCTCTGGTAAAAACATGTAAAATATGTTGCGTATCGCTTCTAGCGGATGGGCAGCTTGTTCAATCGCGGCCGTAAACTGTTGTTGCGTCCCGTTCATGTAATGTTTGAGCGACGCCTTATACAAATCCATCTTGTCGCCAAAGCTGTTATATAAACTACTGCGATTAAGACCAGTCGCATCAACCAATTGCTGCATGCTGGTAGCCTGATAACCATGAGCCCAGAAAGTCTGCATGGCAGCTTCTAGTACTTGTTCACGATTGAATGTTTCTACTCTAGGCATGGTGCAAATATATATTGAAACAATCGTTTCAAATAACAACTATTAAGATTTTAACTATTGAGTCACGCACGAGAGTAGGTTCTAAAACTGTAGATAAGCAGTAGCTTTGCAGTATGGCAAGAGATGAGCAGTTAAAAGAGCGCTGGGCGCGCACGGTGGCGTTTTTTCAAGAACGTTTTGGTGATGGTGAAGAGATGGACCTGGATGCGATTCTGTTTATCATCGGTGTACAGGAATTGGGACAACTGCATCGTAAGTTCAGCAAGGATGAGAAGTACCAATTGATGCACATTGCTATATGTCGCGTTCTTGAACCTTATGGCTATTACGAATTCTCACATTTTGACGATGAAAAATGGCCTCATTATCGCGTGATGCAAAATCTGCCACCACTCAAGGCAGGCGAGCAATCATTGCTTATGAAAGAGGCGATTGTCCACTATATGATGGCCGCTGAGGTGATTGATTAGAATTTGTCTACTTAGTATATCATCCAAATCATACAGGCTACGATCTGGGCCAATTTCTTGCAGGATAAAATATCGTGATTACGCTTTCGTACCGTTTCGTGGCACGGCATAAACTTCACCCTTGCTTCACAACGGTGAAAGCGTAATGATCAAAAGCATCCAGCGGGAATTAAAGAAATTCTACTTTTTAGAATCTTCCTCAGGATTTTCAGCATCGGTACCCAAGGTTTCTAAGCCTAGGACTTTACTTCGTTTCTCCCAGTTTTTACGGGCGAGTAGCTGCATATCTTCTACATTATCGCTTTCGTCCATGATCTCTAGACCTAGCATGGTCTCGATCACGTCTTCCATAGTGGCTAGGCCTTGAACACTACCGTAATCATCAAGTACCAGCGCGATGTGTTCCTTGCTAGCAATCATCTGGTCAAATAGTTGCGTGATGGGCAAGTCGGCACGTACCATGGCGATTTCACGTCGTAGATCTTCTAGTGTTTCGGCAGGTTTGTCGTGAATAATGTCTGCTAGAATAGCATCCTTGAGGACATATCCTGTGATGTCATCACGGTTCTTTCCGAAAATGGGAATACGAGAAAAACGCAATTCTTGATTGGCTTCAAAAAAGTCTTTGATCGCCATGGATTGCTGCGCCATAAACATCACAGATCGTGGCGTCATAATGTCCTTGACCTCGATCTTGTTGAAGTTCATGAGGCTTTTGATGTATTGACCTTCAGTAGGTTCAAAGACACCTTCTTGCTCGGCAGTTTCTGTGATAGCCACAAATTCCTCACGGGTCATGGTATTCATGTGCGCACTTTTACCAATAGCTCTAGTGGTCAATTGTAATACCCATAAAATTCCTGTGTATTTGAGAACCGCAACCATACCCACCAAAATCCTGGTCGAGATACCAGCAAGTCCTTGCCAGTAGGTAGCACCTATGGTTTTAGGAATAATCTCACTGACGACAAGAATCAGCACGGTCATGATACCAGACACCACACCGACTAGCGGTATGCCTAGAACGTAGGCTTGGTAGCCGTCCGCCACCATACTTTCTGCCTGTACACCAACGAGAATCGCACCAACGGTGTGCGCCAGTGTATTGAGTGTCAAGATGGCAATTAGCGGTTTGTCAACGTCTTCCTTGAGCTCAGTCAGCGCATCTGTATAAGAGGCGCCTTCCTGCGTTTTCATCTTGATAAAAGTAGGCGTGATGGAAAGTAGAACGGCCTCGAGTATGGAACACATAAACGAGAAAAAAATCGATACTACTGCGTAAAGGATAAGTAATCCCATGAAATTATTTTAAGGTAAAAGTAGGGAAAGCGGTTTGTTGAGGTCGTTAAGTTTTAGGGAAAATGTTGAGACATCATTTTTTAATCAATCCGTTTTTCTGGAATTTATCATAGTTCTAATAGCCGTACCCAATCATCCTAACCACATCCTTAAAAATATAGTTCGCAATCAAACTAGCGCCAGTACGCTTGATGGCAGTGACCTGTTCCATCATGACTGCATCGTGATCTAGCCAGTCTTTATCGAAGATTAAATTTTAATTCTAGCTGCTCAGATGCGCTCCAGACACTTTTGTGAAAAGGTTATCTTAGAGTCATGGTTGAATTGAGAAAGAGTCACTTATTGATGATACTATTTCTTTGCGTTGGTCAAGCGAGCTGCCAAACGATTATGTCGTTAGAGGCTCATCGTGCATGCATATTAGATGAGGAAAATTGCGAATTGCCTTCGAGTCTAGATTACGTCAAAGACATTAATGATATTCTAGATCCTTTAGTTGGTAAATGGTCTGGAATCGCAAACGGTAAGAGTTATGAATTAAATATTGAGAAATACAGAGAGAATTCCGCTGACTTTGCCATGGACATTTTAGGCAAGCAGCATAAAATTATTGACTTGAATACTGATGAAGTTATAGAAGACACATTCAATGTCTCTATTAGAAGTAAACGTCTTAGAGGTCATGGAATAACACAAGGACGTAATGGTAATTGGTTTTATGATTTTTTTCAGTTAAAAAGCTCGGAGTGCTACATTTACGGTAATGTCTTTATTACCAAAATCGATGATAACACTCTAAAATTATTTTTTCAACAATATGGCTCAAGCCAGCCAACTCAAGAAGATTGTCCTAGTGGTTTCAATCAATTGTATCCAGACAATATGATTTTAACACGAGTAGAGTAGTTAGAAAAACATTATTATTGAATGACTTAAAGACCATTAAACTTCTGGAAAAATGATTAATCTGATTTCTTCGGTGGTCTTATTAAGTCTTGTTCCGCTCTAAATTTAGTAGCAGAAATTTCTCATTAAATAATCGCAACATCTCAAACTGCATCAAAATATTTATAGCAAGATGAAACTACATGTAAACTTGATATTTTTTATAGGTGCATGTCTAGGCTATTCTCAAATTGTACCAATTGATTATAATTATTTATCCATAGATGATCAATCCAATTTGTATATCAAGGATATCAATAACGATATGTTGGTTTTTGAAGGCACTTATAAATTTGAACAAAGCAATGAAGAATTCACCTTAGTTTTGGAAAGAGTCGAGGCGCACGAAAAGGGTGGTGAGTACGGCAAAGCAGACATGTTATTGGGGAACTACAAATATGTGAAAAATGGTGTTGAGATCATCAATACTTTGAATCAAGCAATAACACAAGGCTCTCCAGATGATGTCTATCATTTTTCCTCTATGTATTTTAGGCCAGGAAAACCTGTTAACTTTATCTTTGAAGATCCGGTGAATAGTAAGTGGACAAGCTATGACTCAAATGTTATACTCAGTACTAGAGAGATCTTGACATCATCTGGACTGGTTGAGCAAAAGGTGCTAAGAATGAAAACTATGATTGTAGGTTTTCTCAATCTTAATGATGACCCAGAGGCATCTCAAAGGTTGAGGATCCCTAAGGAAATGACACTCATAAAAGTTGATTGATTTTAAGAAATCACCTTGACCACATCCTTAGCAAAATAACTAGCAATTAAACTAGCTCCAGCGCGCTTGATGGCAGTGACCTGTTCCATCATGACGGCATCGTGGTCTAGCCAGCCTTGATCGGCCGCGGCTTTGAGCATCGCATACTCACCACTTACTTGATAAACGGCAATAGGCAGCTCTACTTCATTATGTAAATCGCGCACGATGTCCAGATAGCACAATCCTGGTTTTACCATGAGAATGTCAGCACCTTCATCGATGTCCATGAGAGATTCCTTAATGGCTTCAGACCTATTGGCTGGATCCATTTGGTAGGTTTTCTTATCGCCAAAACCTGGTGCGCTATCCAGCGCATCTCTAAAAGGGCCGTAAAAAGCACTGGCATATTTGGCGCTGTAGCTCATGATACCTGTATCGGTAAATCCGTTTTCTTCCAGCGCTTCCCGTATGTAAAGAATACGTCCATCCATCATATCACTTGGTGCCACCATATCTGCGCCAGCTTGTGCTTGCGAGACGCTCATTTGCGCCAGCACCTCGCTGGTAGCATCGTTTAAGATCTTACCGTTTTCAACGATACCATCATGACCATAGCTGGAATAAGGATCTAGCGCTACATCTGTCATGACATACATATCTGGTGCGGCATCTTTGACGGTTTTGATGGCTCGCTGCATGAGACCGTCACTATTGAGAGCTTCAGTGCCTTTGTTGTCTTTTAAATCATCGGGAACCTTGACAAAAAGCAGCACGCTTTTCAATCCCATGTTCCAGAGTTCTTTGACTTCTTTTGCCAGCAAGTCCAGACTGTATCTGTAATAATCAGGCATGCTGGCTATCTCTTCTTTCACGCCTTTACCTTCTACCACAAATAGCGGAACGATAAAATCACTAGGCGTCACCACGGTTTCTTGAACCAGTGAACGTATAGCAGCTGTGGTACGTAATCTTCTATTTCTTCTTAGCGGATACATAGGGTATGTCTAATTGTTGCAATAAAGTCTCAAACTCTTTTTCAAACGCCGCAGTTTCAAAAACAACTTTTTTAGTGTCGTTGTAGATGATCAATTGATCTGTTTTTGCAGCGGTTTGATTTCTGTTTTGAAAGCGGTCTTGTACAAAGGTATTGATCAAAATGGCTTCATCATAAGAAAGCTCTTTTCTTATCGTCTCTTCAGGGCCAAAATATGCCATCACATTATTCATAAAACTCATGCGATGTTCTTCATTTTCCAGAATAACATACCTGATACTGAAATCCTGAGTATCAAAAACTGCGTTGATATTTTCACTGGTAGCTGCCAGCTCTTTCTGGCAGGAAAGCAGCAGTAGAAATACAAGAAGTGGCAGTATTTTTTTCATGTAATTTGTAATTGTCATTCCGCACTTGCGCCGAGCTGAGCTTGTCGAAGTGATGCGGAATCGGCTGGAACATACCGTAAAACCTATCCCTTATTCAACACTGTACTACTAGCCTGTGCTGTACACATCATGGTCAGGTCTGCAATGTTGACGTGTGCAGGTCTGGTAAGGGCAAATAGAATGACATCTGCAATGTCTTCTGGTTGCAGGGCTTTGTAGCCTTGATATACTTTGTCGGCTCTATCGGTATCGCCCTTAAAACGCACCTTGCTAAAATTGGTTTCTACCAGTCCAGGATTTACCGCACCTACCTTGATTTTGTACGGATTCAAATCTAGACGCATACCAGTCGTGATGGCATCTACGGCATGTTTGCTACCGCAGTACACATTACCATTGGGATAAACTTCCTTACCAGCGGTAGAGCCTATATTGATAATATGACCAGACTCACGCTCGCGCATTTGCGGTATGATCGCATGACTTACATACAGCAAGCCCTTGACATTGATATCCATCATCGCGTCCCAATCGTCCACACTGCCCTTATCGATAGGATCCAGCCCATGTGCATTTCCCGCGTTATTGATAAGCACATCAATCTGGCTGAATTCAGCTGGCAATCCTTGAATTAATTCATGGACGCGATCCTTGTCACGCACGTCAAATTCCAGCGTGGTGACGTCTGTCTTTTCGCCGAGTTCATTTTGCAATTCCGCAAGTTTTTCACTGTTGCGACCGCATAAAATGAGTCGGTAATCATTACTTGCTAGTAGTTGTGCCGTTGCGAGTCCTATACCGCTGGTGGCGCCTGTGATCAATACTGTTTTTGCCATATCTCAAAGGTAGTCAGAATCTTGGTGTGATGCACCGCAGCCTACTTGCAGGAATTTTAAACCTTTTGCCTGCGCTTGTGTCTTACTTTATGTGGGTTAGAATTTTGCTTTCGCGAAAGCGTAATCCCAAAAAACAGCATCGTTAAATATGTGCTTTAAAGAATATAATTAATAGGTGGACAAGTGTGCCTATGAGTTATTTAACCAAGTTTTTAATGGAGTAAAGAGCAAAGCGTAACAAACCTATACCAACTGCAACAAATAGACAGTTTGCAGTGTACCGGCTACTTTTTATTTTTGAGAGGATATTAAGGAAGCCTGGAACAAGAAAAGCTATTTTTAGGAGTTAAGAAAAGAGTCGAAAATCATTATTTATGAATCAAGAACATACGGCCGTAGATGTGGCCAGTATCAATGATAAGGTGCAAGCTGAAAGTGCGTTTATAGATCAGCTGGTACGTGAGATGAATAAGGTAATCGTGGGTCAACAGTACATGATCGATCGATTGCTCATAGGACTGCTAGGACGCGGTCACATATTGCTAGAAGGTGTGCCTGGACTTGCCAAAACACTGGCGATCACCACGCTTTCCAAAGCCGTTCAAGGTAGTTTCTCGCGCATACAGTTTACACCAGACCTGCTGCCAGCAGATGTCGTAGGAACGCTGATTTACAACATGAAGGAAAATGATTTTTCCATACGCAAAGGACCCATTTTTGCCAATTTTGTCCTGGCAGATGAGATCAATCGTGCGCCTGCCAAAGTACAATCTGCACTGCTGGAAGCCATGCAGGAAAAGCAAGTGACCATAGGCGACACGACTTTCAAACTGGAGAAACCATTTCTGGTAATGGCCACTCAAAATCCAGTAGATCAAGAAGGAACCTATCCGTTACCTGAGGCACAAATGGACCGTTTTATGTTAAAAACAGTCATCGACTATCCTACCATCGCAGACGAGCAATTTATCATGCGCGCCAATCTCAAGAAGGAATTTCCAGAACCTAATCCTGTAATCACGCCAGAGCAAATCCTGCGTGCGCAAGATGCGGTAGAGATGGTTTATATGGATGAGAAGATTGAAAAGTACATTCTCGACATCATTTTTGCGACGCGTTACCCAGAAAAATACAACCTGGCCGACTTGAAGCCGCTGATTAGTTTTGGCGCATCACCACGTGGATCCATCAACCTTGCCAAGGCCGCCAAATGCTATGCATTTATCAAGCGCCGCGGTTATGTCGTGCCAGAAGATGTGCGCGCGGTAGTGCTAGACGTCCTGCGTCACCGTATAGGAATCACCTATGAAGCCGAGGCAGAAAGTTACACCACGGAAGATATCGTGAATAAGATCGTGAATACGATTGAAGTACCTTAATTAATGCGATAATTGGTTAATGTGCTAATGTGTTTTGTTCTGAATTGCTTCCCAAGATTTAATAATTAAAAATGTCTAAAACGAATCCGATCGTAGATCTGAGTTTTCAGTTTTCATTAGAGATTATTGAATTTGTTCAAGTATTGAAAGAACAAAAGAATTGGGAGCTTTCCTCACAAATATTTAGATCTGGTACAAGCATAGGAGCCAATATTCATGAAGCACAAGGTGCAGAAAGCAGAAATGATTTTGTCCATAAATTAAAGATAGCCTCTAAAGAATGTCTTGAAACAGATTACTGGTTACAACTGTGTAAAACGTCTCAACATTTACCAACACCGCCAGAATTATTATTTGAGAAAAGAACGTCAATAGCAAAATTGTTATCATCTATAATCGCATCAACTAAAAGAAATACGCCAATAAAGTAATTAGCACATTAACCCATTACCACATTAACTGATTAAAAAATTGGACACAAAAGAACTCCTTAAAAAAGTACGCAAGATCGAGATCAAGACTCGGCGGTTGAGCGATGCCGTTTTTGGAGGTGAGTACCACAGCGCCTTTAAGGGTCGTGGTATGACTTTTAGTGAGGTGCGCCAATATCAATACGGCGATGATGTGCGCAATATCGATTGGAATGTTACCGCTAGATTTAGAGAGCCGTTTGTCAAAGTTTTTGAAGAAGAACGTGAGCTCACACTCATGCTGGTGGCAGATGTCAGCGGCAGTACCCTTTTTGGAACCCAAGACCAGCTCAAACGTGAGATCATTACCGAAATCAGCGCAACGCTGGCATTCAGCGCTTTGCAGAATAATGATAAGGTAGGCTTGCTGCTCTTTTCAGATCAGGTAGAATTATTTGTACCGCCTAAAAAAGGTAAGTTTCACATCTTGCGCATCATTCGTGAGCTGTTGGAATTTGAACCATCCAACAAGACCACTAACTTGGGTAACGCACTAGAATATCTAGGTGGCGTGCTCAAGAAAAAAGCTATTGTTTTTGTGATGTCAGATTTCATGACCAGCGATTATCAAAAGCCATTGCAAGTCATAGGTCGCAAGCACGATGTCACTGGCGTGCGCGTGTATGACCAGCGAGAGCAGGAATTGCCCAGCATGGGATTAGTGCCATTTAAGGATCAAGAAACAGGCAAGCAACGCATCATTAATACCAGCTCGCGCAGCGTGAGAACTAAGTATGCCGCCTTTCACAAAGAAAACGCTGCTTACTTCAAGAATAGCTTTACCAAGGCAGATGCTGGCGCCATCGATCTGGAAACGAGAGAGAATTACACCACTAAACTTTTAGGATACTTCAAGCGCAGATGAGAAAATTGTTATTCATTTTCATAGCATTGATATCAACCACCGCAGGCGCACAATCCACAGCTGTACAGACTAGCGTGGATCGAGACAGCATCATGATGGGCGAGGAAATCTTGCTGCAACTGGCTGTTCCAGTGACTAAGGATGACTTGGTCATTTTTCCTATTCAGCAAAACGTTGGGCCGCTCGAGGTCATAGAATCCTATCCAGTAGATACGATCAGGGAAAACGACAACATCACGCTCTTCAAAAAATACGGTCTCACGCAATGGGATTCTGGCGATTACCGCATACCAGCCTTAAAAGTGATTAAGAACAATGCCTCGATCTACAGCGATAGTTTGATGGTAAAAGTGCGCGAGGTAAAAGCCGACACTACGGTGCAAAAAATGTTCCCGATCAAGGCAGACATTGAGAACGATTACCCCAAACCATTCAACTGGGCTGGACTCTTGTGGCTGCTCTTGTGGATTCCATTAGGGATTGTTTTTGTTTTGCTTTCGCGAAAGCGTACTCGTAAAATGTATGAGGACACGCTACCACCATTTGAGTGGGCAAAATACCGCTTGAAACTGCTGGAAGAGAGCAAACTCGCCCAAAACGGTGCCTGGAAAGAATATTACACAGAACTCACGTACATCTTGCGTCGCTACATAGATCAAAAAGTCTATGATCACGCACTTGAAAATACAACCGACGAGCTGCTGGAAAATCTGAAACAAGAGACTGCGGCTAGAGATGTATCGCTTACAGATAAAACACTGGCACGACTGGAGCAACTCTTGAAAAAAGCCGACTTGATCAAGTTTGCAGGCATGAGTGGTGATGCAATTAGTGCCAAAGAAGATCGCGGCGCAGCGCACGATATCATTTATAATATTCACCAAGTGTTGCCACCACCATCTGAAGATGAGCTGCAGCTAGATGTAGAATACAGACGCAAGCAAGACCGCAAGAACAAGATTAAGAAAATAGCGCTGTATATAGGCGCGACAATTTTGGCAATTGCTGTGGCAATAGGAACTTGGATTGCCGTGGTAGGCTATGATAATTTTAAGGATCAGCTGTTTGGTAATGAACTGCGTGAATATTATGATGGACCTCGATATACCAGTAGTTATGGGACGCCTAGTATCACACTTACCACACCAGAAATATTAAAGCGCAGACTGGACAAACCAGTAGGTGGACAGCTGGCATTAGCAACATCTAACATTGATATGTTCAGTCTCAATGACATGGACAGCGATTTGTACGTCATCTTGATGACCATGCAGTTTAAAGGTCAAGGACCAGCTGCCGATGAGGAAATTCCTGCCGAATTATTTACAGAGCCTATTTACACCAGTCTGGAAGAACAAGGCGCGACAAACATCGTGATGCTGGACGAGCCAGCAGAGCTGCAAGGTTTCAAAGGCCTGAAACTCGAAGGGACTTATGAATATGACGAGCAAGCCTTTGAGTATGTAGTATATCTGTACATTCAAGGCGCTGCCGTACAGCAAGTCTGGATAGGAAACCTCAAGACTAACAATGATGAGGAAGACAAAGAATACGGTAGATTATTGAGAGAACAAATTGTCAACAGCATAGAGCTTAAAAAACCGCAACCTAAAAACGACCAGCAGCAATGATACAGTGGTGGAATAGGGTAGAGTTTTTGAATCCGCAGTGGTTCTGGTTGTTGTTGATCATACCATTCCTGGCCGCGTATTACTGGTGGCAAGGCAGGCAAGACAACGCTACTGTTAAGATTTCTAGTTTGCAAGGTTTTGAATCGGGCACTTCGTGGCTGGCCAGACTTAGACCGCTGTTATATGTGTTGCGATTACTGGCTATTGCGTTGTTAATTGTTGCCATGGCACGACCGCAAACGACAGACACCACCACAAAAGTCAGCACTACCGAAGGTATCGACATCGTTCTCGCCATTGACGTGAGTGCTAGTATGCTTGCCAAAGATCTCAAACCAGACCGACTGGAAGCGACTAAAGAAGTAGCGCTGGATTTCATCAAAGGCCGACCTACAGATCGCATTGGCGTGGTTGTTTATGCAGGTGAGAGTTACACCAAAACACCAATCACTACAGATCAAAGTATCACGGTGAGAGCTGTTGAAGATATTGAGTACGATAACGTATTACAAAATGGTACAGCCATAGGCATGGGTCTGGCAACCGCAGTAAACCGACTTAAAGAAAGCGAGTCAGAAAGTAAAGTCATTATCTTGATGACTGATGGTGTGAACAATTCTGGATTTATAGATCCTAAAATAGCATCTGAGCTTGCGGTGGAATACGGCATTAAAGTTTATACGATAGGAATTGGCACAAACGGGAACGCTTATTCACCAGTTTCCATCAAGGCTGATGGTAGCTTTAGATTTGCATTGACGCCAGTTGAGATCGACGAGCAATTAATGAAAGAAATTGCATCATCTACAGGTGGTACCTATTATCGTGCGACCAACAATAAAAAGCTGGCCCAGATTTATCAAGAAATTGATCAACTAGAAAAAACCGAAGTGGAAGAATTTAAGTTCACAGATGTTCAAGAAAAATTTAGACCGCTAGTTTTGCTAGCCTTGGCATTGTTGAGTATGGAGATGTTATTGAGGTATACATTATTTAGAACTGCTGCGTGATATGATCCTAGAACAAAAAATATACTTCTGGTTACTGTTGATCATACCTGTTTTGGTATTGCTCTTTCTAGGCTTGTCGTTTTGGAAAGTGCGTGCACAGCGCAAGTTTGCCCAGCAAGCCATGCTGGATCACTTGATTCCAGATAGATCTTGGTTCAAACCCGTGTTGAAACTGGTCACGATATGCGTGAGTATTGTGTTCATTGTTTTGGCGTTGGTCAATCTCAAAGCAGGAACTAAGGTGCAAACCGTCAATCGTGAAGGCGTGGACATCGTTTTTGCAGTGGACGTTTCCAAATCCATGCTGGCTGAAGACATTGCACCCAACCGACTGCAAAAATCACAGCAGCTGGTCACACAAATTATCAATAATTTAGGCAGCGATAGAGTTGGTTTGATTGCTTATGCAGGTAGCGCCGTACCGCAGTTGCCCATCACTACAGACTACAGCAGTGCCAAAATGTTCTTGCAGGCACTCAACACAGATCTTATTTCCAGTCAAGGAACCGCCATCGCAGAAGCCATCCAGCTGGCAGAAAGTTATTATCAAGAAGAATCTGAAGCCTCAAAAGTATTGGTCATCATCAGCGATGGAGAAGATCATGAAGGCGAAGCCATCAGCATGGCAGAAGATGCTGCCGATAACGGCGTACGCATCATTACCATAGGCGTTGGGACTGAAAAAGGTGGCACCATTCCTATCAAACGTCGTGGTATCACGCAATCCTTTAAAAAAGATCGTGACGGCAATACCGTCATTACAAAACTCAATACTGAAACTTTGTCAGAAATCGCCGAAGCTGGAAACGGCACTTACATAGACGGCACCATCACGGCAAATGCCATTGAAGAGCTACAGGACGAGCTTTCTGGCGTGGACAAGGTCGCTTTTGACTCACAGCAATATGCAGACTTTGCCTCACAGTACCAGTGGTTTTTGGCATTAGGATTGCTGTTTTTGATATTAGAAATTTTCTATAGCAATCGCAAGACGCCGTGGATCAAGAAATTAAACTTGTTCAATGAATAGGTACATGAAAAACATAGTTGCTTTGGTTTTGGTTTTGATGTGTTCCGCTTTCGCGAAAGCGCAATTATCAGAAGTCCAACAACAAGATTATGAGACCGCAATGGCCAATGGTCAGTCTGCAGCTCAAAGCAGCGACTTTGTGGAAGCTGAAGCAGCCTATAGAAAAGCTAAAGCTATCAATCCGTCAAGTGCTGAGGCTAGCTATAATCTAGGGAACGTTTACTATAACAATAAGAAAGGCTACAGTGCTGTGGAGAATTATAGAGACGCTGCATTGAGCGCTAAAACTAAAGAAGAAAAGCATAAAATCTTCCATAATCTGGGTAACACCTTTATGGAAAACAAGCAGTATGTAGAAGCGGTTGAGGCCTACAAAAATGCACTGCGCAACGATCCAACCGATGATGAGACGCGATACAACCTAGCACTTGCCAAGCAAGAAGAAGAGAATCAAGGCGGTGGTGGCGGTAATGATAAAGACCAGCCAGAGCAAGGCGACAACAAGGACGAGAATCAGAACAAGGAAGGCGACCAAGATGAAAATTCTGATGGTAAAGGAGATGGTGACAAAGAGAAAGATGGTGATGATAAAGAAGGCGATGACGGCAAGGAAAAGGAGAACGACAAAGGCGAGAATAGCGAAGGTGACAACGGTGATGGCAAACCTAAAGAGCAAGGCGGCAACGAACAGCGACCACGTCAAGAAGGTCAGATGACACCGCAGCAAATACGCCAGATCCTAGAGGCCATGAATAACGAGGAACAGAAAATTCAAGATAAAATCAATGCACGCAAGCAAAAAGGCAAGGGCGTGCGCACAGAGAAAGATTGGTAATGAAACAACTGCTTTTTTTGTTTTTATGGATGAGTGCAGCGGTGGCCGCTGCGCAAACAACGTTTACAGCAACCGCAACACGAGATAACATCGCACTCAATGAACGGCTGCGAGTAGAATTCAAGATGAATGCTGATGGTGACAATTTTACACCACCAGATTTTAGAGGTTTTAAAGTAGCAACTGGACCAGTGACTGGCGTCTCACAGCGATATATCAATGGAGTAGGTTCGTTTGCCAAAACCTATACTTACATATTAGCGCCAGAAAGCACAGGTACTAAGACCATAGGTAGTGCTACCATGGATTATCAAGGCACAACTTATACGTCAGATCCTTTCAATATTCAGGTGACCAAAGCTATTGAGCGACCGCGAGAAATGGACAGCCAGCAACCGCTACCAGAACTCAATGTCCATCTAGTCGCTGAGGTTTCTAACGCATCACCTTACCTCAATGAAGCCATACGGGTCGTTTATAAATTATATGTCTCAAACAATACTGGCATACGCGGCTGGACAGATGTCGAGACGCCTAAATATGAAGACTTCTGGTCATTGACTAAGGATAGACGCGATGAACCTGTACGTGATGGCACCTACAAGGGCGAGCCTTACCGATATCTTGTATTACGTGATGCCATTTTATATCCGCAGAAAACGGGTCGCGTGACCATGGAACCACTGGTGATGGATGTGAATGTGCTAGTGCCTTCAGGTAGGCGCAGTTTCTTTGGCCGTCAACAAAATGTTCTTGAAAAATTACGTGTCACGGCTGGTGCTAGAACACTTAATGTAAAGGATTTACCACAAGATGGCAGGCCAGCGAGTTTTACAGGTGCGGTAGGTCAGTTTGATTTTAATGTAGATGTTACCAGATCACAGTTGGAAGCTGGTGAAAGCCTTAATGCAACAGTCGTGGTAGAAGGAACAGGTAATCTGCAGCTCATGCAGTTGCCAGAAATTGAGGTGCCGCAAAGTCTTGAGGTCTTTGAACCAGAGCGCATTGATAATACCGATCGCAGTGTGAATAGCATTACAGGTTCTATTGAAGATAATTACACCATCGTGCCGCAATTTGGTGGTACTTATGAGATCCCAGCGGTGGAATTCAGCTACTTTGATCCTAAGAAAAAGCAGTATGTCACGATCAATAGCGATGCTCAAGAAATTGTGGTGACTGGTCCAGCTGTTACGGCTGCCACGCCAGGTGGTACCAATGTGTTGACGGCCAGTGATACGTTTGCCTTTATCGCTACCAGTACCGATCTTGAAGACATTGACGGTTCAACATTTTTTGGCAGCACTGCTTACTGGACTATTCTAGGCGGCAGCTTTTTATTGATACCACTCTTCTTGCTTGTTGCTAGAAAGAGAGATCAAACCGCTGCAGATGTTAAAGGACAGAAGATCAAAAAAGCCAATAAGCTAAGTAAGAAATACCTAAGCGATGCGAGCCGCAAACTCGATGATCCAGAGGCATTTTATGAAAGTCTGGAACGTGCGCTGCACAACTTCCTTAAGGCAAAATTGAACATTCCAACCGCCGAAATGTCCAAGGAGCGCATCGATCAATTATTGCAACAACGACAAGTCCAGGAAGAGCCACGCAAGGAATTTATGGAACTACTTAGCAGTGCAGAGTTTGCGAGATATGCGCCGTCATCGGAAACCAGCATGCAACAGGATTATGATAAGGCGAGCCGCGTGATCAATGCTTTGGACAAACAAATTCATAGAAGATAATGAGAAACCTGTTTATGATTTTGCTACTTATTCCTGCACTTCTTTTTTCGCAGGAAGATGTTGATGATTCAGCTTTCGCGAAAGCTAATAACGCATACACCAATGGTAATTATCAAGAGGCTCAAGAGTTGTATTCAAGCATCCTGCAATCTGGAAAGCACAGCGTGCAGGTCTATTACAATCTGGGTAATACATACTATAAGTTGAATGAGGTCGCACCGTCCATCTATCACTATGAAAAAGCCTTGATGATGGATCCAGATAATGAAGACGTACGGAACAATTTAAAGTTTGCGCAACAAATGACGGTAGATCGCATAGAGTCGTTAGGTGGTAATCCCTTTCTAGATGCGATGACGTCTCTGGTGAAATCCATGTCAACCGATAGTTGGGCTTACTTGAGCATCATGCTAGCGATACTGGCCGTTTTGTGTTTTGTGCTATATCATTACGCCGCAACAAGTGGCAAGAAGCGATTGTTTTTCACGTTTTTCATCGTCTTTTTACTCGTGATGGGTTTATCGATTTATGCGGCATTCAGGTCAAACGACTTGATGGTCAGTAGCAATACTGCCATTATCTATGATCAAGAGGTTATTTCCAGAAGTGAACCTAATAACAGCTCTCAATCTACCTTTACACTGCATGCTGGAACCAAAGTTGAGATACTGGAATCCTATGAGGACTGGAGCAAAGTCCGCATCGCCAACGGTGAGAAGGCATGGGTGCCACAGGACAGTTATAAAGAATTGTAAGTATTTTGTTTTGAGGCAATGTCTCGATATGAGTTGCTTTATTTTTATCTTTCCCAATATTCTTATAGCACTGCCTTATGTTCAAATATTTATCCAAGGATTTTCCAGCCAGTATAGTTGTATTTTTTGTTGCGTTACCACTATGTCTAGGTATTGCCGTAGCTAGTGACGCGCCACCATTTGCTGGATTGATTGCTGGTATTATAGGTGGTATCGTGGTAGGATCTATAAGTGGATCACAGGTAGGTGTTAGTGGACCAGCGGCTGGTCTTGCAGCCATAGTACTCGCAGCTATTGCTTCTTTAGGTTACGAACAATTTCTTGTTGCTGTTGTTCTGGGTGGTGTGATACAATTGGTTTTTGGCCTTTTGCGTGCTGGAGTTATTGGATATTACTTTCCATCATCGGTGATCAAAGGAATGCTTACTGGTATAGGTATCATCATCATTTTGAAGCAGATACCACACTTTTTTGGTGTGGATAAAGATCCAGAAGGTGATTTTAGTTACTATCAGACTGATGGAGAGACCACATTCTCTGAGATGCTCAACATAGGTGAGAGCATTGGTTGGGGTAGCACGATCGTAGCATTTATCTCTTTGGCGATTCTGATTGTATGGTCAAATGTTCTTTCCAAAAAAGGTAAGATTTTCACCTTGATACAAGGGCCGCTAGTAGCAGTGGTTTTTGGTATTATTTTTTACTTGGGCACCGTTGACACATCGTTGGAGATTTTCAATTCACACCTAGTAAATGTTCCAGTTCCTGATGGATTTGATTCATTTATAGGTCAGTTTACGTTTCCAGATTTCAGTGTCATAGGATCTGCTGAAGTTTGGATAACAGCCTTTACCATTGCTCTAGTAGCCAGTCTTGAAACACTATTATGTGTGGAAGCTACCGATAAATTAGATCCTGAGAAAAGAGTAACACCAACTAATCGCGAGCTGTTTGCTCAAGGTACTGGTAATATACTTTCTGGACTTGTAGGTGGTATCCCTGTAACTCAGGTAATTGTACGTAGTAGTGCCAACATACAATCTGGTGGTAAAACTAAGATGAGTGCGATTATTCACGGTTTCTTTTTGTTGATATCAGTGATTTTGATTCCAACAGTGCTCAATATGATACCGCTGAGTGTATTGGCCGCAGTATTATTCATTGTAGGGTATAAACTGGCAAAACCAGCAACTTTCAAGGCCATGTGGAAAGCTGGATTTCAGCAGTTCGTGCCATTTATCGTTACTGTTCTAGTTATTGTCTTTAAGGATCTATTATGGGGTATTGGCATTGGTTTAGCCCTAGGTATTCTGATCACCTTGTACCAGAGTTATAGAAACAGCCACTTCTTACATAAAGAAGATCCAGATCATGGTGGCCCTAAAGTAAAAATGACCCTAGCAGAAGAAGTAACGTTCTTCAATAAAGCTGCTATAAAGCGTGAGCTAGACGAATTGCCAGAAGGAACTCAGTTGGAACTTGACGTGCGCAAAACGACCTTTATGGACTTTGATATCATAGAGATCTTGGACGAGTTTAAAGTCAAGGCAGCGGCTCGAGACATTGATATAACGCTAGTCTCGCAACGTGGTACTGAAAAGAATCCTGAGAGCTACAGCAAGTTCTTTAAAAAGGATATCGTATTGCCAAAGCATCAAAAGGCGAGTTGATTTAGCGATCCAAATCAAACTTTATAAAGTCTTTGTAACTATTTACTGATGTAAAATGGTAAAGTTGTAATTGATAACAGCTCAAACTCTGCTATACCAACTTTACAATTATGACTTTTACATTCAAGCACATTAAAGGAGATTTATTTGGCGGTCTTACCGCAGGTATTGTGGCTTTGCCGCTGGCACTAGCCTTTGGTGTACAATCAGGAATGGGTGCTGTTGCTGGATTGTACGGTGCTATCTTTATTGGTTTTTTTGCTTCGCTTTTTGGCGGAACGAATACTCAGATCTCTGGACCTACCGCGCCCATGACTGCTGTAAGTATGGTCATCATCGCAGGAATCATTCAAACCAATGAAGGCTCGCTTGAAAACGCCTTACCAGCAATTCTTGCCGTATTTCTCATGGCTGGAATTATGCAAATAGCTTTGGGAGCTATGAAATTGGGTAAGTATATCAAATACATACCTTATCCAGTAGTTTCAGGATTTATGACGGGAATTGGGGTCATTATTTTGATTACTCAAATATTACCAGCCATAGGATACATACCATCTCAAGATGAGGAGTTTGTAAAAACCTTTGAGCCAGCAGCACAAGAGCTCATTCTCAACGGAATTCTCGAAGAAGAAGTTGCCGATGACGTGTTGGTACTTCAAGATTTTGAACAGAGCATCGTCAAGGCGCAGAACATCACCCAAGAACAAATCAATAAGGAAGCTACTGCTCTAGCCAAAAGCGCCAGTAGCGGTGTGGTGGGATCTATCAAGACCATGCCACGAGCCTTTCAAAATATTGATTTTACCGAGTTGATTATTGCGTTGATAACCATCGTCGTGATCTTTGGATTTAAGAAAATCACGACGAGCATTCCGTCAACACTGGTTGCGTTGCTAGGTGTCACATTAGGCGTATTTTTGCTAGACATTGATGCTAGAAAATTGGGTGAGATCCCAACAGGATTGCCTATTCCTAATCTAGAGATCATCACAGGCTTTAGTTTTGGAGCCGTGTCGCCGTACATATTTACGGCTCTTACATTAGCACTTCTAGGTGCGATTGACTCGTTACTTACCAGTGTGGTAGCAGATAACATGACCAAAACACGACACAATCCAAATCAAGAACTGGTAGGTCAAGGAATTGGTAACAGTATCGCTTCCATTTTTGGCGGAATTCCAGGTGCTGGAGCGACGATTAGAACTGTTGTCAACATCGATTCTGGTGGTAAAACAAAACTATCAGGAATGATCGCAGCAGTGTTGCTGCTGATCATTGTAGTTGCTTTGGGTGGTTTTGCCAGCGAGATTCCTAGCGCTGTTCTCGCAGGTATATTAATTACGGTAGGTATTGGTGTGATGGATTATAAAGGATTAAAAGCCTTGAGATCCATTCCAAAAAGTGATGTAGTCATCATGTTTGTGGTACTCACTTTGACCGTGACTTGGGATCTGGTTTATGCGGTAGGAATAGGTCTTGTGATAGCCAGCTTGATTTTCATGAAAAAAATGGGCGATGCAAATGCTGCCAAGAGCCAAGTAAAGACACTATCACGCAAGGATGATTACGGCGATGAGGATTACTCATTGATTCCGCTGGACTTGCGCGAAGAAGTATTTATCAAAGAGATCGATGGTCCTTTGTTCTTTGGTTCTACAAAGGATTTCCAGGCCATGTCACAGAACATTCCGTCGAAAGCCACGCACGTCATCATCAGGATGGAGAAGGTACCTTTTATGGATCAGTCAGGACTGTTTGCTTTTGAAGACGTTGCGCAATATTTGGTGCAGCAAGGTGTGACACCACTTATATCAGGTCTAAAGGAACAGCCTCGCTATAGACTAGAAGCAATTGATATCATACCAGACTTGATCAAGGAAGAGCATTTGTTTGAAAGCTACACGCAGTGCGTGAGTTGGGTAGAGCAAAATGTGGAAGATACTGTGGCGCCAGAAGAGGTTTAAAAGAACACAACTAAATTGACATCAAAAGCGGCGGAACTAATTCCGCCGCTTTTGATATGTTATATCGCAAATCAATTAATTGTATCGCGTTCTAGTTCCATAGTTTCCTGTTCGTCTTCAGGAATACCACGCAGCTGTCGATCTACCTTATCAGCCTCGGCAAGGATTCTTGGTAGTAGGTATGGCGCTACTGGCTCTACATATTCATAGACCATGCTGCTCTCTTTCGTTTCTGGATCAATGATGTCAAACTCGCCAGCTGCCGTGTTTACAAACATCAAGATCACGCTAGCAATGAATGCTAGTTTTACCAGTCCAAAGGCACCACCAGCTATTTTATTGAGAAAATTGAGCTGTGCGGTTTTTACCAATTTGGTAATTAGTTTGCCTACATAGGTAATCACTAGAATAATCACTACAAACGTAATGATAAAGCTAGCAATGGTAATGGTGCTTTCTGACCAGTCAGTATTGGACATCAACCAGTCGCCAGCATAATTTGAAAAATAAATGGAGCCATAGATTGCTGCGACTAGCGCAATTAATGAAGTAAGTTCAACAAAAAAGCCGTTTAAAAATCCACGCCAGAATCCTATAAGCAATAGGATAAGCAATACTATATCTAACCAATTCATAAAGCTAAGATAAGAAGTTCAAAACGGTCACAAATTCCAAATCGCCGTTGGCAACTCGCTGGGTCACCCGCCAAATTGTATCGTTAGGTGAGTTTGCGGGAGCACTTTTAATTTCCTTTAATCCAAATTGTCATCATGATCAATAGGAAAAGAAAACTTAGTGTACTAATTAAATGTCTTTTGAGAAGCACGCTTTCGCGCCTGCCTGCCGGACAGGCAGGGAAGCGTAATTCTAATAAACCACCTGCTACTGGATGTGCTCATCTACTATTTCATGCGCGTCGTATATCAGTTTTGCGCGTCGTTTGCCAGGTTTGTTGACATGTTTAAGTAAAGTAACTTCAAAAGTGGTTCCATGATCTACTGAGCTCGTCAATTTGATGTCACCACCGTGAGCATCTGCCACGATTTGTACAAGCGTTAGGCCCATGCCCCAACTTTTAGCTGGAGTGTCCTGATCTTCTATGGACGTGTTCATGAAATCAAAAATCTTTTCCTGTTGGTCCTCAGGTATTGGATTACCGTGATTATGAACAGAGATTTGTACGCTGTCATCATCATCTTGAATGGTAAGCGTTACTTCTTGATTGCTATCACCATATTTGATCGCATTTCCTATAAGATTATCGATCATGCGGCGTACCGCGGTACTATCAAAAACACCGTGTATAGCTTTAGCCTCACATTTAAGTACGAGATCGTGAGTATACAAATCCTTACTCTCATTAAATACGAGGTCGATATTATGTTTGAGATCTGTTTCTTCAAATGACAACAATAGACCTTCTCCAGCTTTTACCGTGATACCATTCATCAAGCCTTCTATAAGGTCAAGCGCATGATTAACACTGCGTGTAGCAGCGTTTAAAGCACGTTCTGTCCAGCTGCCATCCTTATCTTCCTGTATCATTTGTAGGGATAGTCGCGCAGCAGCAAGCGGATTGCGTATGTCATGAGCCAGTGTCCCAATCAGTTTTTCCTGCATTTCTTGAATCGACTTTGAGAAAGTACCTACAGACTCAAGAATCGAGGTTTCAATCACATACTTAACCAAGTCTGAAATTTGCTGGTCATAGGCATCGCGCTCATTGATAAACTCGCTTAAGGTGCGATGAAAAATGATATATTCCTGTACGACTTGTTCTACCGTATAACTCTCACTACTGGCACGATGGCGTCCATGATGTTTACTATTTACTATAATCTCCTTGTAGTTTTCATCTTCTTTGATATCAGATAGATTGCTGTGTCGATCCAGCAAGTCTGCTATATCGGTGATGATATTGGGCAAGTGGTCAAAAAGTGCCATCGTCCCAGCCTCTTGGGCTGCGGGAACTTCATTAATCACCTCTCTTTTCCATGTGTTCATGATTTCAGGAACACTGTTTCTCAGGATCTCGGCGGTCTTGTTCAAATCTTAAAAATTAATCTCTTTGTAGGTGAATACATTCATAAACTTACACAAAACACTTTGAATGGCTAAAAAAATACAAAATCCTACTGTTGTAAGGACTGTTTAATGGAAGTCATTAATTCTGTGCCACCATTGTTTAATATGTGTTCCGCTTTCGCGAAAGCAAAATTTTCTAAATCTTTCCAGTCCAGACTGTCGATAGTACCATTTGCACTAATGCGCTGCGAGCCATCCAGTGATAACAAACAGCCTTGAAAATGCATGCTATCATTGTGAATACTTGCAAAAGCACCTATGGGTGCGGTACAACCACCTTCTAGACGACGCAGGAACAGGCGCTCTACATCAACACATTTTTGGGTTTCCAGATCGTTCAATGCAGCGGTAGCTTTGACAATTGCTTCATTTTTCTGCATACAGGCAATCATCATTGCACCTTGTGCAGGTGCAGGAATAAAGCTGTCCAGATTGGAATATTCCAGGCCATAATTACCGCGTAAATTCTGCAGGATATTGATTCGTTCCAATCCAGCCTTGGCAAAAATCGCTGCGTTCCAATCCTCATTATTTTGCAGTTTTGCCAGTCTGGTGTTTACATTACCGCGCAGGTCAACCACCTTGTGCTGCGGATACATATCCAGCCATTGCGACTTGCGACGCAAACTACCAGTAGCGATCGTCATCTGGTCGTCTGGATTAAAGTTCTTTTTGAAAACGAGAATGTCGCGATGGTCTGCACGTGGCAAGACTGCTGCCTGTATCATGCCTTTAGGTAATTGAGTAGGCACATCCTTAAGACTGTGCACTGCAATATCAATCTCGCCTTTGACCAGGGCAACGTCAAGTGTTTTGGTAAAAATCCCTGTAATGCCCATCTCATATAGTGGCTCATCTAGATTGAGGTCGCCTTGCGATTTTACGGGAACGAGTAGTGTTTGATGGCCGTTTGCCTCAAGTAGTGACTGTACGGTGCGCGCTTGCCACATGGCCAGCTCGCTGTCGCGAGTACCTATTCGTATTTGCTTACTCATGCACGGCATTTTCTAACTTGAAGACCTTATTGAGCAGCTCGATGGCTTCCTGCGTATTCTCGTCCTCATTGCGCAAATGGTTGGCAAAGTGCCCTGCGATTTTCTGGATAATACGATCTGCCAGCACATCTGCCTGCTCTTGATTGAAGTTATCGATCTTAGTGCGGTTGCTTTTGATTTCCGCTTCCTTAAGTTCTGATAGTCTGGATTTAAGCGCCTGCATGGTAGGCGCAAATTTTCTAGACTCGCGCCAGGTGTCAAAGTCTGTCATGATTTCCTCGATGATGCCTTGTGCTTGTGGTATAAAGTGTTCCCTGTTTTGTAGCGTGGCATCAGTGATTTTGGACAGCTCATCTAGGTGGACTAGTGTGACATTATCCAGGTCGCGCACATCTGGATCAACATTGCGAGGTATGGATAGGTCAAGAATCAGAATAGGCCTTGAGGTAACGATCAAGTTTTTAGAAACTGTAGGATTGTGAGCGCCAGTGGCGACGATCATGATATCGGCTTGAGCAATTTCTTCTTCTAGTTGGGCATAATCTTTTACTTCAAGATCAAACTTACCAGCAATTTTTTCTGCTCGATCTTTTGTTCTATTGATGAGCGTGATCTTTTTATTATGCGTGTGCTTGATGAGGTTCTCACAGGTATTACGACCTATTTTACCAGTGCCAAAAAGTAGTATGCGTTTATCATCACCGTTCTCAACCTGGTTCAAAATATATTGAACACTCGCAAAGGATACTGAGGTAGCGCCACTACTCAATTGCGTTTCGGTCTTGATGCGCTTGCTGGCCTGGATCACGGCGTTTAACAACCGCTCCATGTAGGCATTGATCATGCCTAGCTTTTTAGACTTTTTAAAGGCTATTTTAAGCTGGCCTATAATCTCAAAATCTCCCAAGATCTGGCTATCCAGTCCTGTACCTACTTTAAAAAGATGCTGGTGCGCCTGTTCATTCTCGTACACATAGGCAATCTTGTCAAACTCCTCAATACTGCCGTGCGAGTGCACGCAAAGTAATTTAATTAGATCCTGCGAGCTGCGGGCAAATCCATATAACTCTGTACGATTACACGTAGAGATCACGGCAAGAGAGTTGATGCCGTTATCCTTGGCCTCGTTGAGCAGATTTACAATGGCTGTATCGCTCAACGCAAAGGCGCCACGTGTCTCTGCGTCTGCCTTGCGGTAGCTTATACCTATGCTGTAAAAATTGTGTGGTGTGCCCGTTGACCTGGTCATGTATTGCTTTTGCAATGTTGTGCAAAATTAGTCTCGGTTTAACGTTAAAAATAACGCTGTAGGTTTCATTTTCGTCGGTATGTGCTACTTTTAGGTCACTTTACAAGCAGTTCTAGTGTTTACAGGTGTTTGTTGGTATTACGCTTTCGCGAAAGCGTAACTATTTATAATCATTACAAATAAAATGAGCTATGATAAATATCGCTACAAGTGCCGCCGAGGTGACGCAGATGGAAGATGGATTTCAAGTGGTGCGCATCAAGAACGAAACGGCTGACAACGAGCATTTTGAACACGCAGTAGATCGCACTTTTATCCAGTTCCACTTTTGTTTGAAAGGCAGCGTGCAACTAGCATTTAACGAGGGCAATTATAAGTTGCCGCTCATGGAACAAAACTCCTATTTGCTGTACAATCCCATGCGAGACCTGCCAGTAAATCTAGATATCGCAGCTAATAGCTGGGTCGTTGTATTACTGGTTTCCATCAAAAAATTTCACTCGCTTTTCTCTCCTGACGCAGATCATGTGAGTTTTTTAAGTGATGACAACCGAGATAAAAAATATTATGTGGATGGTAAGGTATCGCCGTCTATGGCAGTAGCCTTGCACCAATTAATGAATTACAACCTCAATGATGCCATCAAGCGATTGTACTTTAAAGGCAAGGCGTATGAATTGCTGTCGCTCTATTTTAATACTAAGGACGATCCTGATATTGAGGCGTGCCCATTCCTAGTGGACGAGAAAAACATGGCCAAAATAAAGATGGCTAAAGACATCATCATCCAGCGCATGACCGATCCACCATCACTGGCAGATCTTGCTAAAGAAATTGCGCTACCGCTCAAGAAATTAAAGGAAGGCTTTAAGGAAGTCTATGGCGATACGGTCTACGGTTTCCTGTTGGATCACAAGATGGAATATGCACGCCAATTGCTGGACAGCGGCCAGCACAATGTAAACGAAGTAGGTTTAAAAGTAGGTTACAGCACTGGAAGCCATTTTATCAGTGCGTTTAAAAAGAAATACGGCACCACGCCTAAAAAATATATTACTGCAGGATAATTGCCAAACTTCAATTTAAGAAGGAAAGCAACCAAGGGAACTAGGATTGTACTACGATGTTACAACTGATCTACTTTATACGATAAGCTGTTTCAACATTCTCTTTATCCACGAGATTGAGATTACCGTCACGCAGCATCCAATTGATATGAGTAATCTGGATCACGTTATCGTAGTAATGATCAGAAATAACGATTCCTTTATCCTTGCTGCCCACCTTAATCAATTCTTGACTGCGTTCAATTTGCAGCGGTGCGAGACCAGAAAAAGGCTCGTCCAGCATTAGGAAAGGATGCGGTAGTTGCATGATAAGCGATAGTTCTAGAAAACGTTGCTCGCCCATGGATAATTTACCCACTTTGGTTTTATGAAATTGATGGATCATGGGATCGTATAATATTTGATCCTGAATCTCATAATCTGGATACCAGTAAGCCACTGTATCAACCACACTAAGCGACTTCATCAAGAATGGATCTTGTGGCAAGTAACCTACAGTTTGCAGCTTATGATTGTTGAGGTCAATGGCCTTGTCATTGTGATGTGCTCGAAAACTAGCTTTTTTATTTAATCCAGAAAGCGCTTTCATCATACTGGACTTGCCAGCACCGTTAAGGCCTAATAATCCGTAAATGTTACCGGTTTCTATTTTCAACTCGATATTATTGAGAATAGAATTGTTACCATAATCCAAACACAAATTCTGGATGCTGAGTGTTTGCGTCATGACATGATAAGATTTATGGCAAAGGTTAAAGCGCAACAAATCAAAACAGTAATCCAAATAAAAACGCCACAAAAAATATACAGGCTAGAGCGGGAAATGGCTAGGTTGTGAAACACATAATTCTCGGCTTTATAGAATTGATGATAACCTAGGATTCCTATCAAAAATCCAGCTGTGGCAATCATCAAAAAGAATAAGTAGAAAGATGAAGTGACTAATACGGGCAGCGAGACCAATACCGCCGTAAAGAGCACTCTATAGCTAAACCATAATTTGAGACGAACGTGGTTCATATAGTTGGTTTCAATTCTCTCAAGAATTTATCAAGAAATTTTATTCTATAGTTAAAGCATTCTCTATCAGCTCGCTTAGTCCTTTCGGGCTGCCTGGTCCTAAATTGGTTTTATCACCGATTGTTCCGTTTGAGAGAACAAAATGGTGATGAGGATAGCCATATACATCGAAATATTTTTCGAAGAAGGCTAATTGATTCTTATTTAATAAAAGGTGCCTTCCTTGTAAATCAAATTGTTCAATTGTTTTCTGCCACTGTTCCTCTTCCATGTAGACACCGTAAAAGACAAATTCAACTACCGTGTCGTCAGCTGATTCAATAAATTTGTTATAATAAGGCATTTCCATCATGCATGGTGCACAGGTTGAGAACCAAAAATCATGGTAAATGACTTTTCCATCTGCGTTATCGTATATTTTTAATAGTGGTTCTCGCTCTTGGTCAGTGAGCTTGAAAGATTTCAATGCATTTATAATATTTATATTCTCAGATTCTTGAATAGAATGAACTTGGTTAATAAGCTTACCATCAACCAATCCATTGAGACTGTCTGCATATGATTTTGGAACTCGATAAGTATCCATAAATAAGCTTGCCATCATTATCTCTCCATCCTTTTTATTCAAATATGTTTTGATTTTATCGTAAGCAATAGGAAAATTGTTTAAGCCCTTATTTTCTAATTCTTCTCTCTTCTCTTTATATTTATTTGAAACATTGCTCATAATCATATGAGAAGTTGATAAACTTTCTAAGTAATTTAACTTCGAATGCGTTAGATAAGAAAGGTCATCTTCAACCTTCGAGATAAACTTAAAGTATGTATGATCAGCGTGTACCTCTTCATTGATTCCATTAACAAAAGGATATAAGCTCAAATCGTTTCCAGCATAATTTTTTATTTCTGAAACTGCCCACGAAATAAATTCAGAATTATCAACCTCATTAAAATGCGATTTCAAATCAGCAATTTGCTTATTCATCTCGCGTATTCGAAGGTTTGCATAATCTAATTCGTTCACATTACCGTCATTCGAGAATCCGTTGGTGGAAGTGTTGATTAAGCTGTCTATATGATTGCCATATTTAATTATTTGATAGTTCAAGTTTGAATTCTCGCTTGGCTCAATTTTCAAATTTGGGTAGTATGACGTATAATCAGTTAGTTCATCAAATGGAATGATTGCGTGAAAGCTCTCTCCAGGAGATACGAAAGCTTTAAATCTATAGCCCTCATACGTGAACAGCACCTCTCTTTTTCTTTTGGTAAAAAAATTAAAATTTACTTTGCCCTGAGCATTGATATCTAGTTGTTCCTTGATTGGCTGTAGTCCGTTTTCAATACTGATTTGAATAAATCTTTTGTCACTATCAATATCAAAGCCCTCAAGTTCAAGAACAATCTCAGTTTGTTCAATCAGTTCTGTTTTATGGTTTTTTTTATCGCATGATACTAAAAAGGCAAAAATTATAGTAGCAAGAACAGTATATCTCATTTTGAAAAGCATAAGTGTCCTTGAAAATAATAATTATTTCTCTTTCAACTCCATCAACAGTGCTTGATAGGTCAAAGTGTTGTCAGGATTTTGTCGCAGGTATTCATAGACTTTGGTCATGACCTTTTCGCTGGATCCTAGCTCGAGAAAAAGTAATCGATCCTGTTCCCAGGTTCTGATATTGGCTCTAGTGGCAGCGAGTTTTTGGCTTATTAGCGCTAGTTTTTTTAACTGTTGGTAATTAGGACTTTTCTTCACTCTTTCAATTGCTGCCAGCATGTCGCCATAGGTTACCATGCTTATGTCTTTACTTTCAGTCAATTTCTTGAGCATGCTGGAAAGCACATCGATCTTACCAAAAAATTGTATATCATAATCGTCGAGTCCGCAAGGTTTTAGTTTTGACATTTCTCGCTGTACCGCGCTGGGATCCTGAAAAGAGCCATCAGATAAAAACGTAAGCTTTTCCTGTTTTTGAGTCTCACAAGAGTCAGTCATTTGTGCGCTCACTTTGCCTTGAGCAAATGACTGCTGAAACCCAAAAACCAATCCCAAAATCAAAAAGTATTTCATAATTATCGCAAGTTACGGCAACAGGATAAACCAATATAATGCCAAAGAAAAACGCGCTGATCGCAATTTTATGATACCTTGATCATTAAGAAATTATTACTTTGGTCATTTAAACAACCACCATTATGACAACGCGCATCAAACCGGCCGTCTGGTTCTGGATACTTTCAGTGATTTTATTGTTATGGAATCTCATAGGCCTTACTGCTTTCTTAACTGAGGCTTTTGCACCAGAATTAGTGACCCAGGCATACGACGAGAAACAAATGGAATTATACAATGCGCGACCAGGATGGTATCTATTCAACTTTGGCCTTGCCGTTTTTACTGGCACGTTGTCTTGCGTTTTATTGCTGGCTCGCAGGAAGTTTGCCGTTACACTGGCTGTGGTATCGCTGGTATCCATCATGATAAGTAGTGTGTATACGTATAGCTCAGGTGAGCTGGACGCCGTTGGCATGAGTGAGCAAACCTTGTTTTACATGGTGCTTTTGATGGATGTGGTGCTCGTACTTTTTGCCGTTCACGCCTCTCGCAAGCGATGGATTGTCTAACTAAATCAAGATATCTCGCGCTGCCTTGTAGGTATTGCTGTGTGCATCGATGATGACCTTGATCTCAGGTGAGTAGCCGCCGCCCATACTGCATTGTACTGGTATGAATGGTTTTGATTTATGTTCCGCTTTCGCGAAAGCGGAAAAAGCAAACTCATCTCGCATACGACAACCATCCAGTGTCATTCCTAACCTACCTAGCTTATCAGTGGCTAAAACGTCAACACCAGCGAGATAGAATATAAAATCGGGTCGTTGCTCATGAATAAGATCAGGTAGCGTGTTGCGTAGTTCACTCAGAAAGGTATCGTCATTTGTGCCATCTGGCAGCGCAATATCAAGATCAGATTGCTCTTTCTTGAAAGGATAATTACCAGCGCCATGCATACTAAAGGTGAAGACACTGTCATCTTTTTGGAAGATTTGCGCGGTGCCGTTTCCTTGATGCACATCTAGATCTACTATAAGAATTTTTTCTGCATGACCGTGTTGTTGTAAGTATCTAGACGCAATTGCCTGATCGTTGAGTAAACAAAAAGCCTCACCGTGATCTGTATAGGCATGGTGCGTGCCGCCAGCGATGTTCATAGCGACCTTGTAATTCATGGCTTTTAGGCAGCCTTCAATGGTTCCTTGAGCGATGCGCAGCTCGCGTTCTACCAGTATTTTACTTAACGGGAAACCCAGTTTGCGCGCAGCACGACGCTCAAGCGTCAAGTTCTTCAAATCATCTAGATATGCTTGATCATGAACGCGCAGTACATCAACATCTGCAGCCAGTTTGCTGGGCTCAAAAAAGTCTGACTTACTAGCGGTTCCCTCGAGCAACAGCTGCTGTGGTAATAGCTCGTACTTGATCATTGGGAAACGATGACCTTCTGGTAACGGGTGTTTGTAAATGGGATGAAAGGCAATCGGGAACATACTCGCAAAACTACAAGTCGAGCGTGATACAATGCCTTGACTGAACTTAAATTTTTAATCAGCCAGAACCGATTAACGTTATAATTTACCCAAAGCGCCGCATAAAAAAAGAAGTGCTATCGCATATTTACAAGCAAGCTAGTATTTTTAAAATTCTAAAAAATTACTATGAAATATCTATCAACACTAATCATCGCTCTCTTATTGATTTCCTGCAATGAAACCAATAAGGAACTAGAAGAATTGCAGCAGGAATTCAATGACTTGAAAGAACAAACTCTAGAAGTTCATGATGATATCATGCCCAAGACCAGCGAACTCATGGAGCTTAACTATGAGCTCACAACCGTACTAGAATCTGGACTGGACAGTATTACAGATGGTGCTTCTAGCCGTGAGCAATTAGTTGAAGTGCAGGAAAACGTTGACGCCGCACACGAGTCCATGATGGAATGGATGCGCGACTATTCTGAAAAGTTCCCGTATGGCGAGGACGCTCCAGCTACTATCGAGGCCTTGAACGAAAAAATGGAACTGCTTCAGGAAGAATTTGAAGAGGTCAATAATGTAAAAAAAATGACGGATGAGGCTCTTGCTGCCGCCAAAAAAGAAATGGAAGCGTTCCCGCAAATACAGGCCAAAGGTGAAGTAGAGCCAGCTCACGATCATCAACATGATGGTAGCGGCGATCATAATCACGACCACTAGAATTTCATAACCTTATCTCAAAGCCTGTCTAGCCTTATGGCATATCGGGTATATTTGAAATAAGCCACTTTTTTATATGCTAGAAATTGAAAATCATGAGTATGAGAGCGCCATTCTTATAGGTGTCATTACTCAGGAACAAGACGAGGAAAAACTGAACGAGTATATGGATGAGCTAGAGTTTCTAGCTTTTACCGCTGGCGCGAGCGTGAAAAAACGTTTTAGCCAGAAGATGTCCAAGCCCAATCCTAAAACCTTTATAGGTAGCGGTAAGATGGAAGAAGTTGCTGGATATATCAAGTCTCGTGATATTGATACAGTCATTTTTGATGATGAATTATCACCAGCGCAACAACGCAATATTGAAAAATTACTAGAAGTCAAGATCATTGACAGGACCTATTTGATCCTGGACATTTTTGCACAACGAGCGCAAACCAGTTATGCACGCACTCAGGTAGAATTGGCGCAGTACGAATATTTACTACCAAGACTAGTTGGACTATGGACGCACCTTGAGCGTCAAAAAGGTGGTATAGGTATGCGCGGTCCTGGTGAGACAGAGATTGAGACCGATAGACGTATTGTGCGCGATCGCATCACACTTCTCAAAGGCAAACTCAAGAAGATCGATAAGCAAATGGCTACCCAACGCGGTAATCGTGGTAAACTCGTGCGTGTTGCGTTAGTAGGTTACACCAATGTTGGTAAGAGTACGCTCATGAATGTGGTTTCAAAAAGTGACGTGTTTGCAGAGAATAAACTATTTGCAACGCTAGATACTACCGTACGTAAAGTCGTGGTAGGTAATCTACCATTTTTATTGACAGACACTGTTGGTTTTATACGCAAACTACCTACACAACTGGTAGAGTCATTTAAATCAACCTTGGATGAGGTGCGTGAATCTGATTTGCTTTTGCATGTCGTGGATATTTCTCATGAGTCTTTTGAAGATCACATAGCATCAGTAAACAAGATTCTGGATGAGATTGATGCTATAGATAAACCAACGATTATGGTGTTCAATAAAATTGATCAATACACGCCTGTTGACTATGACGAGACTGATCTCATGATTGAGCGTGGTATGGAACACTACACGCTGGATGAACTTAAAAAAACATGGATGTCACGCAGTGGTGATGATGTGCTTTTTATAAGTGCGTTAGAGAAGAAAAACATGAAAGCCTTCCGCAAGAAGGTTTATGACAAAGTGCGCGAAATTCATGTTTCCAGATTCCCGTACAATGCGTTTCTCTATCCAGATATCAGTGAAGAAGAATAATTCTATGTCATGAAAAAGCTACTGATTGTTATAGGAATACTAGCTACCATTTTTGTAATCGGTTTGATTACTGCAAACACCATCATTAAAGGCAAGGTTGTCAACTTTCTAGAAAATGGTCTGGCAGATAATGTGGATCTCAAGTATGAAGATCTTTCCATGAGTTTGTGGTCTGGTAGTATAAGGATTGACAGTATTCAGGTAGCGCTTTCAAATCAGCAGGATGATGAGGTTCATACCTCAGGTTATTTTAATTACCTGGACATTGAAGGTGTGGATTATTGGGAATACTTCTTCAAGGATCAGATTAAGATTGATTTGATACGCGTTGATAGGAATGCGGTCAAGTATTACCAAAACAGATATCAAAAACCTGCCGACTCATCGGGTTCTAAGAGAAATCCGCTGGCGGAAATCAATAAGGATATCTTAATCAAGAAATTTGAGATAGGTAGTTCTAGTTTTGATATGTATAATAAACAGGCTGACTCGCTCATCATGTCCATTTATGATGGGAAATTGAGCCTCGTCAATCTTGCTACAGACAGTTTACAAATTGCTAAGAAGATTCCTGTTACCTATGATGATGTAAGTATCACTACAGACTCACTGTATTACAAGTTGAATAACCTAGAGCACGTTCAGGTGCGTGACTTTAGATTAGGTAAAGATCAAATCGATGTCATTGACTTTAGGATCGTTCCAGATTACTCTATAGGCGAGTATAATAGGCAACTAGATAGAGAGCGCGATTACATCAAGATGGATGTAGATAGTTTGCAAATACGCAACTATGATGTCCAGCTAGAAGATAAATTACTGGTAAGAGCAGATCGTATTGAAATCTTCCAGCCAGATGCTTTCCTGCACCGCAGCAAGTCCTTACCAGATGACTTGAGCTACAAGCCACTGTATAGCGAGATGCTGCGCAAGCTGTCGTTTGACATGCAAATGGACACCATACTCATCAAGCAAGCGCAAGTCATCTATCAAGAAAAAATGAAAGCCGACAGGCCACCAGGTGAGATCAAGTTTTCTCAAATGGATCTGACCATGGTTACCGTAGGTAATACTCAAGAATCAGGTGTCAAAACAAACATCACGGCCGATGGTATTTTTCAAGATGCTGGCGACCTGCATGCAGACTGGACTTTTGATGTAAATGATGATCAGGAAACGTTTCGGTTTAGCGGTCATATTTTCAATTTGCCAGCCAGCAATATCAATAGATTCACGCAACCTAATTTGAATATAGGTTTCAAGGGTGATCTTGATGAGATCTATTTTGACATTGACGGTGACAACATCAATTCTATCACCAATATGAAAATGTCATTTAATGAGTTCAAGGTAGAATTGCTGGAAGATCAAGACAATATCTTTAGTAAGATTGCCAGCGGTATTGCTAACATATTTGTTCCCAAAAATTCCAACAACGGCGACGACGATTACCGCACGGGAACTGGCGAGGCAGAACGCGACACCTCAAAAAGCATCTTCAACTTCATCTGGTTGAGTATTTTATCTGCATTGATTAAGACGATGACATAGATTATCTAGTTGCAGAATAGCAATTTTCTTGTCACGCTTTCGCGAAAGTAAAATAAAAACAAACCTACTGCACCTCTCTAGCGTCGCCTAGCTTGTAATTAAGACCCAAGCCAAAAACCTCACGTATCTGGAACGCACCAACGGCGTTGTCGTCATAAATCGCTTGGAAAATCAAGTTGGCACTTAACCACTCGTTGATTTTCATGTTGATGTTTGTGCTGTAATTGATGTCAATATTTCCTGGCTTGTCCAGGTAGTTAGAGTAGAGTAGTAGCACGTTGTCCATGCGCACATTTTCGGCAATCTGGAAGTTGTATAGCGCATTGATGGAAGCACCCAGTTCAAATCTAGTGGTCTCACCTGCATCTACACCAAAATAAGCGCCATCGACATAATCAGGACCATCAGTAAATTGACCATCGACAACGATCAATCGTGCCGTTGCTGGAGCAATGTTTACCGATAGGTTATCACCCTTTTTGTACAACATGCCAGGACCGGCCTGAAAGTAACCTGGCGATAGGAAATTGGTACGCTCGGTTCTGGTGACGTTACCATCTTCATCCTCGCCAAAATTGTAACCCTTGGTAAACTGCGTCAGCGCATTTAAAAAGAATGAATAGGACCATGCGCTGTCTTCAGCGATCTTGTAACCATAAACGGTGTTGAGTTCTAGACGGTCATTAGTCTTGCGAGTAAACTCATCGCCATCCTGACGCGTGATACCATATTCTGCAATGATTTTGGTATCCCAAGAAGTGCGATCCATCAAATAGTTGATGTCATAATTCAATCCTAGGTTGCCTGCAAGACTTGAGGTACCACCACCTTGCCACTCGGCATTAAAGGCACTTTGATTGAATAGCAGTTGGAAAATACCGCCGTTAGACCAGCCTTGTGGCTGCTCTTCTGCATCTTGTGCTTGAGCAGTTACTGCGGTAATGACAAATAAAAGTAGGATGAGTTTTTTCATGGCTGAAGTGTTAAGAAAACCAAAATTAGTAATCTTAAACTAGTCTGCCACGCAATAAGCTTAATAAATGCTCAGGTGGGCTATCGAGCCTTAGGTTTTTTGTAAACAGGAACAGCGCTACAGGCCTCGCCAAACATCAGACTGCTAGCCACTTGCTGCAGCTTTCCTGTAATGGAAATGTAGGCACTGGTAGGCACTGGTTTGTTACTACAACCCTTGACAATTACAGGAACATTTTGATATGCCTCTAAATCTATATTTTCCAGAGCTTTATTGTAAAGGTGAATTTCAAGATCTTCCAGCGAGCCGTGAATAACGGTTTTGGCTACACCAGTAAGCTCGCTTTGAACCAGCATCCATGCCCATTGCGGTATGATCGCATCTGTACTGCAGTGTAGGGCAACGTGGTGATCTTGATATGCAGTAAAGTCTGTGGTTTTTACGCTTTCGCGAAAGCGTGATTCTACCAACACCATACCATCTAACAGCCATGGTGCAATATCAATCTGGCTGCGTGTTCCTGGAACGTAGTAGTCTTCTAAGTCCAGCGTTTGCAGTTTTGATTGTGCGACTCTATTGATGATTTCTTCACGCATGTTACAGCATTCCTAGTTCTAGTTTGGCCTCTTCACTCATCAAGTCCTTATTCCATGGTGGATCAAAAGTGATCTCGACCTCGGCATCGTTGACTTCCTTGAGTGACTTTACTTTTTCCTCAACTTCTACGGGCAGCGTTTCGGCTACAGGGCAGTTGGGTGAGGTTAGGGTCATGAGGATTTTGACGTCTGCATCGGTGCTTACCATCACGTCATAGATCAAGCCCAGCTCATAGATATCTACTGGGATTTCTGGATCATAGATGGTCTTAAGCACGCGTACTACTTTTTCTCCTATTTCTTGTCCGTTGATTTCTTCCATAACTAGTTGAGTTGTGATTGGTATGCCAGTGCATACATTTTGAGCTGTTTGATCATGGATACCAGGCCGTTTGCTCGAGTAGGTGATAGGTGTTCTTTCAAGCCTATCTCGTCTATGAAACCTGTGTCTGCCTCAATGATATCGGCTGGTTTTTGACCTGACCATGCTCTTATTAATATGGCAATGATACCTTTGGTTATAATCGCATCGCTGTCTGCGGTAAAGATAACTTTATCCTGATCTAGATCTGCATGTACCCAGACTTTAGACTGGCAGCCTTTAATAATGTGATCGTCGTCTTTGTACTCTTCCTTAATAACTGGTAGGCTTTTGCCTAGATCTATCATGTATTCATAGCGTTGCATCCAGTCGTCAAACATGGCGAACTCGTCAACGATTTCTTCTTGTATTTCTTTAATCTGTGCCATTTAGTTAGATCTCTTTAATGTGATGATCTCGTTGCCTTGCATGTCTGTGAATAGAAGACCGTTTGTGGTGAACTTGTGACCTGTGATCTCATAAAGAGCCGTAATAAACTCTTTTTCAATTTCCTGATTGTCGGTACAAGCCATTTCGGTAGAAGCAATGATTCCCATGTCAATACCATCTGGCAATAAATCAAATGAGCCGTTGTATCTATTACAGCCTGAGCTTCCTGTGATAATGTAGTTATCTTCCTTAGAAATATTCATTGTTAGACCTGCTTCTTCAAGATCGTTGCTTTTAACTTTAGAAATAGTATAACTGCCTATCAATTTAGGCTTGACAGCTTTCATTATCACTTTACCATCGCTGTTGTGTAAGGTAAGTTGATCGTCATTTGTTGAGGTCAAATATGAAGTCTCGCTCAGTGCTTGAAAAAACTGCGTTTCATAATCTGCCTTATCGCAATAGCGTTTTGTCGCCATTACTGGACCTGATGAAAAGCCATCATCATAATTAATGGTAGTTGAATAACTGTTGCAACCCGCATAACCCGAAAGGCGATTGCCCTCAAAGTGCATATTAAGATCTAATTGCGAATAGTCATTATCGTAAATACTGACTACATCATAAAATCCTGATGGTTCCATTTGTTCAACACTCATACTTGTGGAATTATCAACGATATTACTTTGAGCAGCATCCTGCTGATCTTGACAAGAATTGGTTTGCAATAAGATCGCAAGAACGGATAATAAGCTAACAAACTTGATCATAATGAATGATTTGGTTTAAGATAACATCATTACAGCACGTTGCAAAGCCTGTACCATGATGTCGATTTCCTCTTTGGTATTATAGAAAGCAAAACTCGCACGTATAGTTCCTGCTATTTGATAGCGATCCATCACTGGTTGTGCACAATGATGACCTGTGCGCACGGCTATTCCAAGTTTGTCGACGATGGTACCTATGTCATAAGGATGAATCTGCGCCACGTTAAAACTGATGACAGCAGCCTTTTCTTTAACATCGCCATAGATCTGCAGTCCATCGATTTTTTTCAATTGTTCTGTACCGTATTCTAAAAGCTCGTTCTCATAGCTGGCGATGTTTTCCATACCTACCTCGTTGAGGTAATCAACGGCAGCACCCAATGCGATACCACCAGCAATATTTGGTGTTCCTGCCTCAAATTTGTGAGGTAAGCCTGCGTAAGTTGTTGCCTCAAAGGTTACTTGGTCAATCATCTCGCCACCACCTTGATATGGTGGCAGTTCGTTAAGCGCATCTTCTTTACCGTATAGAAGACCTATGCCTGTTGGACCACACATTTTATGACCAGCCATGGTGTAAAAATCCACATCCAGCGCCTGAACATCTACTTTCATGTGTCCGCAGGATTGTGCGCCGTCAACAAGGACTTTTGCGTTCACTTCATGGGCTGCATCGATGATCTCCTTTACAGGGTTCGTAACGCCTAAAGCATTTGAAATATGATTCACCACCACGAAGGCTGTCTTGTCATTAAGTAGGTCATGGTAAGCATCCATATCTAGCTTGCCGTTATCCAATACAGGTATCACTTTAAGCTGCGCTCCAACTCGTTCACATAGCATTTGCCATGGTACTATATTGGAATGATGTTCTACGGCACTGACGATAACTTCATCATCTTTTTTGACAAAAACATGAGCACCGCTAGCAACTGCGTTGATGCTGTGCGTATTGCCTGAGGTAAATATGCATTGACGTGCTTCTGGAATATTGAAAAAGGCACGGCACTTCTCACGTGATGCTTCAAATAGATCTGTTGCTTCCTGACTTAAAGCATGAACACCACGGTGAATATTTGCATTGTAAAGCGTGTAATACTCTGTGATTTTGTCAATGACTTGTTGCGGTTTTTGAGAGGTCGCAGCATTGTCAAAATAAACCAGAGGATGACCATTTACCTCACGGTTGAGTATGGGAAAATCAGCTCGTATTTTATGGATATCTAGCATGGTACAAAGGTACGATGTAGGCGCCAACTGCAATACTCTAAGCGGCTTATCTAGAAAATAAAAAAGCCCAATCGACAGATTGGGCTTCAGTTTTTATAATCTCAAATGCTATAGGTCAAAACCTATGTCGACTTGTAATTTCATCGCGATCAGTTTTGTGATGCGTGATTTGATTTCTGGAATCTTGACGCTTTCAAGAACTGAGTTGGCAAAAGCAAACATAAGCAGCGCTCGTGCCTCTTTTTTACCAATACCACGCGATTGCATGTAGAATAGCGCATCTTCATCCAGCTGACCTATGGTACAACCGTGTGAACAACGCACATCATCTGCAAAAATCTCTAGTTGAGGCTTTGCGTTGATCGTCGCTTTATCGCTCACTAGAATATTGTTATTCTGCTGGAAAGCGTTGATTTTTTGCGCAATCTTGTCCACGAGAACCTTACCATTGAATACACCAACTGATCTGTCATCAAAAATTTGTTTGTACTGCTGGTAACTCTCACAATTAGGCTGCGTATGATGTACTAGAGTTGAGTGATCCACATGTTGCTTTCCTTCAATGATAGTCACACCATTAAGCAAAGAATTACAATGTTCACCTCGCTGGTAAAAGTTCAGATTATTACGTGTCAATGCACCGCCAAAAGAGAACGTGTGCAAGCGCACCTCACTATCTGACTGCTGCTCCACACTCGTGTGATCAATCAATGATGCCGTGTCCACATCGTTTTGAATCTTGTAATAGTCTAGATTGGCACGTTGGTCGGCATAGATCTCTGTTACTGCATTAGTCAGTACAGGATTCTCGCTCAAGCTTTGATGACGCTCGATAATTTGAACATGAGAGTTTTTACCAACAACCACTAGGTTACGAGGCTGCACCATAAGTGCGCTCTCGTTGCCCGTCGAGAAATAGACGATTTCAATAGGTTTTTCAACCTGAATATTCTCGCCTATGTGAATGTAAGCACCTTCACGTGCAAAAGCTGTATTCAAAGAAGTCAGGCTATCATCGCCTGCCAGTTTGTTATAATAATTCTCGATGACGCTCGCATATTTGGGATTACTCAATGTGCTGGACATCAAACAAGCATCAAATTTGTCGTGCGTGGTTTGAGACAAGTGCGAGCTGTAGATACCATCAATAAAAATGATGCGATAGGCATCAATTTGATGGATCAAGTACTTCTTGATCTCAGGATATGCAATACCTGCTTCTTTTTTAGGAAACAGCGTGTAATCCTGGCTGAAAACCTTCTTCAAAGAAGTGTACTTGTAAGCCTCGTCTTTGCGCAGCGGCAAGCCTTTTTCCTCAAAATCATTCAGCGCCTTGTTGCGTATGCTGTGGACATAACTATCTGTATCGACCTCATTTTCAAGGGCCATAAAAGAAGATAGAATATTGTCTTTAAAACTCATAAATCAATGTTTTGTGTGGTGATGTTCGTGGTTGTTACGCTTTCGCGAAAGCGTAATCATCAAGAATCAACTACCTATTTACACGGCAGCTTCTTCCTTAATCCAGTCATAACCACGTTCTTCCAACTCGTGCGCCAATTCTTTACCGCCAGATTTGACGATGCGACCTTGATACAATACGTGTACAAAATCTGGTACGATGTAGTCCAGTAATCTCTGGTAGTGCGTGATTACAATTGTTGCATTGTCCTTGCTGCGCAGTTTATTCACACCATTTGCCACGATGCGCAATGCGTCGATATCCAAACCAGAATCTGTCTCGTCAAGAATGGATAGCTTAGGTTCTAGCATGGCCATCTGGAAGATCTCGTTACGCTTCTTCTCACCACCTGAAAAACCTTCGTTTAATGATCTAGAAAGGAACTTACGATCAATTTCTAGCAACTCAGACTTCTCACGAATGAGTTTGAGCATGTCTTTTGCAGGCATTTCCTCCTTTCCTTGAGCCTTGCGCGTCTCGTTTATGGCTGTTTTCATGAAGTTGGTCACGCTCACACCAGGGATTTCAACTGGATACTGAAACGACAAGAATACACCTTCATGCGCACGCTCTTCAGGATCAAGATCAGTCAAATCCTTATCGTTGAGCAAGATCTCACCATCAGTCATTTCATATTCCTCACGGCCAGCGATCACATTTGCCAGTGTGGACTTACCAGAACCATTAGGTCCCATGATAGCGTGAACCTCACCAGGCTTCACTTCTAGGTTAATTCCTTTAAGTATTTCTTTATCCTCGATAGAGGCGTGTAGATTTTTGATCTTTAACATAACTAGTTGTTCTCTTCAATTGTTGTTGCGGGCATTTGCATGACCGATTTTGTTTTTGCAGGCTGTACCTCGATGATATCTTTTATCACCAGCATTTTTTCCCAGCCTGTACCTGTTTCTTTTCTAAATGGATTTTCTATGAGTTCGCCAGTAACCTTGATCGCTACCATATCGTATTGGCTACGTTTGAATTGTGCTGCCTGTTGATCGAGTTCTTTCATGGTAGAATCAACCTTGACCGCATAAGTCTCCATATCATTCATAAATAAAGCACGACCATCAAGATGCAAGAACTCACCATGGTAAACGTTTCCGGAAACTTGTACTGGCTCTAATTGTTCTTCTTTATCCTCATTTTTACATGAAATAAGAAGAATCACCATAAGTACGATAGATAGGTATCTCATTATTTGAGCGGTGTTTTAGCAAGGGTGTTTTTAAAATCTACCGGATCATGTTGTATGATGACCATGGCTTTGGTCTCATCTACAAATTGCTCAAAGGCTTTTAGGCTTTCCTTGCTCTCTGGAATATCGTGGTTGAATTGCGGTACTACCTTGTCTTCACGATTTTGAGCAAAGTGATAGGTGTCTCCTGATAGCATCACTGGTCCAGATTCCTTAAGATTTAAAAACAGTGCCTGATGTCCTGCCGTGTGACCAGGATAGTATTTGATCACCACACTACCGTCACCAAAAACGTCATGATCACCGTCAAGAATTTCAGCATCTGCCAACTGGCTGAAAGAATCTGGCGCATAAAAAGCATTGCCCTTGATAGCATCACTGTTAATGAAATCCATTTCAGTTTGCTGGACTAGCCATTGCGCTGCTGGAAAATTATTTGCGGCGCCCGTATGGTCAAAGTGTACGTGTGAAAATGCAATCATATCGACATCACCTAGATCTAAACCTACTGCCGCCAGCTGGCTTTCTATTTTTTCTTCTCTTGAGATTTCAAAAGCATCTCCATCTGGTGTAACGGTTCCTTGACCTACTAATCCTTCTGGTAAGCCAGTGTCCCAAAGCAACACACCATCTGGATGCTGTATCACGTAGAAAGGTGAGGCAAGCTCTTGCGTTTCTCCTTCATATCGATCACCTTCAGAAAAAAGCACCTTCTTTTTAGCAAGTATGGAACCACCATCAAAGATGTGCAGTTTTACTTCTGGTAAGTTTTCTAGGCTATCCTTTGCTTTTAATTCAGCTGTTTTTTCATTGTAGCCATCCTCAAATCCTTTTTTGAATTCTTGACAGGAAGCCATTGATAGGATCAAGGCTAATAAATAGATGATATTCTTCATTTGGTTAATTTATTATTTCAAATTCACTGCGTCTATGCTCAGTGACTTATTGATTTTTCTATCCTACTGATCCTTCTAGACTTATTTCTAGAAGTTTTTGAGCCTCTACGGCAAATTCCATCGGTAATTTATTGAGTACCTCTTTTGAAAAACCATTTACGATAAGCGCAATGGCCTTTTCGGTATCGATACCGCGTTGATTACAGTAAAAGATCTGATCTTCACCTATTTTACTCGTGGTCGCTTCATGCTCAACAACGCTGCTGCTGTTACCAGTCTCGATGTATGGGAACGTGTGTGCACCACATTCATTACCCATGAGCAAACTGTCACATTGTGAAAAGTTACGTGCACCTGTTGCACGGCTACCTATTTTTACAAGGCCACGATAGGAGTTTTGAGATTTACCGGCGCTGATACCTTTTGAGATGATAGTGGACTTAGTATTCTTACCTAAGTGAACCATCTTAGTTCCTGTATCTGCTTGCTGGAAATTGTTAGTTACCGCAATCGAATAAAATTCACCAACGCTGTTGTCGCCTTTGAGAATACAACTAGGGTATTTCCAGGTAATCGCGCTACCGGTCTCAACTTGTGTCCATGAGATTTTTGCGTTTTTCTCGCAAATTCCACGCTTAGTTACAAAATTGAAAACACCACCTTTACCTTCGGCATTTCCTGGGTACCAGTTTTGAACCGTACTATATTTGATTTCTGCGCCATCGAGAGCGATAAGTTCTACACATGCTGCGTGTAATTGATTCTCATCTCGAGATGGTGCGGTACAACCTTCTAGATAACTTACATAACTACCTTCATCTGCAACTACCAGCGTTCTTTCAAACTGTCCGGTTCCTGCCTGATTGATACGGAAGTACGTGCTCAATTCCATTGGACAGCGCACACCTTTAGGAATGTAGCAAAATGATCCATCAGAAAATACGGCAGCATTTAACGTCGCATAGTAGTTATCTTGTTGTGGTATAACCGTTCCTAGATATTTCTTGACGAGTTCTGGATGCTCTTGAATAGCCTCAGAAATAGAACAGAAAATAATGCCTTTTTCGGCTAGCGTCTTTTTAAAGGTCGTCGCTACAGATACTGAGTCCATTACGATATCAACGGCAACGCCAGCAAGTTTCTTTTGTTCGTCAATGCTAATTCCCAACTTCTTGAATGTTTCCAACAACTCTGGATCAACTTCATCTAGGCTTTCATACTTGGGCTTATTACTGGGCGCGCTGTAGTATGATATGGCTTGTAGATCTGGCTTATCATAAGCGACGTTTGCCCAATCTGGCTCGTGCAGCGATACAAAATGGCGGTAGGCTTCTAGTCTCCATTCTGTCATCCATTGCGGCTCGTTCTTTTTGGCACTGATCATGCGCACAACGTCCTCGCTAAGACCTACAGGAATGGTATCTGACTCAATATCAGTATAAAAACCATACTCGTACTCCTTATTCTCGAGTTCCTTTTCTAATTGTTCTTCAGTATATTTTGCCATTTTCTTAGTTCAATGTTAACGGTTTCAAGTTCAACGCTTTTGGCAGTGTTTGTCTTACCGTTTAAATTTTGTTCCTTCACTTTGATTATTCTCAGTGTAGGTATTACTGTTCATCTGTTTTCTTTAGTTACGCTTTCGCGAAAGCGTAATCACACAAAACCTCTCTACAAGGAAAAACTCTCACCACAACCGCAGGTTCTTTGTGCATTAGGATTATTGAATACAAATCCCTTGCCGTTGAGACCACCGCTAAATTCTAGGGTCGTGCCTACTAGGTATAGAAAACTGCGCTTGTCCACCACGATGCGTACATCATTTGCTTCAAAGACTTTGTCGGTCTCGACGCTATTCTTGTCAAAACTCAAATCATAGGACAAACCGCTACAACCACCGCTCTTGACGCCTACGCGCACGTAGTCTTTGTCAATGGAAAAACCTTCCTCGCTCATTAATGAGCTTAGTCTTGTTTTTGCTGTTTCAGATACGTTTATCATAATGCTTTTATCGTTAAATAAATGTGTGCAAAGATACAATACACACCGCGGCTTAAGGCGCATTTACATGAGTTTCTCACATGCTTGTATGTACATTTCTTATAGCTTTTCCAGTCGTATAATGGGTCTAAATTTTACAGCTTTATGAATCATAATTGTAGCTTTGCATCATGATAGAAGACAAAAACCCGCAGCGCACGCCGATAGAGCAATTAGGTGAATTTGGTTTGATTGATCATCTCACAAGAAACTTTGAGATAGGTCAGGCAAGTACGGTCAAAGCTATAGGCGATGACGCCGCTGTGATACATCATGAGAAACAAACAGTCATCACAACCGATATGCTGGTGGAAGGCGTGCATTTTGATTTGAGTTATGTGCCGCTCAAACATTTAGGTTACAAGGCGGTCATGGTCAATCTATCAGATGTGTATGCGATGAATGCCGTGGCATCCCAAGTAACTGTGAGCATCGCAGTTTCCAGCCGTTTTCCTGTCGAGGCGCTGGATGAATTGTATGACGGTATACAATTAGCCTGCAAAAATTATCAAGTCGATCTAATAGGTGGCGACACCACGTCAAGTAATAGTGGTTTAATTATTTCCATCACGGCAATAGGTGAGCAAAAAGAAAAAGAGATTGTTTACCGTAACGGCGCCAGCGATGGTGATTTATTGGTTGTGAGCGGCGACATAGGTGCAGCATACCTAGGGTTGCAGATCCTTGAAAGAGAAAAACAGGTTTTTAAGGCAAATCCTAATAACCAGCCAGATATTGAGGCTTATAGCTATTTAATAGAACGACAGCTGAAACCAGAGGCGCGCAAGGATATTCCTAAGTTATTAGAAGATCTAGAAGTCAAGCCTACCAGCATGATTGATTTATCTGATGGTTTGAGTAGTGAAATAATCCACCTGTGCAAAAACAGTAAGGTAGGAATGAAGGTTTACGAGGATAAAATACCGCTGGATCCTACAGTTATATCTGCCTGCGAGGAATTTAATCTGGACAGTACCACGGTAGCATTGAGTGGTGGTGAGGATTATGAGTTGTTATTTACCGTAAAGCAAGAAGATTTTCCTAAAATCAAAGCAAATCCTAGTTTGTCAATAATAGGACACGTGGTTCCAGAAGGAGAAGGCATACATCTAATAACTCGTGGTGGCGAGCAGATAGCAGTAAAGGCCATGGGTTGGAACAGCTTTGAATCAGAGTAAAATTATCCAGCGATCTTCAATGCTTTTTTATGCGATGCTATCTGTCGCAGACTGTGATTGATTCTTGAATAACGGTCGTTAAGTGGTACAATATCACCATAAATGTTTGTGGTCATTTGTATGCCACAATTTTTACAACATAGTTCCTGCACGCGATCTGTCACATGATCAGATACTACTAATTTGTGACCGGTTATTTGGCAGGCGATAGACTTGAGAGAGTTGAAAAGAGCCATAAGGGAATGTCTTAATATGTTCTTAAAACTAAGAAAGTTATTCACAAAAACAGCACTTTATCGACAATCTATTCGATAAACGGTAATCTTTCAATGATTAATTCGGGTGAAGTGAGCAACGACATATGTCCTGAATCGATCTCTGCGATGGGCTTATTAAGTTCAACTGCTTCTTTTCGTACCTGTGCAATAGGAAGTATTGTATCCTGCGTACCAGCGATATAATTTATGTTGAGACCTTTATCGTCTAGCATGTGCAATGCATCCACACGATCACGCATGGCAATGATGGCATTTTTAACGGCTATTAAATTCATCGCAGCCGCTGCATTCTTTAGGTTCTCGATCATTGCAGTATGAGTTACTTTTTCCAAATCGGTGAAAAGATTTGCTATTGCCATGCTGGTATAAGCATGGCCGTAACGCTCAATAAATTCAAGGCTGCGGTTGCGTAGTGTTAAGCGTTGCGCGCTATCAGCACCAGCGATACTATTAAGTAGGGTGAGACTGGCAATTTTCTCGGGATGCGCTTTCGCGAAAGCGGAACCCACATAACCACCCATGCTATGACCTATCACATGAACTAGATCAATATGCCGTTCATTAAGATCTCTTACCAGATCTTTTGCAAGATCAGTAAGCGTGTAAAACTCGAGGCTTGTATTTGAGCCATGTCCTGGTAAGTCTATTGTATAAACAGAGTAGTTGGATTGCAGTACCTGAGCTATAGGTTGCCATTGTACCGAGTTTCCTAAAAAACCATGTATTAATATAACTGCGGCGCCTTGATCACTTAATTGCTTTAATCTAATGTGTGGCATTTTTAAATGTACGATATAATTTCTGATTAGGAAATAAAGATACCGATCGGTATCTTTGACACGTGAGAAATCCGGAACATACAAGAGAGCTAATTATAAAAACTAGTGCTGATCTCTTCAACACGCAAGGTTATAAATCAACCTCATTGCGGGATATTACTAAGGCCACTGGCTTGACAAAGGGTGCTATCTACAAGCATTTCAAGAATAAAGAACATCTTGAAAGAGCGGCTCTCAAGCGTCTAGCGACTACTATGTTTAACATCTTGGGAACCCAAATCAAGGAAGCCAAAAGCTATCAAGAGAAGATGGATGTGGTTTTCAAATTCTTCGAAAACTATCTCATTGAGCCGCCGTATGCTGGCGGTTGCCCACTACTCAACAGTGCTGTTGAAGTCGATGATAAAGACTCTATCATGCGTGATAAGACTAGATTGATGCTGCAAAAGCTTAAGGATTCCATCATAAAAATCATGCATAATGGAAAGAATCATGGCCAGATTAAACAAGAAACAAATATCGAACAGATGTGTTATGTTTTTATTGCCACACTAGAAGGTGCGATCATGTTGAGTAAACTAGAAGGAACTAATGATGCTATGCAGCATTGTGTTGCAAGTCTCAAGCAATTAAATAATAACATACTTACATAAAAAAAATTTAAACCATAAGATACCGATCGGTATATAGCTATGAAAAAAATCCTCTCTTATTTCTTGAATAGTAGCGCATTCATCGCGGCGCGATGGAATGGCTCTTTCGCATTTAGATTATTGTGCCGTGTCAAGCGGACTAATATTGACAAATCTCCTAATAAATTTCTAGATCAAGCAAGCTCAAGAGTACTTCAGGATGGTGATTACAGGGCGACACTTTACACATTGGGATCAGGAGATCGACCTATTCTTTTATTACACGGCTGGAAAAGTTATAGTGCTAGATGGGAACAGCTTATCAATATGTTAGACCTAGAGAAATACACTATCTATGCTATTGATGCGCCAGCGCACGGTCGTAGTCCTGGTGATTCCTTGAATATTGAAATATACAGACGCTTCATGGTGCAGGCCATTGAAGATATTGGGAAACTACACGCGGTAATCGCACATTCCTTAGGCGGTCTAGTTACTGCATATGCATATCTAGATAATCCACAGCTTGCTGTAGATAGATTTGTAATTACTGGCGCTCCAGCAGGAATGCAATCCATTTATGATTTCTTCAAACGGGTAGTTGGTCTCAACCAAAAAGTGATAGATAATATGAATCAACATATCGCTGAAAATGTAACTAAAATACCGCCGCTTGATATAACACTTGCACGCTTCTTTACTGCTATTGACAAGCCTGTGTTAGTCATTCATGATGAGACTGACCGTGTATGCCCTATAGGGTATATTAAAGATGCCATACCTCAAGGAAAAATACATGCCTATTATACTAAAGGATTGGGTCATGATCTACAGGATGAAACGGTTTATGAGAGGACAAAACAGTTCCTAGAAGATCTCGCATAACTACTAGTTTATGCATTAGGTTTGTATCAAATTCTATTTAGTGTCTATTCCTTCTCAAGCATTTGAGCAATACACCGTTGCTTTTTACAATCTCGAAAATCTTTTTGACTATACCAACGATAAGCATATTCTCGATGATGATTTCACTGAGCTAGGACGCAAGGAATGGAATCAAAACAGGTATGAGAAGAAGCTCAAAAACCTGAGTGATGCTATCAGCAAAATAGCGACAGATCTCACTGGCAAACCACCTGCAATAATAGGTGTTGCTGAGGTTGAGAATAAGAAAGTTCTCAATGACCTAATCTCACAACCCAAGCTTGCTGCTTTTAATTATAACTTTGTTCACTACAACAGCCCAGATGAACGTGGTATCGATGTCGCATTACTCTATCGCAAGGATTTATTTACCGTTGAAGAATCGCAACCTATACATATCCATTTGCAGGATGATCGCGGTGGTACTGACACTACTCGAGACATCTTATATGTAAAGGGAATACTAGCAGGCATGCCGTTGCAACTATATGTCAATCATTGGCCATCCAGACGTGACGGCGCCGCTGATACTGAGCATAAACGTATAAGTGTCGCTCAACAATTAATGGAGCATGTTAATAGGCTAGATCCAGAAGGAGGCCGTACAACGATTGATAGTGGTACGAATATCTTGATCATGGGTGATTTTAACGACGATCCTAATAACAATAGCATCGCTCAACATCTAGTACCTCATGGATTTACCAACATCACGGCCTCTCTCAAGAAAGGTCATCGAGGATCGCTTAATCACAAGTTCCAGTGGAATTTGTTTGACCAGATACTGATGAGTGAGAATTTAGATAATGATGTACCTGGATCCTTGTACGTTCATCAAGCAGATATTTTTGACGACATCATGTTGCGCCAATGGAAAGGAAAGTATCGTGGCCAGCCAGCACGCACATTTGTAGGTAGGCGCTATACAGGTGGTTATAGTGATCATTTTCCCGTTTACGTTATACTGCGCAGGAATTGAAGTTTTAGAACTAGTTCTTTTAAATCAATTTGTTTATTTCATTTAAATAAAGAAATAAGCAACCATGTGAGCTGCTTATTTTTCTGCCTATCTACATCTGTGTCATACTTTAGATTCTATTCGTGCGCAGCTTGAATTAGAAGAAAAGCGGCTGAAATAAAAAACCACCACTTGTGTAAGTGGTGGTTTTTGATATGTTCGCTTTCGCGAAAGCATAATCGACTACAATCTAGTCGTCATCATTACCGGTTACCAGTAGGTTGTCAATGTGATATCTAGTAGTTGTTCCAGCTGGATCTGAAGCTGTGTATTTAAATGCGATATTTACTTCTTCACCTTCTACACAAGAAATATCAATTGCATCTACATCTGTAAATCCAGAAGCAAATCCGCCGGTTGGACCTTCAGGAATGTTAGCCTCAAGTTGTGACCAGTTTGTTGTTGTTGGATCACCAGTATATTCATTAGTAATGAATACCTCGAGTAAACCACCTTGGTCAAAGTTTGCTTGAATTGAGAAGCTAAATGCTTCATCGCTTGTATCATCTAGATCAATTTCTGGAGTAACTAACCATGCGATCATTGGATCATCGTCTTGACCAAATGCGTTTACTTGAATGTAACGATTACCGCTAAAGTTACCATCTTCATAACGCTCATCACCACCTGAAACATTTACGTTAGTCCATCCTTGATCATCAAGCTGAGCTTCAGCAAATATGGTTTCAAAATTTTGCTCAAAAATAGTTTGATCACCTGTACCAGCATCTGAGTTGTTACATACTAAGAAGTCTGGATCACAACGATCTTGATTGCTCAGATCAACATCTTCTGGAGAGTTGATGGATAAATTAAACGTGTCACCAAAGAAGTTCTTTGTCAATACAGCAGTTACATCACCACGACCTGTTGGAAGGTCCAGTGATTTAAAGTCTGCAAAGGTACTGGTGCTAAAAACAGCAGATGCACCGTTGGCACAGCTTATCAATTGACGCTCACCGTCAAACTCGTCAGTGTCTTCACCTGCGTAGGTCTTAGGGCCTTGATCGCGCACAACATCTGGACGGCTGAATTGCACGTCTTGAACTTGGACCAAAGTACCTACTAGACTCTCGTCAAAGTCACCTAAACTAACAACCGTAGGAATTAGACGCCCAACATTAGGACTTCTAATGATAGTATTGTCTTGCTCTGATGCTGGAATCTTTTCTACTTGATCGCCTTCTTTTACACCTAGGGTATAAACACCATTCTCTAAACCAAATGCTAAGTTCTCAAGATCAACAAAGATTTGACGACCTAGATCATACTTAGTAAACAATGGATTCACATCTATCGATACGATCATACCAGCTGTAGCCATGTCCGGTCTGTTTTGCACGTATAATTCTTCAAAAAAGTTACCACCTTCATCGCTTGAGATCACATAACCTTCTACATACTGGTCAGTATCACCAAATTCAAGTACTGTATTCTCACGTATCGCCTGTATTGCCTCAACGTCAAAACGACTATCAGGATCAAGACCTGCATCGTCTGCTCTATCAAGCACTAATTGCTCATGAGCACTTTTCAAAGCTTGTATAGTTACTACTGGTCCATCAAGCTCAACGGCTACAGGAGCTGTGTCTGGCACACCAAAGTCATCATCCTCTACACAAGAAAAGGTCAATGAAACTATTGCTAGCAGTGCAAACAGTTTGCTGAAATTTTTCATTCTATTGTTATTTAAATTGATCATTGCTTTTAAAATCTTAGATACACATTTAGGTAATAGGTTGTGCCGTTACCGAAGAAATATCTTGGTGCAAACACTTCTGTTGGGTTATTCTGGTCTTCTTGTACTGATCTAAAGTTAGAATTACGAGATTGTTCAAAACCACCCGTTTTATACTCTTGATCAAATACATTGTTGATGGTGGCAAAGAAACCTACAAACTTATTGTCAATCCTCCATGATTTACCACCAATTACATTGACAAGCATATAGTCGTCAAATTGTTCTTGTCTCAACAACTCTCTTGCAATGTCCTCATCAAACCCTGCAAATTCAATACCATCACTGTCTTGAGAAAAGTTTGCGGTACGTCTTAAGTTACTAATATCTGAGTAGCCGTTAGCAAAATAGTTTGCAGTTACACCAATGTTCCAGTAATCAGGATCACGATACTCAAAACCTAATTGCATCGCGGTCTCAGGTCCTCCGGCAACGTGTAGGTTCTTAAGTTGTGCCTTACCATCGCCAAATGTCAATTGACCTGGGAAATCATCACTAGTCAAGTATAGATTAGGATTGTTTGTGTAAACATTCTGACCTACCGCTGCAGCACCTTTCAATTTGATAGTTGGGGTTACTTGTACTTCAACACCTAATTCAACTCCCATATTTCTTCTATCAACATCGGTCATTACTTCTTGAACAAAAGCCGCGCCGTCGTCAGCAGGCAAACCTGTAAGATCTTCCGTAAAATAGAAGCCTAAATCGTTACCGTCCTTAAATTGAATGGCATAACCTGTAAGTCTGGCCTTCACGATAGGTGATCGATAAATATAACTTGCGTCAAGACTGTAGCTACGCTCTGATTCAATATCATCAACAATCAAATTATTTTGACGTGCGTTAACAAAAGTGTTTCTAATGTATGGCGCTCTAGTTAGGTAGGCAGCATTGAGGTCTAGGAAATTAAGGCCGTTAATTTTATAAGTAGCACCACCTTTTACACCAAAGTTGGTAAAGTCGACCTTCTCACTTTTTCCAAATGATTGCTCACCAGGGAAGTTACCGTTCTCATATAAACCTTCACGTTGATAGTCAGTTTGAGAAACATTACCCGCTACATAAAAATCTACTTTATTGGTCTTGAATTGTGCTTGTGCAAACGCGCTCGCAACATTAGCATCAATCACATAGTTGTATTTGTAGCGATCACCTTCTGTAACTATACGATTAGGATTTCTAATGTCTGACTGTGCTGCTTGATCTTGGGTGATTTGTGTTGTTTCCTCAGCAAAGAAATCAACATCTAGATAACCAGTACCGCCCAATAAGTCCTGTGCCAGTGCATAGTTCTCACTTTCTAGCTTGCGGTAGGAAACGCCACCATTAAATAGGATATTATCTGCAAGGTCTGCAGTAATGATGCTGCTTGCTTGAAACTGATTGTCATCAATACGATCTTCCTGGATGATGTAGATGGAATTGCCACCGCTTTCTCTCAAGATGCGGTTTGCTTCATAGATATCATTCCAGTTAAGTTGACCATCTTGAATAAAGTCCTGCTCAGCGCGGTAAGCACGACCTAAGTCTGTCAAATCCTGTCCGTTTCTCAAGAAGAAACTAGGCAAGTTCTGGTAATAATCTGGGTTAGGGTTGCGAGCACCACCTAAGAAGGTGTTTTGACCATCAACATTCACAAGTCTTGTACCACCATTATCGATACGAGTGTTACCTATTTTACCAAATTGGTAAGAAACATTAGTATTCCATTTGATCTTAGGGTTTACATTCCAATTGTGGCTCAAGATAAAGAACGGCTCATCAATTTCACGTATTCTCGAGTTACGCTCAGCACCTTCTTGAAGACCCCAAAATGGGTTGTAGTCAATACCTTTAAGGTCTCTAATTTCATCAGTGATTGCCGTACGGCGACCGCGTCTATTAGCAGCATAGACACCTGTAAAGTTGATAAAGTGGTCCTCATTAATCTTTTTCTCTACGTTAAGACTTAGAGAATTGGCATCATATAAAGTTCCTTCTACAAATCCTTCATCACCCGATCTTCTTGAAGCAGCGATGGCATAAGCCCAGCCACTACTTAATAATCCTGATTTATAAGTAGCCATATAGCGCGCCTGATAACTACGGTTAGCAGATGCGTAGGAAATATTTGTTCCTTGACGCTGTTGTGTTGCACGCATGTCAATACTTTGTACACCACCGTACCCACCAAAGGAGTTATCTGCTGGCGTCAATCCCATGGTAAACGTCTGGTTGCGCTGTAGGTCATTGATTCCGCCCCAATTTGACCACTGTGGGCGGCCAGAAAATTGCTTGTTCATCTCAATACCGTTGATCAAGATTTTTCCATCTTCACTATTCAAACCGCGAGGTCTGAAGAAAGTCGCGCTAAAATCAAAAGCCGCAGCTCTTAAGAACTGGTCTCTAGTCGCTTGTAAGAGTCCAGAGATATTATTAGAGGCATTATCTTCTTCAGACAAATCATTTTCAGTCAACGAGATGATACCAACTGATTGTTCCTGTTGTATGGTGTCTACCTGTAGATAAAGAGGATCTAGATTTACCGTCTCACCTTCCACCAAAACGACTGGTATGGAGCGTGTAATGTATTCATTTGCCTCAATAACAAGGATTTGATCGCCTAGTTGTAGATCTCTTGTAAAAACAAAATAACCTTGTGCATCGGTTGTTACTTTAAGCTGACTGTCTTTGATGGTAACAACAACGCCTGGAATAGGCTCTTCGGTCGTCTCGTCAATGACGCGACCTTTTAATAGCTCTTGTGCCGTACCTAGCGAGGTAAATAGCAACATAACGGCGATTAAAAGTCTAGAATAGAATTGGTTCATGCGATGTTAATATTATTATAACGTTATCTATGGGCGGGCAAAACTACGTATTAATATTCAGTAACGTATTTTTGGCGCGTCGTTTGTATGATATTTTACAATAACTTAAACTTAGAACCTTATACCTATGTATAAAAGTGTGATTACCAGTATGTTGTTTTGTTTAGCTTTCGCGAAAGCGGTAACAGCACAATCATCTCAACAAGCGAAACAATACAAAGTGCAAACCGTTGCTTTCTACAATTTAGAAAACCTCTTTGACACCGAAGATGATACGACCATAAACGATGAGGCAAGCCCAATTATGGAGATGGACGCTGGGATACGAGAAGAAGTTTACCAGAAGAAATTATCTAATATGGCACGCGTGATACGCAAAATAGGTGCTGATGTATCACAAAGTGCACCAGCTATCGTCGGTGTATGCGAGATAGAGAACCGCAAGGTGCTTGAGGATCTTGTAAACCATCCATTGCTTATAGACTATGATTACGGGATCGAGCATTACAACTCACCTGACAAGCGTGGTATTGATACCGGTTTACTGTATAGAAAAAGCGAGTTCAAGGTATTGAATAGCGCATCTAAAGAGCTACTTATTTATGATCCATCTGATGGTGACCGTATCTATACTCGCAGCCCGATAGTTGTCACTGGATTACTCAATGGCGATAAGATCAGCTTTATTGTGAATCACTGGCCATCGCGCAGTGGTGGCGAGCAACGCAGCCGTAGCAGGCGTAATGCTGCAGCAGCGCTCAATAAAACGATTATAGATAGTTTGCATAGTGTTGATGCCATGTCAAAAATCATGGTCATGGGTGACCTTAACGATGATCCTACAAACGAGAGTGTCAAGGTTTATATAGGTGCCAAAAAAGATCGTGAAGACGTCAAAGCTCAAATGGTTTATAATCCTTATGAGCAAATGTATAAGCAAGGTTATAGTACACTATTTTACCGTGATGCAGGAAATACTTTTGACCAGATCATGATGACCTATCCATTACTCAATGAATCAGGCGTTGATGGTTATAAATACTATCAAGCCCACATATTTAATCCTAGTTTTATGACCAATAAAACTGGGTCCTACAAGGGTTATCCGTATCGCAGCTTTCTAGGCAGCACGTTTACTGGTGGCTACAGTGACCACTTTCCAGTTTATGTCTATCTAGTCAAAGAAGTGTCTCAAGAGACTAAGATGATAGAAGCCATGGAGCAAGTCGATGAAACTATTGAAGAGCTCAAGGACAAACAAAAAAGGAAGACTAAAAACTAAGTTCTTTTATTTTGAAACTTATAAAACGCCTCTTAATGAGGCGTTTTTCATTTTTTAGAAATGATAGAAAGCATCTTCGAGATGCTCGATTCTCGTGCCAGCCTTATTCTTTATGATGGCAACGATATCAAACCTCACGTCTAGGTCATTTTCTTCCAGCTCTTCTACAAAATGATGTGCGGTAGCAACCAAGCGTTTAATCTGTCCTGGCTTTAAAAAGTCTTGTGGATCGCCAAAGTCTGGAGTCGATCGTGTTTTTACTTCTACAATAATGATGGTATTTTCTTTTCTAGCGATGATATCAATCTCACCTTTCTGGAATACATAATTGCGGGTCAATATCTCGTAGCCTGTCTTGAGAAGATGCAGGTATGCCAGTTCTTCACCTTCATTGCCCAGTTTGTTATGATCTGCCATGATTATTGTGTGATGGTTATCAAATCAGTGCCTATCTCAATTTGCATCATTTTACCTAGAGTAAAACTATAATTATCTACTATATGACCTGCAGGAAAATCAAAGATTACTGGAAAGTCAACACCAGCAGTATGTTCTTCAATAATTTGCCTTGCATTTTTGCCAAATGGAATCTCGTGATCTCTCATATCTGTCATGCCGCCTACCAGTAATACTTTCAGGTTTTTGAGTTTACCTGCGCGCTCGAGCATGGTCATTAGTCGATCAATGTGGTACAATAATTCGTCAAGGTCTTCCATGAAAAGGATATGATCTTCATGGCTTGGATACGTCGATGATCCAATCATGCTACATAAGACTGATAGATTGCCACCTATCACCGGTGCTTTAATGATCGCTGGCGCATGTTGATCCGCGTTTGGCAATTTATAAGTTTGCTCTTTACCTTTTATCGTATTAAGAAAGCTATTCAATACTTGCGGTGGCTTCTCGTTCCATTCTTGCGGCATGAAGGTGTGGATACTTTGTAAGCCTGCTTGTTGCCACAAGGCATGCAATACGGTAACGTCAGAATATCCCAACAGCAATGTATTACTGGTTTTTACTAATTCAGGATTAAGGTCATCAACAATCTGTATGGAGCCATAGCCACCACGAGCTACCCAGATAGCATCAACATCAGGATCCTTAAGTGCATTATTCATATCATCGAGGCGTTCCTGTCTGGTTCCGCCAAATTGATGATGCTTTTTACCGACGGTTTCACCTAGGCTCACTCTATAACCAGATTCTTCTAGCCATTGTATTGCAGGCGCTAATTTTTCTATAGAAGTCCCACGAGCAGTACATAATATCCTAATGTGCGATCCAGGCTGCGGACTTTTATGCGGTAGGTAATTCATTGATTATCAAAATTTAACATCTGCCAATTAACGTTTTTTATACTAAAGAAGTAATTTAAGGGTTATTCTCAACACACAATAACTCTAACCACCGCACACATGGAGACCCTTAATCCCTGTAATACTGGTACCTTAGAAGTCTATGTGCCTAGCGATTCTCAACCCTGGAATATCCAGCGCGTACGGCACATATCCAGGCGACTAGGTTACGGTATGTCCGTCAATCAAGAACTTGATGCCCTTGATATTCAACCTCAAATGTACATTGATAATTGGATAAGTAGATCCATCAATTATAGCCATACACCAGCGCCAGAATGGGGTTACTGGGATCGCAATGATTACAATGACTATCAAGAAGAGCGTTTTCCTAAAATCACAGAATGGCGATTGCAAGTGATCAAGGACCTGCTTAGTACAGAGCTTAAAGGCAAAATGGTCACCTTCTGGCACAATCATTTTGTCACTAGGGTAGAGGACTACAATGCGCCTAGCTGGATGTTTCAATATTACAGATTACTGCAGGAAAATACATTTGGTAATTTTAAAGACTTTGTCAAGGAAATAGGTAAGAGCCCAGCCATGCTGGTTTTTCTGGATGGGCGACGCAATAGAAAGAACAACCCTAATGAAAATTATGCTCGAGAGTTATTTGAACTCTTTACATTAGGAGAAGATAATGGCTATACCCAGCAAGATATTGTAGAGGCCTCTAGAGCGTTGACTGGCTATACTAACGTGAGGGAATTAGGTGGTACGATAACTTTTGATGAGAGCAAATTTGACTCTGGAGAAAAAACCATTTTTGGGGTCACGGCAAACTTTGATCATGATTCCTTAATTGATCTCATCTTTCAAGAGCGAGCTGATGAGGTGGCAAAATTTATTGTGACTAAGATTTACCATCATTTTGTAAGTCCAGCCTCGCCAGATGAATTTATCATCGATGAGTTGGCAACGGTATTCAAATCAGCTGATTGGGAACTTGAACCAGTATATAGAAAGCTTTTCAAAAGCGAGCACTTTTTCGATGATGCCGCAATGGCAGCGATGATTAAAAGTCCGTTTGATTACACGCTGGCATTCATAAACGAGATCCAGACACCGCTTATTGATCAAGAACTACAAGTTGTAGGTTACTTTGCCTCCATATTGGGACAAACTTACTTTGATCCTATTGATGTAGCTGGCTGGCAGGGAGATCGCGACTGGATCAATAGCAGCACCATCACGGGTCGCTGGAGCGCCGCAGAATATATTATGTGGATGACCTGGGACCGAGATAAAGAATTGCTGCGCAATATCGCATTAGCGAACAGTGATTCTATCGACGATGTCGAGCAGATCACACGTGATGTGGTCAATAGATTTTTACCAGATACCTTATTTACACAAAGTGATTATGAACTAGCCGCCACCACGTTTAAGGGTGATGTCCCGCAAAATTATTTTGATGAACGACAGTGGAACCTCAATTGGAGTTCTGTGCCGTATCAAATGACCTTGCTGTTAAGGCATTTATTTAGAATGCCAGAATTTCAACTTAAATAAAGCTAGCCATGTGTAATACAGATAAAAACAAAAAACATCAAGACCCTAACTCAACAGCTCACCATCAGGAGCATGAGGCGTGGAATCGCAGGGCATTTTTACAAGCTATAGGAATTGCAGGTGCTGGTAGCATCGCGTTGGGAACCTCCAAGGTTTCTGCAGCTGTGGTTTCTCCCATCACAAAAGCGCTTAATGAAAGCGACAACGGTAGGTCACTAGTTCTTATTAGACTTAAAGGTGGTAATGACGGCCTCAATACGATCGTTCCTCTATTTGATTATGACAGCTATGCTGCTGTACGACCCAATATCGCGCTGGGTCGCAGTAGTTTGCATAGACTTAATGATGATTTTGGGTTACCAGATTTCATGCAGCCGTTGCAATCGCTTTGGGGTGATGGTAAAATGAAGGTAGTCCATGGCGTTGGTTATGAAGATGCTAGCTTGTCACACTTCCGCGCAAGCGATATTTGGGCAAGTACCGTCGCAGACGAAGAAGTAGAGACTGGATGGCTGGGTAGATATTATGACCAGCAACTGCCCAATTTTTTACTGGAGCCGCCAGACATACCACCAGCGATACAAATAGGTAGTCTGGGCAATCTGGCATTTGAAGGGCTTGATGCAAATTATGCATTCTCTGTAGCAGATCCACAACAACTGTATTCACTGGCTCAAAATGGCTGGCAACACGATGTAAATGATGTACCAGATTGTACCTATGGCAGTCAGCTAGCTTATTTGCGCAGCACAACAAATACTACCTTTAAATATGCTGGTGTAATCAACAATGCCTATGAAGCGAGCAACACGCAAGCAGATTATGAAAATAACAGCATTGCAGAACAGTTCTCTATAGTTGCTAGATTATTAAAAGGTAATCTCGGCACTAAAATCTATATGGTGACACTTGACGGTCTTGATACACATGCAGATCAAACAGATCGCCACGCCCGACAAATGTCGCGTTTGACAAATGCCATTGATGCTTTTTATAAAGATCTTGAGTCTTACGGTAATCAAGATGAAGTCCTGTGCATGACCATATCAGAGTTTGGCCGGCGCGTAGAGCAAAATGGTAGCCAGGGAACGGATCATGGAACGGCGGCGCCTATGATGCTTTTTGGTGGTGGATTACAGGGCAACGGTTTTATAGGTAATCATCCTAGCTTGACTGACCTAGATCAAAACGGTAATATGTTTCATGACCGTGACTTTAGGGATATTTATAGCACGGTACTTACAGACTGGTTGTGCATACCGCAAGCCGCCGTTAACCAAGCCATGTACAACACTGCCTATGAGAATGTAAGCCTGGGATTCAATTGCAATACGGCCAGCGCACCATCATTCAATGATATTGCTTTTAAACACGTGATGATGACACGTGGCAGCCAAAACATCTTGAGAATAGAGCAAGAAAGCGGCGCAAGATTAAAGATATCCATCTATAATATGCTGGGTCAATTCGTGGGTCAAGTAGCAAATGAATTTTACATGCCAGGCAGGCATGAATTTGATGTCAAGGCCTCGCTCAAACAAAGATTAGCTACTGGGCAGTATCTTTATAAGATAGAAACCAATGGTAATTCATACTCCAGCCAGTTTGTGTCTTACTAGAGCTATCCATTTTAATGTCTTTTTATCAAAACCTAGCCAAAACTGGTTCTAAGTACATGGCAAAGTCCACGCTCCTGAAGTATGGCTTTAATCTATCACCCATGTATAGGCGCAGCACGGCTCGCATCACGAGCGTGACAGATGATTTATTAGAGATAAAGATCAAGCTGCCTATCTCGTGGAAAAACCGCAATTATATGAACTCCATCTTTGGCGGCAGTATGTTTGCCGCCGTGGATCCTATACCGATGGTACAATTGGTTAATCTGTTGGGTGATGATTATATTGTTTGGGACAAGGCAGCCGCGATTCAATTCAAGCGGCCTGCACGAGAGGATTTGTATGCCAGTTTCACGTATACCATGGACGAGGTAGATGATATTATCGCACGAGTTAAATCACAAGATGAGACAGAGATTACAAAAATCGTCCATTTAACTGATGGTAGCGGCAACAAAATCTACTGCACGGTGCAGAAAACCATATACATTGCAGACAAGATTTATTTCAAGAATAAGCGCCAGGCAAAACAGCAAGAGCTATAATTATTCTTCAGAAACGGTGAGCGTGGCATCTTTACTCACTGGTATGGTGATTCTGGACAAGTATAAATCTAGCGCATCGGCCTCTGGTACGGTGCTGTCAAACTTATTGTAGCTGTAAAACTCACTAGGAATCGTATCTGACGTTGGTCGCACCTGGAACTTGATATCAAGATTGGCCAGTTTTCCCTTGTTGATCTCGACTTTACCTGGCACATCATAGCCTAGACCATAAAATTCAATACTAGCGCCATTTGCCTGCTCAAGAGCAGCTATAGGTTGACCTACGGTACCATACGGCGTCGTCCATTCACCAGTCTGATGCCAGTACAATTCTTGAGGTATGCTGTCTAGATAAACGACAAAAAGCTCGTTGGATGTGTCAGGATAAATGGTTTTAATCATGCGGGTACCGTTGTATTCACGTACAAACCTGGTTTCCGTTAGTATTTCGTCTTCGGTAAATTCTTGTTCCCAGGACGTGCCGCTGGCAATCTTCTGTGCCAGCATCACTGCGTTATAACTATCATCAACAGCAGGCTCCTCGTTTTTACAGGATATAACAGCGATTAATGACAATAATAGCAACAGTTTTTTCATAGTAGATCGATTTTTACGGGATAGCAAATATACTTAACGTATCAAGATGAGGCGTGCTTACTTCGGTAGCTTTGGTAGAATCTCGTCCATAGTTTGTAGACATAACTTTAACGTGAAAAAAAAATAGCGCATGATAACTTTTTGGGTGATTACGCTTTCGCGAAATTTATGCTGAGCGAAGTCGAAGTAGCGTAAACACCACAAACCAACTGCTACCATCCAGCATTAAAGCTGTGACTTAAATTGTAAATTTGTGCCTTTCAAAGCAGCACATGAGCAATCAACAACGATATACGATTACCGCGGCCCTGCCGTACACTAATGGTCCTGTTCACATAGGGCATCTCGCTGGCGTCTATGTTCCAGCAGATATTTATGCGCGTTACCAGAGATTAAAGGGCAGCGATGTTGCCTTTATTTGCGGCAGCGATGAACATGGTGTGCCTATCACGCTCAAGGCCAAAAAGGAAGGCGTTACACCACAAGAAATCGTAGATCGATACCATAAAATCATAGGCGATTCCTTCGAGGAATTCGGCATCTCGTTCGACAATTACAGTCGTACCAGTGCTCAGGTTCATCATGAAACCGCTAGTCAGTTTTTCCTTAAATTATATGAGGACGGCAAATTTGTAGAGCAAGTTACGGAGCAGTTATATGATAAAGAGGCAGACCAGTTTCTCGCAGATCGTTTTGTGATTGGAACCTGTCCCAAATGCGGCAATCCAGAATCTTATGGCGATCAATGCGAGCGTTGCGGCACCAGCCACAATGCAACAGATTTGATTGAGCCTAAAAGTGCCATTACAGGCAACGTGCCAGAGTTGCGCGAGACCAAGCACTGGTTTTTACCACTGGATCAATACAGCGACTTTTTAAACGAGTGGATCGTAGAAGGCCATGCCGACGACTGGAAAACCAACGTACTGGGCCAGGTGAAAGGCTGGATCACAGATGGTTTAAAACCACGCGCCGTGACACGCGATCTGGATTGGGGTATTCCCGTTCCTGTAGAAGGCGCAGACGGCAAGGTGCTGTACGTTTGGTTTGATGCGCCTATTGGTTACATTTCCTCAACTAAGGAATGGGCTTCTCGTGAGGGCAAAAACTGGGAAGATTATTGGAAAAATGAGGATACCAAACTGTTGCACTTTATAGGTAAGGATAATATCGTTTTTCACTGTATCATTTTTCCCGCGATGCTCAAGGCGCACGGCGATTTCATCTTGCCGGACAATGTTCCTGCAAACGAGTTCTTGAACCTTGAGGACGATAAAATTTCTACCTCGCGCAACTGGGCTGTTTGGTTGCATGAATACCTGCAGGATTTTCCAGGTCAGCAGGACGTGTTGAGGTACGTGCTTACCGCAAACGCACCAGAAACCAAGGATAATAATTTTACCTGGAAAGACTTTCAGGCGCGCAATAATAATGAGTTGGTGGCCATTCTAGGGAATTTCATCAATCGCGCGCTGGTATTGACGCACAAATATTACGACGGCGTGGTTCCACAGCCAGGCGAGTTCACTCAGGTAGATCAAGAGACGCTAGATGCGGTCAATGCATTTCCTGCGAGTATAGAAAGTAGTTTGGAGAGATACCGCTTTCGCGAAAGCGCAAACGAGTTCATGAATCTTGCAAGATTAGGAAACAAATACCTAGCCGATGAAGAACCGTGGAAGCTCATCAAAACTGATCCAGAACGCGTGAAAACCATCATGTTTATAGGTTTACAAATCGCTGGAGCTCTTGCCGTGCTGGCAGAGCCGTTCTTGCCACACACCGCAGGCAAGTTACAGGACATGCTCAACATAGCATCAAATCCTGCTGCCAGATTGCGTGCAGATCTGGTCAAAATCGAGTGGAACGACATCGCTCAAAAACAGGAATTACTACACCACGGCTACAAAATCAATAAAGCCGAATTGCTGTTCTCAAAAATTGAGGACGAGCAGATTGAAGCTCAATTGCAAAAACTAGAAGCTACTAAAGCCGCCAACCAAATCACAACACCTAATCTTATGCCTCAAAAAGAAGAAACCAACTATGACGATTTTATGAAAATGGACCTGCGTGTAGCAGAAATCCTAACCGCAGAAAAGCTACCGAAATCCAACAAACTCATGGTCATGACGGTCGATACTGGTATTGATAAAAGAACCATCGTGAGCGGCATCGCAAAACACTTCACTGCCGATGAACTCATAGGCAGAAAAGTAACCGTACTAGCCAACCTTGCACCTAGAAAATTGATGGGTGTAGAATCGCAAGGAATGATCCTACTTGCCGAAGATCCTGATGGAAAATTGGTTTTTGTCAATCCTGATGATGCGGTTGTGAATGGTGCGACTATTGCTTAATTTCAAGTACTTAAATAAGTACGTATTATATTTGCAGTATGGATGTAGTCAATTATTCTGAATTTAGATCAAATCTCAAATTTTGGTTTGATAAAGTAATCACTGATGTTAGCGACCTCGTGATTAAAAGAAAAGGTGGCAAGGATCTAGTATTGATTTCGCTGGATGAGTATAATTCTATGAAAGAGACTGCTTATTTATTAAGTGGAAAGAATAGAGATGTTTTGCTATCATCGATACGTGAACTAGAAAGCGGGAATGGTATAGAGAATGATTTGCTTGAGAAATGAAACTTACCTGGTCTAGTCAAGCGTGGAATGATTACCTATATTGGCAGAAAACGGATAAGAAGATTCTGAAGAGAATCAACGAGCTCATCAAAAATTGCAGCCGTACACCATTTGAAGGGATAGGAAAACCCGAAGCGTTGAAAGGCGACCTGCAAGGTTACTGGTCTAGACGTATTACCGCAGAGCATCGTCTGGTTTACAAATATTCTCAGGATCAATTATTTATCGCAGCTTGCAGGTATCATTATGGGAAATGAGAAGTTTAAATCATTTAGCAAAGGTTTTATGCTCAAGAAACACACAACATCGTTTGTGATTATTATTGGAATATTTTTTTCGGCTTTTGATGTGAACCAAAGCAATTTGAAATTGATTAAAACCGATGTGATTGAGAATTACAATTTCTATCACGTTTTAAATAACACAGATTCTTTAGTTATCATATCGCAACGATTCTATGATCAAAAGTCAATTAATAATATCAATTTAGATAAAGCTCAAAAAATAAAAAGACTTCAATTTCAAAACGATAGTCTATTTTTTCGCTATAAAATTGGGGTTCTAAGTAAAGGATATGAAAGAATGATAACTTCATTTCAACCTGGAGTTAAAATAAATGAATATTACACTTATCGAAGTTTTCCATATTTTGTTCCATAATCTTTTTTCTTTTGAACAGATCCAGAATGTATAAGTGGATCAATGGCTAATTAGAAGAACCAATCCAGAAATTCAGCTACGAATAAAAGCTAATCATGTAACACAAAAAAGGGCAGAATAACTTCTCCCCTTTGTTGTTGAAATGAGAAAAACTACTCTTCTTCCTCGCTAGTTTCGTTTTTGATGGTCACAGACTCTGGTTGTAGGTTGTCATCTTTTGCGATATTCTTAGCGTGAGGAATCGGGTGTTTTCCTTGTGTTTCTTTGTAGTTGGGCGTTTTCATAGCTTTCGTTTTTATTTGGAATAACAAGTTAGGAAATAGGGTGGCTATCACAGCAATCGCTAACATTACTTTGGCCTAGGTTTATGCAAAGATTTGGAATTTGCTATGGAGGCAACCTCATTGATGCATATTCCTAATTACAAGGATTATTCTTATCTATGCATCCATTTAATCAAACTAACCATGAAAAAAATAATATTTGCAATGACAATCCTATCATCTGCCGTTTTATTTGCACAAGAAGAGGAAGAAAAGACGTCATTTATCAGTCAAGGAACTTATGAGCTGACTGGCGCTGTAAGTTTCAGTTCCTCAAACAGTGAAAATGACTCGTTTGAGAGTGATGATTTAAGTTTTGGTTTTATACCGCAGCTGGGTCTGGCGGTTAGCGACGATTTGGTGATTGGATTAGGTCTAGGTTTTACCTACAATGAAAGTGAGAGTTCTAGTTCGTTTTCACAAATTACTAATACAAGCTATGCAAGGTCTTACAGTTTCAGACCTTATGTTAAAAAGTATTTTTCTCTCTCAGAAAATTTTGCGCTGAACATTCAAGGAGAAGTTGAATATTTCATATCAAACCAAGAGTCCAATTCATTTTCTGCAGACATCGACGGATTTTCAATTGGCTTGAGACCAGGTATTAGCTACTCTTTAAATGACGCATTCGCGCTACAGGCACAGGTAGGTAGTCTAGGTTATGCTACCGCCAACATAGAGCCTGAGTTTGGTGAGGAATCGACATCTAGTTCTTTCGGGTTCAATTTGAATATGCAACAAGTGAATATAGGAGTCAGTTACTTCTTTTAATCACTCTGGCAACGGCACATAACTATCATCATTATCCATCATAGGAAAGGTCTTTTCTTTCCACGCTTGTTTAGCAGCTTCAATTTTTTCTTGTGAATGGCTTACAAAATTCCAGTAGATATGACGCTCTTCTGGAAATGGCTCACCGCCAAAAATAAGCACGTGACTATCTGCTGCGATCGTGATATCGCATAGGTCGTTGGTCTTGCTCACCAGCATGTTTCCTGCCTGGATAACATCGCCGCAAGCCGTCACACTGCCAGACACAATCGTGATACCTATCTCACCCGATAGATTTCCTGCTGCGCTAAAATGATAATCTGCCGTGGTACTAATATCAATCATAAACAAATCCGAGTGCACAGGCACTGGCGATTCCTTGCCATAGCCTTTTCCAGCAACAAGTGTGAATTTGGCATCTTGATCGGTCCATGTAGGCAAAGCATCGGCATCGATGTGATGAAATTCTGATTCTATATCTTCCAGTTCTTTAGGCAGCGCTACCCAAATCTGATAGCCATGCATGGTAAACTGCGCACCAGCATCTCTCAGTGCTTGTGGCGTGCGTTCTGTATGAGTAACGCCTTTTCCAGCCACCATCCAGTTAACAGATCCTGGCAGGATGGTTTGATCTGTACCTATACCATCAGCATGTTGCAATTGACCGTCCATCAAATAGGTAAGCGTGGACAATCCTATATGCGGATGCTGATCTACATCCATATACTTTTCAGGACCCAAAGCAGTTGGTCCCATGTGATCGATAAATATAAATGGACCCACCATGCGCTTCTTGCGGAATGGTATCAATCTACCTACCAGAAAGTCGCCTATATCACGACTGCGCTCTTCAATAATCAAATCTGTATTGGACATGGGATAAAATTAAAAATAAACTCAAAATGAGAACTGAGGCCACTCGAAGTCCGCATTCATTATCTGAAAATACGATCTTGAAGATAGTATGTTTTCAAGTTAAAATGCCTGCTCGAGCGCAGTCAACAGCTATTTTCAAACGATAAAGCTCTAGACTTTCAAGAGACCTGGTATTCTGTGTACTTATTGAAGATTCAGAATTATCGTTGCAGTAAAGTTTTTGACTATTCCGCTTTCGCGAAAGCGTAACAAATCAACAGATTTTCATTCGTCAACTTGATTTAATGTTTAATTTTGCAAAATCTCAAGGGGTGCCGCCACAAGCGGCTGAGATTATACCCGAGGAACCTGGGCAGGTAATGCTGCCAAGGGAAAAGTAGATCGCTACAATTCTTTACAGAATGAGTGGCGTTTACAAAGAGATTCCTCCTTTATGTAATATTTAATCACGACCGATTGAATGCCTCTTTCATTAGGACTTAAAACAAGTTCGTATGAACCATTTATTCAAGACGTTAAGCGCGTCAAGATCAGTCGTTGTAAAAGCTGCGTTCCTGCTAGGAGCCGTGAGCTTATCAGCGCAAACCACTCAACCACAGGACACCACCAAGACCGAAAGGCTAGGCGAGGTGCTTGTAAAGGCCGTGCGTGTCGAGGCCAACTCGCCCATCACGCACAGCAACCTGTCAAAAGAAGAGATTGCAAAACGTAACCTAGGACAGGACATACCGCTGCTGCTCAATTTCCTGCCATCTGTTGTCACGACGACTGATGCTGGTAACGGTATAGGTTATACGGGACTGCGCGTGCGCGGTATCAGCTCACAATCAACTAACGTGACCATCAATGGTATTCCTTATTCTGATGCAGAGTCGTTGGGTACGTTTTGGGTAAACTTGGGCGATTTTGCATCGTCAGTTCAAAGTTTGCAATTGCAACGTGGTGTAGGTACGAGCACTAATGGTAGTGGCGCTTTTGGTGCGAGTATCAATGTGCTCACAGACCTAGTTTCAGAAGAGGCGAGCGGCGAGATTTCTAATTCTGCTGGTAGTTTTAATAGCCGCAAGCATACGGTCAAGTTTTCTACAGGCTTGATGAATGACCACTTTGAGATTGCTGGTCGTCTTTCAAATATTTCTTCTGATGGTTATGTAGATCGGGCAAGAACAGAGCTGAAATCCTATTTCCTGCAAGGAGCTTATGTGGATGACAATACCTTGATCAAGGCGATCACCTTTGGTGGTAACAATGTTACTTATCAGTCGTGGTTTGGTATCGATAATGAAACTTTGGAGAACGATCGCACGTTCAATCCAGCAGGACAATTTACTGATGAGAATGGCGAGACACAGTTTTATGACAATGAGGTAGATGATTACCGCCAGGATCACTATCAATTGCACTGGAATCAAAAAATTGATCGCAACTGGTCCACTAATATTGGCTTGAACTACACATACGGTCGCGGCTTTTTTGAGCAGTTTAGAGAAGATGACGATTTTGAAACCTATGGCATTGAACCATTAGAGATCAATGATGAGATTGTCAATACAACAGATTTGATACGCCGCAGATGGCTGGATAATGACTACTATGTAATCAATGCCAGTGCCAATTACAGGAATAATGAAATTGACTTGATTTTTGGTACCTCATTCAGTCATTATGATGGTGACCATTTTGGTGAGGTCATCTGGGCCAGATTTGCAAATAACTTAGATATTAGAGATCGATACTATGATGGTAACGGTAAGAAGAATGATTTTTCCGCTTTCGCGAAAGCAACATATAAATTAAATGACCGCATACAATTGTACGGCGATCTACAGGTAAGAAATGTGAACTATGAGACCTCTGGAATCAATGCAGACTTGATTGATTTTAATGTGGACGAGAATTACACATTCTTTAATCCCAAGGCTGGAATCACCTATGAACTCAATCGCAAGAACGATCTATACTTCTCTTATGCACGAGCCAATAGAGAGCCCACAAGAGATGACTTTGAAAATAATCCTGACATCCAGCCAGAAAAACTTAATGACTTTGAACTAGGCTGGCGTCATAAATCTGGCAACTTTAGCCTTAATGCAAATGGGTACTTAATGTTGTACAATGAGCAGTTAGTCCTTACAGGTGCCATAAATGATGTAGGCGCACCGGTGCGAGAGAATAGCGGTGATAGTTACAGATTAGGTGTGGAGTTGGAAGCGATTATTCCTGTAACACCACAGTTGACGCTACAGCCCAATGTCGCAGTAAGTCGCAATAGAAATAATGAAACCATCAGATCATTTGACGGCGAGTTGCAAAATCTAGGCTCTACAGATATTGCCTATTCACCAGAAGTTGTGGCGGCAAACGCCATCGTTTTTGAACCCGTCAAGCAATTACAAATCTCTTTCTTGAGCAAGTTTGTCAGTGAGCAGTTCATGAGCAATACAGAGGCTCGATTATCAAAACTGGACAGTTATTTTGTGAATGACCTGAATCTGATCTACACCATCAAGCCTAAAAAGATCTTTGATAGCATTGTGATCACTGGACTGGTCAACAACATCTTTGATGAGCAGTATGTCTCAAACGGTTACTACTTTTCATTTGATGACGATTTCAGCAATCCAGGAATAGTCAACACAGTAGAAGGTGCAGGGTTTTATCCGCAGGCTGGAATCAATTTTCTTGCTGGATTGACGCTTAACTTCTAGAAAGAATCCTGATAAATAGAAAAGCCGCTGGTGTGAACATCAGCGGCTTTTTTTTTGGATGTATCTGTCTGTCTAATTTGAAACTATAATATCATCTCCTTGACGCGTCGCACGGTACGGTTTCATAGGGAACTCACCGCCATTCATGGGCTCTCCTGTGATAATATTATACTTAAAATTATCATCTGGACATGGGCAAGTTGCCTCGATGCCGTTAACTCTCATGGTAGAACAACTGTTAGGCGAGTGGTTGGGATCTGATAGCTCAAAAGCGCGATAATCATTATTGCCTATGTAATAAACGACCACGCCGCGCAAGCCTTGATTGGGAATTACCACACTATTACCAGGAAAATCCAGGTCTGCGTACTGCGGTAGATTAGTATTGAGAATCACTTGAAAAGATATATCCACGAGAAACGGATTATTATTAAAATCGTCGTCATTCTCACATGAAAACAGCGTGAGCAGTACGGCAAGTAAGATGGATTTTTTCATAGCAATGTGTAGTGATCCTGTAAATGTATAACGATCCTATGCATATTTAGTATATTTGTAGCCTAATCCCGCAGCAATGATGGGATTTTGTGTTTTATAAACACCAGCGTGTTAAGATGTGGTTTTTTATTACGCTTTCGCGAAAGTTGTACTGAGCGGAGTCGAAGTAGCGTAACATCCACAATAACATCAAATCAAGAAAAATTATGAGTAACGTATCCTATTATACTGAAGAAGGCCTGAAGAAATTGCGTGATGAATTGCAGCAATTAAAGGACGTTGATAGACCAGCCGCATCACAAGCGATTGCTGAGGCCAGAGACAAAGGTGACCTGAGTGAAAATGCAGAATATGACGCTGCCAAAGAAGCGCAAGGAATGCTGGAAATGCGCATTTCAAAACTTGAGGCAGTTGTATCAAATGCTAGGGTAATCGATGAAAATTCCCTAGATACCAGCAAGGCATTGATCCACAGTAATGTCAAGATCAAGAATCACAACAATAATATGGTGATGAACTACAAGCTGGTAGCACAAAGCGAAGCAGATCTTGCCAAGGGTCACATATCGGTGGATTCTCCAATAGGTAAAGGTTTGCTAGGTAAAGAAGTAGGCGACGTGGCCGAGGTTACTGTGCCGGTAGGAACCATCAAGCTAGAAATACTAGAAATAAGTAGAGGATAGCATGAGTGTTTTTACAAAAATCATAAGCGGTGAGATTCCATCCTACAAGGTGGCAGAAAGTGATGATTTCTATGCTTTTCTAGATATCAATCCCAATGCGCCTGGTCACACATTGTGTGTGCCTAAAAAAGAGGTCAACAAATTATTTGATCTGGATGAAGAAACCTATGAAAGATTGATGGCGTTCTCCCGACAAGTGGCATTATGCTTGCGTGAAGAAGTATCGTGCAAACGCATAGGCATGTCAGTCGTCGGGCTGGAAGTACCGCATGTGCATGTGCATTTAATTCCGTTGAGAGATATGGAAGACATGAGATTTATAAATAAAGTATCGCTGGAAAAGGAAGAGATGCAGTCTATTGCAAGTCGTGTAAACCAGCGATATAACAACAACTATAAGAAGTAGATGGAAAATAAGAATCGTCCATTGATACCGTATGATTCACTGCGTCGCATGCGCAGTCTGGTACAACGTGACGCCATGGAAGAATTAACGCACATGCTTGAGGATCATGGCGTGGATGCAAAGGATAGCGATGGTCGTACAGCATTGATGCATGCATCGTTCTTTGGTAAGGATGAACTAGTCGCCAGCCTTATCGAGCAAGGAGCAGATGTTAACCATCAGGATAAAATAGGTTACTGTGCGTTGCACCACTGCAGTCTAGAGATGCGCACCGGTGCCGCTCTATTACTGCTCAACAATCATGCAGATCCTAACTTGATGGACGAGCATGATAATGGACCTTTATGGGTGGCACTCATGAATTCAAAAGGTAATTTTGACCTCGTCAAGTTACTCATAGAACATGGAGCAGATCCAGAGATCGAGAACCTCTACGAGCGCACACCAGAAGATCTAGCCGAAACTCTTTATAAGAAAGAGCTAGACGAGTTGCTCGAGGATTAATTGTCAACCGCAACCCAGCGATAAATACTAATGATTGTAATTACTGTAGAAACAAGTAATTACTTATAACTTTACACAAAATTAAAATTATGTATCCAGCAGAATTAGTTCAACCCATGCGCGATGATTTAGGTCAAGCAGGTTTTGAACATTTATATACTCAAGATGAAGTTAAGAATGCCATTAACAAAGAAGGTACTACACTAGTAGTAGTAAATTCGGTTTGTGGTTGTGCAGCAGCAAATGCTCGTCCAGGCGCAAAAATGTCCTTAGACAACAGTAAGAAGCCAGATCACCTGGTAACTGTTTTTGCCGGTGTAGATCGTGAAGCAGTTGACACAGCACGTGCGGCCATGGTGCCGTTTCCACCTAGCTCGCCTAGTATGGCATTATTTAAAAATGGTGAATTGGTTCACATGCTTGAGCGTCACCACATAGAAGGTCGCCCAGCAGAGATGATTGCTGAAAACCTCAAAGAAGCCTATAACGAGAACTGCTAATCACAGTCACTCTCAAATCAACAAAAGCATCCTAGAAATAGGATGCTTTTTTATTTGCACGCATTTGGTGCAGAGTTAATTAGGCCTCTGTTTTCATTTAAATCTTCTTTGAAAACACAATGCGCAGTCATCATCGAGACTATAAAGTAAGATGTACGCTGTAGCAGGCAATTAGGTACTTAAAAAATGATATAGTAGTTTGGCTTTTGTATCGTAAGATAGAAATTACTCACCAACTCACCAACTCACCAACTCACCAACTCACCAACTCACCAACTCACCAACTCACCAACTCACCAACTCACCAATTTACTATGCATGCATATCGATTGCGATCCATAAATAAGGGTCTCGTGCGATAAGAAATTACCTTTGCAACATGGCAAAAATTCTTTCCTACCCATTGTCGGTGATTCATTTGATCCTGTTTTTTCTGGCACTGTTGATATTTCATCCCATACAGTTATTGTGCAACTGGATAGGCGGTCATGACCTGCATCAAAAAAGTGTCGCAGTGCTTAATTTGTGCTTGATGGGCAGTATGTTACCATTGGGAAACACCTTTAGCATCAAGTACACGGAAGAATTACCAGTCGGTAAATCCTACATATTTGTCAGCAATCACCAAAGTATGTTTGACATACCACCGCTTATTTGGTATTTACGAAAGCACTACCCCAAGTTTGTGAGCAAGATCGAACTCGCCAAAAATATTCCCAGCATCTCACTCAACCTGCGTATAGGTGAGAACTGTGCCATAGACCGCAAGGACAAGGTACAAGCGGTGAATGCATTGACGACTTTTGCTAAGAATGCGCACGAAAAAACGCGCAGCATCGTGATTTTTGCCGAGGGCACGCGCAGCCGTACAGGCGTCCCTAAACCATTTCAACGTCGTGGTTTACAGACTATTTTCAAGTATGTACCAAACGCCGTGGTCGTTCCGGTGACTGTAAACAACAGCTGGAAAGTGGATCGTTATGGCAAGTTTCCTTTTGGAATGGGCAACCACATTAGCCTTACTGTTCATGAGCCCATGCCCATCGCGGGAAAAGATGAGCTCGAGGTTATAGAAGCGGCACAAAACGTGGTACATAGTAGTGTCACCAGTACGGCAAGTTAAAATATGCCATGCGGTTCTTTAGTATTACGCTTTCGCGAAAGCGTACTCGCCTAAATACCATACCTTTACTAACAACAATTAAACAAATGATAAAACCCCTAAAGAATATACGCATTGAAGTGATGCAAAGCCTTGAATCCAAGGTAGAGTCCTTCATGGATCAGTTCTTGATTCCTATCGAGAAAATCTGGCAGCCGTCAGACTTCTTACCAGATTCTACAGTTGATGGTTTTTTTGACAAGCTCAAGGAAATACGTGAGCTAGCAAAAGAATTGCCTTATGATCTATGGGTTGCCCTAGTAGGCGACACCATTACTGAAGAGGCGCTACCTACCTATGAGTCATGGCTCATGGATGTAGAAGGCGTCAATCAAGTAGAAGGTAAAGGCAATGTCTGGTCAAAATGGGTTCGCCAGTGGACTAGTGAGGAAAATCGTCACGGCGATGTCCTCAACAAATATCTATATCTATCAGGTCGTGTAAATATGCGCGAGGTTGAGGTGACCACACAGCATTTAATCGCAGATGGCTTTGATATAGGAACCGATCGTGATCCTTATAAGAACTTTGTTTATACCAGCTTCCAGGAACTAGCAACCTATATTTCTCATAATCGGGTGGCCAAAATGGCTCGAACTTACGGCAATACAGCACTATCAAAAATGTGTCGTATCATAAGCGGTGATGAGATGCGCCACCATAAGGCTTATAGTGCTTTTGTAGATGAAATCTTTAAGGTAGATCCTAGCAATATGATGATTGCATTTAAGGAGATGATGGTGCACAAGATTGTCATGCCAGCACACTTTTTGAGAGAGTCAGGGCAAACCATTGGTGCAGCTTTTGAAGATTTCTCTAATAGCGCACAGCGCATAGGTGTTTACACTGCTCAAGATTATATAGATATATTGAAAGAGCTCATCAAAGTTTGGGATATCCCTAGTCTAAATGATCTAAGCGATGAGGCAGAAAAGGCTCGTGACTACCTCATGAAGTTACCAGCACGCATGGAGCGTGTCGCACAGCGCATGGTGATACCAGATGAAAGCTATATTTTTAAGTGGGTACAGCCAGCGTTGGTAGGTAAATAAGTTGAGATTATGTACGTGGTTTTTTGGTTACTAGTAGTGGCGATAAGTATTTCATCGCTTGTAGTCGCTGCAGTAATTTATTTAAGGTATCGTAATCGCAAAAATTAAAAGAAAATACCTGCTGCCATTATGTAGCAGGTATTTTTTGTAATTTATTTAGCCAATATCTACACTTTTCCAGTAATGTGGCGGTTTATGACCCACTTTATTATCTGGATAGATGCGTTCCTGCATTTTTGGTTGGAAAAAGGTATATGGATTGGCAGCTTGTGGTGCGCTGGCCTCGTTGAGTTTTTGCATCAGGTCTGCTGGTATTTCAAAATTCAGGGCTTTCATGTTTTCCTCAATTTGTTTCATTTTGGTCGCGCCCACGAGTACACTGGCAACATTGGGCTGGTTAGCCGTCCAGTTCAAGGCCACGCTTGCCATGGGTTGATTGATTTCCTCGCTTACTTCCTGTAGCGTTTTCACAATATTCCAGTTGCGCTTGTTGTCTTTGGAGCTTACCTCACCGCCATTATCAGTAATGTGTTTCAGGCGACCTTCAACATCTTCTTGATCGTCAATGCCAGGCTTGTATTTGCCAGACAACAAGCCACCACCTAGCGGCGACCACGCCATGATACCAGCATTGGTGTATTGTCCTAGATCGATATATTCATGCTCGATAGTGCGTTGTATAAGCGAATACTCTAGTTGCAGTGCGCTTATGGGTTCATAGCCATTAGCTTCAGCAAGCATTTGCGCTCGTGATGCATACCAGGCAGGAACGTTCGACAAACCTACGTGCAGGATCTTGCCCTCGCTAACTAGGTCGTTGAGTGTGCGCATCACTTCTTCAACAGGCGTCAATTTGTCCCAACAATGTAATATATATAGGTCGATATAATCTGTCTTCAGTCGCTTGAGCGATTCTTCTAGCGTCCGACGTATGTTTTTGCGGGAATTACCACCACTATTTATGGCATTGCTCGATGAGGTATTGAAGGTAAATTTACTAGCAAGTACAATATCCTCGCGATTGTTGCGCGATTGCATGAAATCACCAATAAATTCTTCGCTGGTACCGCCGGTATACATATCTGCAGTGTCCACAAAATTGCCGCCGTGATCTAGGTAGTAATCAAATATTTGCTGCGCCGCCTCTTTCTCATTTCCCCAACCCCATTCTTTACCAAAGGTCATCGTTCCCAACGCCAGCCTACTGACTTTAAGGCCTGTTTTTCCCAGCGTGTAATACTTCTCAATGCTCATAATATGCGTTTGAGAATAAAGGTAGTTACGCTTTCGCGAAAGCAAAATTAAACCCATCTTAAATTTTCATATCCATCATCGCGTGAGTACTGGCGCAATAATTGCTACTTTTATCCAGATGAAATTATACAAGAACAGCCTGCGCAACAGGATCTTTTTCTCGATGATCTTGCTTACTCTTATCTCGAGTATCTTGATTGCAGGCGTGTCCATTTATCAGTATAGCGAGCAAGGCAAGGACTACCATAACAAGCGCCTGGAACGCAAGGAAGAAGCGATTCTTGAGAGTTTTAATTATGAACTCAAAAAAACCGACTTTGAGGTTACTACAGAGAAGCTGCCACTCATTTTTAAGACAGAGATTGATGACATAAGTGACATCCACGGCTTGCCGGTAAACATGTATGATTTGAAAGGCAGGTTGCTCAAGACATCTAGTAAAAAACTGGTCAAGGACGATCTAGAAAAGCAGCTGAGTCAAGAAACCTTGACGCGTTTGCGTGATGCAGATAGCGGTCGATACGTGGTAGAATTTCAGGAAAACGGCGAGAGTTATAGGTCTAGTTACACCTATCTCAAGGATGATCAATTCAAGAATATAGCGATCATCAATTTGCCGTATCTAGAGAACGATGATTTTATAAACTATGAGTTGCGTGAGTTTCTATATCGCATAGGTATGGTGTACGCGGTGATGCTGTTTTTTACCATACTCATTGCCTTTATTTTGTCCAGATATGTGACTAGATCCATACGATATATCAGCGACAAGATTAAGGAACTCAACATTGCCAAACGCAATCAAAAAATAAGTGTGGACGTCGCAGGAACTGAGGAAATAAACACGCTTGTGATATCCTACAATGCGATGGTGGATGAGCTCGAGGAAAGCGCTGTAAAACTAGCGACTAGCGAGCGTGAGCAGGCATGGCGTGAGATGGCAAAACAGGTTGCCCACGAGATCAAGAATCCTTTGACGCCCATGAGGTTGACGGTGCAAAGTTTTGAACGACGCTTTGATCCCGAGGATCCTGATGCGCGTGACAAAATCAAGGAATATTCTAATTCATTGATTGAACAAATTGATGTGATGAGCAACATTGCAGGTGCTTTCTCGACCTATGCAACCATGCCAGCGCAGAAAAACGAGCAGACCAACGTGCCCAAAATCACGCAACTAGCCTTGGATATTTTCAATGACTCGCACATTCACTATGAAGAAGATGCGAGCGAATTGTGCGCCATTTTTGACCGTACGCAATTGATACGTGTTGTGACAAATCTGGTCAAAAATGCCTTGCAAGCCCAACATGAACAACGTCACATGGATATTAAGGTGAGTGTCACTCATGATGAAAATAATATCTACCTTAAGGTATCCGACAATGGTACTGGCGTCGCTCCAGAGAATGAAAGCAAGATTTTTGAACCTAAATTTACTACCAAGAATAGTGGTATGGGCCTAGGACTCGCCATGGTAAAACAAATCGTGGAAAGTTTTAATGGAACCATCACTATGGAAACGCTTTACGGTAGCGGCACTACTTTTACAGTAACGTTACCTAGAATTAAATAAATACCAAACCAATGGATAATATTACAGTAACTACCACCGACAAGATCACCACAATACGCATTGATAGACCTAGCAAGCTCAATGCTCTCAATCGCGAGACGATTCAAGAATTGGGTGATGCCATCGCTGCTGCCGAGGAAAATGACGACTCCAGAGTCATCATCATCACTGGACAAGGTGAAAAGGCCTTTGTTGCTGGTGCAGACATCAGCGAGTTTGCAGATTATGACGAGAGCGAAGGAAAGAAGCTAGCTGGTCAAGGCCAGCGCGAGTTGTTTGATGTGATCGAGAACTGCTCAAAACCAGTGATTGCTGCTGTAAACGGTTTTGCGTTGGGTGGTGGTTTGGAATTGGCTATGGCCGCACATTTTAGAGTGGCTAGCGACAATGCACGTTTGGGATTGCCAGAAGTTAGCCTAGGCGTTATTCCAGGTTATGGTGGTACACAGCGTTTGCCACAACTAGTGGGCAAAGGACGAGCTATGGAAATGATCATGACCGCAGGAATGATTGACGCGCATCAGGCGCTCACCTATGGACTGGTGAATCATGTCGTTGCTCAAGAAGAACTCATGGAATTCACTCACAAGTTAGCCAGCAAGATCATGCGCAACAGCCCGATGGCGATCGCCGCAGCGATTGATGCAGTCAATGCTGGCTTTGTCGATGGCACTGATGGTTACCAGGTAGAGATCGATAATTTTGGAAGCTGCTTTGGCACTCATGAGTTTGTCGAGGGCACGACTGCATTTCTGGAAAAGCGCAAGGCGAGTTTTTAGAATAGTTTTGCTTTCGCGAAAGCGTGATAAACATCAACCCCTAAACAAGAAGAAGTCATCTTTCATGTCTTCAATTTTTTCGTCCTTGTTGGTGATGATGTATTCTAGGGCTTTTTCTGTGAACTCAAGACCTTTTTGAGTTAGGGAAACCACTTTGTCGTTGATGGTAATCATGTTGTTTTGCACCGCCAGATCCAGCACGGTTTGAGCACGTACTTTTTGCCAATTAATATGCTCTTGCAGGTGCGCCACACGACGTTCTTCAATACTGTCGTGATTGTTTAGGTGTAATAGGAAAGTGAGCAAGGAAACCTCGGTACGTTGGCGTTTTTGTCTGATGAGAACCGCAATGAGACCTTTGCTGGGTGCAAATAGGTAAATGAGCAAAAAGAGTAGTGCAAGTACCGTAGTTATAGATCCAGCAATAGAAGCGTCTAACGCGCGAGCTGCCCAATATCCACCTATAGCGCTGATCACTCCAAATAGTACTGACAACACCAGCATTTTCTTGAGATCTGTAGTAAGCAGATAAGATGCAGCCGCTGGCGTTATCATCAAGGCAACCACCAATATTGCGCCTACCGCATCAAAGGCAGCAACGGTTGTCACCGATGCAACACTCATCAAACCATAGTGCAAAATCACGGGCGAGAATCCCAAAGCCGATGACAGACCAATATCAAACGTACTGATCTTCAATTCTTTGTAAAAGGCTAGTAGTAAAACTAGGGTCAACACCAAGATTCCTGATATGATCCACAGAGACTTTGGACCTACGTCGGCGCCATTAATGATCAATCTATCAAATGGTGCAAAAGCAAGCTCGCCTAGTAACACTGCATCAACGTCCAAGTGAACATCATTGGCGTTTTGCGCAATCAATATCACACCAATACTGAATAGCGCAGGAAAAACTAATCCTATCGCCGTGTCTTCTTTCACCAGTCCTGTTTTTTGAATGAGCTCTACCAGAACGACCGTAATAATACCGCTAAAAGCAGCAAGCAGAATGAGCCAAGGCGATGCTAGATCTTGAGTAATCATAAACCCTATAACGATTCCTGGTAGGATAGAATGACTTATTGCGTCGCTAATCAGTGCCATCTTGCGCAACACCAGAAAGACACCAGGAATAGCACAAGCGATGGCTGTGACAGCTGCAATTAATTGTATTTCTAGTCCTGCGCTCATGATTCTACCTTATTTGAATCGTACAGATTGGTTGCTGCATTAAAACCTTGATCAGTCATGGACCAGTTGCTGCCATTGATGGTGATCCATTGTTTTTGCGATAGCTGTGCTAAGGTACTTTTAGTAAATCCTTGAAAGTTGTTCAAGATCTTGATCGCATGTGGTCTTGAAATGTCATCATGTTTGCGCACGATAGTGTACATGAAAGACAGCGTTTTTTGTAGTTCCAATTCGCGTCTGTTTTTGAGCAGTCGCAACTGCTTGAATAGAATACCACGACCAGGCGAGAAAATAAACGACACCACCACAAAAGCAGATGCCACTAGTACAATCACTGGACCTGTAGAAAGATTTGACTGGCTAGCACTGATGGATGTACCAAAAACTCCTGCAAAAATTCCAAACCCAGCGGCCAGCAATACCATGACGCTCAACTTATCAGTCCATTGCCTCGCTGCTGCAGCCGGCGCCAGTAACATGGCGCTCATGAGTACCACGCCTACCGTTTGTAAACCTATAACTATTGCCAGCACGATAAAGAAACTGATCAATCCATCTATAAACTTCACATTGAATCCCAAGGTCATCGCATAGTTGCGATCAAATAGCAATAACTTGAATTCTTTCCAAAATAATAGTAATGTGATGAGACTAACGCCTGTGACAAACGACATAAGAATGACGTCACTTTCCACTAGCGTTGCTGCTTGACCAAATAGATATTTATCAAGTCCTGCCTGGTTGGCATTCGGCTGTTTTTGAATATAGGTGAGCAGTAGCATTCCAAATCCAAAGAACAAACTGAGTATCAAACCAAGAGCCGTATCGGTTTTTAAGTGCGTCTTACTCACGATACCACGTATCCACCAGATACCTATCAGCCCACTGACTAATGCACCTAGTAATAAGATGTTGGAATCTTTGGCACCAGTAAGGAGAAAAGCTACTGCAATACCTGGAAGTGCCGCATGTGAGATCGCATCACCTAACAAACTCTCTTTGCGCAACACTGCAAAACTTCCCAACATTCCACAAATAGCACCTAGCACCGCAGTTCCCAGCGTGATGGTGCGCAGAGTGTAGTCCGTGAAGTACTGTGTTATATCCATTTAAAAATTAAATTCAAAAATAAAATCAAAATCAACTTTTGATTCCCGTAATAATGTATTCAAAACGCTTTCCTGTTTGTCATTTGTCTAGCAGGCAGACGCCAAAGTTTTATATGTCATTTCGCCGCAGGGCGGAATCTCTTTTAAATCTCTTAATAGCTCGTTGAAAGCAATCAAGTTTTCAATTACCAGTAGCTCTCGACTACGCTCGAGCAAGCATTTTACTAACTACTAACTACTAACTACCTACTGCTGCACTGCAACTTTATAATTGATACCATAGGTTTTGGTCAAATTGTCGTCATTAAAAATATCCTTGACAGGTCCAGTCGCGATGTGCTTCACATTTAAAAAGGTGACCCAATCAAAATATTCTGGTACGGTTTGTAAATCGTGATGTACCACGATCACCGTTTTTCCTGCCTTGCGCAGTTCTTTTAGGATATTGATGATGGCAATCTCTGTGGTGGCGTCAACACCTTGAAAAGGTTCATCCATAAAATAGATCGCTGCATTTTGTACCAACGCTCTTGCTAGGAATATACGTTGCTGCTGTCCACCAGACAGTTGACTTATCTGCCTGCTTTTGAAGGCTAGCATACCTACTTTTTCAAGTGCCTCAAGGGCTGCTTTTTTCTCTTTGGAACCTGGTCGTTTGATCCAGCCTAATGAACCGTAAGTTCCCATCATGACGACATCGAGAGCGGTAGTCGGGAAATCCCAATCCACGCTACCCTTTTGTGGTACGTAGGCGACCTTGTCACGCTGCTTGGCATAAGGCTTGTCATAGATCTTTACAGATCCAGCAATAGGATCTATGATCCCAAGAATAGATTTGATCAAGGTTGATTTTCCAGCGCCATTTGGGCCAACGATAGCCATAAGTACACCTTCAGGAATCGACAGGTCAATATCCCACAAGACAGGCTTATAGTTGTAAGCTACGGTCAAGTCATCTACGGCAACGGCGATTTTCTGTTCCATTATTTGAGTGCGTTGACGATAGTGTTGACATTATGCTTGTACATACCTACATAAGTACCTTCTGCTGTGCCAGCGCTGCCTAAAGCATCACTATACAGTTCGCCACCTATTTCTACTTCGCGATCTTGTGCTCGTACCGCTGCTTGCAATGCTTCTACTGTTCTTCTAGGCACGCTGCTTTCTACAAAAACGGCCTTGATATCATTCTCGATAATAAATTGTGTGATGTTTTGAACATCTTGCACGCCAGCCTCCGTCGCGGTAGATAATCCTTGCAATCCTACTACCTCAAAACCAAATTTGCGCCCGTAGTAATTAAAGGCATCATGTGCGGTTACCAGGATGCGTTTTTCGGCAGGTAAATCGTCAATGATTTGTTTCAATTCTACTGCTAGTTCTTCAATGGACGATATGTAATTAGCGAGATTCTGCTCATAGGTTTCCTTGTTCTCAGGATCTGCAGCGGTGAGTTCTTGAGCAACTAGTCGGGACATAGAAATCCAGTAATCGGTATCAAACCAAACGTGTGGATCATAATTACTCGCAAAATACTCACTGCCTATAAGCGTGCTTTTATCAATGGCATCGCTCACCGCAATGGCGTTTTTATCGCGCGCTTCCATCTTTTCAAAAATATCTACTAGCTTACCTTCTAGATGCAAGCCGTTGTAAAAAATCACGTCTGCATCTTGCAGTTTTGACACGTCACCTTCACTAGGCTTGTACAAATGCGGATCCACGCCACTACCCATAAGGCCTTGTAGGTTGATCGCATCGCCACCTATTGCGCCCACCATGTCTGTAATCATGGTGGTAGTGGTGACGACGTTGAGTTTGCCGTTATCTTGGCTGGCATCCTTGCAGCCCACTAGCAGTAAGGCACATAATAAATAGGATAGTTTTTTCATGTTGAGGTGTTGTTGTGTTTTTTGCTTTCGCGAAAGCGTAACCAGTATCATCTCTACTGCTTTTTTCTAATGCGGTAACTCAATCCAGCGCTGAGCAAGATGTCTTGTCCATCTGTGATACCCGAGCCTACGGTCACATCAAATTGTAAATCGTTGTTTGCGAGATAGGTGAAACCTGCGTCCCATAAATGATTTGCGCTAGAGTCTGTAGGGAAATCACCGTATAGCTCTACATAGGCACCTATGGTATTTGTCAAGCTGTAGCCGTAGGCAACGGTATATAAATAAGCAAGTTCTGGATTGCCAGCGTCTAATCGTGCGCCCAGATTGTAGGCAATACCTGACCTGTCTGACAATGTGTGGTTGAATGCAAATCTAAAGTCCATGCCAGTAGCCTCTGGGTCATAGTCACTGCTGGCAGTATATGGTAGGGTCAAATGTCCTAGCAGTGCCATCTGTGGTTTCCAGCCGTCTTCTTGTGCGATACCTATTTTGGCACCTAGCAATAAGGGTGATAAGCCATTGAGATCATTGTCGCTAGACCCAAACTGAGTGTTGCGATAATCCAGTCCCAATCGCAGTTCTACATTTTTCATTACGCCATAGCGCAGTAGGGTCGTGTTGTAAGTAGTTTCCTTTATGGTGGTGCCGTTTTCTTCATTTTCAGTATAGAAACCACCAGTTTCAATTTGCAGATAACCAGGTCGTACTACGCTGGGCGATTCTGTAGCGTCGGGTCTATCTGTGACGAGCGCGCCGTCTGGATTTATTTGTTCCTGTTGCGCAACCAGTTGCAGAGAAATAAGTAATGCTGAGAGGTATATGATTTTTTTCATGGTTGTTCTTTTATAAATAGGTTGTCGGCTATTTGACGCGATAGCTGTAGCGTTTTATGAGGTGTCTCGACGGTTACTGATCCATCAAAATCTTCTTTATCTAGAACTTTTAGCTGGGTGCCTAGCTGGATGTTGTGTTTGTCCAGATAATTCAAGAACTCTTTTGAGGTGTCCACCACGCCAGTGATGGCAACGTGTGTGCCTACATCGACTATGGATAGTGGTGCCTGTTGTGTTTTCTCGTAGTTACCGTCCTTATCAGGAATAGGATCGCCGTGTGGATCTTTTCTAGGGTAACCCAAGTGTTTGTCCAGCTCGTCGATAAGTTTGCGAGATTGGATATGTTCTAGCTGCTCTGCTACCTCATGGACTTCATCCCATGAGAAATTGAGTTTCTCTACCAGGAATACTTCCCACAAACGGTGTTTCCTGATGATGCTGGTAGCACAATCGGTTCCCATTTGTGTGAGTCGCGATCCTTTATAGGGAATATATTCCGCTAGATTTTTATCGGCCAGTTTCTTGAGCATATCAGTTACTGATGATGCTCTGGTATTCATGCGCGCAGCAATCTCATTTGTAGAAACAAGGTCATCACCTTGCTGTAAGTGATGGATGGCCTTGATGTAATTCTCTTCTGATACTGAATGCATACGGCAAAGGTAAAACATTAATTGGGTGTAGGTAAACTTATTTTTAGTCAAGGCTAAAAATAATAATAGATGAATTGTACCTTACTTGTCAAGTGCTATGACTGCGATGCGGAATAATTCCATCATTTTAACAATTATCTACTCGATTAATATGGAATAGTTCCATACTTTTGAAATGAAATAATACAAATAGCTAGGAATATTTCCATTTATATACTAGTTGATTGCCAGAAACCTCACTGTAATAAGTGAGGTTTTTTAGCCACAATAATTAAGACTAAGCGATGAACGACAGGCATATCATGCACATGGATCTGGATACATTTTATGTGTCTGTAGAGCGCAAGATCGACTCTAGACTACAGTACAAGCCACTACTGGTAGGCGGTACCAGTGATCGTGGTGTCGTAGCGGCGTGTAGTTATGAGACGCGTGGTTATGGTGTGCATAGTGGTATGTCCATGAAACTTGCACGCCAGCTGTGTCCAGAGGCCATCGTCATAAGAGGCAATGCGGGCACGTACTCAAAACATTCTGATGAAGTGACTGAAATCATCAAACAAGAAACACCGTTGTTTGAAAAGTCTAGTATCGATGAGTTCTATGCAGACATGACAGGCATGGATCGGTTTTATGATTGCTATAAGATCGCTACAGAAATACGTCGCAAGATCATTAAGGAAACTGGTTTACCTATTTCCTTTGGCTTGTCAGTCAATAAGGTGGTTTCAAAAATTGCCACGGGTGAGGCAAAGCCTAACAATCAGCTTATGATCGACAATGGCTTTGAGAAACAATTCATGGCACCGTTGTCGATCAAAAAAATACCACAAGTAGGCGATAAGACCTATCAGACCTTGCGGCACTTGGGCGTCAAGCGTATAAAGACGTTGCAGGAAATGCAGGAAGAAATGCTTATCAAAGTATTAGGTAAGAACGGTAGTTTGATATGGCGTCGCGCGCAAGGCGTGGACAACAGACCAGTGATTGCCTTCAACGAGCGCAAGTCCATAAGTACAGAGCGCACCTTTGACAAGGACACCATTGATGTCAAGAAACTCAAATCCATACTCATCGCCATGACAGAGAATCTTGCCTATCAGTTGCGACGTGGTGATAAACTCACGGCTTGTATCAATGTCAAGATCAAGTATTCTGACTTTAATACGTATTCAAAACAAATGCGGATACCGTATTGCAGCGCAGATCACATCTTGATCCCCAAAATATTAGAGATTTTTGAGCGACTTTATAACCGCAGGCTGCTGGTGCGATTGATAGGCATACGTTTCTCGCATCTGGTAACGGGTAATTATCAAATCAACCTGTTTGACGATACAGAAACGGCACTTAATTTATATAACGCACTTGACAACGTACGTGAGAAATACGGCGATCGAGCGGTAGTACGCGCATCAGGATTAGGTGCGAGAACTATAGGAAGAATGATTAATCCGTTTAACGGTTTACCGCCAGTAGTGCTGGCACATAGGAAGCAGTGATACAGTTATTAGTTAACAGTTAATAGTTGTCAGTTGACAGTTGATGGCATCAGTTAATAGTTAATAGTTGACGGTTTGGGATTTTATAAAGTCGGACTTCGAGTGCCTCAGTCCTCAGGTTTAGTTGAGGTTTGGGATTTGAGATTTGGGATTTGGGATTTGGAACTTGGAACTTGGGATTTGAAATTTTCTCTTGAGGTCACTGAGCGTAGTCGAAGTGACAATGATGGTCTAGTATTAGAAAGAAAAAATAATTTAAATGAATTTTCCCTTTGGGGAAATGTCCAGAGGAAAAAGAGGCTCGTGTATTTAAACAACCACACATATTATTCCATGCGCTATGGTGCTTACAGTGAGCAAGAACTCATCGATCTCGCTGTGGAAAATGGTGTGGAAACCATTGTACTTACCGACATCAACAACACCAGTGCCTGCCTCAACTTTGTCAGATTGTTAGAGGATATGCCACAACGACCTGTGATTGGTATTGATTTCCGTAACGAGCACCAACAGCTGTACGTTGGGATTGCAAGGAACAATGCAGGTTTTCAGGAGCTCAACGCCTTTTTATCAGGGCATTTGCATAACAAGACGCCATTACCAGATGAGGCGCCAGCGTTTGACAATGCATTTGTTATCTATCCGCTCAACACGGTGATGGCATTGGATAAAAAAAGTTCTACTGGTTGTAGTGTGGTAGACCGCTTTCGCGAAAGCGAATACATAGGAATCTCCATTGCAGCGCTACGTAAATTACCGTTTACCGACTACATTAATTACAAGGACAAGCTCGTCGTGATGCAAACCACGAGTTTTAGAAACAAGCGAGACTACAATGCTCACAGATTGTTGCGATGCATCGATCTCAATATCTTGCTTAGTCAATTACCAGATAATCAGCAAGGCAGCCTTGAGGACACCATGATTCCAGTAGATGATCTTGAAAAAGCTTTTGCGGATTATCCCTTTATTCTGGAAAACACAAAAAAGCTGTTGGATCAATGCAGCATCAGTTTTGATTATGACAAGTCACAGCTCAATGCCAACCAGAAAACCTACCATCGCGATGGCACGCTAGAAGAAAACCAAAAAGCCGACTTCAAATTACTTAAAGAGCTCGCGCAACAAGGTATTGCCGTGCGGTATGGAGCCTCTAACAAAGACATCAAAGAACGTATTGAGAAAGAAATTTCTACGGTTGCCCGCAAAAACTTTGTCGCCTATTTCCTAATCAACTGGAAGATATGTGAATACGCTCGCAGCCAAGGCTATTTCTATGTAGGCCGCGGTAGTGGTGCTAATAGTATCCTGGCTTACCTGCTACAAATAACCGAGGTCGATCCCATAGAACTCGATCTGTATTTTGAGCGATTCATCAATGATTACCGTACCAGCCCACCAGATTTTGACCTTGACTTCTCATGGGACGATCGCGAGGACATGACAGACTTTATTTTCAAGAGATTTGACAACGTTGCTTTGCAAGGCACTTATGTCACCTTTCAATATCGCGCGGTGATTAGGGAATTGGGTAAGGTATTCGGTTTACCGCGAGCAGATATCGACATGCTCTCAACGGGAAACTGGAACGGCAAGCAACTGGACCAGATGCATCAACTGGTGCTCAAGTATGCACATCATATTAAAGACAAGCCCAATTATACCAGCATCCACGCAGGTGGTATCCTCATTACAGAGCGTCCCATTCATTATTACAGCGCTACCAGCTTGCCGCCCAAAGGTTATGCGACCGTACAGTTTGACATGCACATTGCCGAGGATGCTGGAATCCACAAGTTTGATATACTCGCACAGCGCGGTCTGGGAAAAATACGCGATGCCATACAACTGATCAAAGAAAACCAGCCCAACGCACAGGTGGCAGATGTGCGCCGCGATGTCAAGTCTTTTATGAAAGATGAGAACATCAACCGCATGCTGTCACGCGCTGGTTGTATAGGTTGTTTTTACATTGAGTCGCCTGCCATGCGCATGCTGTTGAGCAAGCTCGCTACAAACGATTATATAGGACTGGTCGCAGCGAGTAGCGTGATCAGGCCTGGTGTGGCGCAAAGTGGTATGATGCGCGAGTTTATCCTGCGCACCCGATTCCCAGAAAAACGTGCCGAGGCGCATCCTATCCTCAACGAGATCATGCCAGAGACCTATGGCATCATGGTCTATCAGGAAGACGTGATCAAGGTGGCGCACCACTATGCAAAACTAGACCTTGCCGAGGCCGACATCCTGCGTCGCGGTATGAGCGGTAAGTACCGTTCGCGCGATGAGTTCAAGCGCGTGGAACAGAAGTATTTTCAAAACTGCATCAAGCTGGGCTATAAAAAAGAAGAAGCTCAAGAAATATGGGATCAGATCAAGAGTTTTGCGGGTTACGCTTTCGCGAAAGGTCACAGTGCATCTTACGCCGTGGAAAGTTACCAGAGTCTGTACTTGAAACGATATTTCCCGCTAGAATATATGACTGCAACACTCAATAATGGTGGTGGTTTTTACAGGCCAGAACTATATGTGCATGAGGCTAGAATGTGCGGCGCGATCATCGAGGCGCCGTGCGTCAATAATAGTGATATTGCCAATGTCATTAAAGGCAAGACCATCTACCTGGGCTACAGCTATATCAATGAGCTAGAAAAAACCACCATGAGACTCATCACAGAAGCACGATGGTATGATGGTGATTTCAAATCGCTGGAAGATTTTATTAATAGAGTAGGTATTAGCATTGATCAAATGAGTTTGTTGATACGTATCAACGCATTTAGGTTCACAGGTATTGACCGGTATGAATTGTTGTGGCAAGCACATTTTAAAATGGATAAAACACCTAAAAAAGCCTTGCAAAAACAGCTGTTTGTACCCAAGTTTAGACAAGCGAGCATTCCCAAATTAACTACAACGTTGCAAGAACTAGCCTTTGAACAGATTGAGCTATTGGGTTTCCCATTGTGCTCACATTTTGACCTACTGGTAAAGCCACCGGTAAACAACAATACGTGCAAGGATCTCAAGGATCATCTCAATAGAAATATCCTGATTTATGGTTATGTAGTCAATATAAAAACGACTCATACGGGTAAGGGAAAGCGCATGCAATTTGGCACTTTTCTAGACCGTGATGGTCACTTTTTTGACACCGTGATGTTTCCACCTGTGGCTGCTAGGATTACCTTTCGCGGCAGCGGTATCTATGCAGTTTATGGCAAGGTGGTAGAAGAGTTTGATTTTTGTTCCATCGAGGTGCAAGACATGAAAAAAGCAGACTATATCGAGGATCCACGATATGCAGAGGATAATCCGCAAACCATCCATCGACTGGATAAACAAGCTAGTTTAAAGGATAGGCGCATGGGCAATGGCAACGGTTATAGAAGACAAGAACTGCCGCATGAAAAAGTAGATGTGTACCAGCGCGGTGCTGGTAGAAAACCTGGTAAGGTTAGGAAATAGTGTTGACTGATGCCGTCCTGCGACGGTATGGCGAGTGAAGCCGACTGATACCTTAACGAGTGACTCAGAGATGCCGTCCTGCGACGGCATGACAAATTAAAATGAGATTCCGCATCAAGTGCGGAATAGTAATAAAAAGATTCCCGCCTGCGCGGGCATGCATATGAACCACGAGAGAATAAAAGAGAAGCTAGAGATACTGGCAGATGCGGCAAAGTATGACGTGAGCTGCAGCAGTAGCGGAAGCAAGCGACAGAATAAGAATAAAGGTCTGGGCGATAGCACTGGCATGGGCATATGTCACAGTTATACTGAGGATGGTCGCTGTGTATCGCTGCTCAAGATCCTGCTGACTAATGTTTGCATCTTTGACTGTGCTTATTGCGTGACGCGCAAATCAAATGATATCAAGCGCGCTGCTTTTACCGTGCAAGAAGTAGTGGATCTCACCATCAACTTTTACCGTCGCAATTATATAGAGGGCTTGTTCTTGAGTTCGGGAATTTTCAAAAGTCCCGATGCTACCATGGAGCGACTGGTGCGTGTTGCAAAAAAGCTGCGCGAGGAAGAAAATTTCAACGGCTACATTCACCTTAAATCCATACCTGGCGCTAGCGATGAGCTAATGCGTGAGGCTGGACTGTATGCAGATAGATTATCAGTGAATATAGAGATACCTACCAAGGCTGGTCTTAAGTTACTGGCACCAGACAAGGATCACAAGGACTTTATCCAGCCCATGAAAGCGGTAAAGAATTCTATCGATCTTTATAAGTCAGAAAAGAAGATCATCAAGAGCACGCCAGTATATGCACCAGCAGGCCAAAGCACCCAAATGATCGTGGGCGCGACTGGCGAGAGTGATCGCGATGTCATGTACAGTGCCAACTTTTTCTATAACAAGTTCAACATGAAGCGCGTGTACTATTCTGGCTATATTCCTGTGGCAGATGATTCACGATTACCAGCGCTGGGTACAGAGGTTCCCATGATGCGAGAGAATAGATTATATCAAACGGACTGGTTGCTGCGCTTTTATGGATTTGATGTGCGCGAGATATTAAACGATCAGCATCAAAATCTGGACATGGATATTGATCCCAAGTTATCCTGGGCGTTGCGCAATCTAGATCAATTTCCTGTGGATATCAATAAGGCAGATAAGCGCATGCTGGCGCGCATTCCTGGCGTGGGCATGAAGTCGGTTCATAAAATCATAAGCGCTAGACGCTATAGAAAACTGGGCTGGGAACACCTTAAGGCGATAGGTATATCCATGAACCGCGGTAAATACTTCATCACCTGTGACTCACGAGAATTTGAGCGTCGCGATTTAACTGGTATACAAATTAAAAATCAAATACTACTATCTGGAGCTAGCAAGTATAGTAAGAATTTCACCAATCAATTAAGCCTGTTTTGATGAATGAATTATTACAATACGATGGTTCCTTTAATGGGTTCTTGACGGCAGTCTTTGATGTTTATGCCCATAAACTCAAAAATCCCATTATTCAAAAAACCTCGCTGGCGCAGGACCAGCTATTTGGTGAAATGCAAACTATCATCACCGATCAAGATAAGGCAGATCGTGTTTTCAAAAAGCTGAAAAAATTGTGCGGCAGCAATGATTTTAACCAGTTTTACAGGGCATTTTTAAGTGAGATTTCTGGTATCGAGAATACGTTATTGGACTACTGCCGCATCACTTTTAAAAATGGAACTTCACCATCAGGCGATTATGGAAATATCACCGTATTGAAAATGTCTCAAGCGGCCAAAATGGTAGGTCGGGAAAAGCACCGTATGGAAGCGTTTATACGATTTCATCTCATTGAGGAAGATGTGTATTATGCTAACTGCGAGCCAGATTTCAATGTCCTGCCGTTGATCTCAAAGCACTTTAAAAACCGTTATGCAGACCAGAAATGGATCATCTATGATTTGAATCGCGATTATGGTATTTCCTATGATCTTGAAAAGGTAGATGAGGTCACCATCCAATTTAATGACCCTAGGGCGCAACGAGGTATTATGAATACTGGTGTTGTTGAGGAATCACGCTTTCGCGAAAGCGAGAACAATTACCGCGATCTCTGGAACCAGTATTTTAAAAGTACTAACATAGAATCGCGCAAAAACATGAAACTGCACCTGCAACATGTACCGAAACGTTACTGGAAGTATTTGAGTGAGAAAGTGGCCTAATTTATATTAAAGGCCTTACCGTTTCAAGGTGAAGTGATTCTTAACAACGGTGCCATCTGTCATTCTAAGTTCAAACCAATAATCTGATGAAGGCATGATGTTACCGTTAAATGTACCATCCCAACCAGTATCTTGAGCAGTTAGTGCCTTGAGCATTTTACCATAACGATCAAATATCATCACAATGGCATCAGGATCAGAGATGATATTTTTTATATGCCATGTGTCATTATAGCCATCGTTGTTAGGCGTGAAAAATCTAGGGTAATCAACGATTTGAATTTTCTGACGTGCAAATCCACAGAAATCTATATCAGCTACCGTGATTTCATAAGTACCAGGATCAACATTTTCAAATGTGCTAGATAATTGAAAATTTATACCGTCCAGAGAATATTGATAATTATCAATGGTTGACATCACAACTTGAGCAGAATTATTTTCTTCAACAAATTGATCTATTACTATCTCGTTGATCGAGATCGGTTTTTCTAGAACCACAAAATCTTTGTAAGATTCACAAATTACGGACTCAAATTCTTTAAATATCGTGACACCATACGACCCAGGTTCAGTTATTATCACATTGGGCGACGTCTCTCCTGTAGACCATTCTATACGGTCGGCGTTTGAATTAAGCGATATTTCTAGCTGTCCAGTGCTTCTACAAAATATATATTGTTCCTGCACTTCAGGAGCTTGTATGTCTATTACTTGAACCTCGAATTGGGTAATATCAAAACACCCAAGATTATTATCATCTTCAACTCTAGCAAAAACTGATGCATCCTGAGAGGTTAAAATAATATCGTCATTTAGAGGATTCGTGCCCTGTTGAGCGCTGTTTAGATCCCTATAATAAGTAACAGACAAATTTTCATTTTCTTGATCATTAATGATTTGATCTTTTTTCTCACTCAAATCAAAGGGTACCGGACTTCCGTCTGTATTTGCACATTGCTGCATATTATTAGCCGATGATGCTACAGGAGGATTTTTTACGTCTACTATGGTGGATGTGGAAAATACTTCTGTTCCTAGCTGGAAAACTGTGACAGTTACGGTGTATTCACCAATACTATCATAAGTATGTGTTGGTTTTAGATCGGTTGAGGTGTTCCCATCGCCAAAATCCCATATAACATCCCTAACAAATCTACTGGATCTCAACTCAAACGATGTTTCAGTGCCTAAGCAGGCTCCTGTTATACTAATATTTGACTCTCTAAAAAAGGACTGAATGAAGGCAGGAAGACCATATCTAGATAAATTGCCGCCAAGAAAAACTCCATTACGTTCAAAATTAGCGTCGACGCCTTTCAAGTTGGGATTATTGATAACGCCTAAGAAACCATTATTAACTTCCGAAACATAGATTTTTTTATCGGGTCCTAATTGTAATTGACCTAAAGTTGGTATAAGGCTTCCGGCTGGAAATCTAGGTGTTCCTGTCAATCTCACACGAGATTCCACTATTGAGGTTTTTTCAAAAACATTTAAATCATATTGGTCTATGCCGCTTGCGGTTTGACCTATATAAAGAAATTGACCATTAGGCGAGAATTCGATTCCGTAAGGGCTGTTTACAAGCTCTTCAGTTTCATCTAGGTCAGAAAGACCAATTGAAATAGGATTATAGATAACACCACTCAAATTGTCAAATTCAAAAATCTCTAGTAACCCTCGATTGCTCGATCTTGGGTCTACATAATAGGTAGTTGCTAATCTCAGCCCGTCAGATGAGGCTTTGATATTGCCAATGGTAGAGTCTACGGTGGTTGGAGTGTGACCTACAGTATTTGTTATTACTTGATTAGACAAGCCATCCTCAGTCATTAGGTGACATCTAAACACGTTTGAATTATATTCATGAGTAATAATCCAGACATCAACATTGTTAAGGTGTTTTACCGCAGTGATCTTTTCGGTTGATGGTGAATAAAGAAGTACATTCTTTTGATTGCTTACCACACCACCTAGGCCGTCATCAAGTCTCAAATCTATCACTGAATAACGTAATCCCTCTGGACCTCCTACGTCTGGTATAGTGAAAATGTAATATAAATCTTGATTTTTTGGGACTGGAACTATTACACCTGACTGTGAACTTGAAGGATCGCCCAATAGTGATGTGCCATTGTCCATTACCTCATGTTCCTTATTCCACACAGTAATCCCATCTGAATAAAAAAGAAGGTTTCCATCTGGATCTGAAATTGTTGAACAACCTTCATTAGTTGACATTTGACCATCAGTGAGCGCGATTGGATCTCCATTATTAAAGGTTATTCCAGCTTGACCTCCAAAATACCAATTGTTTGCCTCGCCCTGCCCTAGAGTTGTAGCCAAACACATTAAAAAAAGAAACGTGAGTAAAAGTCTAATCATAAATTTGATTTACAAAGTGTGTTTTTAATCTTTATTCTTTAGTTACAAGTCTAGGGAATATGCTTCTTTTAAAATAAGTTAGGCAATCCGATGCACAAAGTTTTAAATGCATCAATAATTATTCCTAAATACCGTAGAAGCTCTGTGAGATCGTTTGGAATTCCGCTTTCGCGAAAGCGAGAACATCCATTAAGATCATAGGAGTCAATAAAATTTCAGAGAACCAACATAGCCTAAAGCTAGACAGTGAAACCGCACCTACAATAGGTGCCGAAACGTTACTGGTATTATTTGAGTGAGAAGTCGGCTTAACACACTCTTAGGTTGTGATCATCGAAATATTCAATAGATTTCCTATAAATAATGAAATCATGAAAAGAGTAATCTTAAGTCTAGTAGCAATCGCATTTTTATTGGGCACCACATCCTGCCGTGAATCCACGATGGAAAAAATGGAAGAAGCTACTGAGTCTGCCATTGAGGATACAGAGGACAATCTAGAAGAAGTAGGTGACGAACTAGAGGAATTTGGCGACGAGGTAGAAGAAGAAATTGAGGAAGAACGCACTGGTGCGGATGATAATTGATTTTACTCAACGCAAATGCAAGTAACGAAATAAAAAACCTCATAATCAATTGATTATGAGGTTTTAAAGTACTCGAGACGGGACTTGAACCCGTACGGGCATTACTACCCATTGGATTTTAAGTCCAACGTGTCTACCAATTCCACCACTCGAGCGATTGTGTCAGCGACACATCATTGGTGCGATCAAAAAAGCCGATGTTGAATCGGCTTTTTCTCTTGAGCGAAAGACGGGATTTGAACCCGCGACCCTCACCTTGGCAAGGTGATGCTCTACCCCTGAGCTACTTTCGCAAATAATTCTTTAAAGAACTGCACTTTGACTTATCACTCAAAGCGGATGCAAATTTAATAACTTTCCTTATTCTGCAAAGGAATTAAGGTAAAATTATCCTGTTGCTTGATCCTTTCCTGTGAGCATGCGTTTGATCTCGTTAAGTTTCATCAACGCTTCTACTGGAGTAAGGGTATTTATATCGGTTTGTAGGATCTCATTTTTGATATTTTCTAGCAATGGATCGTCAAGATTAAAGAAGCTCAACTGCATTTCTTCTTCTTGAATTGCCTTCAAACCACTTGTATTTTCCTCTTGTTTGTTAGACTTTTCTAATCGCTTGAGCAATTTATTTGCTTTAGCAATTACTTGCTGTGGCATACCAGCCATTTTAGCTACATGGATACCAAAGCTATGATGGCTACCACCAGCAACCAGCTTGCGCATAAACAACACTTTGTCCTTGAGCTCTTTTACCTGCACGTTGAAATTTTTTATCCTCTCAAATTGATCTGTCATCTCGTTGAGCTCATGGTAATGAGTGGCAAACAGGGTTTTAGGTTTGTAAGGATGCTCATGCAAATACTCGGTGATGGCCCATGCAATTGATATACCGTCGTATGTACTGGTTCCTCTACCTATTTCATCCAGCAGCACCAGACTGCGCTCGCTAATGTTGTTGAGAATGCTCGCGCTCTCATTCATCTCTGTCATGAAGGTGGATTCTCCTTGCGAGATATTATCACTAGCGCCAACTCGTGTGAAAATTTTATCCACGATGCCCATTTGAACCTCATCTGCAGGGACAAAGCTGCCTATTTGTGCCAGTAGGACGATCAATGCTGTCTGTCTCAAGATGGCACTTTTACCACTCATGTTAGGACCAGTGATCATGATTATTTGTTGAGAGTCTTGATCTAAGGATACATCGTTAGGGATGTAAGGCTTATCAGCAGGCAGCATTTTTTCTATAACTGGATGACGACCGTTTGAGATCACTAATCCAGCGGAATCTAATATTTCTGGTCGTGTATATTTTGAAAGCACGGCAAGATCTGCAAATGAGATCAGACAATCTAATTGACCTATCAGGTGCGCATTTTCTTGAATAGCTTTAATAAAAGGCATAATTTTCTTGACGACGCCTTCAAATAATTCTTGTTGTAGTGCGTGAATGCGTTCTTCGGCACCTAAGATTTTAGCCTCGTATTCTTTGAGTTCGTCAGTGATGTAGCGCTCAGCATTTACCAGCGTTTGTTTGCGTGTCCAGGATTCAGGTACCTTATCCTTATGTGAATTGCGCACTTCAATGTAATAGCCAAAGACGTTGTTGCTACTTATCTTCAAACTGCTAATGCCCGTTTCCTCACAGTGTCTTTCCAGCATTTTATCTAGGTAATCTTTACCTGAAGTGGCTAGACCTCGCAATTCATCTAATTCTGGATTATAGCCGCTGGCAATAGTTTTTCCCTTTAAAATGTTGACAGGTGCCTGCTCATCAAGTGATTGCTTGATATGACTTACCAGATGCTGACAAGGATGCAATCGTTCACCTAAAAATTGTAAAGACTTGTTACTTGCAGCCTGTGCAGCTTCCTTAACGGGAACGATGGATTCAAGACTGTTTTTAAGTTGTACTACTTCACGAGGACAAATTTTACCTACCGCGACCTTTGAAATGAGACGTTCTAGATCATTCATGCGCTTGAGTGCTGTCTTTATGCTTTCCTTCTGCTCTGTATGGTCATGAAAGAATTGCACAATCTCGTGACGTTTCTCTATCTCTTTCTTGTCTTTTAATGGAAAAGCCAGCCATCTCTTTAATAAACGACCACCCATAGGTGTAGTAGTTTTATCAATTACATCAAGCAAGGTGACAGCGCCGGTATTAAGTGATTGATATAACTCTAGATTGCGCACGGTAAAACGATCCATCCACACATAGCTGTCGTCCTCAATACGCGATATGTTGACGATATGATCCAGTTTATCATGTTGCGTTTCCGCTAGGTAGTGCAGTATCGAACCAGCAGCCACGATACCTTCATCCAGTTTCTCAATCCCAAACCCTTTAAGGCTGTTCACTTTAAACTGCTTCAACAAAGATTCACGCGTGTAGTCTATTTGAAAAATCCAGTCTTCCAGATAGAAGAATGGTAAATCATACGGGAAATCCTGCGCTAGATTCTTTTTATCGCTGCGAGATACCAGCACCTCACTGGGCTGGAAGTTTTGAAGCAGTTTGTCCACCTCTTCTCTTGTGCCCTGTGACACTAGAAACTCACCTGTTGATATGTCAAGAAATGCGATGCCATATTGCTTTCGCGAAAGCGTAACAGCCGCCAAAAAATTATTTGAACGCGATTGTAGTACCTCATCATTGAGCGATACACCTGGCGTGATCAACTCGGTCACGCCGCGTTTTACAATCTTTTTAGTTTGTTTAGGATCTTCTAATTGATCACAAATTGCCACTCGTTCACCTGCACGGACAAGTTTGGGCAAGTAAGTATTCAAGGAATGGTGTGGGAAACCTGCAAGCTCTGTGCGCTCGCCGCCGTTGTTCCTATTAGTCAAAACAATGTTGAGAATGCGAGCGGTCTTAACTGCGTCCTCTCCAAAGGTCTCGTAAAAATCACCTACACGGAACAGCAACAAAGCATCAGGGTACTTGACCTTGATCTTGTTGTACTGCTGCATTAAGGGCGTGACTTTCTTGCTTTTGGCTGCCAAATGTTGGGTATAAGTGTAATTTATAAAAATACAAATCTCAATGATTTATGCCTTCATTAAGATGCCGTCATATAGACTAAAATTCTAGGAACTTGATCGTAGTATTAGATACGTCACCTACAAATGATTTCAAGACGGTGGCATCCATATTGCTGTACAATGAATGTTTGCCAGGCACGTCATTGGGATTAAGTAAATCCTGGGATTTGAGCACCGATAAGGTTTGACGGGCCACCGCCGCGCCAGAGTCAATGATGCGCACGCGATTAGGTAATAATTCCTGTAATTGATCCTTGATATACGGGTAATGGCTGCACCCTAAAACCAGATAATCAATACCTGAAATCATAAAAGGCTCGGTGATTTCAATCAGCAGATCTCGCATTTCCTGGCTATCCGTTTTACCTGCCTCGATAAGCTCGACGATGCCTGTACCTACTATCTCAATGGTGTTGACGTCCTTAGTAAATTGCTTGTGTGTGCTTATGAATAATTCACTAGACAGCGTGCCTTTAGTTGCTAGAATGCCCACTTTTTTAGTATCTGATTGCAACGCTGCAGGCTTGATAGCCGGTTCTATACCAATAAATGGCACATCATAGTTACTTCTTAAATATCCTATGGCATTGGTAGTCGCAGTATTACAAGGCACCGCTATAAGTTTACAGTCCTGCTTCAGTAGAAACTCGGTATTCTTGACGCACAGATCAATGATTTGCTTTTTGGTCCTGCGACCAAAGGGCGCATTAGCAGAATCTGCTAGATAAATAGTGTTCTCATGCGGCAGTAAATCGACGACCTCTTTCCACACGCTGGTGCCACCAACGCCGCTATCAAAAAAACCAATAGGCCTTGCATTCATGTCGACAAAGTTGCTATAAAGATTGTAGTAATTTAAAATTTGAGCATAAAAAAACCGCCAGTTGAGGCGGTTTCTATAATTTATTGGATGGATTAAATACCCAACGCAGCTTTTACATCAGGCATGAGGTCGTAACCATCTGCCATGATAACGCCTGTTCCTGTAGTTGAATCTAGAACGTAATCAAAACCTTTGGCTCTTGCTACTTTAAAGATTGCTTGACGCACCTCTTCATAAAGAGGCTTCAATAGGTCAGTTCTTTTTTGTGCTAGAGATTCTTGAGACTTAGAATAAAAATCTTCAAGAGTCTTACGGTCTTGCTGTATTTCTTGATACTTGCGCTCATTTTCTTCATCAGATCTATTAGGTGCGTTTTGTTGCGCTTCTTGAGCTTTCACCTTGAGCTCACGATCCATTTTTACTAGATCAGCTTCATAGGCTTTTGCAAGATTTCTCAATTGCTTTTCAGCAGCTTTTGCCTTAGGTAGTTCCTCAACTAATTCTTGAGATGCTATATGACAAACTTTACTTGATGCCGTTTGTGCTGTTGCAAGATTTGCACCCATTACAAGGAATGCTGCAACTACTAAAATGTTCTTTACTTGTTTCATTATCGATTTTTATTAATAAAAGTACTTGTAAATCGGGTGGCAAATATACCGCAATCTGCTAGTTAATTGCCGCCTGGTGGCGTTCCTTTTTTACTTTCAGATTCTTTGTTTTCTTTTGCTTTTTTTCTGGCATTAAGAATGCTGTCTCTTTTACGTTTACGTTCCTCTAGAATACGTTCACGTCTTTCTTTTACCTCCTTAATCTTAGCAGCTTTAATGCTGTCACGTTTCTTGATAAGTTCTTCTCTAGTCGGTTTATTAGCAGCCGCAGGTTTTTTTGTTTCTGGTGTTGGCGGCAGTGCAGCAGCTGGAGTGGTTACGGTAGGGTTTGTTACTTTAGGCTTCACACCAGATTCTGTAGACGGTTTCTTTTCTTCTGCAGCGGTGTTTTCTACATTTTCTTCAACTTTAGGAACAAACACTTTGCCTGCTCTTACTGCCTTGATACTATCTTTTTTTCTCTGTCGGGCATCAAGTAGGCGCTGTCTGCGTTCTTGATACTCTCTTTTCCTAGCGGCTTTGATGCTGTCACGCTTTCTTGTTTTTTCCTCGCGAGTGGCTTGTCGCTCGTCTCTTATTTCTTGCTTTTCCTGCTCAATTGCGGCATCATCTGCGGCTTCTTGTACGCTCTTGTACGGTTGCTCTGAGACTAGATCTGAGTCCTCATCATTGCCGCGGTTGCGGCTCTTGCGCTTTGCAGCGTTGACTTCAAGTTTTGTAGTGCGACCTATGGCTTTAAGTACATCGTCACTTAAATCGTGACGGTCTGCACTGTAAAGCAATGTTGTTTCTGATCTGTCAACAATCATGTCATACTTCTTGCCTTGACCTATTTTTTGCATCTCATTGAATACCTGATCTTGTACGGGCTGTATAAGCTGTTGTTTTTGCTTGATGAAATCACCATCTGTCCCAAAACGCTTGACCTGATAATCTCTCATGTCCTGACGCTTGATCTCGATTTCTTCCTCGCGTTCTTCTATCAGTTCCTTGGTAAGAAGTACTCGCTCGTTCTTGAGAGAGGTTTCCATCTGGTCGATCTCTGCCTCCATCTTCTCGATTTCCTGTTTCCAGACCTGCATCTTGTTCTCTAATTGAGTGGATGCCTTCTGGTACTCGGGTACGTTCTCTAGGATGTACTCCATATCAACGTAACCCACGCGTATGCCTCGTTGCGCTTTCGCGAAAGCGGAACCAACCAGAACTACTATCAATAAGACAATGATGTTGCATTTCATAATCTAAGTGCTTTATTGAAATAATCGTGCCAGTTTAAAACTGCTGCCCGATTATAAAGTGAACATTCCAACCGCTAGGATCTGGGCTAAGTGATGTAGGCACTGGATCAAATCCATAACCAAAGTCAATACCTAGCAAACCAAAGGCTGGCATGAATACTCTCAAACCTGCTCCTGCGGATCGTTGCACCTCAAACGGATTATAGTCCCTAAATGTTGCATAGGATCCTGCGGCTTCTGCAAATGTAAGAACATAAATGGATGCTGCCTGATCTAGCGTGATTGGGTAACGTGCTTCTAGTGAGAATTTATTGTAAACGGTATCACCATCATCACTGTTAGTAAGAGAGCTGTTGTCATAACCACGCATGCGTATAATATCACGACCATCTAGTGAGAAAGCGCCTAGTCCATCACCACCTACAAAGAAACGCTCAAATGGTACTAGACCGCGATCGTTGTTGTAGGCTCCTAGGAAACCAAATTCAGTTTTGGTTTGCAGTACTAGCTTGTTTGCTAGCTCTGTGTACCATTCTCCATCAAACTTGATCTTGTAGTACTCTAGAAAACGGAATCGCTCTTGGTCGATTTTGGCCTCGTCTGGCATACCATTAGTTTGAAATGCCGGATTATCTTCTAGGTTCTCATAGTCCACGCCATTCCATACAGAGTAGGGTAGCGTCATCTTGGCGGTAAGTGAGAATGAAGAACCATAAGTAGGAAATATTCTATTGACACCTACATTATTTCTACTCAAGCCGACAGTGTAGGCTAGGTTGTTAGAAAAACCATTAGGGAAATTAAATAACCTAGTAGTGTAATTCTTTAAGTTGTAATGCTGGAATGAGATTGCTTGAGAAAACTGGAAGTAAGGATCTGGCCATTCCAATCGTTTTGCTAGACCTATGGTACCACCAGTAATCAAGAATCGTTGATCTCTATCCACTTGTCTAAAGTCACGAGGATCTACTCTAAATTGCTCACTGTGTGATAACGAGACATTTAGAGAAACTGGTTTCTTGCCACCTAACCACGGCTCAGTAAAGTTCAATGAATAGGTACGGAAGATGGTACTCGCTTGTGCTCTTATCGCCAAACTTTGTCCATCACCCAATGGTACTGGATCATATGCTTCTTTATTGAAAATATTGCGTAAAGAGAAGTTATTGAATCGCAATCCTAAGGTTCCTACAAATCCACCACCACCGTAACCACCTTGTAGCTCGATCTGGCTGGCACCTGTTTCTACAATCTCGTACTCAATATCAACAGTTCCTTCTTCTTGTGAAGGGTTCTGGATTTTAGGATTGATATTTTGAGGATCAAAAAATCCTAGCTGTCCTATCTCTCGAATAGAGGCAATAATGTCTGACTTTGAATACTTACGACCAGGTTCCGTTCTTAAGATTCTATAAACTACATGGTCATTAGTACGATCGTTACCAGTAACTGAAACGTTATCAAAGTAGGCAATGTTGTCTTCTACAATACGTATTTCAAAATCAATGGTGTCATTTTGTACACGAGTCTCTACCGCGTTGATGCGCGAGAATAGATAACCACTATTTTGATAAAGATTTTCTAGCGAGTTGGCATCAGGATCAGTAGGGTCAGAAATTTGCTGGTCAAATGCTACACCGTTGTAAACATCACCCTTTTCAACTTTCAAGATGCGCTGTAGTGTTTCATCAGTATACGCCTTATTACCTATAAAATTGATGTCACCAAAATAGTAGCGCTCACCTTCTTCTACTTTAATATTGAGAGCGATCGTTTTCTCATCAATTTTCTTGAGTGTATCAGATACAATACGCGCATCACGGAAACCATTCTCCTTATATTTATCAACCACAGATTTAAGATCTGCCTGATAGTCGTCCTCAACATACTTTGATCTTTTCAAAACACGGAAGAAGTTTTTCTGTTTGGTATTCTTCATGGCACCGCGTAGCTTTTTATCGCTTAGCTGCTCATTACCTTCAAAGTTGATTTCGGCTATCTTGACTTTTTTGCCCTTATCAATATCAATGCGCATGTCAACCGTAGTCTGACCTGTAGAATCCTCGTTCTCACGTATTCTTACCAGAGCATCTGCATATAAGAAGCCTTTATCCTTGTATTTATTTTCAATGAAGTTTCTAGTGTTGGTAACTAGATTTTCATTGGCTTTAGCACCTTTAGCAAGATTCAATTCTTTCAATAAATCGCGAGCACGACCTTTCTTAAGACCTTCTATTTTTACCTCAGCTAGGGTTGGGACCTCGACGATATTGATTTCTAAATCGATGGTATCGATGATATCATCATTAGGATTGCCAGTGATACCGGTCGCAAAAACACGTATGTCGCTAAAGAGTTTGAGATCCCATAATTTTTTGACCACACTACTCAAACGTTCTCCTGGTACAAATATCTCATCGCCCTTGCGCAAGCCTGTGAAGGCTACAACGGTGTTCTCGTTATAGTTTTTGGCACCAGTAACGGTTATCTCGCCTATTTTATATCTGGTGGCATCGCCTATAGGAATGTCACCTACGCGCTGTGCGTTGCTGCTTATGCTGTATATGAGTATGCTAAATACGAGTAAAGCCTTTGCAAACTGTTTTGTCATCGGTTATAATTGTTCACTGGTTTTACCAAATCGTCTCTCACGATCCTGGTAGTTTTTGAAGGCAGTTATCAAATGCTCTTTTCTAAAATCTGGCCACAGCACTTCGGTAAAATAAAGCTCTGCATAGGCTATTTGCCATAACAAGAAATTACTGATGCGCTGCTCACCGCTAGTGCGTATGAGTAGGTCAACATCTGGCATGTCGTTGGTAAATAGGTGATTATTGATAGTGTCCTCAGTTATGTCATTGATCTCTAGGTCACCTTTGACGGCTTTGTCTGCTATTAGTTTAACCACATTTGTCAATTCCTCTCTGGATCCATAGCTCAGTGCAAGCGTCAGGATCATTTGTGAATCTCCAGCGGTCTCATCAATGACTTCTTGTAATTCAATTTGGGCTTGCGAAGGCAACAGATGTAAGGAGCCAACGGCACGCAATGATATCTTGTTCTTTTTAAGAGTAGGTAGTTCCTTGCGCAGGCTGGAAACCAGGAGTTTCATCAAGGTGTCTACTTCTAGTTTGGGTCTTTTCCAATTTTCTGTGGAAAAGGCATAGAGCGTCAGGAAATCAACGCCCAATTCTGCACAGGTTTCTACAGTCTGACGTACTGACTTGGTTCCTTTTTCATGACCGCGTACTCTTAATAGACCTTGCTTTTTTGCCCAACGACCGTTACCATCCATGATAATGGCGACGTGTTTAGGTAATTTGGCATTGTCGAGTAGTTCTTCTACCATAAAATTAGAAATTGCAGTAGCAAGGTTTACGTCCAAAAGTGTAGGTAAGCGTCACACCACTAAAGACGTACCAGTCATTATTATTAAGATTACCAAATCGTTGAGGTTGATTGCTTCCAAATCGACCTTCTGGATTGCTCCCGTCTAGATTATCAGTAATGGTATATCGTGCGCCTATCTCAGCACCTATAATTAGATGGTCGCTTAATGTTCCTTTGACTCCCAAAATAAATGGCAGAGCCACGTCTATACTATTGGAATAGATCTCAAGTTCAGCATTATTATTGAGGCGCTGCTGGTCATATCGATAAGCGCTTATTCCTGAGTACATATAAGGCACAAACTGTCTTTTATAGTTGTATAAATTCCATTCCCAGAAGGTATATTCTATACCTATGGATGCCTCGAGCATGTTGTAGTCAAACTCAAGCCCACGCAATTCTCTGGAGCGATCGTCACTATCAGCATCGTCTGCGGTAATTTTTGAGTAGAGCAATGTGCCTCTAAAACTGTGGCGGCTACTGCGATTCCACTTAAAAATACCACCTACCGTAGTTCCTGTAGGATTGATATATGCAGTGCTGCCCACATCGCCTATGATGTTAGAGCCACCAGCCCATATTCCTATCTCAAATGTTTGCGCTTTCGCGAAAGCGGAAACGAAAAAAACGATGATAACTAGCGATAAACGCATGGAAATTTTAAAACGTGCAAATATAACAATTCTCTTTAGCCAGCATGAGGTTTCATGCCCTATTGTGTACATTCATAAACAGGTAGTTGGGACTTTTATTGCCTAGTTGCGCTTATCCTCGCCCCAAAGTAATTTGTGACGCAGCGTTTTGATAAAACTCTGGTCGTTGAGCTGGATGAGATCGATCGTGAAATTTGCTTTTTTAAGTGTAATCTCAGTCTCATTAGGATAGCTTGCGATACGATTGTCGAGCGATGTGAGAAACTCTTTTTCCCTACCTATTACCTTAACTGTTATGACGGTATTGTCATGAATAACCAACGGTCGTGCATTGAGATTATGTGGCGCGATGGGTGTGATGACAAATGCATCGGTAGTTGGCGATATTACTGGACCACCACAACTCAAACTATAGCCAGTGGATCCTGTAGGCGTTGATATGATTAGACCATCTGCCCAATAACTGTTTAAAAACTCACCGTCTAGATGCGTTTCTATTTGAATCATGGATGTGGTGTTCATACGGCTTACCGTTACCTCATTCAATGCAAAATTATCTGGTGGCAAGTGATTTTCTGGATGTGATGAGGTTGCTGTGATCAGGCTGCGCTTATTGAGTTGGTAATCACCATTCATGATTTGTTTTACAATGCTTTGTATTCCATCTTCATGAGTGGTTGCCAAAAAACCCAATCTTCCCGTATTGATACCTAGTATAGGAACATCTAGATCACCTATATAGGATACGGCTCTTAATATGGTACCATCACCACCTATACTTATAAGTAAATCATAGGCAGCGGTAAGGCTGTCAAAAGTCGTGACTTGCCCGGGCAAATCAATGTCGTCCATAAATTCATAGAAATCCTTCTCAACCTTTACATCGCAACCAGCATCAATAAAAGCAGTAATAATCGCCTTTATTGTATCTGGCGCATCTTTGTGAACGTACTGACCGTAAACAGCAATATGCTTCATTATATATTAAGGTATTTATCCAGGTAGTCAGATCTTTTCTTCAGCGCATCTAGATAGGTGTCATCCTCGGCAGCGGTAAGCACTTCATAGCTATATCTCCTGAAGGTTTGAATCACCGCGTTGAGATTTGCTGGGCTTATTTTGATGGTGATTTCAGACAAATGATCGCGGTAACCGCTTACAAACATCCCAAAAACCCTACTGTCATTAGTCTCTACAATCTGCGATATCTCACTAAAGCTGTAGTCCGTAGACCCTTTTTCCAGCACGATCACGGCACCGCTCTCGTACATGAAAGGCGAGTCATTAAAATGCTGCATGATATCCTTCAACTCATAGTAGCCTAGATATTTATTATTGGTATCTAGAACAGGCATTAAGTTGGCATTATGTTGGGCAAATGCTTCTAGCACATCCAGCCAATGGGTATCCTCTTTTACAAAAAAACGATCCAGAGCATATTTGACATCGTTCAGCTTTTGATTGTCTTCAAAACAGTGCGCATCAGTCTCAGACACGCAGCCCACATATTGATCTTTATCGAGGACAGGTAAATGAGAGATCGTTTGTTGCTGGAAAATGCGCTGAGAAACCTTGACGTCATCTTCTAGAGAAAGCGGTGTCACGTCGTTAATGATATACTCTTGTAAATCCATGAAGCATGTTTTACTGCAAATTAAACATTTCTAGGCGTATCCTGCGGCGCACATACTTTGTATTTTTGAGACTAAAACAGGACTATGGCCATTTTAAGTGTCAACATCAATAAAATAGCAACACTGCGCAACTCTCGTGGTGGTAATGTTCCAGATTTGCTCAAGGTAGCGGTAGATCTAGAATCATTTGGCGCACAAGGAATCACGATCCATCCACGACCTGATGAGCGTCACATCAAGTATCAAGATGCACGAGATCTCAAGAGAATTGTAACTACGGAGCTGAATATTGAAGGAAACCCAATTGATAGCTTTATCAAACTAGTCGATGAGGTCAAGCCGGCACAAGTTACCCTAGTTCCAGACGCGCCAGATGCCATCACATCAAATGCAGGATGGGATACGATCAAGCACCGTGATTTTTTGACAGAGATAGTATCTCATTTTAGAAATCAAGGGATACGCACCAGCATATTTGTTGATTCAGTCATAGAGATGGTTGAAGGCGCCAAAGAAACAGGCGTGGACCGCATCGAGTTATATACAGAAGATTATGCGAGCCACTATAATAAGGATAAAGAAGCCGCGATTGCACCATATATAAAAGCAGCTAAAAAGGCTACCGAATTAGGAATAGGCATCAATGCAGGTCACGATCTTTCACTAGAGAACCTTAAATTTTTTGCACAGCAGTTACCGGATTTGCTAGAGGTAAGCATAGGGCACGCATTGATTTCTGAGAGTCTATATCTAGGTCTGGAGAACGTCGTTAATATGTATAAGGCACGATTGAGCTCATGAAACTGCACAGCATCATATTGGGAGAAGGCAAGCCCTTCGTTATATTACACGGATTCCTGGGCATGGCAGACAACTGGAAAACGCTAGGAACTCGCTGGTCACAGGATGGATTTCAAGTGCACCTGCTCGATCAACGCAATCATGGTCGCAGTTTTCATAGCGATACCTTTGATTATAATGATATGGCACAAGATGTGTCAAATTATTGCAAGGAGTATGACTTGGAAAACATCGTACTATTAGGACACAGCATGGGCGGTAAGGTCGCCATGCGGTGTGCCGCCATGTATCCAGAACTTATCGACAAATTGATCATTGCAGATATTGCTCCCAAAGAATACGCACCGCATCACAGCGATATCATCAATGCGTTGCAGTCGGTAGATTTTACAACACTCAAGAAACGTGGCGATGCAGATAAGATTCTTGCCCAGCGTATCAATGATGTAGGAACCCGCATGTTCTTGATGAAAAGCCTGCACCGTATCGATAAAAATACCTATGGCTGGCGTTTTAACTTACCCACACTAGCTGCGAGCCAGCATGATGTAGGAACTCATGAGCAGCATGATGAGCCTATAGATATACCTACCTTGTTCATACGCGGTGGAGAATCGGGATACATATTAGATAGCGATAAGATGTTGATTGATCACGCTTTCGCGAAAGCGGAACTAAAAACAATACCCAACGCAGGACACTGGCTGCATGCACAAGAACCAGATAAATTTCACGATATGGTTGTGGAATTCATAAAATAAATAATATTATGCAAGCATAATGACTACGAAAACGCTTGCGTAGTATTAATTTAATATTAAATTTGGCTCAATAAAACTTTAAAATATACCTTAAACAACTGAATATGAACAAATTAAAAGTTTTTGCAGTGCTTTTTTTGGTCGGTGCCTTTGCCTATGCAGGTGGTTACCGAGTAAGTTTGCAGAGTAACAAGCAGTTAGCCATGGGTCACACCGGCGTTGCTGTAGTCAATAGTGCAGATATTCTGTTCTTTAATCCAGCTGGATTAGTACATCTAGAGAATAGGCTTAATGTAAGTGTTGGTGGTTTTGGAGTTTTTAGTGACGTGCAGTACCAAAATGAAGATTTTGGAACAAGTGCAGAGACCGATAGTCCTACTGGAACACCATTATACGCATATATAAGTTATTCTATCACGGACAACTTTGCCGCTGGTCTAGGTATCTATACACCTTATGGTAGTAATGTGACCTGGCCTACAGATTGGGAAGGATCTCACCTGGTGAATGAAATTGAATTACAAGCAATCTTTGTACAACCTACCTTGTCTTATCAATTATTTGATAGTGTAAGTATAGGTGGTGGTGCAATTATCGCGATAGGTGGAGTTGAGTTCAATAGAAACGCAAACCGTACCCTAACTGATGAAGAAGGAGACCGATCAAATGTCGCTATTGAGGACAGCGGTGTAATGGGTTATGGATGGACAGCTGGTATTATGTTCACGCCTACAGATAATTTCTCTATTGGAGCAAATTATCGTTCACTTATCGATATTGAGAGTGAAGATGGTGAAGCTACTTTCTCAAACTTCCCTAACTCTCCATTGACTCCTAGTAACGGTGTTCAAGGTTTTGAAGCTACATTACCGTTACCAGCAGAACTTACTGTAGGTCTATCTTACAAATGGGACAAGTTCTTATTTGCTTTTGATTATAACCGTGCCTTCTGGAGTGAATATGAAAACCTAGATATCACATTTGCTGATGGTAGCCAGTCGTTGAATCCTAGAAACTATAAAGATGCTTCAACTTATAGATTTGGTTTACAATACACAGCAACTGACGCATTGACTTTGCGTGGTGGATATTACTTTGACGAGTCGCCAGTACAGTCAGGTTTCTTTGCGCCAGAAACTCCACGTAATGATTCCAGCGGATACACCTTTGGATTATCATACAATATCTCACCTAGTTTTGCTATTGATGCCTCGTTCCTGTATTTGAGATTTAAGGAAATTAATGAGTCATACGACTTTTATCAAGAAAATGGACAGAATGTACCATTTGAAGGTACCTACAAATCTAGAGCACTTGCTCCAGGTATCGGTATAACTTATAGAATGTAAAAAAAAGAAAAGATGAAAAATACATTTAAATATTTAGCTCTGTTTGCTGCTGCCGCTACTATGGTGAGCTGTGCAAATGAGTTTGACGATTCAGTTGAAGATGGTGACCAGTATGAAGCTGGTGAGGCAGACTTCAGTAAGTATGTAGCTGTAGGTAATTCTCTTACCGCAGGATTTGCTGATGCTGCACTTTATCTAGAAGGACAAGAAGATTCTTACCCAGCCATCATGGCGCAACAATTTACCCTTGTAGGTGGTGGTGAGTTTTTCCAGCCTCTTGTGGCAGATAATCTAGGCGGTGTTCTAGCCGGTGGCGTACAGATATTACCTAACAGGTTAGTGTTAGCAGCAACTCCAGACCTAGGTCCAGCGGTGCTTGCAGGAACTCCTACGACAGACATTACAAATAGAGTGACTGGTGACTTGAACAACTTTGGTGTTCCAGGTGCAAAAAGTTTCCATCTAGGTGCTCCTGGATATGGGAATCTTGCTGGAGTAGCAACCGGTACTGCAAATCCTTATTATGTGCGTTTTGCTTCAAGTGACAACGCTACAGTAATAGGTGATGCTGTTGCAGCAGACCCTACATTCTTCACTCTATGGATTGGTAACAACGACATCTTGAGTTTTGCTACTTCAGGTGGTGATGGTAACGACCGTAATAGTGACGATGACGATGACGATGATGACACAGGTGTAGATCTTGACCCAAGAACTTACGGATCAAATGATATTACCAACGTCAATGTTTTTGCAAGTGTTTACTCAGGTTATGTTGATGCACTTACTGCAAATGGCGCTAAAGGTGCCTTGATCAACATTCCAGATGTTACATCAATCCCATTCTTTACTACAGTACCTTTCAATGCCATACCACTAGATGGTCAGACTGCTGCTGGTGTAAATATGGCCTATGCTCAATATAACGGTGGATTGCTTGCTGCTGAGGCTGCTGGATTCATAGATTCAGACGAGCGTGAAGCTAGAACCATCAACTTTGTAGCTGGTCAAAATGGACCAGTACTTGATGATGAGGACTTGACAGACCTATCTGCTCTAGGATTGCCTAATTTAAGACAAGCTGATGAGGATGATCTAATCGTCTTTACTGCAGCAACGGTACTAGGTACTCTAGCAGACCCTAACAATCCTAATTCTGTACGCGGCGTTGGTGTACCATTAGAAGATGGAAATGTACTAACTCGTGTTGAGCAAGATCGTATTGAAGATGCTCAAGAAGCTTATAATAATGTAATTGCAGGCATTGCTGCTCAAAAAGGATTAGCTCTTGTTGATGCTCGTTCTTTCCTTGCACAAGTTGCTGATGGTGGCGTCGCCTTTGATGGTGGTGTATTGACCAGCACGTATGCCACAGGTGGTGCATTTTCTCTAGATGCTGTTCACCCAACACCTAGAGGTTATGCCTTCACGGCAAACGCAATACTAGAAGCTATCAACGCACAGTACGGCTCTACTGTACCGCCAGTAAACATTGGACAATACAAAGGTGTACAGCCTAGTAACAACGTCCAGTAAACTTTTTGCTTTCAAAAATGACAATCCGCTAGAGAATCATTCTCTAGCGGATTTTCTATTTTTATAAAAACCCTTCTTATGAACTTTTTGATCAAACTTCTGGTAACTGCTGTCTTGGTTCTAGTGCTTTCTTATATTATGCCTGGTGTTGAGACGACAGGCCTTTTCAGTGCTGTACTTGTTGCATTAGCCTTATCCATACTTAATTTCATTGTAAAACCTATACTGGTGATACTGACTTTGCCTATTACTGTAATTACGCTGGGAATCTTTCTGTTATTCATCAATGCCTTTATAATCATGATGGCAGACTGGCTTGTTGGCGGTTTTGATGTAGCAAACGTTTGGTATGCACTCATCTTTGCACTACTGCTTGCCATCGCAAGATCTATCCTGTTCAAGATGTTAGACAAGGAAGAAGACTAGCTAGATTGCATGACTTTGCTAGCTGTAAAATAAGCACTAATTTTGCAGCCCGATTTAAACAGGTTAAAAGTCTATAAATGAATATAAAGCGCACTGACACAGACGCACTTAACGCGACCATCACTCTTGACATCGCACAGGCAGATTATAAGGAGCAAGTAGATAAGATACTTACAGATTACCGCAAGACAGCTTCCATTCCAGGTTTTAGAAAAGGACACGTTCCCGCTAGCCTTATCAATAAAAAGTATCGTACAGCTATTTTAGTGGACGAGATCAATAAATTGATCCAGAAGGAGCTCAATGACTACATTACCAAGGAAGATTTGAACCTTTTAGGTAATCCGTTACCTGTAGAGCAAGAAGACATTGATTGGGAAAGTGATGATTTTACCTTCAATTTTGAAATTGGTCTTGCGCCAGATTTTGATGTTGATGTAAAAGGTAAAAAAGCTATCACGCACTATGAGATCAAGACTGATGATGAGACCATTAACAAGCAGATTGATCGCATAAGAGAGCAGTACGGCAAGCTGGTAAGCAAGGACGTTGTTGAGAAAAATGATGAGGTGACAGGAGTCTTTAGAAATGATGATGAAGAAATCAACGCAGACGCTACTTTTAAAGTAGATAAAATCAAAGGCAAGACAAATTCTAAAAAGTTCATCGGCGCTAAAAAAGGCGATAAGCTTGAGCTCAAGACCAAAGGTCTTTTTGAAGAAGATCGCGATCTAGCAGCTTTCTTGAAAATAGATGCTGATAAAGCAGATGGTTTGAACGTACCAGTGACTTTTGAAATTACAGAGGTAAACTCACGCGAGAAAGCAGAGTTGAACCAAGAGTTCTTTGATAAACTATTCGGCCCTGATGTAATCAAGTCTGAAGATGAACTGCGTGAGCGTTTAAGAGAAGATGCAGGAAAGCAATTTGCACAACAAACAGATCAAAAATTGTTGACTGACGTTACTGAAGGTCTTATTGCAAATACAAAATTTGACCTACCGGCAGACTTTCTTAAAAAATGGATTGCCAACAACGGTGAGAATGAGTTGACCGCAGAGCAAGCTGCTGAAGAGTACGAGAAGTCAGAAAAGGGCTTGAGATATCAATTGATAGAATCAAACATCCTTAAGGCTAATGAAGACCTACAACTCAAGTTTGAAGAGCTCAAGGAATACGCGAGCCAACAAATACGCGAGCAGATGAAACAGTACGGTCATACAGACGCGACTGATGAAGAAGTGGATCAGGTTGTGGCACGTATCATGCAAAATCAAGAAGAAGTTAAACGCATGAGTGAGCAGTTGCAAAACGAGAAAATGCTCAAGTTCTTCAAAGAGAACGCAAAGCTCAAGAAGAAAGAAGTAACCTATGAGCAATTCATCAAGGAAGCTTATGACGCATAAGCCGTCTTATTAATGATTATCTTTAAGGCGTTAACTTTTATCAAGTAGTTAACGCCTTTTTTCTTCAACAACAAGTATCATTACAGTTATGGATATAGCCAAAGAATTTAAGAGTTACGCCACTAAGGATCAAGGCGTCAACCCAATGTACTACGATAAGATCATGGGCAATATGTACCCAACAAATCTTACTCCTAATATTATTGAAGAGCGTCAAATGAATGTGCTCGCGATGGACGTTTTTTCCCGACTTATGATGGATCGCATCATATTTATGGGAACTGGCGTGAACGATCAGGTGGCAAACATCATTCAGGCACAACTACTGTTCCTAGAAAGTGCAGATGCTAATAAGGACATACAGATCTACATCAACTCACCAGGTGGTAGCGTTTATGCAGGTCTAGGAATCTATGACACCATGCAGTTCATCAAGCCAGATGTGGCAACCATTTGTACTGGTATGGCAGCAAGTATGGGCGCCGTGTTACTTTGTGCAGGCCAGAAGGGCAAGCGCAGCGCACTACCGCACAGCCGTGTGATGATTCACCAGGTTTCAGGTGGCGCACAAGGTAAAGCTTCAGATATTGAGATTGCTGTAAAAGAGGCGATTAAGCTCAAAGAAGAGCTTTACACTATCATTGCAAAACATTCAGGTAAGACCTATGAGCAGATCAATGAGGATAGTGATCGCGATTTCTGGATGCGTGCAGATGAGGCGCTAGAGTACGGTATGATTGATGAAGTACTAACGCGAGAGAATAATAACTAGATTTTTGATGGTTCCGCTTTCGCGAAAGCGTAATCCCAACAATCCACATAGCAACGACAGGCCATGAAAAGGCTAGAGGTGTGTTGCAAAACTCAACCCAATGAGTAAAGAACAATTAGAATGTAGTTTTTGTGGTCGCAATAAGGCAGAAACCAATTTGCTGATCGCTGGACTAGACGCGCATATTTGTGACCGCTGTATCGAGCAGGCACACGGTATTGTGCTGGAAGACGGCAAGGAAGAAGAGCAAGGCGTTTCTAAAGCAGACTTGACGCTCAAGAAACCCAAAGCCATTAAGGATTTTCTAGACCAGTACATCATAGGTCAAGAGTTTACTAAGAAAGTAATGTCTGTTGCGGTGTACAATCACTATAAACGATTGTTGCAGCCATCCAGCGACGATGATATTGAGATCCAGAAGTCCAACATCATGATGGTAGGACAAACGGGTACCGGTAAAACACTTATTGCCAAAACCGTCGCGCGCATGCTTAATGTGCCATTGGCTATTGTTGATGCCACCGTGTTGACTGAGGCCGGATATGTAGGAGAAGATGTAGAAAGTATATTGACAAGATTGTTGCAGGCAGCAGATTACAATCTAGAGAAGGCACAAACAGGAATCGTCTTTATTGACGAGATCGATAAGATCGCCCGCAAGAGTGACAATCCATCCATCACACGCGATGTTTCTGGTGAAGGTGTACAACAAGGATTACTCAAACTGTTAGAAGGAACTGTTGTGAACGTGCCGCCTAAAGGTGGTCGCAAGCATCCAGACCAGAAGTTTATAGAGGTAAATACAGAGAATATCCTGTTCATTGCTGGTGGTGCCTTTGATGGCATCGAGAAAGTAATACGCAAGCGATTAAATATGCAGGCCGTTGGATTTAGCGCTAGTATGTCAAACGACATGGTAGTAGAAAAAGACAATCTATTACAGTATGTGATTCCTAAGGATATCAAGGACTTCGGGATGATTCCAGAAATCATCGGACGTCTTCCTGTATTGACTTATATGAATCCGCTGGATGCAGGAACCTTGAGAGCCATACTTACTGAGCCTAAAAATGCCATCATCAAGCAATATGAGAAGCTATTCTCAATGGATGATATCTCGTTCACGATAACAGATGGTGCGCTGGAATACATCGTACAAAAAGCGATCGAGTACAAGCTAGGAGCGCGTGGATTGCGATCGTTATGTGAGGCAATACTTACTGATGCCATGTTTGAATTACCGGGTAGCGGCGAGAACGAGCTAAGAGTTACAAAAATCTATGCAGAATCAAAGCTAGATAAAAGCGGTATCCAAAAGTTGAAAGCTGTGTCGTAATTTATTATGATTAAAATATTTTCAAAAAAGCTTTTCAATCGAGAGACTTTTTTTATGCCTTGCGCAGCATAATTTCAAAGGTGGTTCCGTGATTGATTTTACTGTCTCTAACGCGCATTTTACCGTTGTGATAATCACTAATAATGCGCTGCGCTAGTGATAAACCTAGACCCCAACCACGTTTTTTAGTAGTGAAGCCTGGTGTGAAAACCTGCTTTCTTAGTCGCTTGGGTATTCCTTTTCCAGTGTCGCTAACGGTTATAAAAACCTTTGATTCATTAGAGGTTAAAGCGACCTTTATGGAGCCTTTTCCTTTCATGGCATCTATGCCGTTTTTGATCAGGTTTTCTATAACCCATGCATACAGCTGACTGTTTAGATCTACAATAATATTCTCTTCAGGCAGGTTTATTTCAAATTTTATCAGTTTTGAAGATCGAGACATGATGTATTGCGTGGCGTCTCGAGTTTCTTGAACTATATCAACCGCAGATAATTTGGGTACTGATCCTATTTTAGAAAACCTATCTGTGATCATTTGTAAGCGACTTATGTCCTTATCCATTTCATCTACATAAGTGGGATCAATATCGCTTTCTCTCAGGATGGCCGTCCAGCCTACTAGCGATGATAGCGGTGTACCAATTTGATGGGCACTTTCCTTGGCCATTCCAGCCCACAGTTTGTTTTGTTCGGCAGCTTTTGTGGATCTGTAAAAAAACAAGATCACCGCACCAAACAGAAACATGATCAACAATAACGCTAGAGGATAGTATTTGATCTTTTTTACTACCTCGCTATTGCCATAATAGGTTGTGGTAAAAGGTTTGCCGTTAAACATGGTGACTATGGGTTCGTTTACCTGCTTATAATCTTCTATGAGTTCACGCAGTTTTAAGCTATCGTTGAGTGTTTTTTCGGGAAGGTTACGAGCGCTTAGTTCGCCTTTATAATTTTCTTGGATTAATGGAACACCAGTCGTATTTCCAGAAACAATAATACCTAGTTCACCTAGATCTGCGTCAATAGGCTGATTGGCCAGATCCTTTATAGCAACAGCATATTCCTGAATGTTTTTACGTTCAGACTCCTTGAGTTTTTGAAAAAAGATATAGGTGTTCCAAAGGATGAAGCTTGTCACTACCACAGAGAATACGATGACCATCCATCTTATGACATTGCGATTGGGTGTGAAGTTCATGCAGGTACTTAGAATTTAAATAAAAATACAACTTATCACACAACGCGTTTAGGTTTCAAAAGTTGCTCAAGCCTAGTTCATTCCCGTTGCAAGAGCAATTGAATAATCATACCTTTGTAATCTTGCTTAAACCTATGGAAATAAAGGCACAAGACGTTGAATCATCGCAGTTGTATGGCATACTTGCTGGCGCTGTGCAGCCGCGTCCCATCGCTTTTGCAAGTACAGTAGATAAGGATGGCAAGGTAAATTTATCGCCATATTCGTTTTATAATGTGTTGAGTGTAAATCCGCCAGTACTGGTGTTTAGTCCGTTGCGCCGCATGCGCGATAACACGACCAAAGACACGCTGGAAAACGCACGTGAGACTGGTGAGATCGTCATTAATGTGGTCAACTATGATCTGGTACAGCAAATGTCACTTGCTAGTACCGAGTATGATACCGGCGTCAATGAATTTATTAAATCGGGTCTCACAGCACGTGACAGTGTGAGCGTGAAACCACCACGAGTGGCAGAAAGTCCTGTGCAATTTGAGTGCAACGTGATCGAGATCAAGGAAATGGGTCAACAAGGTGGCGCTGGAAACCTCATTTTCTGTGAGGTGCAGCATGTGCATGTTGATGATGAGATTCTCGATGAGAATAACGATATTGACCCTTTTAAAATCGATACCGTGGCGCGCATGGGTGGCAACTGGTATTGCCGTTCAAAAGACGCTATGTTTGAAGTAGCAAAACCACTGCGTGATAAAGGAGTAGGCGTGGACGCACTGCCAGATCACGCAAGAGATAGCGAGATCTTGTCTGGTAATGATCTGGGCAAACTAGGAAATGTAAAGGAAGTACCAGAGGTTGATGAGGTGCAAGCTTTCGCGAAAGCTAACAACACATACAATCTCAAACAAATAGACAAACACAAAATGGCGAAAACATTGATCGCAAACGGTCACATGCTGGACGCCTGGAAAATTTTATTACAATAATTATGGAAGTTCAAGGAAAGATCAAATTAGTAGGAGAAACAAAGTCTTACGGCTCAAACGGTTTTCAAAAACGTGAGCTCGTTGTAACCACTGAAGAGCAGTATCCACAGCACCTCATGATTGAATTTGTGCAGGATAAAACAGGTTTGCTAGATGCCTTTAACGTAGGCGATACGGTAAAAGTAGGTATCAATCTGCGCGGTCGTGAGTGGCAAAGTCCACAAGGTGAAACCAAATATTTTAATTCGATCGCTGGATGGCGTATTGAAAAAGTAGGTGCTGGTGCACCAGCGGCTGAGGTACCACCGTTTGATGAGTACGACCCGATAAGTAATAGTAAGGATGAGGATCACGACGATCTACCGTTCTAAAAGACCAATAGGTTTACAAATATCGAAAATCAACCTTGGAATGTTCTAGGGTTGATTTTTGTTTTAAACGGTAGATTCTAATTATTACACATGCAATTATTAACTCAAGAACTCAGTTTTCCAGATCCACATACCGCAGATGCTCATGGCCTGCTAGCGATAGGTGGTGACCTGAGTGTAGAGCGATTGTTGCTGGCTTATAACAATGGTATTTTCCCATGGTACGATGACAATGATCCCATTTGTTGGTGGAGCCCAGATCCACGTATGGTGTTTGATCTGCGTAAGGATCAACCTATGAAAGTTTCAAAGTCGCTCAGGCAAAGTGGGCGCAACCGCAACTATCGCATTACCATGAATCAGTCCTTTATTCGTGTAATGACTTGTTGCATGAATGTTTCCAGGAACGGCGACTTGGGTACATGGATCAACGATGACTTGATCGCGGCATATACTCAATTGCACGAGCTGGGACATGCTGCTAGTGTCGAGGTCTGGCTCGATAAGGAACTAGTTGGTGGTTTGTACGGTGTAGATTTGAAAGAGCAAGGAGTCTTTTGTGGCGAGAGTATGTTTGCTAAGGCTACTGATGCCAGTAAACTCGCCTTGTGGCACCTCGTCAAAACATTGAAACAAAAAGATTACCAACTCATCGATGCACAACTTTACAACGATCACTTGCACAGTCTAGGCGCTGTCACCATGGATCGCGAGGTGTTTTTATCCTTCTTATAGCGTATGATACAGCGATAGATTGAGAAATAGAGATCGCCTATTTATTGCCGTATAATCTTCCCATCTGTACTGTGAGGTCAATTGCACTTTTAATTTTTTCCCCAATTGTCTTCCTATTCCTAGACTTAATCGCTGGTCGTAAGCTGGTCGCTCTTTATTTTCGGCAATAAAAAGTGCCTCGGCACTAGCAGTCGCATAGAACTCAGACACATTAGTTTCTCGACCGTTTAGCGGCATGGATCCTGATAATCTGTATCTCCAGCGATGAGTCAAATCCTCGTCACGCCATCGCTGATCCCATCGCAATCTATGGGCTAGTTTCAAGTTATTGTATTTGCGAGCGTGGACGTATTGTTCTGTGGTGCGCAGCTCGTCTCGTACGCTGGACTCTAGACCTTGCCTATACATGATTCCAGCACCTATCTCGCTATAAAAACCTATTTCACGGCTGGCGAACTGTGCGATTTGGATGTGCAGTGCACTAGTCTGATCATAAACTACATTGCGTTGCTGTAGGACCGTATTAAACTTCCACGCTGGTACATCGCGGTAGGAAAGAACGATCGCAGGCTGGGCGATTACCTGATCCACAATTTGTGCATGTGCAACTCCGGACAGGATAAGAACCGCGAGTATGAGCAATTTAGAACAACAAGAAATCATATCTGCGTCTTTTGATATCTCGTTGACTCAATAATTTACCTCGGCTTGAAAACAGTAACTCTTTTCTATAAACTGCCTTGTTATTCTTGAATGCTACTATAAGTTCCAGGTTATCAAATTGTTTTGAGCTAATTTTTTGCTTGAGTTGCCGTACGTCGCTAGAAGGCAGATACTGTAACTGCATTTTTTCTAGTCGCCACTTGCGAGCCATCGTGTCCAATTGTGAGTTTATGGATCGCCACAATTTCTTGTCTATAGATCGGCGTGTAGATTTTATTTCCACATCTTCTAGTTGCCAGTTGCGATCAAATTCTGCACTGTATTTCTTTCGGTTCACTTTGAATTTTGCCTCGTATGATTTTTTGCTGCCATCTTGCTCTTCATAGAGCTTGGTTCTGGACGGTGTAGCGCCTAGTTCAACAATGAGAATGCGAGCTGCATCGTCCATTTGTTCTAATGCTATTCTGGATTCTTGCTCGACCTTTTGGTTTGTGGTAGAGGATTTTTGGGAATACGCTTTCGCGAAAGCTAACACCACCACAACCACCATCGATAATCTATAATTCATCATACCTATAACATGTTACCACGTGATCATTGACCATACCTACTGCCTGCATGAAAGCATAAACCGTCGTGCTACCTATGAATTTGAACCCTAGCTTTTTTAAGTCCTTGGCGAGTTGATTAGAAATTGAGCTTGTTGCTGGCACTTCACTCAAGTCATTCCAGTTATTTTTAATGGGTTTGCCATTTACGTACTTCCATAAAAACTTGGAGAAGCTACCATACTCCTTTTGAACTTCTATAAATACTTGTGCGTTGTTTATGATCGAGTTGACTTTCAATTTATTCCTTATTATGCCAGCATTATTGAGCAACTCAACCTTCTTATCATCGTTGTATCTCGCAATTTTATGATAGTCAAATTGGTCAAGTGCATCGTGATAATTATTGCGCTTTTTGAGAATAGTGATCCAGCTCAAACCTGCTTGCATGGTTTCTAAAATAAGAAACTCAAACAAGGCGCGATCCTCATGAATAGGTACGCCCCATTCCTGATCATGATACTGCTCATAAAGTGGGTCGCCAAGACACCACGCACATTTAGATGGATGTGTTGTTTTCATTGTGATGTCAAGGTACATTTAATTACCTTCCTTGAAAATTATCGATGATGAAAAAAGCAATCTTTTTACTGGCTATTATATTACTTACGGCGTGTTCCAGTTATCAAAACATCAATAAAGATGAAGTGTCCCAGCAAATCGACAATTGGCATGCTGCGGCATCGTCCGCAGATTTTGATGCATATTTTAATTTAATGACTAGCGATGCAGTTTTCATAGGCACCGACGCCAGTGAGAACTGGCAACTAGAAGAATTTAAAGCTTTTTCAAAACCATATTTTGACAAGGGAAAAGCCTGGTCTTTTACATCCCTAGAACGTAATATCTATGAACGATCAGGCGTGATATATTTTGATGAATTGCTGGATACGCAAATGGGAATTTGTCGAGGTAGTGGTGTTATGTATCAACAGGATGGTGTCTATAAAATTGCTCATTATGTGTTGTCACCTACGGTTCCCAACGATAACATGAATGAAGTCACTCAATTGAAGGCCTCTTGGGATACCACTTTTAAATCTACACTTAAAAGGTGATTTGTATCTAGTAAATATCAAATACATCGACCAGTGACCCAAGTGTCCAATGAACCACAATAGCTGTAAATAGGGCGTTTTAGCCTTAAAACAAGCCTGCGTAATGGAGACTTAAACGATTTAACGCGATTGAATGGGTGCGTTTAATCGTTTAAACAAACGGTTGACCCAACTTATCTACCTGCGATAGAATAGCATGATTTTGAGGTGGTTGGTATCGCTAAATTTGCCCTTCAAGTCAGGAAGTCACTGTATGAAAATTTTTACTATTGTTTGTTTATTAATGCTACCATTGTTTGGCGTCGCTCAAATTGGAACTGATGCTCCATGGATGACAGATATAACACCTGCCAAAAATGCAAACGGGATCACATACGATCAGGTAAAGAGCGCTGGTGAGGCGTACTGGGCTTCTCATGATAAAGATGCAAAAGGTAGCGGTTATAAACCATTCATGAGATGGCTAGAACGTGCTAAGCCCTTTCTCAATGCCGATGGTACACTCCAAACGGTATCTCAACTTCAGGAAATTATTGAGTCCTCAAACATTGCAAAGTCTAGTAATGACGATTCACAATGGAATCCTGTAGGACCATTTGATTACAAACACACATCATCATGGTCACCAGGACAAGGTCGTACTAATACCATTGCCGTGGACCCTAACAATCCAGATATCTACTACCTAGGAACGCCAGCTGGCGGCATGTGGAAATCAACTAATGCTGGTATTGACTGGACACCACGAACTGATTTTTTATCTCAAATAGGTGTTAGCGCCATTGCCGTTGACAAAAATAACAGTGATATTATATATATAGGAACAGGTGATGACGATGCTGGCGATACGGCTAGTATAGGCTTGCTTAAATCTACTGATGGTGGTGAGACGTTTAATGAGACAGGTCTTTCTTTTACTGGATACGATGCTAGAATAAGCGAGGTATATATTGATCCAACCAATTCTAGAAAAATATTGATCGCAAGTAGTCGTGGGTTTTATGTTTCTAATAATGCAGGAACAACAGTAACCAAAACCTTCAATGGCAACATCAAGGATGTGAAGCTCAACCCTTCAAATCCAGATATGATCTACTTAGCTACTAACAGCGCCTTTTATAGATCCATGGACGGTGGTTCAACCTTTACCCAGATTACAAGCGGTTTACCAGCTACAGGAATCTCAAGAATCGTCATAGGTGTAACGGCAGCAGATGCTAACAGGGTTTACTTGCTCGCAATCACTAATAATGGTTCTCTAGCAGGTCTTTACAAGTCTAGAAATGCTGGATCTACTTTTTCTAGAACTGATGACGGTACTGATATCCTAGAAAGCACTCAAGGCTGGTATGATCTAGCTCTTGAGGTATCGCAAACTGATGAAGATGTAGTATACACAGGTTGTTTAAATGTCTGGAAATCATCTAATGGTGGTCGATCATTTGATAGAATCAATACCTGGAATAATCCAGCCTCATCAACTTACACGCATGCTGATATTCACCAAATACGTGAATTTGATGGTGAGCTTTACGTTATGTCTGATGGCGGTATCTACCGCAGCACTAACAATGGTAGATCATTTACTGATCTTACAGCAGGATTGCAAATAGGTCAATTCTATCGTGTTGCAGTTGGGTCTGACAGTAGCTCTAACATGGCCGGTGGCCTACAGGATAATGGTGGTTACACCAGTAGTAATGGGACCTGGAAAAACTACCATGGTGCAGATGGTATGGAAGCTGGTGTGAGCCCACTAGATTCAAACGTTAGATATGGTTTCAGTCAATTTGGTGGTGGTTTGTATGTTACTTCAAATTCTGGTGAGACATATAGTGCTATAGCTGGCCCTGAACAAGGTAATTGGATTACGCCGCTTAAAACTAATTCCAAAGGTGATATCTATGCAGGTTACAAGAGTCTATATAAAGTAGAGCAAGGGCAGTTTGTAGCTCAGTCAAATGCTTTCGCAGAGAACCTGTCTGTAATTGAGATTAATCCAATTAACGATGATATCATCTACGTCGCTTATGATCGTCAATTATTCCGTAGTGTGGATGCTGGTGTGAACTTCACCTGGTTGGTAGAAATGCCAGGCCCAATAACTGCGATTGAAGTGAACAACAATAATGATAATACAGTTTATGTTTCAACAGCCTATTCAATAGGTCAGGTGATGCGCAGCGATGATATGGGTATGACATTTACTGACATCACTTCTAACCTGCCGCAAATAGGTAAAAACACGATAGCTCACCATATCAATAGTGCAGATGATGCCTTGTTCCTAGGAACTACTATAGGCGTGTACAAGTATGATAGCGTTGCAGGAACGTGGAGCAAATTTGCCAACAACCTGCCTAATGTGAGTGTTACAGATCTTGAGATCAATCCAGTAGATCAAATATTGACAGCCGCTACCTATGGTCGTGGTATCTGGCAAACGGCTGTAACTCCAGTTAGTCCTCAAATGGACTTGAGCTTGCAGTCAGTAGAAAGTACGACTGGTAAAATTGACTGCACGGATTTAGGGTTGAGACTTCAAGTGTCTAATAATGGTCTTCAGGACATTGATAATTTCACGATTACACGTACGATAGGAAACGACATCATCGCTCAAAACTTTGATATGTCAATAGTTGCTGGACAACAGCAAGAGATTATACTGTCCGAATTAAATCTGCCACCAGGTAGCTATATGGTAAGGGTTGAAGTCTCTACAGATGGTGACGCATTTCTAGGAAACAACTTTAAAGAGCGTCAGTTTATACAAAATCAAGGCAGCCGCATAGGCGACACTTATGAGTTTGAACAGCGTTCTCTGGTAAGCGTCAACTCAAGAGGCAATGAATCATTATGGGAACGTGGCGTTCCTAATGGATCCATTCTCAAGGATGCAGAAAGTGGGCGTCAAGTTTATGGTACCAACTTAAACGGTAACTATCCAGATCTTACTAAATCATTTCTATATACAGGTTGTTACAACTTCTCAAATGCTAGTAATCTCGTACTAGAATTTGATATGGCGTATGACCTTGAGGAGAATTGGGACGTGATGTATGTAGAATATTCTATTGATCATGGTGCTAACTGGTCATTGTTAGGCGATGCTAGTAGTGAGACCTGGTATAATTCAGATCGTGGCCCGGATGGTAGCAACTGTTTCAATTGTCCAGGTGGACAGTGGACTGGAACTGATAGTGAGATGAAGCCCTATGCCACCTCATTGAGAAATCTTGCTGGACAACAGGATGTTGTTTTTAGGTTTGTATTTGAGTCTGATCAATCGGTAAATAATGAAGGTGTAATTCTTGATAACCTCAAAGTGACAGGAACACTTAACAATGCAAGCGAGACGAGCGTCGATTTTGCAATTTTTCCTAATCCTAGTAGTGGTATTTTCAACATCAATTGGAAATCAGATGCTGATTACAGCATCACAGTACATGACTTGACGGGTAAAATGGTGTTGCAACAAGATGCAGGCGCTAATAAAAACAGTACAGTCAACCTTGAGGACATGGCGACTGGTATGTATTTTATGACCATAACATCTGGTGGCAACAGTGCAACACGCAAACTCATCAAGCGATAGTAAAACAAAGTATTACTCATGCTGGCACATATGATGCCGCGCAGGAGAGCTGCTCTACAGTGATCAAAGCCTTTCGTTAAGAGAGGCTTTTTTATATACATCCTGTATCTTTAGTGCACGATAAAATACTCTTATGAAAAATCTTGTCACGTGTTTATTGATTGTTATGGGTTACGCTTTCGCGAAAGCGCAATCCCAACAAACCTATGTAACTGAAAATTATACTAAGCAAGTCCACATGATTCCCATGCGCGATGGTGTCAAACTTTACACGGTGGTCTATGCGCCTAAGGATACTTCACAACAATATCCAATGATGTTGCAGCGCACTTGTTACAGCGTCGCACCCTATGGAGACGATGAATACAAGACATCCTTAGGACCCAATAAGTATATGATGGAAGATGGCTACATATTTGTTTATCAAGACGTGCGTGGTAGATGGATGAGTGAAGGTGATTTTGATAACATGCGACCACACATTCCAGGCAACAATGTCAAGAATAAAAAAGATATAGACGAGAGCTCAGACACATATGACACGATTGAGTGGCTGCTCAAAAACGTAAAAGGAACTAACGGTAAGGTAGGTCAATGGGGTATTTCCTATCCAGGTTTTTACACGGCTGCCGCATTGCCTGAGGCTCATCCAGCGCTAGTCGCGTCATCTCCACAGGCACCTATTGGTGATTTTTTCTTCGATGATTTTCATCACAATGGTGCCACGTTGCAAAGTTATTTGATGGCATATCCAGTTTTTGGTCACCAGACAGAACCTACTACCACAAGCTGGTATGCAGATAAATGGGATGCCATGAGAGCTGCCGGTAACTTGAAAGACTCGTATCAATTCAACTTAGGTTTAGGAAGTCTCAAAACAGTAACCGAAGAAATTTTTCCAGACAACTTTTTCTGGAAAGACGTTGCCACACATCCTAATTATGACGAATTCTGGCAGAAGCGTGCCATTGTCAACCATCTAACTGATGTCGATCATGCTGTGATGACCGTAGGCGGCTGGTTTGATGCAGAGGATTTGTATGGGCCACTAACGATCTATAAGAATGTAGAGCGTTACAACCCAAAAAATAAAAACAACACCATCGTCATGGGACCGTGGAGCCATGGTAATTGGGCACGCGAGCGCGGCGCTCAAATGGTAAACCATATTTATTACGGCGACAGCATGTCAACCTTTTATCAAAAGCAGATTGAGACACCGTTCTTTGAGCACCACTTAAAGGGTAAAAAGAATCCAAAGTTACCAGAAGCCTACATGTTTGACACAGGTCTCAAGCAATGGGAGCAATTTGAGAAATGGCCGCCTGAGCAAGACGAGATCGTGTTTGGGTTTAAAGAAAATGGTGAGCTCACCATCAATGAAGAAGTAGAAGAAGATGCCATGTTTTCTTATGTCAGTGATCCTATGAAACCAGTACCATTTCGCAGTGAGGTGACGCCAGTGACTTTTACACCACGAGCTTATATGACAGACGATCAACGTCATGCCTCACGTCGACCTGATGTACTTACTTTTACTACAGATATTCTAGAGGACGACCAGCGATTATCCGGCGAGATTCAAGCAAATCTTGAAGTCATATTAAAGGATATTGATGACGCAGATTTCATTGTCAAAGTCATTGATGTCTATCCGAATGATATGAAAAACGATCCACAAACACCAGAGCATATCACGCTTGCTGGTTATCAACAACTAGTACGCGCAGAAACATTTAGAGGACGTTTTAGAAATAGTTTTGTGACTCCAGAGCCATTTGAAAAAGGCAAGAAGACTCAAGTAAATTTTGCGTTGCAAGATGTGTTGCACACTTTTAAGAAAGGTCATCGCATCATGATACAAATACACAGCACCTGGTTTCCATACATTGATCGCAATCCACAGAAGTATGTGGACAACATTTTCGAGGCAAATGATGATGACTTTACCGCAGGAACAATCACCATTACTGGAAATAGTATGGTAAAAGTGGGCGATAATAATATGATCGAGCTACCGGCGAGGTCACCAAAACAATAGGCTCATGCATTCATCATTTTTTAAAAGTATTTCGGTTTTTGTATTGATTCTAGTAGCCGCGTGCGCCTCCCAATCTCAAGTGGGTAGTGATGTATTTACTAATCAGCAGCAGGAACTGATTATGCAGGCACCGTCAACAACGCCCATGCGTGTCTTTAAAATTACCAACGAGTCTGATTCCTTGCTTCTACGCCAGCAGAGTAGTTATGTAAAACCAGATCCTAATGATAAGGTGCTGGTTCAGCTTATCGATAGAATGTATGCCACCGTGCGTGATAGTATGTCGCTAGGAGCTGGCATTGCCGCACCACAAGTAGGTATTTTGAAAAACGTGGTTTGGGTACAGCGATTTGATAAAGAAGGTTATCCTTTTGAGGTGTTTATTAATCCTGTAATCACCAATTATTCTGATGAGAAACAAGATTGTCGTGAAGGTTGCCTCTCCATACCTAATCGGACAGATACCTTAACCATGAGAGCAAAAACGGTTCTAGTGAAATATGATAATCTGGAACAAACAAATATCGTAGAAAGCATCACAGATTTTACTGCGGTCGTTGTGCAGCACGAGGTAGATCATTTGCGAGGCATACTATATCTAGATCATCTTAAGGATGAGCAGAAAAAAGGCTTACACTTCTAATTAACAAAATAGAAAGTATTTTAGTGTATTTCATCGATTTTATGATGTCGATTAGCTGTTTATTGGGAGTTTATTAAGATATTTATATCTCAATTGTCCCCTTATGAAAGTTATCGTTAAGAATATCAATGCTACTTACACCCTAGTGAAAGGTGTCGTTCAATTAGTAAACCGTACGTTTTTCGCTTTTTAGAGAAGCGTTAGTGCAGTATAGAATCAATTAATTTTCTAGTATAAGTTGAAGTAGGCTTTGCAAACAGTGCATCGGCCTCTTGAATTTCCTCAATTTTACCTTTATTCATGACGATCACTCGATCGCAGAAATATTTTATTACCGCTAGATCGTGCGAGATAAACAAATAGGAAAAGTCATATAATTCCTTCAACTCGTTGAGCAGATTAAGTACTTGTGCTTGTACTGATATATCTAGCGCGCTCACAGACTCATCACAAACAATAATTTTAGGTTGCAGAGCTACAGTGCGGGCGATGCCTATACGTTGACGTTGACCACCACTAAATTCATGTGGGTATCGATCATAATGTGATGCCTCTAGACCTACTTGTTCTAGGAGCTTTTCCACCATCTTTTTACGCTCTTTATGGTTGCTTCCTATCCCATGAATCTGCATGGGTTCTATGATTGCTTCACCTATTTTTATTCTAGGATTGAGTGACGCAAATGGATCCTGAAAAATGATCTGGATATCCTTACGATAGGCACGCCAGTCTTTTTGGGATAGTTGTGATAGATCAGTACCGTGATACCTAATACTACCACTGGTGGCATCACGCAAGCCAGTGATCATGTTACCTAAAGTACTCTTTCCACAACCGCTCTCGCCCACAACACCTAGACTTTCCTGTGGATACAGCTCAAAACTCACATGGTCGACCGCTCTAAACATGTATCGTTTACCAAAAACCGAGTTTCTATTGCCTAGATAGTCCTTTACTACATTTTCCACTGTTAGGACGGGCGCCTTATCATACATGATTGACAATCGCTCATGACGTTTTGATACATCTTCATAAACAGATTTTACAGTATCATTTAAAAAGTCAGTAATGGTAGGCAGTCGTTTCACGCGCTGCTCGGGATCAGGTCTTGAGTTGATCAAAGCTTTTGTGTAGTCGTGTTGTGCATTTTCAAAAATATTTGTGGCTGTCTCGGATTCTACAATCCTACCTTGATACATCACCAGAATACGATCTGCAAAGGATTTTACCACACCTAGATCGTGCGATATAAAAATCATGCTCATACCATAATCTGCCTGCAATTCCTTGAGTAGCATCAAGATTTCTTGCTGCACAGTCACATCAAGCGCCGTCGTTGGCTCATCTGCAATTAGGATTTTAGGTTTACAGGCAATTGCCATCGCGATCATCACACGTTGCATCTGGCCACCACTTATCTCATGTGGATATTTTTTATAGGTGACTTCAGGTTCTGGCAATTTTACTTTTTCAAAAAGCTCAAGAACTTCAGTCTTGCGTTGTAGTGTGTTAAGTGAAGTGTGGATTTTCAGTATCTCAGCCACCTGTTGTCCACAAGTTATAGTAGGATTCAGGCTGCTCATAGGTTCTTGAAAGATCATTGAGATGACGCTTCCGCGAAAGCGAGACCAATCACGCTCCTTAAAATCTCTAATATCATTCTGTTGTACCTCTAGTTTCCTGCAGTCTATTTGAGTAATTTTCTCTGGTAACAAGCCCATGAGCACCTTGCTGGTAACAGATTTACCGCTGCCAGACTCACCAACGATGGCTAGTATCTCGTTAGGATGAAGATCGAACGACACATCATGAAGTACTTGAATGCTACCATGGTTCGTTGAAAAACTTAGGTTCAAGCCTTGAACTTCAACTATGGGATTATTTGATGACAATATCGCTGTCTTTAAGCAGTGGCTCGTTCCTCATACGCAACAGCACTTGGGCGACTGCAATTACATCTTTCTCGCAGTAGGTCGCGATGCGGGAAATGTCATTCTCTTTATAGAATACATCTCGTACCTGCGAGCCATCTATATCATCTTTGGGCGATGGTACGCCCAACACTCTCGTGAGTAATTTGATACTGGTAAAATGTTTGTAGTCGCCAAATTTCCACAGCTCCATCGTATCAAGGTGCGGTATTTCCCATGGCTTTTTACCAAACAAATTGAGCTTTACCGGTAATGGCAATCCATGAATGACCAATCGTCTCGCTATGTAAGGAAAGTCGAATTCCTTGCCATTATGGGCGCACAACAAATGATCGCGTCTAGAGAAATGCTCCTCAAGAAGTGCGGAGAAATCCATCAAGATGTCTCGTTCTTCACCAGTGAAACTGCGCACCCTAAAACTGCTGTTACTTGTCTTCTCACTAAAGTAACCTACAGAGATACATATGATTTTGCCAAACTCTGCCCAGATGCCAGCACGATCATAAAATTCCTCAGGAGTTTTATCGTCTCTTCGCTGGTATTGTGTTTTTTGAGCAAATAGCTCTTGATCAATTTTATCTAGATCCTTAAAATCTTCTTGCTGAGGTACCGTCTCGATATCGAGAAATAGAATGTTGTGTATGGATAACCGTTGCAACATATTGTTACATGTCTAGTTGATCGCTACCATCATCTGCGCCACTGTCATTGCTATTCATGCCGTCAACATACTCCGCACAATTGACCTCGATGGACAAGTTAGATGGCTTAGGGAATGGCTCTTTTGAAATGCCTAAAGATTCATTAGCATATACACCTTTCATAAAGCTACCCCAAATAGGTAATGCCATGGTAGCACCTTGACCATAGGTCGTACTATAAAAGTGTACCGATCGATCTTCACCACCAACCCAGACGCCGCTCACAAGATTAGGCACCATGCCGATGAACCAGCCATCGCTATTATTTTGGGTAGTACCCGTTTTACCAGCAATATCATTCTCTAGTTTATAGGGATAGCCGGTAAGCACTTTGCCATATCCTTGTTGTCCACGCCAGGTATCTCTCAAACGCGCGCCGCTACCAGACTGCACCACGCCTTCCATAAGTTTTACCGTTGTGTAGGCTACTTCTGGGTTCATGACATCTTTTGATTCTGGCACATATTGAAACAATACGGTACCATTTTTATCTTCAATACTGGTAACCAATACTGGCTCGTTGTAAATACCACCGTTTGCAAAAACGCCGTATGCCGCTACCATTTCATATAAACTAACATCTGCAGTTCCTAGTGCTAGGGAAACGGTAACATCAAAATTATCGGTATCTATTCCCATGGATTTTGCTCTATCAACTACCGCTTGAGGGCCAACCTCATCCATCAACTGTGCGGATATAGTATTTGTCGAGCTGGCTAGCGCTTCTTTCATGGTCTTGAGGTTACCGTAGCCACCACTGGAGTTGCTAGGTGTCCAGTCCTTGCTCAACCCATAACGACCTGCTGGAATGGTGTACTCACCATCTGAATAGATTTTACAAGGTGAGTAGTGCAGCAAATCAATAGCCGTTGCATATAAAAACGGTTTGAATGTTGATCCAGCCTGACGCTTACCTTTCTTCACGTGGTCGTACTTAAAGTGCTGGTGATTGATACCACCTACCCAAGCCTTAACATGTCCTGTTTGTGGCTCTAGTGACATCATACCAGCCTGCAAGAATTTTTTATAATATCTTATGGAATCCACCGGTGTCATGACAGTATCAATATCGCCGTTCCAAGCAAAGATGGTCATGTCTGTCTTTTCAAGGAAGCTGTCCTTGATTTCTTGCTCGCTTTTACCTTGAGCTTTCAGTATTCTCCAACGGTCTGACCTGCGCATAGCGCTGGCTATGATCTTTTCATTAATTTCTTTTTCGGTTACATCTCTAAATGGTGCCGTGCTCAGTTTTTTGTTCTGATCGTCAAACTCTTCCTGTAGGTTTGCCATGTGATCGGTCACGGCTTTTTCTGCAATCTTTTGCATGCGGCTGTCGATAGTCACATTGATGCGCAGTCCGTCACGTCTCAAATCATAGGGTTCACCTGTTTCTGGATTAGGATTTTCTTTGATCCATTTGCGCAGGTCTGCACGCAAAAATTCTCTAAAATAGGTTGCCATACCATCGTTATGACCTTCAGGATTATAGTCTAGCTTGATAGGCTGTTGTTTGAGACTGTCTTTCATGGCCTCGCTCATCTTATCATTGCGCACCATTTGCACAAATACCTGATTGCGTCGCTGCAACGACTTCTCTTTACTCACGGCACGACGTGGATTGTACTGTCGTGGGTTTTTAAGCATGGCAACGATCACCGCACTTTCCTCTACATTCAACTCGCTGGGTTCTTTGCCAAAATAAATACGTGAAGCCGATCGCACACCATCTGCTTGATACAAGAAGTCAATCTGGTTGAGGTACTGCGCTATGATTTCCTCTTTTGTGTACTGTTTTTCAAGACGTATGGAGATGATCCATTCCTGTAGTTTCTGGATGATACGAGCCACGATATTCTGGCTAGGACGTTCCGTAAAGTAATTTTTAGCAAGTTGTTGCGTGATCGTACTGGCACCACCACGACTTCCTAAAAAGGCCACGGCGCGCACGGTTCCATATCCGTCAATACCGCTGTGTTCGTAAAAGCGTTCATCCTCAGTAGACACCAGGGCGTCTACGAGATTTTGCGGTAGATCCTCAAAATCTACTGGCGTGCGGTTGTCTTTGTATATTTTTCCCAAAGTCTCTCCATCTGCCGATATGATTTCGGTCGCGAGGTCTGTTTCTGGATTCTCTAATTTGGTGTGATCAGGCAGTGATCCAAAAAGTCCAAGACCCGTCAATACAAATAGTAAGACGACCAATCCTATACCTGTTGCTACGATCTTCCAGAATAATTTGATGTTTCTAGAGAGATCTTCCTTGCGCTGTTTTTGTTCTTTAGTTGTTGCCATCGGGCATGTGTTTTTCAATAATATAACCTACGTCTAGTACGCCATCCAGTTGTTCAAGTGGTTGTGCGTCACCATTGCGTCTCATAGCTTGTTTAATGGTGAGATTGTGGGTTCCGCTTTCGCGAAAGCTAACACCTCTCTTATACCATAACTTATTTTCAATCAGATCTTTACCGGTTCCTAAAAACCTACCTTGAGAGTCTGCCATCTCGTACTGCAATGTATCTGTAACGATTTTTCCTTCTGGAAATTTTAATTGACTGATCAACCATAGATTTTTAAAAGCATACTGTTGATCATTGCGCACATAAAAGAATACATCATAATCATTGATGCTGTCTGGTGGCGTGATTTCAAACTCAACTGGCGCGTCATAATCCCATGAACCTTGAGCTATGGTTACCGTGTCGCTATCTACTAGTTGGTCATCGCAGCTGGTCAACAAACATAAACACAAGACGCCCCATATGTAAACATAGTTGCGCATCATTCCTTAGCCGAATTATTGTTTTGACTACCGCCTTTATTGGTGCGTTTAGGCCTGCGGCGCTTATTACTGGATGGCTTATTGCCACTGGTAGTTTTTTGAGCTACTGGCTTTTTTGAGTCGTTAGGTTTATTGCCGCCTTTTTTTTTCTGATTTGTATTCTTAATGCGGGTATTATTACCGCTGGATTTGCGATTATTGCGTCTTTTCTTGCGTTTGCCACGTTGCTTGGTAGCTTGATCAAATCGAGTAAGGCTGTCTTGTCCTACCACATTCTCAAAGCTCACTTTTTCCTCTATGATCAGTTCGCTAGCGTATTCTTCAATGCTGGCGACTTTCTCCTTGGCTTTGTTCTTTTTGACGATCTCATGAACTTGGTCTGTTGTGAGTACGTGCCAGTTCATCCACTCACCATCATAGCAATACCACATCAGGCCTTTGAAGATATCTACCTTTTGGCACAACGCGACGCCTTTTTCTGTGTATAGCTTTTGATTCTGTTTTGGGAACGTGCTCAACGCATCTAGGTATGAGTCTAGCTCATAGTTCAAGCAGCATTTGAGCTTACCGCATTGCCCGGCCAGTTTTTGTGGATTGAGTGATAAATTTTGATATCGGGCGGCACTGGTCGTTACAGATCTAAAGTCTGTCAACCACGTGCTACAGCACAATTCTCTACCACAAGAACCTATGCCGCCTAATCTTGCAGCTTCTTGTCGCAGGCCTATCTGGCGCATCTCGATGCGCGTCTTGAAGGTGCCTGCATATTCCCGTATTAATTCACGGAAATCCACGCGCTGGTCTGCCGTGTAGTAAAAAGTAGCTTTGGAACCATCACCCTGAAATTCAATATCAGAAATTTTCATTTGTAGTTGCAGGCGTATGGCTATCTCGCGAGCATTTATCTTCATTGCATCCTCACGATCTCTAGCAGCTTTCCACTTGTCGATATCGGTTTGATTGGCAATGCGGTAGATGGCGCAGATTTCTTCTGGATCCTGCTTTACGCGTTTACGTTTCATCTGTACGCGCACCAACTCGCCAGTAAGTGTTACTATCCCAATGTCATGACCGCTGTTTGCCTGTGTGGCAACAATGTCACCTATCTTGAGTTGAAGATTATCCTTGTTGTAGAAGAATTCTTTTCGGCTGTTTTTAAAACGTACCTCTACATATTTGAATTGTTCTTGACCATCGGGCAAATCCATGTTTGCCAGCCAGTCAAAAACGGTAAGTTTATTACATCCAGAAGTACCGCAGGTACCATTATTTTTACAACCGCGTGGCGAGTCACCACCAGTTCCACAACTACTACAACTCATTGAACTATCTTATATATTGGAATCCAGTCGCTTATGCGCTGGATGAATCATCTGTCACCTAACAGTAAATATAGGTAATATGCGATACAACGAGTAGTGCTGTCACAAGATTGCGTGGCTAGACCATGCCGCGCTCTTTCTGGATCGTTTCATAGGCTTCCTGCACCTTGCGGAATTTCTCCTCGGCGCCCTTGCGGTAGGCATCGTCCATATCGATGAGTTTGTCGGGATGGTATTTTTTGGCCATGGTGCGGTAGGCCTTTTTTACCTCATGATCTGGAACGGACTTGTCAATTTCAAGAATCTTATAGGCGTTGTCTTGATCCTTTACAAACATTGCCTTGATAGAAATAAAATCTCGCTGTGATAACCTTAAATAGCCAGCAATCTGAGATAGTACGCTTACTTCTGGGCTGCTCACGTGACCATCTGCCTGTGCAATGCCAAACAAGAAGTGTAGGATTTGCAAGCGACTTTCATACCTAGTGCGTGCATTCAAATATTGACAAATACGTGCAGGATTTACTTCACGCTTTTTGACGACTTCATTAAAAACCTTAAAGATCGCATTTGCTCGATCCTTGCCGTAATTGCTTACAAAATACTGACGCACATAGTCCAGCTCGTTTTGCGTGACCTTTCCATCTGCTTTGATGACGATGGATGTGAGTGATAACAAATGAAGTTCAAAATCTTGTGGACTTACTCTTGTGCTTTGAGTACGCTGTCTTGTTGGGTTTCCTGTGTTGACCTGTGCATTAGTAAACAAGGTGTACAGCCAGCGTATGACCAAGAATAAAAATATGTAACCAAAAATCGACATGCCTAATTATAAGCGGCAAAAATAAGCAATAGCCACGCCGTCATCAATCCTCTTTACGGTAGCTTTCCTTGAGAATATAAATGTCTTCTATGAGTGCGTCGATTTCCTCCTTTTTAGTACCGTCATAGGACCTACCACGCAGGCGACCTTCCTTATCGACAAGCATGAAATTCTCTGTATGAATCATGGCGTATTCACCGCCAAATTTATTCTTCTTGGCAGCTAGGTACGACTTTCTAGCAAGGTCATAAATCTCCTTTCTATCACCAGTGACTAGATTCCATTTATCATCAATAACGCCTTTTTTATCAGCATAAGCACGCAGGACACTCACACTGTCTTGCTCCGGTGTGACGCTGTGAGACAGTAGCAACACCTCTGGATCATTTTTAAATTCCTCTTGTAGCAGTGTCATGTTCTCGGTCATGATTGGGCAAATTCCAGGACATACTGTGAAGAAAAAATCGGCTACATAAATTTTATCGTCATAGAACTCATCTGTAATCGTGTCGCCGTTTTGATTGACAAGTTTAAAAGGTGCGATCTCATGATACTTTTTTACAAAAACCTTGCTGTCATCTACCAGCGTTGGGTCAAACTGGTCTGGTTGCAGAACGGCCAACTGTTTTTCAGGAGTGAGCGCATACTGGAAAGAAGCCATGATAGCCGCACATAATAGCACCATAAAGAGAATGCGATACTTGTTTTTCTTGAGAAAATCCTTCACGTGAGAGCTTTGTTACAAATTTACGACCTTTACTGTAGTTAGGACGTGATTTTAGGGCGCTCCTGACAGGTTTCAATGGGTTTTTCAAGATGAAGATCGACTGGTGTTTATGGGTTTTTATGGTGTTAGCTTTCGCGAAAGCTGACTCTTTAATAGCGCAACAACATACCACAGTAATCGACGTATCAAACGACGCCGTGCAAGCATGCATTGCCAAATCCAGATTGATATCATCAATTCCACAGAAAAATGCCTTTGTATCTCAAGACAACTATGACGTACTTGCGGTAGAATTAGAGCTAGACATCGATCCGGATATGGATGCCATGAGTGGAGAGATGACCATGGATTTTAAGGCAACTGAAAACCTAAATCGCATATATCTAGATTTTGCCGACGGCATGACTGCAGAAACTGTTACTAGTGATGCAGGTTTGACAACTATTACTGCAATAGGCAATGATTTACTACAAATTGATTTTGAAAACGCCATTGCTGCTGACAATCAGGTTACTATTTCAATAGCGTACTCTGGTAATCCTGAGGGAACAGGTTTTGGCAGCTATGCGAGACGACAGCACGATGGTCAAGGCATCATCTGGACGCTATCAGAACCTTATGGAGCCAAATCATGGTGGCCTTGTAAACAGGATCTTAATGATAAAATTGATGCAACGACGGTTACACTTAACGTTCCCTATGGCAATACAGGTGTCTCCAATGGCTTGTTGATTGAAGAGCTTGATAATGGCGCGGGCAAGACATATACCTGGCAACATAATTACCCAATTCCTGCTTACTTGATTGCTTTTGCGGTGACTAATTATGAAAAGTTCACACAGGAATATGAGAGCGATTTAAGCGCATTTAATATCAATAATTATGTGTATCCAGAGGATCTAGAGCGCGCGAGAAGCGATCTAGCGGTGACACCACCGATGATGTCATTTTTTGAAGAATCTTATGGTGTTTATCCTTTTAAGGATGAGAAATATGGACATGCGCAATTTGGTTGGAATGGTGGCATGGAACATACTACCATATCATTCATGGGTACATTTAGTTTTAATTTGACCGCTCACGAGCTAGCGCATCAATGGTTTGGTAATAAGGTGACCTGCGGCAGTTGGCAAGATATATGGATTAATGAGAGCTTTGCTACCTATGCAAATGGAAAAGCGATACAAAAATTAAAGGGAGAAGATTCATTTAAAAGCTGGCGAGAAAGCAGACTTAGATCCATCACCAGCGCGCCAGACGGTAGCGTTTATGTTCCCGCGGCCGATACCTTAAGCGTTTCAAGAGTTTTTAATGGCAGACTGAGTTATAATAAAGGAGCCATGGTACTCAATATGCTTGAAGATCGATTGGGTGCCGATGTATTTAATAGCGTGCTTAAAAATTTCCTGAATAATAACGCATTGGCTTTTGACTATGCCAAAACAGAGGATTTCCTAAGAGTTGCAGAAGTTACAAGCGGTCAAGATCTTCGAGAGTTTTTTGACGATTGGATTTATGATGAAGGTCACCCATCTTATCAGGTCACCTATTCACAGGATCAAAATCTAGAAGTGAGCCTAGATATCGAACAGACCACGAGTCACGAGAGTGTAGATTTATTTGAGGGTCAATTGCCACTGCGACTTGTAGGTGAGAACCAGACAAGAGATATTCTGGTAGATATAAATGCAAATCAAATACAAATCGTGCTTGACGATATTGACTTTGCAGTCACTGATGTAATGATTGATCCAGAAACTAAAATCATTTCAAGTCAGAATACGGCGACTTTGAGTATGGATGATTTTGATACGGCACAACTCAGGTTATACCCCAATCCAGCGCGTGATTATTTTATTGTGGATGGAATGGAAGGTAGGATGGAGCAGCTCATCATATATGATTTGCAAGGTAGAATAGTGGATCAATATCAAGATGCCAATGCCAGCCGATTTGAAGTTCCTGCGACACCTGGAATGTATCTGGTGAAAATCATGCTGGACGATACCACTCTATTAACTAGGTCTCTACTTGTGCAGTAATAGATAAGCGTTTGATTTCTCTCTTTTTGTTGTGAGCATGCAACACTTTTAAAGTAAGCGTATAAAAACTTATTTTTGCAGGCTGTTAACCTAATCTGCTCTATGCATCCTACTGTTGTTTTAATCATCAATTTCTTGATGAGTCTTTCCTTACTAATCGTGCTGCATGAGTTAGGTCACTTTATTCCTGCCAGATTATTTAAGATCAAGGTGGAGAAATTCTACCTATTTTTTGACATTAAATTCTCTCTATTCAAGAAAAAGATAGGCGATACCGTTTATGGAATTGGGTGGTTGCCTCTAGGCGGTTATGTAAAGATCGCTGGTATGATCGATGAGAGCATGGATAAGGAGCAGATGGCACAACCGGCACAACCATGGGAATTTAGATCAAAACCAGCATGGCAACGATTGATTGTAATGTTAGGTGGTGTTATTGTCAATGTATTAGTAGGTTTTATTATTTATGCTGGAATCATTTACTCGCAGGGAACACTTGAAGCGACAGGTGATGATTTTAAATATGGTTTTGGTTTTCCAACGACGCTAGAGAAGATTGGCTTTGAGCAAGGTGATCAACCTTATCTTGTGAATGGCGATACATTACCTTATGCACGCGACCTGAGTAAATATTTAGTTTTCAGAGATGTTGAGACAGTTACTGTATTACGTGAAGGTCAACCAGTAGAGATTTCAATTCCAGACGACATAGGTGATCGCATGTTTAATGACGGGGTCAATGGAGCTTTTGCGTATAGAAGGCCTATGGCACTTGACTCTATCGTTAAGGGATCAATTGCTGATTCTATTAATTTGAAGCTAGGAGATAAAATTGAATCCGTCGCTGGGTATCCTGTAGAATATCAGACGGATGTTGCTTATGCCATGAATAACTTTGTCACTCCTGACTCTACCTTCACAATGGTTGCAGTAAGTGATGGTCAACGAAGAGAAATCAATGTCAATTTAAGTTCGTCACGAATTGCCAACGGTTTTGGTATCTATTCTTTCATGGATATGAGAGAAATAGTTGATCTGAAAACAAGGGAATATTCTTTAGGGGAAAGTCTCGTGGCCGGAGTCTCTCGTGGATACTGGACGATGCATGATTATGTGGTGCAGTTCAAATATGTATTTACTAAGAAAGGCGCAGGGCAGCTAGGCGGTTTTGGGACCATTGCGAAATTGTATCCTGATACATTTAATTGGTTAGAATTTTGGAGCACGACAGCTCTTATATCTTTTATACTCGCCGTGATGAATATTTTGCCTATCCCAGCACTTGATGGTGGTCATGTGATGTTTTTACTTTATGAGATCATTACTGGTCGCAAACCAGGCGATAAGTTCCTTGAGCGTGCACAAATCATAGGAATATTGCTACTGCTGGTACTTATGTTGTACGCCAACGGTAACGATGTGTATAAATGGTTGTTTGGTTCCTAGAGCCGATCAAAATTTTATCCAAAATATTGGCACACATTTTTAAAACATATTATATTTGCCCTCGCTTAAGCAAATAGCTTGAGTTTGTGTATATCACAGTCCTCCTTAGCTCAGTTGGTTAGAGCATCTGACTGTTAATCAGAGGGTCCTTGGTTCGAGCCCAAGAGGAGGAGCTTCAAATCCCAATCAGTAATGGTTGGGATTTTTTGTTTTACCAAGTTAAAGTTGTCTATTTTCGATTGGCCCCTCTTAATCTCAGTATTTTGCAGATATGAAAAAGATCCTGTTTTTGTGCTTGTTTGTGATTGCATATCAAGCAATCTCTCAAAATACGTCCACAACAAATCCCAGAGTATTAAAAAATAACGTTCGCTTGAGCTTCCTGTCTGTGGAGATGCCTATAGATGAGTTTCCGCAACTTGATGATCGCATGGGTATCGTTGGTTTGCGATACCAAGTTCCAATTAATAACTGGCTTTATGCGGGAGCTGGATTTCACAAAGCTATCACGGGTGATCAAGGTGGATTATTTACACTAGGAGTAGAGCTAGGTGCGACTACTAGACTCGTGGGTAACTTACACGCAGACGCTAATTTTCATTTTGCAGGTGGTGGTGGCTATAGGTTTCTTGTCAATGACGGTGCTTTGATTAATGCTAGTGCAGGTGTTAAATATAAGTTCAACGACTTTGCGGTAGGCCTAGCATATAATCACTTCAATTTTTACACTGGCGAGATTGAAGATAACGCTGTTTCGATATTTGTTGATGTTCCTAGTCTATTCAAAGTATCAGACTATAAGGATGCAGGAAAGCAATACGATCTGAATCTAGATAATGAATTATGGAATGAGCCGGCTGTCAAAACAGTGCTTATGGGTAGGCTAGACGTTCTACACACAATGGGAGATTCAAAAGATGACCGCGGTAATGATTTGCAACGCAATTTATATAGCGCAGGATTTGAATACCAGAAATACTTAAAAAGCAACACATATCTATATGTGCGTACGGACGCCATTTATAAAGGACTGCGCGCCGGTTATATGGATATCTTTTTGGGAGGTGGCTACAATATCGTGGACACAAACTACCTGAACTTGTTCACCAAATTTGCAATCGGTGCAGGTGGCGGTCGTGTATTTCCAGAAGGTGGATTAACCATATGGCCAGAGGCTGGATTGGACTTAAAACTCCATTCAAAAATTTACCTCACAGGTCGCGGTGGCTATTATAGAGCGCTTGACGGTGATCTTGAAGCATACACGTATGGAGTCGGATTGAAGTATGTCAATCTAGTCGGTGGCTCACGATCTCCTGACAATAGTTCCAACATCAAAACAAAATCTCAAGGAATACGAGTCGAGCTACAAAACCAAACCTATCTAGACATTGCCAAAACTGATAGTCCTAACGGATTGGAAGAAGTCGACTTACAACTACTGGCGGTAAAATTCAATTTTGATTTGTCACCATATGTGTATTTGACTGGTGAAACCGGTTTTGCTTATGCTGGTGAATCTGGTGGTTATGCACATGGAATGGGCGGCCTAGGATTTTATTCACCTTCATTCTTCAACGACAAAGCAAGATTTTACGGTGAATTTCTAGGTGGTGCAGCTGGTGGCGCAGGTGTCGACACAGGTGAAGGAATTGTTATGCGACCTACCATAGGACTATTATACGTTCTAGATCCTAATCTTTCACTAGTTGTATCAGGTGGTAGGTTTATCGCGCTAGATGGTGATACTAATAGCACTAACTTTAATATCGGTCTTAGTTTTAACTTCTCAAGTTTGTGGCAACGCTAGTCTAAGAATATTTCTGATTCGGCTTAAGTGGTCATATACAAAGATTGTAAGTGACGTTACCCTTTCACTCTACCATATGAGTGATGACCAATTCATTGATGGTGGGTTCCATTTCTTGAAGCACAGCATGTAAGTTTCCAGAAGATACTATGCTATCATCATCTAATATAATATCACATAAGAGCAAATTAATGCTGCTCCATAATTGATTCGTGAGATTAATTTTTTCTTTCCAACTCACTGTTGATTTCGCTGAGTTTGGTTTGAGGTCATCAATCTTATTATTGACCTGTTGAAGTAGATTGATTTTTAAATCCTCTGCAGCAGTTGTCGTCATATCTATTAGAATAAAACAAATTGATCACCTTCTACTAATCGCTCTTCTTTTATAGTACTAGGTAGATCGCTCATGTATTTATACCTGTCATAGAAGCCACGGTCATAATCTTTTACCAATTTATCACCTATAGGCTTGAGTAACTCCAGTCCATTTGCACTGGGTTGCTTTATACTAGATGATATAGGGTAAGCATTAAAACCGTTGTCATTAAATGGCTTCATCATGGAGCTAATTTCCTTTACATCAAGTGATGGGTCTAACCATTTTTTCTCATCGCTTTTTTTAAGAATAAGCGGTGCCCTATGATGTCCTATCGCGCTGGTAATGCGATTGCCAGCTGTAGTTATCATCGCTACTGTGTGATGCAATTCACCAGACAATGGGTGTCGCCATGTGTCATAAATTCCAGCAATGGCAAATGGTCCACGATCACGATTAGGATAAATAACATACGGCTTGTTAAGCTTTTGCTGTTTAGGCCCTTCAATAATCGCATCTACTAATATGATACAACGTTGCGATCTTATTGCATGTCTAAACATAGGCTTGTTAAATATGCCCATTGTGCCTTTATAATTACGATCATTTTCTTCGTTGCGCCCACCTTCTGCACGGGCGTTTATGAGATAAGTCTGTTTATGTGCCCAGTGCGGTGTGAAACCCCAAGTGAACAATTGAATCTGCTTAGGATCCTGCATAGTTATAACAGGAATTTCTTCACCTACACTTGTGTTAATGTTTTCTTTTAATAATCCCGCTTTCGCGAAAGCGGAATCAAAACGTCTCTCTAACAATGCTTGAGGCGTAATTACTGAAGCTCTACCACACATAACTTTAATATTTGGAAATAATCCTAAGACTATTGCGATTATTGATTCAAATATATGGAATAAATCCTATAATTAGGAAATAATCCACTGTTAAAGTTGGAAATGTTCCTAATACTACTATATTTGTCACATGGCACAAGACATTTCTATAGAGGCGCGACGCTTTAAACAAGTAAGAGAAGATCAAGGTAAAACACAAAGTGAGTTTGCATCAATGCTTGACGCAGGTAGCACAACTGCAGATATTGAACGTGGTAAAAAGAAGATTACCGGCAAAATTGTGTCAGAATTGCTACGTCAATTCAATATAAATCCGCTATGGCTATACGGTAACAGCTATAATAAAGAGCTTGAGACAAGTCCTAATACAGCGCCAAAAATCATTACGATGGACAGCACAGACCGTGAGAACATGATCATGGTACCCATCAAGGCAAGTGCTGGATATGCGAGCAACGTACAGGATACAGACTGGTATCAGGAACTGCCAGCTTTTAATATACCGCTACCTCAATACAAGGAAGGTAGTTACAGGGCTTTTCAGGTCAAAGGTGATAGTATGTTGCCCGTGCTACAACCAGAAGAATGGGTTATGGCAAAAGCTGTTGAGAGTATAAGACAAGCCAATCAATCGCGTATTCATGTTGTAGTGACAGACGATACGGTAGTGGTGAAAAAGCTGGTCAAGCAAGACGGCTCAGATCAGGTTAGTCTTATCTCGCTCAATAAAGATTATCCGGTCATCGAGCAGCCTATCGTTGACATTAAGGAATTATGGGAAGTAAATTCAAAACTAAGTTTTGATCTTGATGTTCATGAAGGTCAAGAAGCGATGCTCTCGCTCAAGAAAGGGCTTGATAGCCTGCGTGATGAGATAGCAGGAATAAAAAAAGGAACCTGATATAGGTTCCTTCTATAATTATATTCTTTGAGTTTGTGATCAATCAGGATCGTTTGATGTAGGATTAGTGTCATAACTTTCATCGTCATCACTATCCTCAGCATCTGGCGCTAGGGTTTCTACTTCAACTTCCTTCTCATCACGACAGCTCACTAGAGCAGGAGCTGTGATTGCCATGATCATCAAACTTAAAAATATCTTTTTCATCTTAAGGATTAATTAGTCGTTGTCACCATCTTCGTCTTCTACCTCTACCTCAACATCAGTATCTTCCATTTCATTTTCCATGTCTTCACCGGCATCTTCCATGTCGTTGCCCATGTCCTCGGCAGCGTCCTCCATGTCTTCACCAGCATCCTCCATATCGTCTGCTACTTCTTCCATTTCTACCTCTACGCTTTCAGACTCTTCTCTACATGAAGTGGTGAACATTGATACCGTAAATAATGCTACAAATAGTAATGATAATTTTTTCATTGTTGGTTGTTTAAATGATTAAGAGGTAAATATATAAATATCCCAGTAAATGCAAAGCTTAAGTAAACAAAAAGGCCATTCCTGATGGAATGGCCTTGAAATAATTTAATACTCGACTAGTTATCGTCGCCTATTTCATCGATTTCTTCATCGATCTCCTTGTTGACTTCAGCGTCTACTGCGCTTCCAGCTCTTTCTAGGATACCTTCAGATTCTTCAGCAGCATCTTGAGTTTCTACCTCAACTTCTCTTACGATAGTCTCAGTTTCTTTTTCAGTCTCGCGACATGAGGTAAATGCAGTAGCTGCAATGAATAAAACGGCAATTGCTAGGGTTACTTTTTTCATGGTTGAAAATTTTAATTAAGGGAACAAATGTATTTTAAACTGATAATCCTATTGCTAATGTATTATTAATTTTTTAGACGCTATAACTGTGGGTTTTACCTTTAAATAAAAGATTAGCTATGAGTTTCAATAAGATGTTCACGTTCCTTAGAGAGTTACAAAATAATAATAGTAAGGACTGGATGGACGAGCATCGGGATGAATATCATGATGTAAAAGACTGGTTTGTGAGCTGGCTTAATGAGTTGGATGAGAAGCTGGCTAAAGTGCACGATACCTATCATAAAACCGAGGGAAAAAAAGCCGTCAATCGAATCAATAACAACCTATTATACCATCCTAACAAGCCCGTTTATAAAGACCACTTTGGTGCTGGACTGGACATTGACAAGAGTAGCAATTATGGTGATTTTTATATTCAAATCGGGACTAATGGTAGTTTTATTGCTGGTGGATTCTATAAGCCTAAAAAGGAAGTTCTTGATTCTATAAGGGACGCCATCGATTATAACGGCGAGGAACTCAAGAAAATAATCAGTAAAAAGTCGTTTAAAGAAACCTTTGGAGGTCTCATGACTGATGATGACAAGCTTAAAACATCACCTAAAGGTTATTCCCAGGATCATAAACACATCGAGCTGCTGCGTCGCAAGAGTTTTGCCGTGAAACATGATGTAACTCAGAAAGAAATCATGCAATCAAACTTTCAAGATAAATGTGTTGAGATCTATAAAGAGATGCTGCCCTTTAGAGAATACCTGAATAAAGCTGTAACCGTTTAGTCTTGTTTATAGACTTTTAAAACAGCGCCCATACCGTAACTATCATGACCAGATCTCACTAATTTGCTATTAGGATTGTAGGATAGATCAAATTTTTGCCAGGTTTTATTATTGAAGAAAATACGTCTAACCCATGTTAATGGTGCATCCACTTCATCAGTAAACGGTAACAGCGGTCTATAGGTAGTGGAAACTTTTTCAAATCCTGTTCTTGTCTTTATCTCGCGATATTTTTTAGCATCAATGAGTTTTCCATCTGGATAAGTGTAGCCTAAAACCTGAATGGAGGCAAAAAGTCCGTTTTTAGGTATCTGGATGCCGTACTCTTCTACATCAACGTTGTAAACATCTTCAGTTTCCTGATTGATGATGAAGGTATGATCTGGATAATTGCTTTTGTCAGTTGGTGATCCGTCAACATTTACGGCATAAAATTGTAATCTAAACAATGTACTGAATTTGCGCACCTTTCCCTTTCTACGACCAGATTGTTCTTCAACAATTACGGGTAGTAAAATACTTTTGATCTGGGTAGGTTGACTAGCTGATCGCTCAAACTTGACCGCAATCTCAGATTCTACTGTTGGCAACCAGCTATTGAAGTAATCATCATGCTCAATAGCATCAATTTCTTTTTCTTTGAATTTACCGTCTAGTTTAGCTCTTACCACTACGGCGTCAAGTTCATCAGTATCCGGATACAGTTTTAACACAGGTACTAAATCTGCAGTCGCAATTGATATAGTTTTATATCCTAGAGAACTTATAGTAAGAGAATCAATTCCTGGATACCGCTTTCGCGAAAACTGAAACTTTCCGTCATCATCTGCAAAAGTGCCTCGACCATCATTAAAACTTATGGTAGCAAATGCGAGTGGCTCATTGCTATCACCATCTACAAGTTGATAGACCTGTGCCTGCATGGTAAATAAGCTTAATAGGAAACTAATTAATAACCAGCTTTTCATCTATAGATTTTAAATGGGTAACAATCTCTCGCGTCGCGCCTGTATTACTATTGATCCAGTGTCCACAAATCATTCCAGTCTTTTCACGCAAATAATCATCAGTCAGTAAACGATGTATTTGATGTGAGAACTCGTCTGCGGTTGAGATTGAAAACAAACCTCCTAGATCTTCTAATTTTCCAGCTTCAGGATATTTTTCATAATTCTTACCTATAATCACAGGTACACCATAGGTTGCTGCTTCTAGGATATTATGTAAACCCGTATTACCCATGGCGCCGCCTACATAGGCGACGTCTGCATAGCTGTATATCTTAGTAAGTAAGCCAATGGTATCGACCACAAGAACAGTATCTTTTTCTAGATCTTGCGCAGCGCCCTCTTTAATATCACTCCAGTAAACTGGTTTAAAACCTATATTATTCTCGATATTTTTAAGCGAGTCGGCATGGATCTCGTGCGGCGCAATGATGATTTTGCAGGCTTGATCGTGCTTGTTTTTCTTGATGAAATCTTTGAGAACCTGCATGTCTGCCGGCCAGCTGCTGCCTATGACCAGACACTTTTCTGTGCCTACAAACTGGTCGATAAGCTCAATTCGATTATCTCTCTCGATCAATTGGCTAGCCCTGTCAAATCTGGTGTCGCCAGAAACGCTCGCATTTTCAAATCCTAGCTTTTTGAGTTCGCGCAACGAAGATTCATTCTGCAGGAAAAAATGGTCAAAAGCTTCTAGCGAGCTAGTCATCCAGCTGCCGTACCAGCAGTGAAAGCTCATTTTTTCTCTGAAAATACCGCTCACCAATATGGTTTTGACCTCACGACGCTTGAGTGCGTTCAAATAGTTGGGCCAGAATTCATACTTGACCATGATCGCCAGCGACGGCTCAACCAGGTCCATGAATTTAGAAACATTTGAGACAGCATCGATGGGCAAGTAGGTGACTACATCTGCCAGTGCGGTGTCCTTTTTATTTTCATAGCCTGATGGCGAGAAAAATGTCAGGATCACTTGGTATTCTTTGCGATTCAATTTTTCCAGCACGGGAACGACTTGCTCATACTCGCCTAAAGACGCTACGTGCACCCAGATTTTCGGTAAGGTGCTCTTGACTTTGGTGTCAAGAAGGTGCCAGGATTGTTCCCGACCTTTGGCTCCTAACTGCAACTTTTTGTTGAAGAATCCAGCTAGTGGTAAGCACGCTTTCGCGAAAGCGGAACCCGTATCATATAGACTTTTTAATATAGGCATAGAATTTCAAAAATAGCACTTTTGCACGGGTTGGCAGGTGGCTTTATTATATCGTATTTTTACAGTAATACAGTCATTTTTGACGATTCCAATAGACGACACATGCGCAAAATACAGATGGTTGACCTTAAGGGTCAGTATGAAAAAATAAAAGATGAAGTTGACAAGAATGTTCTTGATGTCATCGAGTCCACGGCTTTTATCAACGGTCCAGAAGTTCATGCTTTTCAGAAGGAATTGGAAGATTATCTGAATGTCAAACACGTGATTCCATGCGCAAACGGTACTGATGCGCTACAAATCGCGATGATGGGTCTAGGTCTTAAATCAGGTGATGAGGTCATCACGGCAGATTTCACTTTTGCAGCGACTGTTGAGGTCATCGCATTGCTAGGATTGACGCCTGTGCTGGTAGATGTGAATCCGTTTGACTTTAATATTGATGTTGAGGCTGTGAAGAATGCCATCACGCCAAAAACGAAAGCCATCGTTCCAGTACACCTTTTTGGTCTTGCAGCAAACATGGATGCGATCATGGAACTTGCTCGCGAGCATGATCTATTTGTCATTGAGGACAATGCTCAAGGAATAGGCTCTAATTACATGCATAGCAACGGCACCAAGTCCAAAACAGGCACCATAGGTCACGTGGGAACGACCTCGTTTTTTCCATCAAAGAATTTAGGATGTTACGGCGATGGTGGTGCCATTTTTACCAACGATGATGATCTAGCGCACACCATAAGAGGTGTCGTGAATCATGGTATGTATGAACGATATCATCATGATGTGGTAGGCGTAAATTCCAGATTGGACAGCATGCAAGCGACCATATTGAGAACTAAACTGCGCCACTTGAACGAGTATAACGACGCACGTCGTGACGCTGCCCGCAAATACACCGCAGCTTTTGCGATGGATCAAAAGATCATCACACCGCTTATTTGTGATCGATGCGATTGTCACGTTTTCCATCAATATACGCTTACGGTAAAAGACACTGATCGCGATGCGCTGGTGAAACACTTAAACGAAAAGGGTATTCCATGTGGTGTCTATTATCCAATACCACTACATAGACAAAAGGCTTATCAGGATGATCGCTATAACGAAGATGACTTCAAGGTCACCAACAAACTGGTGCAAGAATGCATTTCATTACCTATGCATACAGAGCTTGATGATGAGCAAATCAAATTCATTATTGACGCGGTAATTGAGTTTGTGAACAGATAGAATTAACACCTACAATATTTTAATCCAACCGACTATGAAGAATAGCTTTTTACTCACACTCGCAGTATTCTGTTGCATGCTGCTAGGCGCACAGCAAACGACCACCTTTATCCATGCTGGTCATTTACTAGATACTGAGTCTGGTAAATGGATGGATGAGGTGACCATCAGGATTAATGGCAATGAAGTAAGTGAGGTTTCTAAAGGTTATAAAAACATACCTCAAGATGTCAAATACTTTGACCTCAAGGATCAATGGGTATTGCCAGGCCTTACTGACATGCACGTGCACATGGAAACAGAATACAATCCGCAGGCGTACATTTCAAAATTTGTAGACGATCCAGCAGATGTGGCATTCAATGCCGTAGGTTATGCAGAAACCACTTTGATGACTGGATTTACAACGGTGCGTGATCTTGGTGGATCGGGTATCAATATATCATTACGTGATGCCATCAATAAAGGTAAGGTTCCTGGACCGCGCATATTTACATCAGGCAAATCTATCGCCAGTACTGGTGGTCATGCAGACCCAACAAACGGCGGTAATCAAGCATTCATGGGCGATCCTGGACCTCGTGAAGGTGTAGCAAACGGAACCGACGAGGCTCGCGAGGCTGTGCGTCACCGCTATAAAAATGGCGCAGACTGTATAAAAATCACAGCAACTGGTGGCGTGTTGAGTGTCGCAAAAAACGGTAGCAATCCGCAGTTTACTCTAGAAGAAATCAAAGCGATTACCAGCACAGCATCAGATTACGGCATGCACGTGGCAGCTCACGCGCATGGCGATGAAGGTATGCGACGCGCTGTTGAAGGTGGCGTCAAGACCATTGAGCATGGAACTTATATGAGTGATGAAACCATGGATCTCATGAAAAAAATGAATTGTTATCTAGTTCCTACCATCACAGCTGGAAAAGAAGTAGCACTCAAAGCTGAGGTGGACGGATTCTATCCAGAAATCGTTGTGCCCAAAGCAAGAGCCGTTGGCCCACAAATTCAAGGAACTTTTGCTAGAGCCTATAAAAGAGGTGTGCCAATTGTTTTTGGAACCGATGCAGGGGTATACGCGCACGGTAAGAATGCCATGGAATTCTATTACATGGTAGAAGCTGGAATGCCAGCAATCGAGGCGATTCAGAGTGCCACGATCACACCAGCCAAAATCCTCGACCTGGAAGACAAAATGGGTCAGGTGAAAAAAGGTTTCTATGCAGACATCATCTCCGTTGATGAGAATCCAGTCAAAAATGTCAAAGCACTAGAAAGCGTCAACTTTGTCATGAAGGATGGTGTGGTTTATAAAAACTAGAAAATCACTAACTTTAAATCATGTCAGATCAAGATCTTAAAGACAAACTACACAAGCTCATTGACGAGGCTGATGATGGTTTTTTGAACCTGGTTCAAGAAGCTGCCTCGCACTATTATGCTGGTGAGACCCAAGAAGAAATGGATGCTGGAATCCTAGAGGCTGAAGAGGATATCAAGGCAGGTAGAGTTTATACGCTGGATGAAGCAAGAAAAATTGCGCTAAGCTGGTTCGATAAGTAATGAATTATCGTTTTTCGTCAAGAGGACTTAAAGATTTAGAAAAAACATCTGAGTTCTACATAGAGCTATATGGCGAGGTCACAGCGAAACGGATCATCGTGGACATTTTTGATTTTATTAGTTCACTTTCAATGAATGAGGATATACATAAAATAGGTGTTATAGATCCACAGTTTGAAAATCATCAATTTGAATATCGCAAGGTGTTTTTCAGATATCTCAAAATAAATTACCGTGTTTCAAGAAGCACGCTATTTATCATGCGAGTCTTCGACTCTAGGTAAAATCCCAAAAAGAATTTATAAAAAAACACCGCAGTTAGCGGTGTTTTTTAATGTTGTAAAGGTAAGTCTACAAAGCTGGATGATTCTTAAATCCTTTCTCATCCAGATATTTCACATAGTCTCTCGTGCGCACGGTTGCTTTTAAATCGTGTAGCAAGTTGTAAAGACCAAAGAATGTGCGATTGATATACAAGAAGTGCTTACTGCCGCGATTACCGTTCATTTTGCGCAATTCTTTATCGTTGCTGTATTTTTCACTCAGTGAGCTGATCTGATCCCAAAATGTGGCGTCTGCAAAATTGAACTCTTGTTCTTGGAAAGGCTTAGTAAATAAAGTCAACATCTCGTGAAACAATCGTGAGAAGTAGTCGATTTCTGCATCGCTATCGTCTTCTCTCAATATTTCTAGCTGAAAAAGTTTCTCTCTAAAAATCTCAGGATTATTAATACTTGCTGGTACCGCAAGTTCAAAATATGGTGTGTAAAATTCGTCAGGAATTTGTTTGATACACCCAAAATCGATGGCAATCAATTCTTCATCTGGTGAGATCAAGAAGTTACCAGGATGTGGATCTGCATGTACGGCTTTGAGGCCATGCATCTGGAACATATAAAAATCCCAAAGCGTTTGTCCTAATTTATTTCCTGTCACCTCTGAGAATCCCGTTTGAGCATACTCACTCAAATGCTGGCCTTTCATCCAGTCCATGGTGATAATGCGCTTGCTGGAAAGATCAGGATAATAAGTAGGAAATTTTAAATTGGGAATATGCGAGCAAGCCTCGGTTATTGAAATGCTTTGCTCTACCTCTAGATTATAATCGGTTTCTTCCAGCAGTTTGTCTTCAACCTCGGCAAAATAGCGTTTTGAATCCTCGCCTTTAAGGTTGAACATCTTTATGGCGATAGGCTTTACCATAGCCAGATCGCTGCTTATAGAGTCTGCCACGCCTGGATACTGGATTTTAACCGCCAGTTCTTTGCCATCTTTCTCGGCTTTATGCACTTGACCTATACTTGCCGCATTTATGGAATCCTTCGAGAATTTATCATAAATCTCTTCAGGAAAAGCACCTTGGTATTTCTTAAACGTCTTGCGCACTAATGGTGCAGACAGTGGTGGCACGCTAAATTGTGCCAGGCTAAATTTTTCTACATAGGCACCAGGCAGCAAACTCTTGTCCATGGAAAGCATTTGCGCCACCTTGAGCGCGCTACCTTTTAAATTCTTGAGACCGTCATAAATATCACTAGCATTATCTTCATCCAGTGATGATCTATCCATGGATGGATTGATCGCCTTTTTTGAATAATACTTTATGTAATTCGCACCTATTTTGGCACCCGTTTTCACCATTTCGGTGGTGCGGCCCAATTTACTGGTAGGTATTTTATCTAGTGTTTTCATGTTTTTCGATAGAATCCAGAATTACATTTCTTGGATTCAAGTTTTTGATGTTTCCGCTTTCGCGAAAGCGTAACTATTATCATGCAAATTGCGCATCACAAGTTTTTGAGATTTGTGATTTGAGGTTTGGAATTTTACTGCTACGACATACGCTCTTTCCACAAGAACTTGCCGAAATCAAAAACAGAATCCAATGGCGTATTGTCGAAAACATCAAAAATCGTGTTGACTGACTTCTCAATCGCCATATCAGTCTTTTCAAAACCAGCGCTGTCGTCGTCCATCCAGAATTTGAGTAGGAAGATCATCTGTACCCATGCGCCCTCGCTATAAACTGTTTCAGAACGTTCTAGTAGGATATTGGTCTTAGACTCGTTGCGTTGCATGATAAGATCTTTCGCAAAGTTTTTCACGTGCTTGCGTAATCCTTTGAGCTCATTCATCTTGTTCATCATGTGCTGATTCTCCTGTAGAGCAAAGAGCACATAACTGCGGTTGAGCGTCAATAATTCAAAGAAGGTGTAGAAAAAGGTGAGCATCTTCTCGCGATTTGAGAAGTGTGCATAATCCTCATTTTTATGAGCCACGTCCATAGTCATGGTAAAGAAGGTATTCCAGATATCCTTGCGCAATCCATCAAAACTGCCGAAGAAATTATAGAATTCCTGCTCGGTCATATTGTTTTCCTTAGCAAATTTGTAAACGCTCTTAGGCGTTTTCTCGTGCTCAAGAACATATTCCATGTATGCGGTAATCACATCTTGACGAGTGATCTCTTTTTTCTTTTTAATTGCTTTTTTAGCGGTTGTTTTCTTAACAGTTGCCATAATATCAATGCTTTATGTAAAGGTACGATCTGTTTAATGTGATCGTGTAAATGTTGAAACAAAACTCTGTTAAGATTAAGTCGTCATTTCCAGCGTTTCCCGACAGTATTGAGCATAAAAAAACCGCTGCGATAGGCAGCGGTTTCAATATTAATTGGTTTGCATTATGGCCTATTACTGGCAACAGCATCTTGATCTACCCATTTGTTGACTGATACTATTTGATCGCCATTATAGTCGACCTCAGTAAGAAGGTCATTGTGCCAGAAGAACCATTTGCCTGTCTTCTGATTTAAGGTGTATTGCGCTTGTGCAGTTTTCTTTCCATCTTGATCATAACTGATCCACTCGCCATGACGTTGCTTGTCTAGAAATGTTCCCTCTTGAGCAATCTCGCCATTGTCATGAAAATAGGTTGCTTTGAGCAATCCATCATCCATTTTTTCAAATTTTGGTTTGATCTCTTGTGCATAGGCTAGGGTACCTATCATCAAAGCGGCAATAACGATTATATTTTTCATGGGTCTTTCATTTAGTGATTTAAAATTAACTCAAATTATTTAATTATAAAACATTTAGGTAACATTAAATTTACATTAGTGACTTAAGTAACTAATAATCAGAAGTATGGTGTAATCTTATCAATAAGTTAAAAGGCTCATTTTAAGACGATAACGGTGATTATTAGCGTGAGAATCAGTTTGTCGTGCGCATAATCGGTTTATTTTTGCAACTTATTTTTACACTATTATCATGTACAGATCGCACGATTGTGGTAGCCTGCGCGCCGCCGATATCAATAAAAAAGTAACACTTGCTGGATGGGTTCAAAAAACCAGAGATAAAGGTTTTATGGTATGGGTCGATCTGCGCGATCGATATGGTGTGACGCAGCTTATTTTTGATGAGGAGCGTACTGATAAAGTCATGCTTGAAAAAGCACAGCAACTAGGTCGTGAGTTTGTGATCCAAGTCACTGGTCAGGTGATTGAGCGTGAGTCCAAGAATCCCAAAATGCCTACAGGCGATATCGAGATATTAGTCAAGGAACTCAAGATCTTGAGTGAGTCCAAGACACCACCTTTTACCATTGAAGACAAGACAGACGGCGGCGAGGAATTGCGCATGAAATACCGTTATCTAGATATACGTCGCAATCCAGTGCGTGAGAACTTGATTTTCCGTTCTCGAGTGGCGATGGAAGTACGCAATTTTCTAGCGGGTAAAGACTTTGTTGAGGTAGAAACACCTGTCTTGATCAAATCCACACCAGAAGGTGCTCGGGATTTTGTCGTGCCTTCTAGAATGAATGAAGGTCAGTTTTATGCCTTGCCACAATCGCCACAAACCTTTAAACAATTGTTGATGGTAGGTGGTCTGGATAAGTATTTCCAGATTGTCAAGTGTTTCCGTGATGAAGATCTTCGAGCAGATCGCCAGCCAGAGTTCACACAAATAGACTGCGAGATGTCATTTGTAGAGCAGGAAGACGTGCTCAACATCTTTGAAGAAATGACGCGCCACCTGCTCAAGAAGGTGAAAAATGTTGATGTTGCAGACTTTCCAAGGATGACATACGCGCAAGCGATGGAAAAGTATGGTAATGACAAACCAGACATTCGATTTGGTATGGAGTTCGGTGATATTTCCGCTTTCGCGAAAGCTAAAGACTTCAAAATCTTTAATGAAGCAGAACTAGTCGTGGGAATCGCTATACAAGGTGGTGCAAGCATGACTCGCAAGGAAATCGATAAACTCATCGACTGGGTCAAGAGACCGCAAGTAGGTGCGATGGGAATGGTGTATGTGAAATGTAACGAGGACGGTACGTTTAAATCTAGCGTTGATAAATTCTATGATCAGGAAGATCTTGCTAAATGGGCAGACGCCACCAGCGCTAAAGCAGGTGATTTAATCGCGGTATTATCTGGACCAGCCAATAAAACCAGAGCACAATTGAGCGCCTTGCGCATGGAAATGGCAGAACGATTAGGACTGCGCAAAGCCGATGAATTTGCACCATTATGGGTTGTGGATTTCCCACTGTTGGAATGGGATGAGGATACGCAGCGCTATCACGCGATGCACCATCCATTTACATCGCCTAAACCAGAAGATATTGACAGATTAGAATCAGATCCAGGTAACGTGCGCGCAAATGCCTATGACCTTGTATTGAATGGTAACGAGATAGGCGGCGGTTCTGTACGAATTTTTGACAAGAAGTTGCAGGCTTTGATGTTTGATCATTTAGGATTCACGCCAGAAGAGGCTCGAGCGCAATTCGGTTTCCTGATGGACGCGTTTGAATATGGCGCGCCACCACACGCAGGTTTAGCTTTTGGTTTTGATAGATTGGTTTCCATTCTAGGCGGCCAAGAAACGATTAGAGACTTTATCGCTTTCCCTAAAAACAACAATGGTCGTGATGTGATGATCGATGCACCATCGGCTCTAGATCAAGAACAATTGGAAGAATTGAACTTGAAAGTTACTGTAGACGGGAGCACAGAATAATCCTTTATAATATTTCATTGAACGCCACCAAAATCATTGGACTGTTACTATTTGCTGCACTAGCAGTAATTGCTGGTGGTTTTTATTTTATCAATCAGGGCGATGCGTTGCTGGGTAATAAACTCATAGGTTTTTCTACAGCTTTTATCTTCTTGATTTTGATGCCTGCGTTTATCGTGGTGCGATATAGGAACAAGGACTTATCAAAGTTTAATCTGAATCCGCCATCAAAGGATGAAGATGAGGATGATGACTGGGATGATGTGAGTAAGCTCAATTGAGCCTGCGTCTAGCCGCAAAAAATTGATTCAATAAATCGCTGCATTCCGTTGCTAGGATGCCCTTGGTGACTTGAGTTTTGGGATGCAATTGAGTTCCCATCTTGCGATAACCACGATGATCATCGCTCGCACCAAAAACAACACGAGTGATTTGAGACCAATATAATGCGCCAGCGCACATTTGACACGGCTCAAGTGTCACGTACAGCGTACAATCCTTTAGATATTTACCGCCTAGAAAACTTGACCCAGCTGTAATGGCTTGCATCTCTGCATGTGCAGTCACGTCAGTCAGTGTTTCAGTGAGATTGTGGCCTTTAGCGATGATCCTGTTGTCAGTCACAATCACGGCACCTACGGGAATCTCGCCACGATCAAAGGCGTTTTGAGCTTCTTGCAAAGCTTTCTGCATAAAATAGGTATCGTCAAATGGTTCTAACATTTTCAAAAGTAAAAAGAAAAATAAAAGGAAACTGAAACTGAACTCAAACGCACACGAGTTTACTTGTCATTCTGAATTTATTTCAGAATCTTAAGAATGTCTGTTGCATATTCAGAATCTTGAGTAAATTATTCAAACATGAGAAGCTGAACTAAATTCAGCTTGACGAATAAAAAATGGATGACGGTCTTGAGATAATTTTGAAGTGTCTTTAGGTCCACGTGGACTCATTTCAACTTATAATAAACTCACATACCTCATAATATTATCATATAACTCTGAACTCTTAAGTCATCACTTCAATAGCTACCTTTGACACATGGCACGAGACCTACTTTCTACCATTCACGATCCTGTGGATTTAAGACGCTTTCGCGAAAGCGAACTACCCAAAATCGCACAGGAATTAAGAGAGTTCATTATTGATATTGTAGCCACTAAAGAAGGTCATTTAGGCGCTAGTTTAGGTGTGGTTGAATTGACAATCGCCTTGCATTATGTGTTTGACACACCAAATGATCTACTGGTTTGGGACGTAGGGCACCAGGCTTATGGTCACAAGATTTTGACGGGTAGGCGTGATGTTTTTCATACCAATAGAGAGTTAAATGGTATCTCTGGTTTTCCCAAACGTTCAGAAAGTGAATATGACACTTTTGGCGTAGGTCATAGTTCTACATCAATCAGTGCAGCTTTGGGTATGGCGATGGCCAGCAATTTACAAAGCAACGCTAGAAAACATATCGCCGTCATAGGCGACGCCAGTATCGCCAGCGGTATGGCGTTTGAAGCCTTGAATCACGCTGGAGTTAGTGGTGCTGATTTACTAGTTATACTTAACGATAATGCTATAGGTATTGATCCTGCGGTAGGTGCGCTCAAGGATTACCTCACCAAAACCAAATCTGGTAAAGAAACGGGTCGCGATAATATTTTTGAAGCGCTCAATTTTGATTATTCTGGTCCTATTGATGGACATGACTTGCCATTACTGATTAATGAACTCAAGCGACAGAAGAGTTCGAAAGGGCCACGATTACTTCATGTGCGTACTACAAAAGGTAAAGGCCTCAAACAAGCAGAGCTCGACCAAGTGCGCTATCACGCACCTGGAAAATTTGATAAAGTTACTGGTGATATACCACAGCGAGATGATAGTGAATTACCGCCTAAGTTTCAGGATGTATTTGGGCATACTTTGTTAGAGCTCGCCCACCAAAATGATAAGATCATTGGAATCACGCCTGCGATGCCTACGGGTAGTTCCATGAAAATTATGATGGACACCTATCCTGATCGAGCGTTTGATGTAGGCATTGCAGAGCAGCATGCGGTGACGCTTGCCGCTGGTATGGCGACACAAGGATTAATTCCTTTTTGCAACATTTATTCGACTTTCTTACAGCGAGCTTATGACCAAGTAATACACGATGTAGCATTACAAAAGTTACCCGTAGTTTTTTGCCTGGATCGCGCCGGACTGGTAGGTCAAGATGGTGCCACGCATCATGGTGCTTTTGATCTCGCCTACTTAAACTGTATTCCAGATTTGCTTATCGCTGCACCGATGGATGCTGTGGATTTACGCAATCTGATGTTTACTGCACAGAAAGGTCTAGAACTGCCTATCGCTATACGTTATCCGCGTGGTCGATGCCATATAATAGAATGGAAGCAGGATTTTAAAGAAATCGAGATAGGTTCATCTCGTCAGCTTTCTAACGGTAGGAACATTGCTGTTTTGTCTATTGGACCATTGGGTGTTATGGTTCAGAAATTGATCAAATCAGAAGATTTAAATGTTACCCATATAGACATGCGATTTTTAAAACCTCTGGATGCAACTGTGCTTGATGAGGTATTTGATAAACACCATCATGTTATAACGATGGAAGATGGTACTAAAGCAGGTGGTTTGGGTAGTGCTGTTTGTGATTATGCTTTCGCGAAAGCGTATACGGGAAAAATCCACAAACTAGGATTGCCAGATTCATTTATAGAACAAGGTCCCACGAGTGATTTGCATAAAATTGCAGGGATCGATCGTGAGACCTTGCTAAAACTTATAGAAAGTTTGTAAAAACTATTCTTTTACAAATTTGATGGTTTCGTTCAGTCCTTGGGATTGTGCCTGCAAGAGATACAATCCAGAACTTAAACCAGCCACGTTGATTTTAGAATTAGCATTACCTAAATCACGGTTAAGTGTCATTACCTCGTGACCATTCAAGTCAAATATTTTAATAGTCGCACTTGAGAAATTTTTAGAGCTTTCTATGTTTAGCTCATTGGTAACTTGAGTTGGATAAACATTGAGCTGCGAGATTGGCGCGCTTGCGCTACCTATTCCAGCTGTGGTAAACTGCCCTGTGAATAATCCGCGACCGTGAGTGGTAGCTAGAATCGTATTGTCAGCTTCTCTTAGATCTAGATCGAGAACTTTTACTGTACTCATGCCGTTTACAGTCAATGTCCATGTAGGGCTATCGCTGTCAAAGTCTGTAGTTACATAGATTCCCATTTCAGTTCCTATAATCACCTCGTTTTCTACAAGCGGGTTTGGGAGAATAGCTTTTACAGGTAAGTCTGGTAAATCGCCATCTTTTTGAGACCAATTAAGTCCACCGTCGTTAGTATACCAGATGTTATTGATGCCGTAATTATGCATGGTGACATAAATTTCTAGTTCGGTTTCACCTATGCGTATATCAGAGGCACTTCCTAAAAAGTCATCTCCAGAAATATCTGTTGTAACAGGGTTTGCATCCAGTGTATTGTCAACTCTTAAAACTCTTGAATCTTCTGTTCCAATAAAAAGAACTGGATTAACTGCCGCAAATGGAGATGCGGTCAGAGCTGTTGGTCGTGAGCCGCTTACAGCGGGAACATTGATTTCATTACAGTCAGCAGAGTTGGCACCCAGCTCACATGCGGTTATCGTGGTGCTGCCACCGCCACCGCTGCCGCCACGTGAATTAGAATAAAAAATATCAAAAGCACGATCAACCTCACCTACATTAATAAAATCACCGTCAGACTCACTTGAAATAGTGTATGCCTCGCCACGATTGATATAATCAAATAATCCAGCCCTATCAGGATTAAGTGGATAATCAAAATAGTAATGATTACGACTAGTAAAACCTAAAACTACGTAACCACTTTCAGAATCAACAGCAGAGAATGAGCCATCACCACCTATAGGATCAAAGCTGTTGCTTAATCCACCTGCTACATTAGAATTATTGAAAACCTGAGATCCATTATCTTGAGTTCCACCAACGAATTCATCACCATCTTCAAAGTCTGTGGCAGCGATATCACCGTAATAAAATTGAGTAACGTTGTAGCCTAAATTGCGGTTTTCAATGGCTCCGGAAGATCTTGTTGCCCTAGCAAATGATTCTACAATGGAAACACCACCATCACTTCCAATCACACCTTCATTAGAATCACCAGGCTTAAAGGCAATACTATGAATATCTGCATGAACAAATGGGACACTCAAATTGTCCATATTGGGATTGTTTGACCATCTAGAAATTTGATCCCAGCTGTCACCAGCATCGCGTGAACGGTGTATGTTGATACCACCTACATATAACTGATCATCATCTTCTGGATCTGTTTCTATCACAAGATCATAGAAAGACTGCCCACGAGTAAAATCGCTTGCAGGAATACCGTTGTCTGCATCGTCCGGCTCTGATATTTGATCTAAGGTGGCAAATCCGTTTTCGGTCAAATAAATGTTTGCCTGACCAGCTACTTGGGCAAGGACGTAGAATTTATTAGGATTAGTTGCAGATGGGCTTATCTCAACACGATCACCACTGCCTATTTCAAATAATTCAGTCCAATCAGTACCGTCGCTGCTTGAAAAAATACGACCACCACCTACATTGACTCCAGTTGCATCTATGCTTCCAAAGTAAAGCGTGTTATCTGCACTTAACTCAAAGTCGTTGGGTATTGTATAAAAAGTCAAACCATTAAAATCATATTCTAAGTCTTCATCCTCAATTCTAGACCAACTATCGCCATCATCTGTACTGCGGTATAGTCCAGCATTTTGAGTTCCTAGAAAGTTTCTAGGATTCTGAAAGTTAAAGTTAGGTGCGCCATAGAATGCTGCGCCTATTCCAGCATAAACCTCTGTACCACCATCAACTTCTCTAACGATCAAATCATTGACAAAAAACACTCCTGATTTGAAAATGTCTGATCCGTTAGTCAGGTCTTCATCAAAGGCAGGTTGGATATTTACTTGTTCCCAAGTGTCTCCACCATCAGTTGACTTATATACTCCATTTCCTATCGATGCACCGTCCGTATATTGTTCACCAGTACCCAGATAGATAGTATTACTATCTGTTGGGTCAATAGCAAAACAGCTTATGTTTAGACTTGACGCTAGACCTGGAACTTGATTCCATCGACTATTGGCACTTTCAATATTATCATTAACCCATAGTCCACCGCCTACACCACCAGCAAATACACGGTTATAATCAGTGCCGTCACCATTATTAGCTCCTACATCATTTGGGTCATAAAAAACAACTCTTGTACGACCACCTACATTGAGCGGTCCTCGTTCTATCCAGGGTGAGGCTTCACTTCCAGGCGTGCTCTTTGCAATCGAGGCATTTACGGCACGCTGTGCATCCACAACATACGGTGTTGGATATCCTAATTCTGGATTCATCGTTAATTCCCACATGCGCTCATTGTAAGCATTAGGAGGTAGGCTCATGCTTTTACGTTGAGCTTTTGTAAGGTCCTTTGAGTCGCTGAACGGTGAATTTGCAATGAATTCTCTGTGTTTTTCACGCTTTAACTCCATGGCAGATAATTCTACATCTGGAGTGTAGATCATGTAAGCGCAAACGGCTATAAGTGAAAGTGCTAGGGCAGCAAGGATAACTTTTTTCATCAAGAAAATTTTTGTGTTAAATATACGATAAGAACCTCATACTGGTTGCTTTAAAGTGGCTAGATACTCCCATTAATAACTTTGAACAAAGCCATCGATTTTGAGTCTGTCAATGATGAGACATAAGCACAGCAAGTAAGCAGTCTATCATAAACCTCATCACTCTCGTTAAGTTCTACGGCTGTAAGATCTAGGATTAATTTGTCGTACGTGGTGAGCGTACCCGACAAATCATTGAGCATGGCAGTCACCATCGCGTCAAGAATATCGCCTAATATCTTGTAACCAGAAACCTCTTTTTGAACAACATCGGTGTTTTTGTAAACATTCTTGACAGTAATGGATAGAATATCATCTACTTGAGCTTTATAGGTCGACCTATCCATAAGTGCGTGAGCAAACTGCCCTTTAAGAATAGCCTCTTCATTATCCATAAAAATGTTCACGCAGTCCGTTATCAGATTATTGATGGCTAGCGATCTCAAATAGCCCAATCGCTGTGCGGTTGTCTCCAGATTGGAATAAACATCAGTCCTAATATTACTGCGTACTAGATTTATCAAGTGCTCCAGGGCATAATCCTCTGATATCCAGCCTAGGTTGATACCATCTTCAAAATCGATGATGCTGTAACATATATCATCTGCGGCTTCAACAAGATAGGCAAGTGGATGCCTATTGTAAAAACCTGTTTCCTCAAGGTTGTCGTCCAGACCCAACTCGCTTGCCACGTCTTTAAAATGTTCAAGGTCTGATTGGAAAATACCGTATTTCTTCTGAGAGATATGAGCAGTTGGTTTTACAGGTAGTGACTCTTTTGGATACTTTATGAACGCACCCAACGTTGCATAAGACAATCTCAATCCACCTGGTGCAGCCGGCTTGTCAAGATTTAATAAACGGTATCCATTAGCATTTCCCTCAAAATGCAGTAGGTCGTGTTGTTGCTTTCGCGAAAGCTGACTCATCACCATCTGCATCTTACCACTGGCAAAGTAGTTACCTATCGACTTCTCACCACTATGGCCAAAGGGTGGATTCCCGATATCGTGTGCAAGAGCCGCAGCGCAGACTATACTGCCAAAATCTTGCAATTTATATCCCATCTTGAGCAATTCTGGATGGCGCTCGAGTATTTTCTTCCCAGCCATTCTTCCTATCGACCTGCCTACCACGCTCACCTCTAGACTATGTGTAAGTCGAGTATGCACAAAACCAGTTTGGCTCAACGGGATTACCTGTGTCTTATCCTGCAAACTGCGAAATTCTTGTGAGAATATGATCCTATCATAATCTACCTCAAACCCTAACCGCAACTCGTCCTGCTCGAGTCGATCACGACGTTGGGTGTCACCATATTTTTTAAGCGATAATAATTGTGGCCAGTTCATGAATAAAGTTTGATGCAAGATAGTATCCTGTATCCTAACAACCTGTTTACCTAGGGTAACCATTTCTTAACAATGGTCAGAAATATGCTAATGGTAAATTAACCTGTTGTCCCTGCATCACGTCGTTATTTTGCACGAGAAAACAAGTACAAGATGAATAAGTTTTTATGTGTATTACTTTTTATGGTTGGTGCGATAGCGGCTGCTCAAACGGGTCGTGTAGTAGGTACTATCTATGATAAGGATAGCGGTGAGGAGCGATTGACCGTTCCTTTTGCTTCTGTAGTACTCAAGGATACACAGCTGGGTGCTCAAACAGATATTGACGGTAAATTTAATATTGTGGCGCCAGTTGGTACTTACACACTAGTGGCATCATTTGTAGGAATGCAGACGATTGAAGTACCTAACGTGGTAGTGCGTGATGGTTTTACTACCACTGTAGATATTGACATGGCGGCAGAGTCTGCGGCACTTGAGGCAGTATCAGTCGTGGTGCGCAGGTCTCGCGAGAGTGCAGAGGCGCTGTTAGAAGAACAAAAGAAGTCTGTAACCATCGTACAATCCATAGGTGCGCAAGAATTATCCCAAAAAGGTGTAAGTGATGCATCTGGTGCGGTTGCAAAAATATCTGGTGTCTCAAAACAAGAAAGCAGCAGTAATGTCTATGTACGTGGACTAGGTGATAGGTACCAAAACTCTTCATTAAACGGTTTATCATTACCATCCACTGATGTAAATAAGAAAAACATTGACCTGGACATCTTCTCGTCTGATGTGATTGAGAGTATCGATGTGAGTAAGGCTTATGATGTTCGATTTTTTGGTGATTTTTCAGCTGGTAATGTTAATGTTAGATCCAAAAAGCATACTGGTAATAGCTTTCTTAATGTCACGCTGGGTACTGGTGCAAATACCAATGCCATTGGCGAGGATTTTGTGAGATTGGATGGCGCGAGTTATGCCGGTTATTATAATAAATATGACAACGATCCTTTTGCAGTATTGCTATCTCACAGCGTTGATCCAGTTGATGGGTTTGAACCTGTGAATATTGATGCTAGTATCGATGGTGGCCACTCCTTTAGATTTGATAATGGTATGAGGCTTAGTCTTTATGGGTCTGCAGCATTTACAAATGGTTCTTTTTATCAAACAGGTGTTGCCAGAGACTTTACCAATGTCTTGAAAGTCAATTTCCCAACGGTGGAAGAATACAATTATACGGCACGCACTACTGCACAAGCCAATATAGATTTTACACTTGATGATAATAACAGTTTCAAGTTTGTAAATCTTTTTGTGAATAAATCTGCTAATGGTGTGTCCAACTATGGTATCAATGGTCAAGGATTTAATCGCGATGCCAATGATAGTGAGGACGGTTATTTTGTAAGGAACACACAGTTCAACCAGGATCGAGTTCACGTGACTCAATTATTAGGTGAGCACGATATCCAAGAGACACTTGCCATAAATTGGGGTGCAGCATATAATAAAGTATTTTCTGATGAGCCAGATCGTCGCAGGAATACCCTAGAAGATTATCAGTTTGCGCTGGATAATGATCCAGAGACCAATCCTAATTTGTTCTCAAACATCGCCTTTGACAATCAACGGTTTACTCAATCTGTTGTAGATGATGAGATCACAGGTTTTCTGAATATCGAGAAAACAGTAAATGAGAATTTAAAGTTCAATCTGCGATACAGCGGTAGACGCAAGGAACGTGATTTTACTTCTTATCGATATGGATATGAGGTAGAGCTTAATGGTAGAGATGTACCAGTTCTAGACGTGAACAATCTGGACGATATATTTAATGTACGTAACATAGGTACGCAATTCAATACCATCGTTTTGAATCCTATATCTAATGAAATAGGAAATACAAATGTGCCAGGATTGCCAGAGAATATCTATAATGGACAAATGGATATCCATGGTGTTAGTGCCAATGCACAAATCACTACCGGTAAACTATTGCTCATTCCAGGCTTGAGAGTTGAGACTTGGGATCAAAGTATTACCTATGATGTAGTAAACCTGCCACCTAATGATCCAGGATCTCGCAGCGTCTATGAAAACATCATATTGCCTAGTATCAATGCAAAGTATTCTTTGACAGAAGATATCAACTTGAGAGCATCATACAGCCAAACAGCTTCTTTACCGGAATTTAAAGAGGTGGCACCGTTTGTCTATGAGGATGTAACCGTTAGATATGGTGGTAATCCTGATTTGATAGGCGGCAGAGATGGTAGCGGCCCTACTTACAGTACGGTGAACAACTTTGATTTGAAATTTGAATACTTCTTTAATCAAGGCGAGATCCTATCCATTGGTACATTTTATAAGAAAATCGATGACCCAGTAAACCGCGTCGTTGCGGCAGATGCTACCGGTACACAGCGCTACTTTAGAACTGGTGATAGTGCGGATGTATTAGGTGTCGAGCTCGAGGCTAGAGTAGGTATTGTCAAGGATCTAGAAGAAGATAATGTACTTGTTGCTGGCGTCAACGCAGCGTATACCTATACAAATCAAGATCTCAAGGATATCACTGGCGATAATGTAACCTATACAACATCATTTGATCGCGATGAGATTGCCCTTGAAGGAGCGTCACCATTTATCATCAATGCAGATCTTACTTATACACCTACATTAAACAATTATAAACCTACGGCGTCACTTGTTGGTAGTTACTTCTCAGACCGAATATCTGCTATTGGTGCAGGTTCTCTAGGAGATATTATAGAAAAATCAGTCTTTTCATTAGACTTTGTCTATTCAAGCCCGTTGAGCGATAATCTAACATTCAAATTGAGTGCAAAAAATCTCATCAATCCAGATATTGAATACGTGAGAGAAGAGACCAGTAGTGGTGATATCACAATAAGTAGTTTCAAACTAGGTGTCAATCTAGGGATGAGTCTTAAATACCAATTCTAATCTTAATCAATAAACAAGTAAAATAAAAAACATGAAAGCAAATAGATTTTTAATAGCGCTTTTTGTATTAGCAATCTTTGCTAGTTGTGAAAGCGACGACACGTCTGATATTACAATCAACATCACAAATGGCGGCAATGGAACTGGTGGCGGCAATGAAGACGCAGTCAACTTGAGTGGTGTATATACACAGGACCTTGAGTTGGACGAGGACGTTGATTATATTATCAATGGTCCATTAATCATGAGTAATGGTACTACACTTACCATTCCTGCAGGAACTACTTTGAGAGCATTACCAGTAGGTGTGAATGCCTACATCGCGATCCAGCAAGGCGCTAGAATCGATGCTCAAGGTACCGCAGATGATCCTATCGTACTTACATCTGCTGCAAATGACCCAGATTCTGGTGATTGGGGTGGACTTATTATTTTGGGTAGAGCACCTATCAACTCTACAGCAGCTGGATCGACTGATACTGCAACGAGCGAAGTAGGACAACTATCTTATGGTGGCAATGACGAGTCAGACGACTCTGGAGATATCTCTTACATGAGAATCGAGTATGCTGGTGGTGCCATCGATGGTAATGCAGAACTTAACGGCTTATCGCTATATGCTGTAGGAAATGGAACAAGCATTGACCACGTGCAAGTCTATAGAGGATCAGATGATGGTGTGGAATTTTTTGGCGGTACTGTAAACGTGTCTTTCCTATCTGTAGTAGGAGCAGAAGATGACTCCATCGACTGGACTGAAGGTTATAGAGGTACCCTTACAGACGTTTATGTTGAGCAACTTGATGTTGCAGATGGTGACAGTGCTTTTGAAATGGATGGCTTCAATACAGACTTCTCACTTGAGGATGTCAATCTATTATCTCGTCCTACAGTCAATCGTGTTACTATAGTTGGTAATGATGATGATAGTAGAGCCTTTAGAGTACGTGCAGGATCAGGTGGTATCTTCAGCAACATCGAGATTTCAAACACAGGTCGTGGTGTTGTGATAGAGGATGATGAGTCAGCCTTTAGAACAAGTTCAAACATTCCTTCTGATTTATTTTTTACCAATGTTCTTTTTGACGATGTAGATACTGAATATTCATATGGCTTTGAAGAAAGCGTAGGATCTGCAAATCCAGCACCTACACAAGACGATGTTATTGAGAATGATGACGATGACGATGATGACGATGCAGGAACAGATTATGATTCTTGGGGCGACGGCTGGACAAGAAACTAGTCTAATCTTATATCAAAATATTTTACAAAAGCTGCCTGCTACCAGGCAGCTTTTTTTATGCAGTAATGTTTGTAGGATTACGCTTTCGCGAAAGCGTAACTATCCTAACGCCTAATATTTATAACCTTTTAATAACGTACAACCCAACAGAATATAGCACTTTTGCAGCTTAACTATTTTAAGCAATGGGAGACGTTTACATTTACATGCTAGTGATACTCGCAGGACTAGCCATCACAGACCTTGTAGTTGGTGTGAGTAACGATGCAGTGAATTTCTTGAATAGCGCGATAGGATCTAAGGCGATAAGCTTTAAGACCATCATGATAATCGCGAGTATAGGTATTGCGCTAGGTGCGCTTTCCAGCAGCGGTATGATGGAGGTTGCGCGCAAGGGAATCTTCAATCCCAGCGAGTTTTTCTTTGACGATGTCATGATCATTTTCATGGCGGTCATGATTACAGATGTACTATTGCTGGACTTCTTTAATAGTATGGGATTGCCTACATCAACTACCGTATCTATCGTTTTTGAATTGTTGGGTGCCGCAGTATGTATTTCTTTGATTAAAATAAGTAATAGCCCGACAGAGACTTTTCTTAATCTAGGCAAGTATATCGCTAGTGATACTGCGATTGAGATTGTTTCAGGCATTCTACTATCGGTAGTGGTGGCCTTTACCATAGGTGCCGTTGTGCAGTTTTTGTCTAGGCTTATGCTCACGTTTAACTACCGCAAGCGTCCAGCTTTTTTGGCTGGGATTTTTGGAGGTTTGTCACTCACCAGTTTGTATTATTTCATCCTTGTAAAAGGATTAAAGGGTGCAGATCTAGGAGCACTCAACTTTATTTTTGAATACACTTCAAACGTTTACACCACGTTGGCCTATGGCTTTGTGTTTTGGACGATTTTCAGTTTGATTTATGTGTACGTGATCAAATGGGATATCTACAAGTTGATCATTATCATGGGAACCTTTGGCCTGGCGATGGCCTTTGCCGGTAATGACTTGGTAAACTTTATTGGTGTACCCATAGGTGCCTATGACGCATATAATGTGTGGCAAGCCGCTGGATCACCGGCAGACTTTACCATGGACGCACTCGCAGGCAAATTGCCTAGCCAGAAATGGCTGCTCATGGTCGCTGGTATCATCATGGTGTTGACGCTTTGGTTCTCTTCAAAGGCTCAAGCCGTTGTAAAAACATCAGTCGATCTAGCTCGTCAAGACAGCGGTACAGAGCGTTTTCAGGCGAATGCCCTTTCTAGATATCTAGTACGCTACTCACTCGTCGCTGCCGAAGGTATCAAGCGCATCATGCCGGCAAATGCCAATAAGTATATCGCTTCAAAATTTGAGAAGGCTCCAGAATCTACTTTAGTTCCTAGAAATGCAGATAGACCAGCATTTGATTATGTGCGCGCGTCGGTCAATCTGATGGTGGCCAGTGTGCTTATATCTGTTGCAACCTCATACAAATTGCCACTTTCCACAACCTATGTAACTTTTATGGTAGCCATGGGAACCTCGCTCGCAGACCGCGCTTGGGGTACCGAGAGTGCCGTTTACCGCATCGCTGGTGTATTAAACGTAATAGGTGGTTGGTTTTTTACCGCTTTTAGCGCCTTTACTGCCGCTGCCATATTTGCCTACATCATTTACATGGGTGGTATGTACGCTATTGTTGGTCTGGTGGCGCTTGCTATCGTTCTTATCACACGCAGTTTCTTGATGCACAAGAAATCTCAAAATGTACAAAAGGCGACAGACGAGCTCAAACGCGCCGAGAGCAATACCATTCAAGGTATTATAGAGGAAAGTAGCGATATCGTATCTACCGTTTTCAAACGCGGTAAGCACATGTATCAAAACACACTGGAAGGTCTTATGACGCAGGATTTAAGTAGTCTTAAAAAAAGCCGCAAGGTGAGTAAAAAACTCGCTGGCGAGATCGATAACCTGCGCAACAATATCTACTTTTTTATCAAGAATCTGGACGAGACAAGCATCGGTGCCAGTAAATTCTACATAAATGTCTTGGGTCACTTGCAAGATGTATCGCAATCACTGGATTACATCTCTAAGGCAAGCGCAGATCACATCAATAACAATCACAAGAGCCTAAAATTTAATCAGATTAAGGACCTTAAGGAAATCATCTTGCAACTTCAAGATATTTTTGGCGAGGTTCAACAAATCTTCTCTGCTAAGGAGTTCGGGAAACTAGAGGCCGTTATTCATAAAAAGCGAGAGATTCTTGTGCTGGTGGATCACAAAATCGAAAAGCAAGTAAAACGAACCAAGGACGCTGACGAATCGCCTAAAAACACTACGCTTTACTTTGGACTGCTGCTTGAAACTCGTGATCTACTCAATACCGTTATCCAGATTGCAGAGCAGTACTACACTGAGTACGATGTCAATCGATTTGATCGGGATAGCGAGAGTGAATAGGTGTTTTAGGATTACGCTTTCCTGCCTCGCCGATAGGCAGGCGCGAAAGCTAAATTCTAAACGGCCTAAAAACAAATTACCTGGATCGCTAGTTTTTTAATTTGTTACTGCAAGTGAGCCCACGAAAAACAACACCAAGTTTTATTACAGGACGACAGTTCATAACCATAGTATTATCCTGTCTCGCCATACTGTTAGTACCATTCATCGCTATGCAATTTACAGATGAGGTAAATTGGTCGCTCATGGACTTTGTGGTGGCTTTTCTATTGTTTTTTACAGGTTCCGTCACCATCCAAATCATACGTAATAAGTTAGGAAGAAAAGGCTACCGCTCATTTGTGTTCATTTTTGTGGTAGTCATACTTCTTGCTCTTGTTTGGGTGGAGCTTGCTGTTGGTATATTTGGATCTCCTGTTGCTGGCAGTTAATCATAAAAAAATGCCTCGTGATTGCGAGGCATTTTTATTTTTAAAGTCAATACAGTATTAAGCAGCAGTGCGCTCGCCAATTTCTTCACCTTCTTCTGGTTGATCACCAAACTTCCTGCGGAATCTCAGCTTGGCTCTATGTACAAGATATAATAGCACTGGCACGATGATCAAGGTAAGGAACGTCGCAAACAACAATCCAAAGATTACCGTCCATGCTAGCGGACCCCAGAAAATCACATTGTCACCACCCATATAAATTTTAGGATCAAACTGATTGAATAGTGAGAAGAAGTCAATATTTAATCCTATCGCCAGCGGTATCAATCCTAAAACCGTGGTAATCGCCGTCAAGATTACTGGACGCAACCTGGCTTTACCGGCTTGAACGATGGCTTTAAACGCATCTTCTTTACTTATCAAGTACTTGTCATCATCAATACCTAATTCCTCGCGGCGCTTGAGTTTCAAAATGTCCACGTAATCGATCAGTACTACACTATTATTAACCACAATACCAGCTAGCGATATGATTCCCATCATGGTCATCATGATGACAAACGGCCATCCTGTTGCCATCAACCCTAGGAATACACCTATAAAACTCAAGAAGATGGATATCATTATAATTGTAGGTTTTGATATACCACTGAATTGGAAAATCAAAATAAAGAATATCAAGGCAAGACCGCCCATTAAAGCTGTCATAAGGAAGGCCTGCTGTTTATTTTGCTCTTCTAGTTGACCTGTATAATCTATATCGATGTTTGATGGTAGATCCTCAAAGTCCAGCATCTCATTCTGGATTTGAGCAACGGCCGCACCAGCATCAGAATATCCTGGCTTGAGTGCACTGTAAACAGTAACGACACGCTGATTATCCTTATGCTTTATCGCGCTGAATCCTGAAACATTTTCTGTAGTGGTAACTGCACTTACCGGTACTTCTTTGACCTGGCCAGTCGCCATATCCCTGAAAGTTATACGTTGGTTGAATAAGGCGCTGCGGTCATAGCGATCGTCTTCATTAAAGCGTACATAGATGTCATAATCCTCACCATCTTTTTTATAAACACCAGCTTTCTCTCCAAAAATAGATCTACGCAATTGCATACCTACTTGTCCAGCACTTATACCTAGCTCACCAGCTTTTTCACGATCTACTTTTACTTGTAGAGCAGGCTTACTTTTATTCACATCAATTTTTAATTCGTCAACAGGTGCGATGTTTTTCTCGTTGAGAAATTTCACCATGCGCTCTGCAGTCACGATAAGTTCTGAATAGTCATCGCCTTGCAATTCGATGTTTACAGGATAACCAGCTGGTGGTCCAGCTTGATCTTTCTCCACACTTATAGCGATACCTGGGAAACGCCCTTGAACTGCTTCTTGAATTTTCTTGCGCAATACTTCGCTGTCCTTACCATCTCGATATTTATACTCACGCATGGAAGCAGTGATTTTTGCTTTATGCGGCATCTCTGCCGCAGATCCACCATCAGTTTGCGGGTTACCAGCACCTTCACCTACTTGGGATACGGTGCTCTCTACAAGAAAGTTGCGACCATTTTTTATGTACTCTTCATCATTGATGACATCATAGACGACTTCCTCAATTTGTTTTGTAGTACGGTTAGTCTTTTCAATTGCTGTTCCCTGTGGATACTCAATGTAAACAATGATCTGGTTAGGCTTGTTTTCTGGGAAAAATTCCACCTTGGTTCGCCCAGAAGCTACCGACCAACCAAAGTACAATGCCAACACTCCAAAGAACATGACCACCATACCTGCTGTAAAGAAATAAGGCTTCTTACCGCGCAAGGCAAATTTCAAGAATCGCTCATAGGCATTGTCAAGTGACTTGAGAAAGTTGTTCTGGAAACCAGTTGCCCATCCTTTAATCACATATTTATATAACCACAATAAAATAACGGTTACTACCATGATAGAACCTATACCGCGAACGGCACCACCAAAAATGATTATCAGTAAACCTATTCCACCCATAATGGCAGTGATCCACCATAGGTTTTTTGTTGGGATAACCTTTTCATCAATGCTCATGAATTTTGATACAAGCATAGAGTTGAAAAAGATCGCGACGATTAGAGAACTACCTAGAACGACAGACAAGGTTATCGGGAAATATTTCATGAATTCTCCCATAACACCAGGCCATAATCCTATAGGTACAAATGCCGCTACCGTCGTTAGTGTCGATATGATGATAGGCACGGCGATCTCGCCTATACCTATTTTGGCTGCTCGCATGCGCGGCATGCCTTCTTCATCCATCAATCTATAGACATTCTCTACCACCACGATACCGTTATCCACTAGCATTCCTAGTCCCATAATCATGGCAAATAAGATCATGGTATTGAGTGTGTAGCCTAATCCATTTAAGATGATAAAGCTCATCAACATGGACATAGGTATCGCAAAACCTACAAAAAGGGCATTTCGAAAACCTAAAAAAAACATCAATACAACGACAACGAGTATGACCCCAAATATGATGTTGTTGACCAGGTCATCTACTTGATTAAGTGTACGACTGGAATTGTCGTTTGTCACGGTTATCGACACATCTTGCGGTATAATTTCCTCAATTTGAGATTGTGCGATAATCTCACGTATGCTCTCAGACGCTACAATAGTGTTTTTACCAGATTGTTTCTTGACATCGATCATCACTACTGGATCACCGCTCTCACGAGCATAGGTGGTCTTGTCTTCTTCTTTAAAAGAAACCTCGGCTATATCAGTAAGGTAAATAGGACCATTCTCATTTTTGACGACAAATCGCTCCAGTTGATCTGGTCTAGTAATCTCACCTAGAATCCTGATCGTGCGTCGCTGACTTTCAGTTTTTATATTACCGGCACTCATGGTAGCATTACCACCGCTTACGGCATTGATGATGTTATCAAAGCTTACCTGTGCTGCGGTCATTTTATAAATGTCAACCGCTATTTCTACCTCAAGCTCTTGCGCACCGCGTATGTCTGCTCCTTTGATTTGATCTAATCCTTCAATCTCATCCTCTAGATATTCTGCATACGTTTTGAGCTCGCGTACCGTGTAGTCGCCTCGCAGATTGATGTTCATGATTGGTATCTCTTCACTCATCTTGAGATCAAAGATGTTGGGCTCAATTTTGGCACCATTGAAGGTAGGCCAGTCCTCATTTGAAGTTTCTACATCAACCTCGTCTTTTACTTTTTGCTTGGCATCCTCGACGGTGAGTTTCTCATCAAACTCTACAGTGATAATGGAATAATCTTCTTGTGATGTAGATAAAATCTCTACCACATTTGACAAGTTCTTGAGTTTGTCCTCAAGCGGTTCTGTAATCAATCGTTCAATATCCTCGGCAGTGTTACCTGGATAGACGCTTGATATGTAGATCTTAGTCTCTTTTACCTCTGGATAATCCTCGCGCGGCATGGCAAAATAGCCTTGCAGTCCCAAAACTAGAACCAGCGCAATGATGATCCATATCACCGTTGAGTTATTGATCGCCCATGATGATAAACCGAATTCTTTCTCGCTCTTCTTAGCCATTGCTTATGCTTTAATTCTGATTTCCTGATCTTCTTTCACGCTGCGCGCACCTTCAACAAGGATTTGATCACCTTCTTGAATACCATTTAGTATCTCAATCATGTTATCGCTTGTTTTGCCTGTTTTTATCAATCTCCTTTTCGCGACAGCGGTATCATAAGGTTCACCACTCTCACGATTTGTTGCCACCATAACATATTGCTCACCATTTGAGTTTTCACTTATCACGGAAAGCGGTATTAAAATAGCGTCTTCTCTAGTGTAGTCATTGATTTTGAGCCTCGCGGTAAGATTAGGCTTGATATTGCCGTTCTCACTATCTACAGGAATCTCGATTTTAAATGAGCGGTTTGCTGGATTGATAAAGGAGCTGGTCTGGCGCACCTTGCTGTTCATGGTTTTACCCAACACTGGGAACTCGACCTCAACGTCCGTTCCTGCCTCGATATCTGCGATGTAGGTCTCTGGAACTTCTACCTCTATATACATGTCATCTAGGTTGACAATTCTCATGAGTCTTGTCATTCCTGGTGTCACGGTATTTCCTTGCTCTGTAATTACATCGTCGATGACGCCAGAAAATGGTGCTGTTACAACTGTTTTGGCCAATTGCTGCTGCATGCTGCGTATGGCACTTTGCTGGGATTCATAGGCTGTTTTTGCCTGTAGGAATTGAATCTCTGACCCTATGTTTTGATCCCAAAGTCTCTTTTGACGCTCATAAGTTGTTCTGGCAAGCTCTGACTGGACTTTCATTTGCTCGATTTGCTGTGCAAGGCCACCGTCATCAATGCGAGCCAATCGCTGCCCACGAGAAACGCGTTGTCCTTCCTTAACATAAACCTGAGTCAGTACTCCAGCCATCTCTGGCATTAATGTGACATTTTGTTTTGTGTCCACGCTACCTTGTAGTTCTACATAGTGCTTGAAGAGCGTGTCGTTAACTGTCTTGACGCTTACCAGTGATCCAGCACGTTTCACAGCGTTATTGTCCATGTAATTTTCAATGGAACGTATCTCATTCTCCAGCTCTTTCTTCTGGTTGAGCAACTCTGTCTTGCGTTGTGCAATGGCATCTGTCTCACCAGCAGCAATCAACTCGTCAACGCTGGGTTCACCACCGCCACAAGACGCTAGTAATACAGTACTTATAATAAGGATGCTTAAATGTTTCATGATAATCTTGTTATGGTGGTATGGTTAGTCTCTTGTGATAATATATTCTGGTGTATTCAATATGGTTTCTAGTGCTGCCTTATTGGTGATTACTTGAAACATGCTGTTCAAGTAATCGCCTTGTGCGGCATACAGTTGTGTTTGCGCCTGTCGCAATTCAAAACTGCTGGCAATACCTTCTTGAAATTTTATTTGGTTTTTGTTCTCAACGCGCTCTGCAAGGGCAAGGTTTTTCTTGTTAGTCAAATAGGTGTCAATGGCCAGTTGATATTGATTTTGTGCACTCTCATAATTGAGTTTGATCTCTTGTTGGGTGCGCTCAAAGTCGGTAAGAGCCTGATCGTAGGCAATCTTTGCACGTTGGGTGCGAGCGGTGCGACCTAGCGAACTAAAAATAGGTACTTGAATACTTAAACCAGCAGTAGATTGCTGGAACCATGGCGTACTGCTGTCAAAAAAGACAAAATCCTCGTCAAACGCCTGTGTACCATAATTCACAAAACCGCTTACTCTAGGCAGCGCCTTAGCACGTTCCAACTTGTATTCCAGCCTGCGTTGTTCAGTAAAATTATAGGCGATCTGGTAATCTACTGCTTGTTCCATGTCCAGGTTTTGACCAGTCAAGGCCAGATCGATGGTTTTTACAGCAAGACTTTCAAGGTCCTCGCTCAACGCAACATCTGCCGCAAGGTCGATGCCTAGCGCTAGCTGAAACATGTCCATGGCAATCTCTACCTGTCGCTGTGCGCTGTTAAGTTGGTTTTGTAATTGCAGTGCTGTAATTTGTAATTGCTCTACATCTTCTTCTTCGGCGAGACCGTTTTCAAAAATCTTTTCAGTCTCGTTGAGGTTTTCCTGTAGGTTCTCTAGATTCTTAGATAGAATATCCACATTTTCTTGAGCCAGCAATACGCCGCCGTAGGCATTGATGACGCCTTTGCGCACCTCTAGTTTTGTCTTATTGTTGGCATTCTCGCTAAAATCCAGAAAAGTCTGTGATGCCTCAAGTGCCACGATATAAGAACCGTCAAAAATGAGTTGCGTAAGTGTTGCAGTGAGATTAGCACTTTGACGTGGAGCAAATGGTACCGCGACAAAAGTGCCTGGCTGTGCATCTGGATCAATAATTTGTGCAGGTAAGGCTGTTTGAGGAATCTTGATATTGTAATTATAGCCAGCCTCGCCATTGATTTGCGGTAATCCGGTCGATGTTGTTTCCCACTTTTGCTTCAGCGCTTTAGCGATATCCCTTTTGGCATTAATAGCCTGATAATTATTCTCCAGCGCATAATTGATCGCCTCTTCTAGGGTAAAGCTGTAGGATTGCGGTGCAGTAGTGTCTGTGGTGGATTGCGCTTTCGCGAAAGCGTAACCAAACAAAATCATCACCGTTATAATTGTACTTCTCATTACTCGTGGTTTGTGTCGGTTAGTTCATTTAATATTTTACGGCCAGCTGGTGTCACGATGCCGCGCAAGTGGTACTCTAGATATTGATCGTAGAGGTCATTCACTGGGAAATCCTCAGCAGGGAAAATGCTGATGTTCTTGATGCCTTGAATGCCTACAAAGTACATGCGCGCCACAAAGGCCGCATCAATATTGTCGCGATAAAATCCTTGTTCAATGCCGCGCTCTACATTGCGTTTGATGCATTTGTCCATGTGGTCAAACTGCATGAGTTCGACTTTTCTGTGTACCTCTGGATAATATTTTTTGAGTTGGTAAACGGGTGAGGTATTGTCACCGCGCAACTGCTGCATGACAAACTTTTTGACATCATAAAGTTCCTCGATGGGATTGGCACTTTCTGACGCGCTAATGTCGTCCACGCCGTTGCATACATGCTCACAAAAATTAACGGATGCTGCATCCACCAGAGAACCCTTAGTACGATAATGGGTGTACAAGGTCTTCTTGCTCATACCCAATCGCGAGGCAATCTCGTCCATGGTAACACTCTTGAATCCCAGCGTGAGAAACAGATCCATGGATTCTTCTAGTATGCGTTCTTTGACTTCCATTGCTTAATTGAGCGGCAAAAATACGTATAGGAAACTTTAGAAACGATCAAAGTTTCCTAAGTTTTACAATCTTTTAACATTGAGAATGAGACTTATGATGGCTGGTTGGTTGCCACGACTTATTTTTGAATCATGACCAGCATCCATGACTATCGTGAGGTTTTTCTAGCCTATCTCAAGAAATCAATTACCCAAACAAAGCCAGTAGGATTGTACGATCCAGTACACTATATCCTTGATCTAGGCGGTAAGCGACTGCGACCGGTAATGACTTTACTCGCAGCAGATGTGTATGGAGAAGATTATACCAAGGCGCTTGATGCTGCCGTTGCCGTTGAGGTGTTTCACAATTTTACCTTGTTGCATGACGACATCATGGATGCCGCACCGCTGCGTCGGGGTATGCCTACCGTACATAAAAAATGGGATGAGAATACAGGCATATTAAGTGGCGATGCCATGATGATACTGGCCTATCAATCCTTTAATGCTTATCAGGATGCGACCTATAAATCGCTCATGACACTTTTCTCAAAAACAGCGCTTGAGGTTTGTGAAGGGCAGCAGTATGATGTGGATTTTGAAACGCGAGATGATGTCACGGTAGACGAGTACCTGCTCATGATCAAGCTCAAGACGTCAGTTCTCGTGGCTTGTGCCTTGCAAATGGGTGCCATTATCGCAGGCAAGGATAGAAATGAGCAACAGCGTGTGTATCAGTATGGTATTGAATTGGGTCTGGCTTTTCAATTAATGGATGATTATCTGGATGCTTATGGCGATCCAGAGACCTTTGGCAAAGAAGTAGGTGGCGATATACGCGAGAATAAAAAGACCTATTTATACTTGATGAGTGAGGCAAATGCGACTTATACCAATGAGCTGCGAGCCTTGTTCAGCGTTGATCATGCTACACAAACAGACGAGCAAATTGACGCCAAAAAAGAAAAAGCAAAACAGCTATTTGATGCCAGCGGTGGCAAACAGGCAACGTTGGATGCTATCAAAAAGCATACGGCTCATGCATTAGAAATTATCGAGACGCTTGACATAAGCCAAGATCATAAAAAGATGCTGGCTGCATTTTCTAAGGATTTGATGTCTCGTATAAGCTAGCCATGAATCTCATCACCATTCAATCTAAACTTGAACAGAAACATCAAGTCTTTGCCATTTACCGCGCACAAGTCAATAAGGATCTAGAACGATCTGGATTTGAGGCTGTCCAAGCCGCAAGTCCTGATGAGTTTCTTAATGAATTAATAGAATTACTTAGCGAGGCGATTGAGGATAATGATCCTAAATTGCAGCAACTCTATTATCTCGCAGACGTCCAAGAAAAAAACCTAGAACATGGTATCGTTCTAGGTTTCTTATCTCGTGAATGGATTAAAATAAAATACCGCTTGAACCAATAGTCCAAGCGGTATCCTAATTTTTAAAGAGAACGATTAGTCCTCAATCTCCTCATTATATTCTTCGGTAGCATCTTTTAAGCGTGCTTCCATGCTGCGGCCATCATCGTCATTAAATTCTTCCATGAATTCCTCAATGGCATCCTTGCGGTTATCTACATATTTTTTTCTTGCTTTCACAAGCTCTCTGTTAAGATCATACATAGCTTCCTCGATTTCTTCAAGGTTTTCTAATTGTTGCTCTGCATCTACTGATTTGTCATTTTTGTACTTCTCATAGTATGCAATTTCTTCCTGTACATCTTCAATTTCATCTTCTACATCATCTACTAGTAGGTAAGATGGAATGTTTTGCGCTAGTGCTTTGAAATCTTTTTTAAGTGACGTCTCATACTTCATCTTCTCATCCATATCACCATCTCTCATCAAGATGTAATCTCTTTGTGCTTGATTAAAAGCATCAAATCCTGTGATGTAGATTAGGCCGTTATCACCATAATTTACATTGGTTGCAAAATCATTATACGCCGTATAATCAATATCACTCGCGTCAAGACCTTGACGTACACTAGCAATCTCGTCATTAAGATCTTCAACTGCAGTCTCTACTTTCATGAGGTGTCTCTTCATCGTTTCTTTTGACACGCTTTCATCCTCAAGATCTGCCTTAAAGCGATCCATGGCTACACGTGTGTCTTGTACCTCTTTCATGACAGCATTTGTCTTTAAATATGCAGGCATATTAGCCACAAATTTTTCAAAGGCATTATATGCTTCCATACCTACCATGTCCTCGCGCAAATCAGGCTTAGTAGATAAGTTTCTTACCTGCGTTTGCAATTCACCATACTCGGCAAAACTTTTTATCGTCACATTGTCCTCGTCATCTACCTCGACATTATCACGCATATCTTTACTCATACGCTCTGCATCCTCACGACTCATTTCTTGAGTATCCATATCTTCAGATGTTGAATCGCCAGTAGCGTCTTCATTATACTCGGTATCATTTGACGCGTTGTCTTTTTTCTTACTGTCATTACATGCTGTGATCGCCATTGAAAGGGCAAGCATGCTTAAAAATATCTTTTTCATAGTTGTTATTTTGATTTTGATGACAATCTATGATGATAGATACTTAGGTTTACTAATACTGTATTAACATAAGTTCATCTGGCTTAAAAACTGTTAATTGCAATCATTATTTATGATGCCGTTGTAAAGGCTTTAAGAGTTTATGTAAGAATTAAGTTTTTTTGGGTTACGCTTTCGCGAAAGCGTAATCATTAAAAACCCATTGCAAGAAACACGTTGAAGTACGGTCCAGAACTTCAATACAGGATATGATTTGTACAGGCGTAAGGCTAACTAGTTACATAGCCATCCTATCCACAGGCCACACATTATATGTTCAATTTAGAATCCAGTCTATCAAGTCGGCCTTATCGACAATAGACCAGCTATGTGGATGCCTCATTCCATTTGCTCTATATCCTTTATCGACAGTTGGAATGTATTCTACTTTGTTATAGCCTTGTTGGGTGAGAATCCTGTGCAGATCCTGGATATAAAATGCATTGGTCTCATCGTAAGAGGCCATTCTATTTTCTTGCCACCAAAGGGTATCTGGCTCCGTATAAAGTCTGATTTTGGTCTTTTTTAATTTCTTCAAATTAGAAATATTACCAGTGCTATAGGTGTAAATAGAACTTTGCTCATAATTTTCAATATGTTCATCTGGATTACCTAATCCGCTTCCTAGTTCTTTTAATAGCCAGGTGCTTTCTTGAATGGAAGGTTCAGAGAAGTCTCTTTCAATATTCTTCTCGGCAGTTCTATATAATACCTCTAGATCAATAGGCGAGTCAACGATGAACACTCCTTTTGGGTCGATATAAAATTGTTTGTGTCCTATAATAAAATCACTGATCAATAGGCTCACCACGCCGCCGCTAGAATAACCTCCAACAACTACATTTTCACTAGGTAAATGATGTTCTTCAAAAATATCCTGCAGACTGGTTGCGAGTTGACGTTTTTCATTTTCCTCTAGCCACAACTTTTGGTTGTAGTTGGACATTATCACTGCGATGCTGTTATTTCTGGCATCCTCAAGAATCGGGAATTCTCTTTTAATGCCTTCTGCATCTTCTGGGTAGCCGCCAAAAAGGATTAAAACAGCCTTGATTTCACTGGCTGGTTTGTAAAGCTGATAATCATCGCGAACAACTTTTTTGAATTCAGTCTCTCGTGTGGTTTGTCCTGCTTTTTCTTCATTACCTTGTTTACAAGAAGCAAAAGTGATTCCTATCACGAGGAAGATTAATATTCTATTCATTTGCATTGTCTAATTAATTACCTAAAACAATACCCTAACAAATGGCTGCAGTCCATTTCTATAAATACTGCGGCCTTCATTGTACAGCAAATCATACCTAGCGCCAAAAACAACGTTTCCAGTCGCATAACCTGCTCCTAGAAAAAGGGCAGGCACCCAATAATTCTCATCCCTAAATACATCATCTTCAAAATTTTGATTGACGTGTAGTAGTTCGAAGTCTGTACTTACTTGGATGAATTCAATAGGTTGGTAGATACTTATTAAACTTCCACCTAGAATGGTGCTGGAAAAATCCCGATTGTCGCCATTAAAATTGCGTTTTACATAACTACCATTCAAACCTACACCAACGCCAACTTGTGGATTCACTTGATAAATCGCCTGAGGTGCCAACTGCACGGCCTTGTATCCATTGCTAAAATTGAGCCCTATATTACCACCATACCGTACACGCTGCCAGAAATCACTGCCATCTTGTTGTATATTTTGAGCAGAGGTGAAATGGCATCCGGCAAAAAAGCAAAACACAAATAGTAGTGAGACATAAGTCGAAATATTCTTCATAGCGTGCTATATTAGGGCAATCGTTATAAATATACAAAAGGTTGCCTAGGGCACGAGCAATTCTTTATTTTTGCAATAACTATTGAAAGCGGGAAAATTCCCGAATACTTTATGGATAGATTTTCTTTTCTGAACGCAGCACACACTGCCTACTTTGCACAACTTTACGATGAATATTTAATAAATCCAGATCAGGTCGAGCCGTCGTGGCGTGCCTTTTTTCAAGGCTTTGATTTTGGGATGGAGTCTGCTGGCGATGGCGAGACGCAGGTAGTTTATCGAGATAATGCTGGCGACCAGCAATCTGTAGGCGTGCCAGACCAGATGCGTAAGGAGTTTCAAGTAGTACAATTGATCGATGGCTACCGCACACGCGGCCATTTGTTCACACAAACCAATCCAGTGCGCAAGCGTCGTCAATATCAGCCTACGTTGGATCTGGAAAATTTTGGATTGAGCGATGCAGATCTATCGACAGAGTTTGAAAGCGGCGAGCTGGTAGGACTCGGTAAAACCAGCCTTAAAAATATTATATCGCACCTCAAGCAGGTGTATTGTGAGAGTATAGGTGTAGAGTACATGTATGTGCGCTCACCAGAACAGGTAAAGTGGATCCAGAGTTGGTTGCACCGCAACAATAATCATCCAGACTTTAATAAAGATCAAAAAGTACAGATTCTCAAGAAGCTTAACGAGGCCGTTTCTTTTGAATCATTCCTGCATACCAAATATGTAGGTCAAAAGCGTTTCTCACTAGAAGGTAATGAGTCACTTATTCCAGCACTGGATTCTCTCATCGAGAATGCTGCCGATAAAGGTGTTGACCAGTTTGTGTTAGGAATGGCTCACCGTGGCCGATTGAATGTATTGACTAATATTTTTGGTAAGCCAGTAAAAGACATTTTTTCAGAGTTTGATGGTAAGGATTATGAGCAGGACATTTTTGATGGTGATGTAAAATATCACTTGGGTTATACTAGTAAGCGCAAGACAGATAACGGCAACAACATTAATATTAATATTGTTCCCAATCCATCGCACCTAGAAACAGTAGGTGCTGTTGTTGAAGGTATTACCAGAGCCAAACAAGACATGCACACACCAGATGATGCCAGCAAGGTCTTGCCTATCGTATTGCACGGTGATGCTGCTATTGCAGGTCAAGGTATCGTTTATGAGGTGATTCAAATGGAACAACTCGAGGCCTACAAAACTGCTGGTACCATTCACCTAGTAGTGAATAACCAGGTAGGTTTTACTACCAACTATCTGGATGGTCGATCATCTACTTATTCCACAGATATTGCTAAGGTTACGTTATCGCCAGTACTTCACGTCAATGCAGACGATGCCGAGGCTGTAGTACACGCGATGAACTTTGCGCTGGATTACCGTATGGAATTTGGCAAGGATGTGTTTATTGACCTATTAGGATATAGAAAGTACGGTCATAATGAAGGTGATGAGCCTAGATTTACCCAACCACAATTGTATAAAGCAATTAGCAAGCATAAAAACTCGCGTGATATTTATGCCGACAAGTTGCTCAAGGAAAATGTCATTGATAAAGGCAAGGTAAAAGAGCTTGAGAAAGTCTACAAAGACCGTCTTGAAGACGAGCTAGCTACCTCACGACAGATGGAAAATACCATCATCACACCGTTCATGCAGGATGAATGGGATGGTTATGAGACCGCTACCGAGGACGCCATGATGAAAAAAGTCAAAACGGGCGTTGAAAAGAAAAAATTACAGGAGATTACTAAGGTAATTTCCCAACTGCCAGAAGATCAAAACTTCATACGCAAGATCAAGAAAATTGTGGAGTCTAGACAGCAAATGTTTGATGACAACAAGATGGATTGGGCCATGGGCGAGCATCTTGCCTACGGTAGCTTGATGCAGGATGGCTACAATGTGCGCATGAGTGGACAAGATGTAGAGCGCGGAACGTTCTCTCACCGTCATGCGGTGGTCAAGTCAGAGAATCACGAGAACGAGTTTATCCTACACAACCACCTGGATGCAGATGGAAAGATGGAGATTTATAACTCACACCTGTCAGAATATGCGGTGGTAGGTTTTGAGTACGGTTATGCGATGGCACAGCCAGAAACGCTCACGATATGGGAAGCACAATTTGGTGATTTCTCAAACGGTGCGCAAATCATGATTGACCAGTACATCAGTGCTGGTGAGGACAAATGGAAAAACCAGAATGGTCTCGTGATGCTGTTGCCACACGGTTATGAAGGTCAAGGCGCAGAACATAGTAGTGCCCGCATGGAGCGTTACTTACAACTGTGTGCACGCGACAATATGTTTATGGCAAATTGTACCACGCCAGCCAACATGTTTCACCTGTTGAGACGCCAGATGTTGGTCAATTACCGCAAGCCACTAGTCGTGTTTACCCCTAAATCGTTATTGAGGTCGCCACGTGCAGTGAGCCCGATTGAGGAGTTTACAAAAGGTAGTTTTAAAGAGGTGATTGATGTTGATGGTGACGCTTTCGCGAAAGCTAAAACCCTAGTATTCACCAGTGGAAAATTCTACTATGACCTACTGGAATATAGAGAAGAACATGATCGTAACGACGTTGCTCTAGTAAGAGTAGAACAATTGTTCCCGCTACCAGTGGCAGATATCAAGAAGACCATCAAGAAATACGGTAGCAAGGATATCGTATGGGCTCAAGAAGAGCCGCGCAATATGGGAGCTTATGCACACCTATTGTTGCACATGGAAGAAACAAGAAACTGGCGCGTATGCTCCAGAAACATGTACGCCGCGCCAGCATCTGGTAGTGCAACCAGATCAAAGGCAAGACAGGCAAGAATAATTGAAGACGTATTTAATACCAACAAATAATATTATGGCTCTAGAAATGAAAGTGCCTTCACCAGGCGAGTCGATTACAGAAGTAGAAATAGCAGAATGGCTGGTTGCAGATGGCGATTGGGTCGAGAAAGATCAGGCCATTGCAGAGGTTGATAGCGACAAGGCAACACTGGAATTACCAGCTGAGGCTAGCGGTATTATCACGCTTAAGGCAGAAGAAGGCGATGCCGTTGCCGTAGGTGAGGTTGTTTGCCTGATTGATACAGAAGCGCCTAATCCTAATGGTGGTTCTCAAGATGTCGAGGACGCTCCTGAAACTTATGAAGGTGGTGATGAAGGCGGCGACGAGAGTGCCGAGGAAGATCTTAAAGAAGACTTTGAGGATACCAAAAACAAGAAGAACAGCGAGAAAGCACCACAGCCCAAGCAGGCTAAGGAAACTTATGCCAGCGGTACCGCAAGTCCTGCGGCCAAGAAAATCCTTGATGAGAAAGGCGTTGACAGTAAGAGCGTACAAGGTACAGGCCGTGATGGTCGCATCACTAAGGACGATGCTGTAAAAGCTGACGGCAAACCATCTATGGGAACGCCAGGATCTGGATCACGAGGCGAGTCTCGCAAGAAACTATCCATGCTGCGCCGCAAGGTCGCAGAGCGTCTGGTAAGTGCCAAAAATGAAACGGCTATGCTTACGACCTTTAACGAGGCAGACATGCATGCGATTTATGCATTGCGTACGGAGTATAAGGATTCCTTTAAAGCAAAACACGGCGTGTCGCTAGGCTTCATGTCTTTCTTCACTAAAGCAGTAGTAAGAGCACTAGAGATGTATCCAGCAGTCAACAGTATGATTGATGGCAAAGAAATGATTTCTTATGATTTTGCAGATATTTCCATCGCCGTATCAGGTCCTAAGGGATTGATGGTGCCCGTAATTAGAAATGCTGAAAATCTATCCTTTAGAGGTGTAGAGCAAGAAGTAAAACGTCTTGCATTAAGAGCGCGTGATGGAAACATCACCGTGGACGAAATGACAGGTGGAACGTTTACCATTACTAATGGTGGCGTTTTTGGAAGTATGATGAGCACACCTATCATCAATCCACCGCAAAGTGCGATTTTGGGAATGCATAACATCATCGAGCGACCAGTAGTAATCGATGGAGAGATTGTTGCACGGCCTATGATGTATCTAGCCGTTTCTTATGATCACAGAATCATCGATGGTAAAGAGTCCGTAGGCTTCTTAGTTGCCATCAAGGAAGCGTTAGAAAACCCAATCGAACTGTTGATGGATAATGATGTGAAGAAGGCGCTGGAATTATAGATTTCAATACTTATTCGAGCATAGTCGAAAACTATGTTAGAACGTTAGAATATTTAAGTAAGAAGAAAAGCGATCTCGATGAGGTCGCTTTTTTTATTGTGTCGAAACCATCCACTTTCTGCTCGTTTCTTAAGGTGAAGTAATTGAATACTATTTGATTACCTTCATCGTATGAACATCGTTAGACTGACTATGTTTTTGTTTACATTCTCAATGGTAGAATGTTATTCTCAGACAACAGAACCTTTATCGGAAGACAACTTTTATAATATCGGCGTTTCTGGCAATTATTATAAGGATTTAGATAATGAGATGGATTATTTTTTAGGTACTTGGATCCATGATGATGGTGATAATCAATTCACATTATTTATCAAGAAAGAGGAAAGAGTACCTTTCAATGGAAGTTTTAAAGATATGTTGGTAGGTGAGTACCGCTTTGTTCAAAATGGAATAGAAAAAGTAAACAGCTTGAACTTACTAGACACTAGATCGGGTAGAGCTCATTTGATTCATGGTAATTCCATAGTTTATAATTGTTGGTATTTAAATGCTAAAAATTGCAGAGATGGTGAACCAAGATTCGTGCTTAGAATAGACATACCAAACGTTGACCGTCCTTTGGGTACTATTAGCTTACATAAGCCAGCTGTCAATAGAAGTTTAGGACAAGAGCTGTTGATAGGCGAGATGGTATTTGAGTTTTTAGGCCATCTTCAAATTGGCGAGTCTCTTCCTGAGATAGATTTACCTTGGCAAGAGGATTATCTTTTTGTAAGGCAGTAATTAGATTTGTCGATACACAGATTTAAGGGTCTTTAAAGAAAATTAAAAGCTTATTTTGAATTAAATAGCTTTTTCGGCCCATATATGTTTTTGGTATCTTCATAGGCATGAAGATGACGTTAGCATTCGCTTTTTTGTTTATTGTTATTACAATTAGTTTTTCTCAAACGCTAACTGTCGAAGATTACGGTGAAATATTATCAGATTCAAATCGACTTGTTCCTGCGAATATTCAAAAAATCGTGGATAGTAATAACAGCCTCGATGTTTTTGTAGGTCATTGGTCTGCTGTGCATAGCCGGAAAAAATTTGACGTTTTTATTTCAAAAAACACAATCAATAATGGAATCTTTGACGAAATTGATGCACTGATTTTAGATTATAGGATTAGAGATGAAAATGATAATCTGATAATTGATACACGACAAACTGGTAATGCAGTTCTTTCTGGAATAGGCTACAGCTTATTTCCAGATGGTTCTTATTCTTTTTTTTATAATCGGCGTGAGTGCGAAGCAAATTATGAATGGGGAATTCTTCTTGAAACCGAACAGCTTACCAATAGAAAAACACTTTATCTAGAGCTTATGCTTTTAGAAAGTCTGTGGATAACGGGTGATGAATGTTCTAATGGCGCAATAGAGCCTTATTTTCCAGTAAATACAGGTCTAAATTTTGTAAGGCAATAAGTTAGACCATGAAATAAATCTTTTACCATCTCGGATCTCTTTAGGCAACTTTTACACCGCAGCCTGACTCACCTCAATCTCACGATCAATCTTCTTGATCATTCCTTGTAAAGCTCTTCCTGGACCTACTTCAATAAACTCAGTAGCGCCATCTTTGATCATCTCTTGAATGGATTGGGTCCATTTTACTGGTGCTGTGAGTTGGTATATTAAGTTGGTAATGATATCGTCTGTTGCGGTTACTGGTAATGTTGTCACATTCTGATAAATCGGACACATAGGTTTCTCAAACTCAGTAGCATCGATGGCTTTCGCCAGTCGCTCACGTGCTGGTTCCATCAATGGACTATGAAACGCGCCACCAACGGGTAATATCAAGGCACGTTTTGCACCTTTTTCATTAAGGATTTCGCAGGCCATTTCTACGGCTGGTACGTCTCCCGAAATCACCAATTGGCCTGGACAATTATAGTTGGCTGCTACCACGGTTCCTTCAATTTCCTTACAAACGTTTTCTACCGTGTCATCTGGTAATCCTAAAATAGCCGCCATGGTGCTGCGCTGCATTTCACAGGCTTCCTGCATAGCAAGTGCACGTTCTGAAACTAGTTTTAAACCGTCGGTAAAACTCAAGGCACCGACTGCAGTAAGTGCGCTAAGTTCACCTAAACTATGACCAGCAACCATATCCGGTTTAAAGCTGGTTCCCATGACTCTTGCCAAAATAACACTGTGCAAGAACACCGCTGGTTGGGTTACCTTGGTTTCTTTAAGTTCCTCGGCAGTTCCTTCAAACATGATTTTTGAAATATCAAAACCTAGAACTTCGTTTGCCTTGTGAAATAAAGTACGCGCCTGCTCATAATTATCATATAGGTCTTTACCCATTCCTGTAAATTGAGCGCCTTGACCTGGAAATACGTATGCTTTCATGTGATTTGTTTGTAAGTGCGAATTTAAGCTAATCCGAATTTTTAATTTATCATTCAACTGTCAACTGTCAACTGTCAACTGTCACCTACTTCCTTACCCAAGTCTCATAGTCAAAGCTGTACTTGTGCTTATCGTCTGCTGGGTGGTGTAGGCTATTGACCAGTTTCCATTTGGACTCATCAATTTCGGGAAAATGAGCGTCGGTAGTGAAAGAGCCGTGTACTCTGGTGAGTTCGATCTTGTCTGCATAGGGCAAGCCCAATTTGTAGATCTCGCCGCCGCCTATGATAAATGGTTGTGGATCATCACTAGCTGCTGCCAGCGCGGTATCCATGTCATGGCAAATGATGGCATGATCACTGGTGTAGCTTTTATCTCTGGTAAGTACGATGTGCGTGCGATTAGGCAACGGCTTATCAAAGCTGTCAAAGGTCTTGCGACCCATGATAATATGATGCCCGGTAGTAAGTCTCTTGAAGCGTTTAAAATCATCAGGTAAATGCCATACAAGCTGCCCATCTTTTCCCAAACCGTCATCGTTGCCTGCCGCGGCAATCATGGTGACTTCTCGGTAGTTTTTTGTGGGTGTGATGACGACCTTGGCATCAGGCAGTGGATAATCTTTCTCTACTTTGCCTTGTAATTTATTGATGCGATCCTGTTGCTTGCTTACTAGTTTGTCATACTGTCGTTTTTCCCAGTCTGGTCCTAGAAGTTTTTGGGTCACGTAAACTTTAAATAAGTGATACAGCAAAATAAGCGCCCATGCAAAAATGATCCAGATCCACCAATCAATACCCAGTAATTGCGGTATCTCACTTTTTATGAAAAATTGGCTTACCACTATCAACCCTACAGACCCTACCAGGAATACTATAAAATGAGAGAATAGCCCACGTTTTTGCTTGATACGCAATCGGGCATTGTCAATCATCTCTTTTTGATCTGGATCTATACCAGGTGTTTGCTTTTTTTTGTTGCTAAACATTTGAGTTACTTTTATAATCAAATGTACCCAACGCCACAGATTATTTACCTTATCAAATGCATAAATTAAAAGAGCTATATCCAGTCCTGGACAACTACACTTACCTCAATACTGCGGCGCACGGCCTGGTGAGTACGGGTTTAAAGGCGTACAAAAACGATTTATTGCATCGCATGACGATAGAAGGTAGCGAAGTCTGGAGCGATCCAGCTGGGTTTATGGACAATGTGCGATCCACAGTAGCCCAGTTCCTGGATGCAGACGAGCATTTGACCGCGCTGATTCCCAACTTTTCCATAGGATTCAATACGTTACTGGACGGCATGGATAAATCGTTGAAATTCCTGCTCGTTGACGGTGATTATCCATCGATCAATTGGCCAGTGCAGGCGCGAGGTTTCGATTGCGTTTATGCGACGCTAGATCATAAGGTAGAAGATCACATTGCAGACGCCTGTCGCAAGCATCGTCCAGATGTGCTGGCTTTGTCGCTGGTTCAATACATTACTGGTATCAAGATTGATCTTGATTTTATCGACGAGCTCAAGGTGCAATATCCTGATATGATTGTGATTGCAGACGGTACGCAGTTTACGGGCGCTTTTGAATTTAGCTTTCGCGAAAGCAAAATAGATATCCTAGCGGCAAGTTGCTATAAATGGTTACATGCAGGCGATGGGAATGCTTACATGATTTTTAAGGAGGACGCGATAGAGCGCATCAAGCCAGCACATATTGGTTTTAATAGTGTCCAAGGCAGTAAGGATCGCGGTAGTTTTATAGGACATTTTGAGCCAGGTCATCAAGATTTGCTCGCTTATGGTGGGTTGCAACACGCCATTCAGTTTGCGACTGATTACGGCTTGAGAAATATTGAATTGCAACAGGCAAAGCTAGCTTCACATGCAAGGCAACATCTATTGGATACAGGAATGATCAATTCACAGCTAGCGAAAAGAAAAACGCACTCATCCATAATTAATATAAAGGGTGACGTAGAGTTGATGCAGCGCCTTAGGTCAAACAACATTTTGTGTTCACTGCGTGGCGAAGGTATTAGAGTGAGTTTTGCTCATTTTAATACCATCGATGATGTAAGTAAACTACTTAGAATTTTATCTATTCAAAATTGACTGATCAACCTATTTAACGTGTCGATTGATCTTTTCAGCCCGTTTTTCATGTGTTTCAACTCAAATAAAGCTTGTTTACAGCATGTAAACAAATAACATTTATCAATAAGTGTTTAAAATAGATACGCACTATATCTATGAAAACAGTCACTTAGTCTAATTATTATCGTTTTCGTAAAGTTAAATAATCAAATATTCAGATGAATAGCGTTGTCTCTTAACTTTGTTATCAACAAATAGTTAACAATGAAAAGAGGATTTCCTACCATCTTTATCTTATTACTTCTAGTATCTACAGCATACGCACAAGTAGGTATTAACACAATAACTCCTCAAGCTGCACTTGATATTAATTCTACCAATCAAGGAGTGTTGCTTCCTAGAGTAGAGCTTACAAGTCTTGTAACAGCAGCACCAGTTGTAGTAGATCCTACAGCAGCTATTGCAACGCCGCTTCCTGCTGGTACTATGGTATGGAATACTGGTGATACAGTAGGTAGCCCAGGTTTTTATTTTTGGACAGGTACTCAATGGAACCAATTGGTGAATGACGCTGTGCCATTGGTGACGGCCAATGAAAAACAGGTTCATTTTGGAAAAATGTTGATTGATGCATCGGGTAACAAGGTCATTACAGGAGTAGGCTTTAGACCTAGTTCTATAGAATTCACCGCTATTAATAGAGTACAAAATGTAAATGCTGGTTTTAAGACAGCAGAAAATCTTGATGGAACGCTGGCTACAAACACAAATGATATCAGGGTTTCTGGTGGACTCACTGTTGGATACGCTCAAAATAATTCTGGCGCTATCGATCAGCAAGCAATTGCAACTGGTATAAGTGGTTCTAGTATTAATGGTATAGGAACTTATGCATCAGAATCACATTGTTTCGCTGCCTTGTTTACCAACAACAATGGTGAGGCTATTCACGATAACGGACACAATAGTGGCGTAGAAGATAATAGTGGACTGATAAGTGCATCGCTTACCACCTTTGACAGTGATGGATTTACAATTAATGTCGATAATTTTTTGGCTGGGTCAAGTACTAGCAATCGAACTAATCAAATTGTTGTGATCTATAAAGCATACAAATATTAGCGCTCTCCGGTAATTGCATTGCCAGGGTTAAAGCGAAAACAATTAATATCGTGCCTGTAGTGGTTTTGTATAGGTGATTTGTTTGTAATAGGTCGCCACTCGATCTAACTTTGAGCAAATAGCTACAATAATGATGCGCTTCCTGCCACTATCTGTATTATTCCTAAGTTCTATATTTTCAACGGCGCAAGAAATGCCGTTAGATTTTGATGATCAAAGGGATCAATTCATTGGATTCTCCGGATCCACTTTTTCGGTAATTACTGATCCTGACGATGCTGACAATGATGTAGGTCGTTTTGAAAATAACGGCGAGATTGCGCAAGGTTTTTTCCTCGACTTGAATCGGCCCATAGATCTTTCTACTAATCAAAGAATAGACTTCCAATTCTATTCCATCGATAATAATAGTCATACAGTTTTGGTAAAACTAGAACGAGGCAATGCCCCAGATGTAGAGGTGCAAACTACAACAAGCGCTGCAGCTAATTCATGGCAAGAGCTATCGGTTGACTTTTCAAACGCACAATACAGTAATGGTAGCGGTGTAGTGAACGCCAATGGTTCTTACAATCGCATCACTTTATTCATCAATATAGGCGAGAACACAGCAGGTACGTATTACCTAGATGATATTATTGATGGTTCCACAGTGTCAGATCCGGATCCAGATCCAGTAGATGTAGTTTATGATAGATTGGTTTGGAGCGATGAATTTGATTCTACCAGCAAGGATGCTATTGACAGTAATAAATGGTTTCATCAAACTCAGCTGCCTGCTGGTGGTAGTTGGTACAATGGCGAGATACAGCATTATACAGATAGGATAGAAAATTCCTATGTTGAAAATGGATTTTTACACATAGTGGCGCAACGAGAAAGATTCACAGATCAAAATCAAACAAAAGATTTCACATCGGCAAGGCTCAATTCAAAATTTGCTTTCACCTATGGAAGAGTAGATGTTCGTGCCAAATTACCATCTGGTGAAGGCACCTGGCCCGCCATATGGACATTGGGTAAGAATATAAATGAAGATGGCGGTTTTTGGGATGAGCAATATGGGACTGCCAACTGGCCGGCATGCGGTGAAATTGATATCATGGAACATGGCTTAGGACAGACCAATCACGTATCTAGTGCGCTGCATACACCTTGTGATCAATGTTCAGGAAACACTAAGAACTTTAAGTCGACCGTATTAAGTGATGTGTCAGAGAATTTTCATGTGTATTCGGTTAATTGGTCGCCAGAAAAAATTGTTTTTATGATCGATGGCGATCCTTTCTATACTTATAATCCAACAGTAAAAGATGCGGGAACCTGGCCGTTTGATGCAGATCAGTATTTATTGCTTAATGTTGCTTTAGGCGGAATCTCTGGAGCGGTAGAGCCTAGTTTTTCTCGTGGCGAGATGATGATAGACTACGTGCGTGTTTACCAAGAATCAACAGCAAGTATTGATGATCTAGATGTGATGACCGTTAAACTGTATCCTAATCCAGCGAGCAACAGCGTACAGGTAAAAGCAAATGCAGAACTCACCACGATTGAGTTATATAATATCGCAGGATCCAGAATTAACACTACCATTGAGAATAGTAGCATCGATGTAAGCAATTTATCATCTGGACTTTACTTTATAAGAGTTGTTTCACAACAAGGATCTCAAGTATTGGAGCTTATCGTGGAGTGATCACTTTCGGAATTATTGATTGCTTAGAAAGCAACTTCTCGAGATCAGATTGTATTCGATCTTCATGAAAAATTCGTGGATAATTGATAAATAGATCTCTGCCTACGCGGAGATTGATTGCCGCACCGCGGCAATCAATGAGCCTCCAACCAATTCTCGCCCATTCCTACTTCAACATCTAACGGTACGCTCATTTTATAGGCGTTTTCCATTTCTTCCTGGATGAGTTTTCTCATGTCATCCAGCTCATCGTTGTGAATGTCAAAAACGAGTTCATCATGCACCTGCAGTAGCATTTTTGACTTGCAGTTGAGCTCCTCAAACTTATTGTGAATGTTGATCATGGCAATTTTGATAATGTCTGCCGCGCTTCCTTGGATAGGCGCGTTGACAGCATTACGCTCGGCTGCGCCTCGCACTACACCATTGGAACTATTGATGTCTTTTAGGTAGCGACGACGACCCAGCACGGTTTCTACATAACCATTCTCGCGTGCAAAAGCTACTTGATCATCCATGTAGGCACGCAGCTTTGGATATGTTTTATAGTATGTATCGATGAGTTCTTTGGCCTCTGTGCGGTCGAGATCTGTTTGATTACTCAACCCAAAAGCCGATACGCCATAGATAATCCCAAAGTTGACCGTTTTGGCATTACTGCGCTGCTCGCGCGTCACATCTTCTATCGCCACGTCAAAAACTTTGGCAGCGGTAGATGCGTGAATGTCTGCACCGCTTTTAAAGGCTTCCATCATGTTATCTTCTTCACTCAAGGCAGCGATAATGCGTAATTCAATCTGCGAGTAGTCGGCAGCGAGTAGCGTGTAATTTTCATCACGAGGTATAAATGCCTTGCGTACCTGGCGACCACGCTCGGTTCTGATCGGGATATTTTGCAGGTTGGGATCTGTGGAACTCAAACGACCTGTAGCGGCAACCGTTTGCATGTAATTGGTATGGATGCGCTGCGTTTCAGGATTTACCTGATTAGGCAAGGCGTCTACATAAGTACTCTGTAGCTTAGTAAGTCCGCGGTATTCGAGGACGTCAGCAATGATTTGATGGTCTTTTGCTAGGTAGCTCAGCACATCTTCAGCGGTAGAATATTGTCCTGTTTTGGTCTTTTTAGGCTTATCTACCAGCTTCATCTTCCCAAATAAAATCTCGCCCAGTTGTTTTGGCGACCCGATGTTAAACTCTTCGCCTGCTTCCTTATAGATGTTTTCCTGTAATGATGCGATGTCTTCAGTTAGCTTTCGCGAAAGCGTGCCCAAATAATCCTCATCTAGGTTTATGCCCTCGATCTCCATATCTGCCAGTACCTGCAAGAGTGGTATCTCGATATCTGCAAAAAGTTTATCGGTACCAGCCGCCTTTAGCTCCGGTGCAAAGTGTTGTTTGAGTTGGTAAGTGATGTCGGCATCCTCGACAGCATATTCCTTGACCTGCTCGATGTCTACATCGCGCATGGATTTCTGGTTTTTGCCTTTTTTACCAATCAACTCTGTGATGGATTGTGGCGTGTAGTTCAGGTAGGTTTCGGCCAGAATGTCCATGTTGTGACGCATGTCTGGATTGATCAAATAATGGGCTAGCATTGTATCAAAAAGCGGTCCCTTTACATCAACGCCATACTTGTCCAGCACCTTGATGTCGTATTTTAAATTTTGCCCAATCTTCTCAATGTCGGTACTCTCAAAGAACGATTTAAGCTGGTCAACAATGGCTTGCGCAGCATCACGATCTTCTGGAAAAGGCAGATAATATCCTTTGCCTTTCTCCCAACAAAAGGCAATCCCAACAAGTTGTGCAGCCAGTGGATCCAGACCAGTAGTCTCGGTATCAAAACAGACACTTGTTTGTTGCATCAGTTTTTGCAAGAATAGCTTGGTTCCCATGCCTTCTTGAACGACTTGATATAGGTGATCTGTCGTGGCAAGAGTCTGGCGGCCGGTAGCTTGAGCCTCTGCCTTGGTTCCTGATCCTGGAGCGTCAAATAGTGAAAATTGTCCAGTACCAGCCGTATCTGAACTCGATGAAGAGCTACCAACACCGCTTGAGCCAGCAGTAACTAATTCTTTTGAAAAAATCTTGGCCAGCGTTTCCTTCGCCCTGCGGAATTCCAGCTCGTCAAAGATCTCGTGGACGGCCTCGACATCTGGATCGTCCAGAGTGTAGTTTTTGGCATTGAAGGTCACGTCGCAATCCAGCTTGATGGTCGCGAGTTGTTTTGAAAGCCTGCCCAGATCTGCATTGTCGCGGATTTTCTCACCTATTTTTCCTTTAATATTTACGGCGTTTTCTAGCAAAGCTTCCATACTGCCGTATTCCTTGAGATATTTTTTGGCTGTTTTATCGCCTACGCCAGGCAGTCCAGGAATATTGTCGCTAGCGTCGCCCATCATACCTAGATAATCAATGACTTGCTCTGGTCGCTCGACTTCAAAGCGTTTCTGTACTTCAGGAATGCCCCATATCTCAATACCATTACCCATGCGCGCTGGACGATACATAAAGATATTTTCTGAAACCAGCTGAGCATAATCCTTGTCTGGTGTCACCATATAAACGGTAAAGCCTTCCTTTTCGGCTTGTTTTGACAGCGTTCCTATCAGGTCATCTGCCTCGATACCGGCTTCCATGATATAAGGAATGTGCATCGCCTTGAGAATGCGTTGAATGTAAGGAATCGCGATGCGTATGGCTTCAGGTGTCTCGTCGCGATTGGCCTTATAATCTTCATAAAGCTCCGTACGCTCTGCGCTGCCTTCCTTGTCAAAAGCTACTGCCAGATATTCTGGCTTTTCACGGCGTATAACGTCAAACAGCGAATTGGTAAAACCCATAATTGCGCTGGTATCCATGCCTTGCGAATTGATGCGTGGATTCTTGATCAGCGCATAATATCCTCTAAAAATAAGTGCATATGCATCCAGTAAAAACAGTCGTTTATCGTCAGTGCCGTCGTTTGTCAAAGCAGTAATTTTTGATGAACGTTAAAGATAATTTACTGCCGTATTACTACCCAATGCGGTTGGGTAAAATCAGGTGAAGTTGTTAAGAGGTTTGTGGTGAGTCAGCTTTCGCGAAAGCGTAATCATTATCAATCCTCTAACCACCTAAAAAGCTTTTAATCTTGTCCTCAAGATCCTGCAACTGGCTCTCGTTCCAGTTAGCATGACCACCATCATAAATGGTGCTTTCATAGGGAATTGCAAACTGGTCAAGAGCTTTTTCCAGAGATTCTAGCTGGCTCAAGGCGACAAGACGATCTTGATTACCGTAGAAATTAAACACGGCAGGCATGCTGGTGGTGATACGTTGCGCTGGGCTTACCGCAGTCACTGGATCATTAGTGTTTAAAGCAGGCACATCGACCAACGCATTGAACATAAATTGAAAACTGGGATTACCAGCATAGAAATCATCGGTAAAATCTGTAGGACCTACGATGTTTATCACCTTATTTACCTGATCACTCTCATCATAAGCTGCAGCATATAATAACGATAGATGGGCGCCAGCGCTCACACCCAACAAGGTGGTCTTATCACTTATTTGCCAGCTGCCACTTTGCTCCTGGAGTGTGTCAAGCATCAATTCAATATCTTCTAACTGATTAGGGAATGCCTTTACCGTACTGCCATTTGCGAGTCGATAGTTCATATTAATGATGGCATGATTGGGTAAGCTGGATTGAATGCGCTGTACCATAAAGTCCATGCTTGATTTATCACCGCTTACCCAACTACCACCATGCAGAAGTACGATAGTTTGTGTGGTATTTGCTTTACGGTTTGCAGGTAGGTACAAATCATAGGTTTGTTGTGTATGATTACCATAGCTTGCATTTTTCTCAATAGCGGCTGGTAAGTTGGTGATAGGTGCTGTTGATACGGCATCGTCTGCGGCAGTGCATGAGGTGATAGTTAAGGCTAGGATACCTATTATGGTGCTGAAAAAACGCATATATCTTTTTCTAATGGTCATTCAAATGGCGTACCACACTTGATCGTCTATAACAAGTATGCCAGTTGTATTTAAGACAACCTTAAGAACCAGCTGGTGTGTTAACATGCTTGTAGATAGTAGTTTCGCAGCATGAGATGGATAATCACCTTACTAATCGTTATTGGCTTTCAGTTTTATGCATTTCAATTGGTGCGTACGCTATCACGTGGTCACTGGGCAAAATGGATTTATCTAGCGGCAACCATTCTCGTGATCCTGAATATCGTATTGCAATTTTACCTGAATCCAGATAGATCGCAAGCGTCTAGTGCGCGTGATTTTGCTATTACTTTATTCCTCGCTGTATTTGTCGCACAAGTTGTTTTTGTCCTGTTCATGCTAGGTGAGGACATTTATAGGCTGATTGCGGGAATCTGGAATCGCGTGACTTTAGATGCAGCTAGCAACAGTAGCTTTTTACCTAGCAGGCGCAAGTTTCTATCCATGTTAGGATTGGGTGTTGCCGCACTGCCTTTTGGAGCGATTTTTTACGGTGCATTTAAGGGGAAATATGATTATCAAGTGCGCAATTATGAGCTTAGCTTTGATGATTTACCTGAGCAATTTGATGGTTATACAATCACGCAGATTAGTGATATTCATGTGGGTTCCTTTGATGATAAGGAAGAAGTGAAATATGCGATCGACCTAGTCAACAAACAAGCTTCAGACGTCATTTTGTTTACAGGTGATCTAGTAAATAATGTGAGTAGTGAGTTGTACGGCTGGGAAGATATTTTCTCAAGGCTTACTGCCAGCGATGGTGTCTTTTCTGTACTGGGTAATCATGATTATGGCGATTATGCAAGCTGGGAAACACCAGAGGCAAAACAAGCTAACCTGCAAGAGCTTTTTGACATTCAAAAGAACATGGGCTGGCGATTATTGCTTGATGAGAATGTATCCATCGATAGAGGTGCAGATTCTTTAAAGATCGTTGGTGTACAAAATTGGGGTGGTGGCCGTTTCCCAAAATATGGTGATCTAGAAAAAGCATCACAAGGACTGCAAAATGAAGATTTCAAGGTGTTACTTTCTCATGATCCAACGCATTGGGATGCGCAGGTCAAAGAAAACGATACTAATTTTCACTTGACCCTAAGCGGTCACACGCACGGTATGCAAATGGGCATCGAGATTCCTGGCTGGATCAAACTAAGTCCTGCCTGGTTTGTGTATAAAAAGTGGGCTGGTATCTATAAAGAATATGGCAGGTTCTTGAATGTGAATCGTGGTTTTGGTTTTTTGGGTTATTCTGGACGTGCTGGTATCTGGCCAGAAATTACAGTTATAAAACTTAAAAAGCGAGGTTAATCAATAATGATCAATCAACGGCGCATTCAATAATGTGAATTACCGAAATCGATGATATTGCTTACATTTACTTTACTAATAAAAGGCGATTATGTCAAAATTTGGTGAATTGATAAGTACAAACGTACCTGTATTATTCAACTTTTTTACAGACTGGAACGACGATTCTACTAGCATGCATCCAGTGCTTAGAGATGTGGCAGCCGCTGTAGGTGATAAGGCACGTATCATAAAGATTAATGTAGATAAAAACCCGCAGTTGTCTGAAGCATTGCGTATCAAAGGCCTTCCTACCATCATCATCTATAAAAATGGTGAGATGAAATGGCGTCAAAGCGGTTTACAAGATGGTAGTTCACTTATTTCCTTGCTCAATCAGTTTGCACGCTAGATTAAAGCCTAGCGCTTTTATATCCTCGATTTCTCAGCCAACGGAAGTAATTAGGTAAGATTTTTTGCAATTTCTCATAGCTTTTATCACTATCATGAAAAACGATAATACTACCATTGCGAGTGGCATTCATTAAATTTTTCAGACAGCTTTCTGCTGTTCTTGAAACATCAAAATCGCCTGACAATACATCCCACAAAACAATCTCATAGTCTTCCTTAATCAAGGCGTTAGTGATGCCTGGTCTGACCCGACCATACGGCGGTCTGAATAATTTATTACTGGTGTTAGCTTTCGCGAAAGCTACATTATCTAGATACTCGTTATTTGAAGTTTTCCAAGCGTTCAGGTGATTGTGAGTATGATTCCCAATGGAGTGTCCATGATCTATTAATTGCTGTTTTAATTCAGGATATCGCTGTGCTCGATCACCTATAAGAAAGAATGTAGCCTTGAAATTAAACTTGTCTAGCAATTCTAGCACATAACTAGTGGCTATAGGCGTTGGCCCGTCGTCAAAGGTCAAATAAATTGTTTTAGTTGACCTGTTTTTGTGCCAAGTGTAATTAGGAAATAACGATGATATCCAGTCAGGTATGCGATCTGGATACCAACGCATTATTGTGCCGTATCAGTTGTCACAGGTTCAATAACTCGCTGTGCATCGGCATTATCGATATCATTTTCCAGCAATTGTAACAAAGCATCACTTGCAGAATCTTGAACGTCGCTTGACTCTAGGGTCAACATTTCACTGCGGTCATAAAACCTAGGGAACATCAGTACATACTCATTGAATCTATCCAGGTGTTCCTGGATCATGACATCGTCATTATAGGTAATTGAGGTTTGCACCAGCGCTCTGTAGCGTTCAACAGCAGTGATGATTTCCTGAGCCGTTCCTACTTGCTCTTCAAGCTTAAGGGCAGCATAATGATCGATCTCATCTTGATATTTATAAATCGTGCGACTTAATAGCTCGCAAGCCTTTTCTGTACTACCTATTTCATAATAAGAAGACACAAAGGGTTCAATCATCGAGTAATGGCCATAATAATCCAACGGCATTTTATCCATTCCCAGGTCAAGAATTTCCTCTGCTCTTTTAAGTTGACCGTCTGCAATGAGTGCTTGCGCGGCTCTGGTGATATTGCTACGGTAACCTACACTGTTGCGTCTTGTTTCCACATCGTGATAGATCTCACTGCTGCCGCTATTTCCCCAATCCCATCCTTTAATTACTTCATAGGCATAGTCTGGATCCACACGGCCCATATCAAATGGATTGCGAGCATCCTGCGGTGGCGTGTAGATAGGTACTAGACGATACGCATTACCATCCAACTGCAGGTAATCTTTCATCCAGATATAATCTTCATCACCAAAGGCACCACCAGAAAAGTAAATAGGACGTTTCCAGTCGTTTGCATTGATAATATCAAGCATGAACATGCGGTTCTTGTACACCAAATTGCTCTCAATATTAATTACGATCTCATCAACGATCAAGTCGGCATCTTCAGGTTTAACAACGCCGCTTTCTATGACATTTTGCTTATTGACAGGAATCACTACATTTTTTGTAGGGAATGTGTATTCCATGTGCCCATTTTGCATGGCCTCTTGAGTGATTTTACTTTCGCTAGCTACCCATTCCATCCAGTCCGCAAGTTGCATGGTATCTGGAAAGATGTAGTTAGGGTTGTTTTGTGCTTGTCTAAAGCGTTCTTGAATACGCTCCTTATCCGCATACCACAAAGCATCACGAGTACCATAGCTATATTTGTCATGAGTAAGCGTGCTAGGTATTGGCTCACTTTCATAAGCCTGTTTCTTCATATCATCCATGTACCAATCGGTACTCAATAAGGACGTACAAACTACACGCACATCAGTGCGATAGCCTTCTACTTCTTGAGCGTACCATAAAGGGAATGTATCATTATCACCTATGGTAAAAATGAGGGCATTGGGTAAGCAGCTGTCCAGATACTTTTTGGCACTGGCAAGCGCTGTATATTTTTCTGATCGATCGTGATCATCCCAATTCTGAAATCCCATGAGCAGCGGTACGGCGGCAAAACAAGTCACCAGCGTGAGTACTTTGACAGCTGGATGCTTACTGTATTCTCTCAAAGCATCGTACAAAGCATAAACGCCCATGCCTATCCACATACCAAATACTAGGAACGAACCCACATAGGCATAATCACGTTCTCGCACCTGGAACATGCTCTGGTTCAAATAAACTATAATGGCCAGTCCTGTAAACAAGAATAGAATCAAGGTCACATAAAAGGATTTGAGATCTTTTTTAGCATGAAAGACGGCTCCAATGATCCCGAGAATCAATGGTAGAAAAAAGTAAAGGTTGCGCCCTTTATTATTTAGCATGTCTTCACTTAGCTCATCTTGCGTTCCTAGGTGTAGTTCGTCAATGAATTTAATACCACTCAGCCAGTTACCGTCATAGCGATTCCACATGCCTTGCACGTCGTTTTGACGACCTACGAAGTTCCACATGAAGTAGCGCAGGTACATGTAATTAACTTGATATTGCAGCGCATACCTCAAATTATCGCCAAAGCTAGGTTTCTTAATATCAATGAATTCTCGCAACTGCGTCAATGTATTGATGTACTCACTTGAAGTCATGCGGCCACGATCAAACTGCCGTTGGTACTCGTCGAGTGCGCCTAGTAAGTCTGGATTGCCTTGATAGCCTGGCTTGATGGAATACTCCAGGCCACCCATAAAATCAACATAGTTACTGGCACGGCTGGCATCAGTCATGCGCGGGAAAAATCCCTTGTGGTCGTCATGCGTGTTTTGCAAGGCGTCCTTGTAATTATTGACAATCACATACTTGCCTTGCTCTAGATCCTTCTCATATTTTGGTTTTTCATCCACATAAGGCTCATCAGGATCTAGGCCTGCGTAGATATCAGTAAAGGATTCACCATAGAACAATGCTGGTGATGGGTATTGCTCACGATTGTAGTAGGCTAGAAGTGCACGCGCATCATTGGGATTATTTTCATTTATAGGTGTTCCTGCATTGGCTCTTATAGGTAGCATCGTCCAGCTAGAGAATCCTATAAGTACAAATAGAATACATAATGCAGCAGTGTTAATAATAGGTTTGTTATGCTTTCGCGAAAGCGTAATGATCCCAACAAAAATCCCAACAACCAGTAACAGTGCGATGATCGTTCCAGAGTTAAACGGTAGCCCGATTGAGTTGACAAAGAATACTTCTAGATAACCAAAAACAGATAGCGTCGTAGGAAGCAGTAACTTGAAGACAAATAATAAAACCGCTATCACGGCAATGTTGGCGATAATAAAATTCTTGACAGTAATTTTTTTATAGTGTTTGAAGTACCACAATAATCCAATCGCAGGAATGGTGAGTATTCCCAAAAAGTGAACCCCAAAGGACAGTCCTATTATAAAGGATATCAATATGAGCCATCTGTTACCACGCGGTTCATGCATGTCCCGTTCCCATAAAAGTCCTAGATAAAACATTCCAGCCATGATGAGTGCGGCTGGCGCATAAACCTCGGCCTCGACGGCATTGAACCAGAAACTGTCAGAAACTGCAAACGCCATGGCACCAATAAAAGCAGATCCTAAGATCATCAAATCATCGCGATCGTCCTTTAATATATGTCGCTTGAGTAACAATGTAATCGACCAGAACATAAACAGTATGGTAAACGCACTGGCAAAAGCCGCCATCATGTTAACCATTAGTGCGATTTGCGAGGCGTCTGTAGTAAAAATACTAAGTGCTGCACCTATCATTTGGTACAGTGGTGCTCCAGGTGGATGCCCTACCTCAAGATTAGTAGCAGTAGTGATATACTCGCCTGCATCCCAGAAGCTTACCGTTGGTTCAATCGTGAGCCAGTAGATGATAAGTGATGCACTAAAGGCCGTCCAGCCTAATATTATATTGAGGTTCTTATAAGAAAAATTCATGCTCATATTTAACGACGGCTAAAATACTAATATTATCACAGGCCGCGCCTTTATTTGAGATGTAAGGAACACGACCGCTGCAAAATTAAAAATCAAAAACTGTTGCAAGAAAACAGAAAAGTTTTAAATTTGCAGCCGCTATTGTCCCATGGTGTAATGGTAACACTACGGTTTTTGGTACCGTCATTCAAGGTTCGAGTCCTTGTGGGACAACTAGTAAAGCCCAACTTCTCAAAGGAGTTGGGTTTTTTATTGCAGGACGTTTGTAATAATTACGCTTTCGCGAAAGCGTAATCCCTAAAACTCTTTTCCACTCAAAGCAATTTATGCCAACAAACCAGCATAACAACATCTATTGCAGAACCTTAAAAAAATACTATATTTGCAGCGTATTTGAAAAATATGAGGGGACATAAAGTCCCCTCTTTTTATAAGATAGAGTGGAAAAACGCGTAAGAGAGCTGCTGGATGCAGCATTTGAAGAGAGACCAGATTTATTTTTAATTAGTCTGGACATTGCTTCTGGCAATATTATTAAAGTGGTGATTGATGGTGATCAGGATGTTAAGGTAGCAGATTGTATTTTTGTATCTAGAGCGGTTGAACATCAATTAGATAGAGAAGAAATGGATTTCTCTCTTGAGGTTACTAGCGCTGGTGTAGGCAAGCCACTTACTCACCATAGGCAATACATAAAGAATGTAGGTCGCAAGCTAGAGATAGTGGATCGCGATAAGAGAAAAGAGACCGGCACTCTTGAAAAAGCTGATGATAAACAAGTAACCATTACCTGGAAGGCGCGAGAGCCTAAACCTATAGGAAAAGGTAAAGTTACCGTTGATAAAGAGTGGTCAATTGACTACAAGGATATTAAGCAAGCAAAAGTTGTTATAACATTTAATTAAAAGTGAATATGGAAAATCTCGCATTAATCGAGTCCTTTTCTGAGTTTAAAGATGATAAAATGATCGATCGCGTCACGTTGATGGCGATCCTAGAAGATGTTTTCAGAAGTGCGTTGAAGCGTAAGTACGGTGAGGACGATAACTTTGACATTATTATCAATCCAGATAAAGGTGATTTAGAGATATGGCGCAATCGCGTGGTAGTGGCAGATGGTGAAGTAGAGGACGATAATTCTGAAATTTCATTGACTGAGGCTCAAAAGATTGAACCTGATTATGAAATCGGTGAAGACGTTGCAGAAGAGGTGAAGTTGATCCAGTTGGGTCGTCGTGCAATTCTTGCATTGAGACAAAATTTGATTTCAAAAATTCACGAACACGATAATACTAACATCTTCAAGCACTTCAAAGAGCTGGAAGGTGAGTTGTATAATGCAGAGGTGCACCACATACGTCATCGTGCCATTATCTTGCTAGATGATGAAGGCAACGAGATTATTATGCCTAAGGATCGTCAGATACCTTCAGATTTTTTCCGCAAGGGAGAAAGCGTGCGTGGAATCATTGAAAGCGTAGAATTGAGAGGTAATAAGCCTAACATTATATTGTCTAGAACGTCACCTAAGTTCTTGGAGAAATTGTTTGAGCATGAAATTCCTGAGGTCTTTGATGGTGTGATAACGGTCAAGGCTGTAGTAAGAGAGCCAGGTGAGAAAGCTAAAGTTGCTGTCGATAGCTATGATGATAGAATTGATCCAGTAGGTGCCTGTGTAGGTGTCAAGGGTAGTCGTATTCATGGTATCGTGCGTGAATTGGGTAATGAGAACATTGATGTTATCAATTGGACCTCAAATACTCAGTTATATATATCAAGAGCATTAAGTCCCGCAAAAATTGTCTCCATGGAACTTAATGAGGAAACTAAGAAGGCAGAGGTGCGTTTGAATCCAGAAGAGGTTTCAAAAGCCATAGGTCGTCGAGGACACAACATTAGACTGGCAGGAAAATTGACAGGCTATGACATCGATGTAATACGTGAAGGTGTAGAAGAAGATGTCGAGCTAACTGAATTCTCTGATGAGATTGAAGGTTGGGTGATTGAAGAGTTTAGTAAAATTGGGCTGGATACTGCCAAGAGTGTATTAGAGCAAGATGTGGATGATCTTGTAAAGCGTACCGATCTTGAGGAAGAAACTGTGCAAGCAGTTGTAGATATCCTTAAGTCAGAATTTGAAGATTAGTAAAAAAACAACCCATAGGTATTTATGGCCGAAGTAAAGAACATGAGACTCAACAAGGTGCTTAGAGAATTTAATATTTCTCTAGATCGTGCCGTGGACTACCTCAAGGACCAAGGAATTGAAATCGAGGCGCGTCCCACGACAAAGATTGATAGTAGCGTCTATCAAGCACTCGCAGACGAGTTTCAAACCGATAAGACTAAAAAGGTAGCTTCTAAGGAAGTAGGTGCAGAGCGACGCAAGGAGCAAGAAGAACTGCGCATACAACGTGAGAAGGAACAGGAAGAAAAGCAGAAGCGCCAAGAAGTCATCAAAGCTAAAAAGACCTTGTCTGGTCCTAAAACCGTAGGTAGTATCGATCTCGATGCAACCAAAACTACTGGTAAGGAAAAAGCAGTTGACAACGTTCCTGAAAACAAGCAGCCTGAAGAGAAAAAGGCTGAAGCTGTTAAAGAAGCGGTTGCTGAACCAGAAACGGTATCCAACAGACCTTCTAAAAAAACGGAGACGGTTGTCAAGGGTAAAATTGATCTAGATGCTCCTAAGAAAGCGGCTAGTAAAAAAGCGGTTGCTAAAAAAGAAGAAGCAGCACCTGTAAAAGCAGAGAAAGCTCCAGAAAAGGAAGAGGAAAAAGCAACAAGCACTCCAGCTGGTATTGTAGCTCCAAGTACTGAAGACGAACCAGAAAAGATCAAAACCGAGTATCAAAAACTAGGTGGTCTTAAAGTGACTGGAAAGAAGATTGACCTCTCTAAGTTTGCAAAGCCTAAAAAGAAGGACGACAAGCGTAAGCGTAAGCGTATTTCTAAACCAGGAGCTGGTGGCGGTTCACGTCGTGGACCGAATACAGGAAGAAAAAATATTGTCAAGGCAGAGCCTACTGAGGAAGAAATCCAAAAGCAGGTTAGAGAAACTCTTGAAAAACTTCAAGGGAAATCTTCTAAATCTAAGGCGGCGAGATACCGACGTGACAAGCGAGATATTCACCGTGAAAAAGTGGAAGCTCAAGAGCTTGAACAAGCGGAAAACAAAGAACTCAAGGTTACAGAGTTTGTAACGGTAAGCGATTTGTCCACCATGATGGACGTACCTGTGAACCAAGTAATTGGTGCTTGTATGTCATTAGGAATGATGGTGACCATGAATCAGCGTCTTGACGCAGAGACCATGACTATTGTTGCAGAGGAGTTCGGATTTGAGATGGACTTTGTAAACGCAGACATAGAAGAAAGCATTGCAGAGGTTGAGGATAGCGAGGATCAATTAGAGCCTAGAGCACCAATTGTAACCGTAATGGGTCACGTTGACCACGGTAAGACGTCGTTACTTGATTATATACGTGAAGAAAATGTAATAGCTGGAGAAAGCGGTGGTATTACACAGCACATTGGTGCATATGGTGTACAATTGAAAGATGGTCAAAAAATCACTTTCCTCGATACACCTGGTCACGAGGCCTTTACCGCCATGCGTGCGCGTGGTGCACAGGTGACTGACCTTGCAATCATTGTGATTGCTGCAGATGATGATGTTATGCCACAGACTAAAGAGGCAATAAGTCACGCACAGGCAGCTGGCGTGCCTATCGTTTTTGCGATCAACAAGGTGGATCGTGAAGTAGCAAATCCTGAGAAGATTAAAGAATCATTGGCAAATATGAATTTGCTGGTAGAAGATTGGGGTGGAAAAATCCAATCTCAAGACCTATCTGCAAAAACTGGTCAAGGTGTGCCTGAATTGTTAGAGAAAGTATTGCTAGAAGCAGAACTTCTTGATCTCAAAGCTAACCCAGACAAACCTGCTACAGGTACAGTTGTTGAAGCCTTCCTTGATAAAGGTCGTGGTTATGTAAGTACAATTCTTGTACAGGCTGGTACTCTTAAGGTTGGTGATTACGTTCTTGCTGGACGTACACATGGTAAAGTTAAAGCCATGCAAGATGAGCGTGGACATGATGTTGAGGCAGCAGGTCCAGCAACGCCAGTATCTATATTAGGTCTGGACGGTGCACCGCAAGCAGGTGATAAGTTCCATGTATTTGAGGATGAGCGTGAGGCAAAATCTATTGCTGCAAGACGTACTCAACTACAGCGTGAGCAATCTGTTAGAACGCAAAAGACACTATCTCTTGATGAGATAGGACGTCGTATCGCTCTCGGAGACTTTAAAGAATTGAACTTGATCCTTAAAGGTGATGTGGATGGATCTGTCGAGGCATTGACTGACTCGTTCCAGAAACTGTCAACTGAGGAAATTCAAGTGAATATCATACACAAGGCAGTTGGTGCGATTACTGAAAGTGATGTCCTATTGGCAAGCGCTTCTGATGCGATCATCATAGGATTTAACGTGAGACCACAAGGTAATGCCCGTGCGGTTGCAGAGCAGGAAGAAGTGGACATCCGTATGTACTCGATCATTTATGATGCGATCAATGATCTTAAAGATGCGATGGAAGGCATGTTGTCTCCAGAGCTAAAAGAAGAGATCACAGGATCTGCTGAGGTTAGAGCAACGTTTAAGATATCCAAAATCGGTACTATCGCAGGTTGTATGGTTCAAGACGGCAAGATCTATCGCAATAGCGGTGTGAGATTGATACGTGACGGCGTGGTAGTTTACACAGGTACGCTGGCAGCACTTAAACGATTCAAGGATGATGTCAAGGAAGTAGCCAAAGGTTATGAATGTGGTATCCAGATCAAGAATTACAACGACGTTCAAGAGAACGATGTAATAGAAAGCTTCCGTGAGGTTGAGGTAAGAAAAACCTTATAATTACAAGAGAAGTTAAAAAGTAAAAAGCCCTGCTGAATCAATCAGTAGGGCTTTTTTATATTGTGATGTTTTTACTATGGCTTCAATACTCGGGCATTTGGGAATACTTTTCTTACTTCTAGCAGTGCTCTTTCTGCCTCAAGACGGCTGCGATATTTTCCTACATACACTTTCATATTAGGCTCTTCATATTTCAATTCAGATTTCCACGGCAGGCCTAGGTTGTCATATCTAGACTTGGTAGAATTGGCTTTTTGCACATCACCTTGATAAATATATATGGTGTATCGATCGTTAAACTGTCCAGCCTTATCCATGTCGATTTTAGTCGCTACGAGCTTCTCGATGGTGGCCTCATTTAACTTTTTGGTAGCTTGGGAAAAGGTGGCTTGTACTGTAAAAAGCACGCAACCAACTAGTAAGAGGTTTTTTAGGGTTTTTGTAATCATAGTAAGGTTTTTGACGAGTTTGCTTTCGCGAAAGCAAAATTCTATTTAGAACGTTTATAAATTAATTTCTTGATACTGACCTACAAACTTTATGGCAATTATGACCTATTTTTGCAAAGCATTAATAACACAGTAAAACACTGTGATTATCGTGCCAAAGTTATCGCAATAATCATTAAACGAGATGATAAATAAGAAATTACATCTTTCTGTCTGGCAGTTTGTTCTAGCATCTGTTTTTGTAACTTTTTCTATGTTACAATCAGCTGCTCAGGATCTTGACACCTCTGACGGTGAGCCTGCAATGCCGGTTGAGGCAGAAGCTGCTCCTGAAGAAGACACTATAGGTGACGCCGCTGCAGGCGAGAAATTATTCAAATCCAATTGTGCCTCTTGTCACAAGTTGTACAAACGTGCGACAGGACCAGCTCTATTTGAAGTAACTAAGCGTCGTGAGCGCGAGTGGTTGTACAAGTGGATTAAGAATAGTGCTGCACTTATCGCGAGTGGTGATGCGCAGGCAAATGAGATCTACAATGAGTACGGGCAGTCTAACATGAATGCCTTTCCCAATTTAACAAACACGGATATTGATAATATCCTTGCCTATACCAACACACCTAAGCCAGTAGCTCAGGTTTTGGGGCCAGAAGCTCAAGCGGAATTAGCTCCGGTCGATACGACCATGACTAATAATATCGTTCTAGGTGCTCTCGCTCTAGTACTTGTGGTGCTTATTGTCGTGCTGTTTGCGGTTAATAAAACGCTGAAGCGTTTTGCTGAGGCTAACGGTATTCAAACAGAGTTTGAAGATGAAGAAGCTGAAACTAGAACTCCAATCTGGCAAGCGTTTATTCAGAATCAATTTTTAGTACTAGTGTCTGCTGTATTCTTATTGTTGGCAAGTGCATATTTTGCTTACGGTGCTTTAATGGCAGTTGGTGTTGATCAAGGTTATGCGCCGGTACAGCCAATCCATTACTCGCATAGAATTCACGCTGGTGTAAGTCAGATCGAGTGTAAGTACTGTCACTCAAGTGTACGTGAGTCTAAGCACGCTGGTATCCCATCACTCAATGTGTGTATGAACTGTCACAAACAAATTGCTGAGGTGGCTAACGAGACCTATCAAGAAGGTATCAATGAATACGGCGTTGATTATAACAAAGAGATACAAAAATTATACGCAGCCGTAGGTTGGGATGAAGAAACCCAATCTTATTCTGGTGAAGAAGAACCAGTTCGTTGGGTGCGTATTCATAACTTACCAGATCTTGCCTACTTTAACCACGCACAACACGTGCAGGCTGGAAATATCGCCTGTCAAACTTGTCACGGTCAGGTGCAGGAAATGGAAATCATGTATCAGTATTCACCACTCACGATGGGCTGGTGTATCAACTGTCACAGAGAGACAAATGTTGATCTGCAAGGAAACGGTTATTACGAGGAAATTCACAAGGAACTATCTGAAAAGCGTGGCGGTCGCCAATTGACCATCGCAGATTTAGGAGGACTTGAATGTGGTAAGTGCCACTATTAATATTATAGCTTAAGAATTTTATGGCTACTACAAAAAAATACTGGAAGAGCACTGCGCAACTAGACGAGAGCAACGAGATGATCAAGAATCTCGAGCAAAATGAGTTTGCCACTGCCGTGCCTACTGAGGAGTTTCTAGGCGATGATGCTGTTATGGAAGATTCTGCGACAACGCGTCGTGACTTCTTGAAGTATGTAGGATTTAGTACCGCAGCTGCTTCACTAGCAGCTTGTGAAGGACCTGTGATTCACTCAGTGCCTTATGTGGTGCAACCAGACCGCATCATTCCTGGTATGTCAAACTACTACGCAACTACCATTGCAGACGGTTATGACTTTGCCAGCATTCTAGTTAAAACTCGAGAAGGTCGCCCGATAAAGATTGAAAGCAATAGAGATACAGAGCATCGCGGTCATGCAAATGCGCGTGTTCACGCATCAGTTCTTGGTCTTTATGATAATAACAGGTTGCAATCTCCATTAGTTGACGGTAAGGAAGCTACATGGGAGCAAGTAGATAAAAAAGTAAAACAAGAGTTAAACGCACAGGCTGGTAAAGATGTAGTTCTGTTAACCCAGACCTATGCGAGTCCTTCTATCAAGAGATTGGTCGCAGATTTTGCTGCTGCTTATCCTAACGCTCGTCAAGTAATTCTTGATACAGTAGGTGAAGATGCTGCTCTCAATGCATTTGAGGCAAAGTATGGCACGCGTGGTCTTGCAGATTACGATTTTGAGGATGCAGAATGTATCGTTGGTGTAGGTGCAGACTTTGTAGGAGACTGGCAAGGTGGAAACTTTGACAAGAATTATTCCCAATCACGCATTCCTAAGAATGGCAAGATGTCTCACCACGTACAGTTTGAGGCAAATATGACATTGTCTGGTGCTAACGCCGATAAGCGTTACCCTGTAACTCCAACGGAGCAAAAACAAATTATTGCAGCTCTATATAGCAAAGTAGTTGGTGGTGGATCATCAACTAATCTTTCTGATAAAGTTGCCAAAGCTGTTGAGCAAGCCGCTCAATCATTGAGACGCGCTGGTAGTAAAGGTGTCGTTTTATGTGGTTTGCCAGATCAGGCTGCACAGCAATTGACACTAGAAATCAATGAGCGTTTAGGTAGCACAATCGTTATTATCGATGCACCTATTCTATCACGTCAAGGAAACCGCAAGCAAGTACAGCAACTAGTTGAAGATATGCAAGCAGGTCGCGTTGGTGCCGTAATGGTCGCTGGTGTTGATCCTGTTTATAGCTATGATGATAGTGACGCTTTCGCGAAAGCTTACAAAAATGTACCATTAAAGGTGTCATTTGCATCACGTCTTGATGCAACTGCACAGCAAAGTGATGTTGTAGCAACTACACCACACTACCTAGAAGCTTGGGGTGACGCAGAAATCAAGTCCGGTCAGGTATCTTTGATGCAGCCTACTATCAAGCCATTATTCAACACGCGCCAGATGCAGGATTCCTTGCTAGTCTGGTCCGGTAGCGACACCTCATACAAGGATTATTTAAAAGAAACATCAACTGGGAATGGCGCGAGCTGGAATCAGGCATTACAAGATGGTTTTTACAGTTCAAATGCAACATCTGAGAATGCGTCCAGCGATGCTGGAACATCTATGACTGCAAGTGCTGCACTAAGTCAACTTAATAGCAGTAGCAAGTCCTCTGATTTTGAATTAGTCCTTTATACTAAAACTGCGCTAGGTGACGGTACACAAGCTAACAACCCATGGTTGCAGGAATTACCGGATCCTATTACTCGTACTACTTGGGATAATTATGCTACCGTTTCTATGCAGGATGCTGAAAGGCTAGGTATAGAAAATGAGAACGTGGCAAACGGTGCCCTCAATGGTAGCAACGTTACTGTAAAAATGGACGGTAAGGAAATCACTTTGCCAGCATTGATACAGCCAGGTCAAGCACCAGGCACCATTGGTATTGCTTTAGGATACGGTCAAAAGGATGGTATTCAAGAAGAAATGCAAACTGGTGTAAATGCATTTCCGTTCTACAAGGATGGAATGAGCGTGCAGCCAGTAAGCATGAGCGTTGCTTCTGGAGTACATGAATTTGCATGTACGCAATTACAAAACACTATGATGGGTCGCGATATTATTCGTGAGACCGATCTTGAAACATATAGAACCGGTGATAAGGATCAATTCAATCCTATGCCAGAGGTATCACTCAATCACATTGAGACACCCGTAACATCACCAGATGTTGATTTATGGGAAAGTTTTGACAGATCCGTAGGGCATCACTTTAACATGTCACTTGATCTTAATGCCTGTACTGGATGTGGAGCGTGTGTAGTAGCTTGTCACGCAGAAAACAACGTGCCAGTCGTAGGAAAGAGCGAGGTAAGAAAATCAAGAGATATGCACTGGTTGCGTATCGATAGATATTATTCTTCTACAGATAGTTTTGAGGATGATGAGTCTAAGAAAGATGGATTTACAGGATTGTTTGGTGATAATGGATCTTTAGGTGGATTTGGTGAGTTGGAAATACCTGCAGATAATCCACAGGTAGCATTCCAGCCAGTAATGTGTCAGCACTGTAACCATGCTCCATGTGAGACGGTTTGTCCAGTAGCTGCATCATCACACGGTCGCCAAGGTCAAAATCACATGATTTATAACCGTTGTGTAGGTACACGTTATTGTGCTAACAACTGTCCTTATAAAGTACGTCGTTTCAACTGGTTCTTGTATAATGGTAATGACGAGTTTGATTACCACATGAACAATGATCTAGGTCGTATGGTCATCAACCCAGATGTAACTGTGAGATCACGTGGTGTAATGGAGAAATGTTCTTTGTGTATTCAAATGACTCAAATGACAATCCTCGAAGCCAAGAAGGATGGTCGTATGATCAAGGATGGTGAATTTGCAACGGCATGTTCCAATGCTTGTTCTAACGGTGCGATTACTTTTGGTGATATCAACGATAAGGAATCAGAAATATATAAGGTGAAGCAACAGGACCGTATGTACCACTTACTTGAAGAAGTAGGTACAGAGCCTAATGTGATGTATCAAGTTAAGGTTAGAAATAACGCATAATTAATTAAGAAACTAATCAGACACTATGGCTCATTATGAAGCGTCCATAAGAAGACCCTTAATTACAGGAGACAAAACATTCTCTGATGTGACTAAGGATATTGCCGCGCCAGTAGAAGGCGTTGCTAATAAACAGTGGTGGATTGTATTTACCATTGCACTGGTAGCCTTTCTTTATGGAATAGGATGTATCACTTACACCATATCTACAGGTATCGGTGTATGGGGTTTGAATAAAACCATCGGTTGGGCATGGGATATTACCAATTTTGTATGGTGGGTAGGAATTGGTCACGCTGGTACTCTTATATCAGCAGTACTATTGTTATTCCGTCAAAAATGGAGAATGGCGATCAACAGATCTGCTGAGGCAATGACCATTTTCTCGGTAATTCAGGCAGGATTGTTCCCTATCATACACATGGGTCGTCCATGGTTGGCTTATTGGGTACTACCTATCCCTAATCAATTTGGTTCTTTATGGGTGAACTTTAACTCGCCGCTACTTTGGGATGTATTCGCAATCTCCACGTACCTATCGGTTTCTTTAGTGTTTTGGTGGACTGGATTGCTTCCTGATTTCGCGATGATACGCGATAGAGCTATCACTCCTTTTAATAAGAAAATTTACGGACTATTATCTTTTGGATGGTCGGGTCGTGCTAAGGACTGGCAACGTTTTGAAGAAGTTTCTCTTGTACTTGCAGGTTTGGCAACGCCACTGGTACTTTCCGTACACACGATCGTATCCTTTGACTTTGCAACATCGGTTATTCCAGGATGGCACACGACAATTTTCCCACCATACTTTGTTGCTGGTGCGGTATTCTCAGGCTTTGCTATGGTGAACACACTTCTTATCGTGATGCGTAAAGTTTGTCACCTTGAGAATTATATCACTATCCAACATATTGAATTAATGAATCTGGTTATCATGATTACTGGTTCCATCGTTGGTGTGGCATACATAACAGAGTTGTTCGTTGCATGGTATTCAGGAGTAGAGTACGAACAGTACGCATTCTTAAACAGGGCTACAGGACCTTATGCATGGGCGTATTGGGCGATGATGACATGTAATGTGTTCTCTCCACAGTTTATGTGGTTCAAGAAATTAAGAACAAGCATTCTTTTCTCCTTTGCCATCTCGATCGTTGTAAACATCGGTATGTGGTTTGAGCGTTTTGTAATCATCGTGACTTCATTGCACCGTGACTACCTACCATCATCATGGACCATGTTCTCACCTACATTTGTTGATATAGGTATTTTTATTGGGACGATAGGATTCTTCTTTGTATTGTTCCTATTATACTCTAGAACATTCCCAGTAATTGCTCAAGCAGAGGTGAAGTCCATTCTCAAGTCGAGTGGTAACAAGTACAAGGAATTGAGAGAAAATAAAATGACGTCTAACAAAAACGCAGCCAGCGGTGACCCTATGGCGCACCCAAGCGAATAATTATTATGGCGACACAAAAGATACACGCATTATACAATGACGATGATATTCTCTTAAGAGCTGTAAAGCAAATTAGAGAACAGCATTATCACATTGAAGAGATTTTTTGCCCATTTCCTGTTCACGGACTAGAAAAGGCAATGGGTCTTGCAGATACACGACTAGCCATCAACGCTTTTTTATATGGTATTGTTGGTCTAGCTGTAGCAACCGTCATGATGAACTATATCATGATTGAGGACTGGCCGCAGAATATAGGTGGTAAGCCTAGTTTTTCTTACTTAGAGAATATGCCTGCATTTGTGCCTATCATGTTTGAGCTTACGGTATTTTTTGCAGCTCACTTAATGGTAATTACCTTTTACTTACGCAGTAGATTATGGCCTTTTAAGGAAGCTGAAAATCCTGATGTAAGAACAACTGACGATCACTTTCTTATGGAAGTTGATGCTCACGGCGAGGACATTGAATCCATCACCAAATTTTTGTACGATACTGGCGCAGTAGAACTAGTATTAATCGATAACGAAGATCACTAATGAGGACATATTTTAAAATCGCATTATTGGCTTGTGCTAGTTTCATCATCGCTTCTTGTGGTGGTAGAGAGGCAGAAAAGTCGGTAAACGCAAAATCTAACCGCAGCTCGCAGTACTTTCCTAATATGTATGAAGATGTTGGCTACTCGACTTATTCGGAAGGTGACGTTTTTCCTGGCAATGTAGAAGCTCAAAAACCTGTTGAGGGAACCGTCTCTCGAGGATGGATGCCGTATGATTATAATGATGATAATGAGGGCTACGCTTCCGCGAAAGCGAACTTAAAGAACCCAGTACCATTAACTGAAGAGCATTTGACTAACGGTCAGGTTCTTTACAATTTATATTGTGCAATTTGTCACGGTAAAAATGGTAATGGAGTAGGTCATCTGGTAGAAACTGAGAAAATCCTAGGCGTGCCTAGTTATGATGCACGTCCTTTGACTGAAGGTTCCATCTATCACGTGTTGTACTATGGTATCAATACCATGGGATCTTATGCAAGTCAAACAAGTATTGAAGAGCGATGGGAAATCACACACTATGTAGAAGCCTTAAGAGCAGATCTTCTTAAAGAAGAAAGAAAACCAGTGCAGCAGGATACATTAATGGAAACATTGACTCCAGCAGTAAATGGTGATGATGCTTCTGACGATGATGATGCTGTAGATGGTGGTGCCACTGAGCTATCGCCAGCCTTACAGGATGACGAGCCAGCAGATGTAGAATCTGACGCTAACATTGACAATAATTAGAGATTATAGAATAGCGCCTCGCGCTAGACAGATATAGAAGAATATATGTACACTCTTACTACCAAACTAAAAGTATTTGCCGTCATTCTGATGCTGGTAGGTGCTGCTTTTACCGTCATAGGTTTCCTCAACGTTCCTGGATCAGAACAAGAGGTTGAGCAAATGCTTGCAGATCATGATGCACATGGAAGTTCTCATGTCGATGATGATCATAGTGCTACAAGCGACGAGAATGTTCACAAGGAGACTGGATACGTTACAGATAATAGTGTTGATCATCCTGAGGACGCGCATACCACTACACCCCACGAAGCTGAGGATCATTCAGGATCACATGCAGAGCATGTATATCATCAATTACAAAACAGACCATGGGCGGCAATTTATATTGCTGGCTTCTTTTTCTTCATGATCGGATTAGGTGTACTTGCTTTTTACGCGATTCAAAAAGTAGCTCAAGCAGGTTGGTCTCCGGTACTATTTAGAGTCATGGAAGGTATCAGCAGTTATATACTTCCTGGTGGTATCTTAATGTTCATCATTTTATTGTGTTCGGGATTGCATTTAAATCACCTATTCACTTGGATGGAAGCTGGTGTTGATGATCCATCAAGTGAAGCCTATGATGCTATCATCGCTGGTAAGACTGGTTTCTTGAATGTGCCGTTTTGGTTAATTCGTGCTGGTATCTTTCTAGTAGGTTGGAATATCTATAGATGGAACATTAGAAAGTTCGGACTCAAACAAGATGATGCTGAAAAAGGTGACATCAAATGGTATAAGAAAGGATTCAAGCACAGTGCTATGTTCCTAGTATTCTTTATCGTGACTGAGTCTATCATGGCATGGGACTGGATCATGAGTTTTGATCCACACTGGTTCTCAACTTTATTTGGATGGTACGTTTTTGCTAGTATGTTTGTGACAGGAATTACGACTATAGCTTTAGTAACGATTTTCTTGAAATCAAAAGGTTATTTAGAGTTTGTGAACGATTCACATATACATGATTTAGCAAAATTCATGTTTGGTATCAGTATTTTCTGGACCTACTTATGGTTCTCGCAATTCATGTTGATTTGGTATTCAAATATCCCGGAAGAAGTAACTTATTTTGTGACAAGAATTGAAGATTACAACTTACTGTTCTTTGGTATGGTAGCGATCAACTTCTTATTCCCATTGCTAATTCTTATGAATTCAGATTTCAAGCGTGTTAATTGGTTTGTAGTTACCGCTGGATTATTTATCGTCATAGGACACTACCTAGATATATTCGTTATGGTGAGTCCAGCAACCGTAGGTGAGTCATGGTTTATTGGTTTCCCAGAAATAGGTGCATTTATGTTCTTTGCTGGAGTGTTCTTGCTATATGTTTTCCATACTATTTCAAAGGCTCCACTATTAGCCAAAGGTGATCCATACCTAGACGAGAGTAAGCATTTTCATTATTAAAATTATATAGAAAAACACTGTAATGACAGCATTTCTAATCATACTAGTTGCAGCCCTTCTTGCAATTTCTGCGTGGCAGATCTCTAAAATTATCAAGCTAGGTAAAGCACCTGAGCCTGATACAGAATTAAGTGAAGTCGCAAACGACACTGATAACAAGTGGAATGGTCAAGCCATGCTCATATTTGTGATCGCTATGTATATCATGATGATCGCATGTTTCGTTGCTTATCAAGATTACTTTTTGCCAGATGCAGCATCTGATCATGGTGCCGAATATGATAATCTATTACTATTAACCACAGTAGTGATCATGGTAACTCAAGTGTTTACTCAAGGATTATTACACTGGTTCTCTTATAAGTACCACGGTAAAAAAGGTGCTAGAGCACTTTTCTATGCAGACAACGATCGCCTTGAATTCATATGGACCGCTATACCAGTTGTTGTACTGTCTGGTCTTATCCTTTGGGGTCTTTTCTCATGGAATGACATCATGGACGCTAGTACAGATGATGATCCCTTGATTATCGAGGTGTATGCCTATCAGTTTGACTGGAGATTTAGGTACAGCGGTGATGATAATACATTAGGTGACGCTAACGTCCGTTTTAAAGAAGGTGTAAATGAATTGGGTATTGATCCTACAGACGCTGATGGTATGGATGATTTTGTGACTAACGAGCTTCACTTACCAGTAGATCGACCAGTATTATTCAAATTTAGAAGTCAAGATGTATTGCACTCGGCTTACATGCCACACTTTAGAGCTCAAATGAATGTAGTTCCCGGAATGGTGACTCAATTTAAGTTTACACCAACGGTAACTTCTGAGGATTATAAGAACACTGAGTTCATGACTGAAAAGGTCAAGAAAATAAATAAAATTCGTACTGAAAAAAGTAAGGAAGCATTGGCAAACGGCGACGTACCATTAGATCCTTATGATTTTGAATATTACCTGCTTTGTAATAAGATATGTGGTGCTACACACTACAATATGCAAGCGGTAATGATTGTAGAGACTGAAGAGGAATTTAATGAGTGGTCTGCTACTCAAACTAGATTTGAAGAAACATTAGCCACAATGGCTAGTAACGAAAATTAATATTATGGGACAAGCTGTCGCAGTTGCACATACTGATGATCATGGACATGAAGATGGACATCACCACCACAAAGAGACTTGGGTAACTAAATATCTGTTTTCTCAAGACCATAAGATGATTGCTAAGCAATACCTTATTACTGGTCTTATCATGGGTGTGATTGGTATCGCAATGTCGTTACTTATGAGAATGCAGTTGGCAAACCCAGAAGAGCCAAGTGTGATCTTTGAAGCCTTATTAGGTAAATGGGCGCCAGATGGTGTTATGGATCCAGCTATTTATTTAGCTTTGGTTACTATCCACGGTACTATTATGGTATTTTTCGTTCTTACCGCAGGATTGAGTGGTACGTTCTCAAACTTTTTGATTCCGCTTCAAATTGGTGCAAGAGATATGGCATCAGGATTTTTGAACATGGTTTCTTATTGGTTATTCTTTATTTCATCTGTAATAATGATTAGTTCATTATTTGTGGAACTAGGGCCGGCATCGGCAGGTTGGACGATTTATCCACCATTGAGTGCCTTGCCAGAAGCCATTGGTGGTTCTGGAATGGGTATGACATTATGGTTAGTCTCGATGGCGATTTTTATCGCATCATCACTACTAGGTTCTTTGAACTATGTAGTAACAGTGATTAATTTGAGAACACGTGGTATGTCCATGACCAGATTGCCATTGACGATATGGGCCTTCTTTGTAACCGCTATTATCGGTATTGTGTCGTTCCCTGTATTATTTGCAGCAGCACTTCTGTTGATCATGGATAGAAGTTTTGGTACTTCATTCTTCTTGTCAGACATCTACATTAGTGGTGAAGTACTAGCTAATCAAGGTGGTTCTCCCGTATTATTTGAACACTTATTCTGGTTCCTAGGTCACCCAGAGGTTTATATCGTTTTATTACCAGCACTCGGTATCACTTCAGAGATTATTGCAACAAATTCACGTAAGCCTATTTTTGGTTATCGTGCAATGGTAGCTTCCATTTTAGCAATTGCTTTCTTGTCAACGATTGTATGGGGTCACCACATGTTTATCTCTGGTATGAATCCATTTCTGGGATCTGTATTTACCTTTACAACGCTACTGATTGCGATACCTTCTGGTGTAAAAGCGTTCAATTACATTACTACCTTATGGAAAGGTAATCTACAAATGAATCCCGCGATGCTGTTTTCCATTGGATTGGTATCTACATTCATCACCGGTGGTTTGACAGGTATCATTCTGGGTGATAGTACTCTTGATATCAATGTTCACGATACTTATTTTGTAGTTGCCCACTTTCACCTAGTGATGGGTATATCGGCGCTCTACGGTCTGTTTGCTGGAGTCTACCACTGGTTCCCTAAGATGTTTAACCGCATGATGAATAAGAACTTGGGGTACGCTCACTTCTGGTTGACAGCAATTGGAGCTTACGGTGTATTCTTCCCGATGCACTTCGTTGGTATGGCTGGTTTACCTAGACGTTACTATACTAACACCAACTTCCCATACTTTGATGATCTAGCAGATACTAATAGCTTGATTACTTACTTTGCAATCTTTACCGCTGGTGCGCAGTTATTATTCGCGTACAATTTTGTAAAGAGTATATTTTACGGTAAGAAAGCTCCAGCTAATCCATGGAAGTCTAATACACTAGAGTGGACTACAGGCGATAAGCACATTCACGGTAACTGGGCTGGCGCCATACCTACTGTTCACAGATGGCCTTATGATTACAGTAAGCTCAATGAAAATGAAGAGTACGTAATCGCAGGACAGGATTATGTACCGCAACACATTCCTCTGCAGGAAGATGAAGAGGAAATGAATCATTAAGACTTAATATTACTACCCAAAAAAATGCAGCCAACTGGCTGCATTTTTTATTCGTAAAAATTGGTTGACCTTGAATCCCGTTAATTAAGCTTCTCATGCTCTTTGTTCAGAAGTAAGTACTTCTAAAATAGAACGTGTTATATCAATGACAAAGCTTAGTCAACTGTCAACTGTCAACTGTCAACCGCTACGCTTCACCACGTGCAGGATAATCATTTTTCTCAACGTAGTCAATTGCGTTCAACAGATCTTTAAATGCAGGCCTTGCAAAAGGCATACTCTGTACGGACGAGAAGAATAACGTACCATCCTTCTTGATCAGGAACATCGCAGGCTCAGAGAACAGATCAGGTTCCTTATCGCTGATGCCTTTAGACAAATACAGACCCCATTCTCGTGCTTTTTCCTCGCTCAGCTCAAATCCTATGGGTATACTTTCAATAGCCCATTCGTCTCCTGTTTTCTTAGCCCGTTCTTCAGTGTCCATCGATATTCCTATAACGTTCACGCCGCGATCAATGAATTCCTGCAGGTGATCCTTGAGAGATTCCAACTGTTTTTTACATACTGGACAGTGATATCCACGGTAGAAAACGAGTAAACTGTATTTTTCGGGATCTTGCTTTTCCATCGACCACTGCGTGTCATTGATCAAATCAAGATGCAAGCTAGGTACTTGTTGTGTAGGTTTCATGTTTTTGTTTTAAGATAAACGACACCGTTTAGGTTTTACTTAAAATCTCTATAATTTGCAGTGATGAAGGCGGTAATTTTGCTTTCGCGAAAGCTAACTAGTCAAAAACATCAACCTATTTAATAACATCAACCTATCGATTATCTTTGAAACATGAATGAAAATCTGGATGCGACAGGAGATCAATTTACACCCGAAGATCAAGACATTGAAAGAGCATTGCGTCCCTTATCATTTGATGATTTTGCAGGTCAAGATCAGATATTAGAGAACTTAAAAATCTTTGTTCAGGCCGCAAACCAGCGCGGTGAAGCCTTAGATCACACACTCTTCCATGGTCCACCAGGACTAGGTAAAACCACACTGGCTCACATCCTGGCGGCAGAGCTAGGTGTAGGTATCAAAGTTACCAGCGGTCCTGTACTTGACAAACCGGGTGATCTCGCTGGGTTACTTACAAATCTAGACGAGCGTGATGTATTGTTCATTGACGAGATTCATAGATTGAGTCCAATAGTAGAAGAATATCTGTACAGCGCGATGGAAGATTATAAGATCGATATCATGATCGAGACTGGTCCCAATGCGCGCACCGTACAAATTAATTTAGCACCATTCACGCTGATAGGTGCTACGACGAGAAGCGGTTTGCTTACTGCGCCTATGCGAGCAAGATTTGGAATTTCATCACGATTGCAGTATTACACTACAGAGTTATTATCAACGATTGTCACGCGCAGTTCTGAAATTCTGAATGTCGACATAGAATCAAATGCCGCCATTGAGATCGCTGGACGCAGTCGCGGTACACCGCGTATCGCAAATGCTTTATTACGCCGTGTGCGAGATTTTGCGCAGATTAAAGGAAACGGAACCATCGATCTGGATATATCACAATTTTCTCTCAAAGCGCTTAATGTGGACGCTCATGGTCTGGACGAGATGGATAACAAAATCCTCACCACTATCATTGATAAATTTAAAGGCGGCCCTGTAGGAATAACCACCTTGTCGACCGCCGTGTCAGAAAGTGCGGAGACTATTGAAGAGGTTTACGAGCCATTCTTGATCCAACAAGGATTTATCATAAGAACACCACGTGGTCGTGAGGTAACAGAGCTTGCCTACAAACATCTAGATCGCGTGCCTAGTGCAAGAACTGGTGGACTTTTCGACCAAAGTTAGATATGCGCAAGATTGACAAAGTTTCTGCTTTTCGTTTTCTCTCAAAGTCAGCACAGATATACAAGGATCCATTGCCGTTTCATCGAGAGAATTTCCAACGATACGGTCACACATTTAAAATAAGTCCTAAGCCAGGATTGGTAATTCACTTTACCTGTGATACTACACTGACACAGCATATCCTGCAGAAAAACCAGCGTAATTACCATAAATCCAGTTTACAAACAGACGATCTAGGTAAATACATAGGTCATGGATTGCTCACGGCAAATGGCGAGAACTGGCGTAAGAATAGAAAGCTCGTCCAGCCAGCCTTTTACAAAAAGCAGCTTGCCACGCTCATGGATTCCATGAATAAAGTAATCCTAAAAGAATTAGATCGCATCAAGCCTGACATAGAGGTAGATATTCATGAGATATTCAGCGATTTAGCATTTAAGGTTGTGGCAAAAAGTCTGTTTTATCTTGAAGATATGGATGAGCGCATCAATCGCTTGCAGCACATTACAGAGCAAGCTCAAAAAATGCTCATTAAAGAACTGCGGTTGCCATTTCTTATGTGGTACTATGATCGCCAGTGGTTATCTGGAAACAGCAGCGTCGCTTATCATCTCAAATTGATTGATGAGGCACGCGAGATCTTACAAGATATTATTGACCAGCGCAGGAAAGAGCAAAAAGAGTACGGCGATCTATTGGATATGCTGTTGCAATCTACCTATGAGGACGGTACACACATGAGTGATCGCCAGCTTATTGACGAGATACTAGTGCTGTTCATTGCTGGTCATGAGACCACAGCAAATGTCCTCACATTTGCCACGCAACTGCTCGCTCATCATCCCGATGAAGCTGCATTAGCGCGTGACCAGGCATCACAGGTAAGCACGCCGGACTTGATGACGCAAATGAAAGAACTTGATCACATAAAACGAGTACTGGAAGAAACCATGCGCTTATATCCACCAGCCTACGTGACTGATCGTGTGGCTGTTGACGATGATGTCTGTGGCGATATTGAACTTAAGAAAGATAGCATCTGGCTCATTTCATTTTATGAAATGCATCGCAGGAAAGATTTATGGGACAGCCCGGATGATTTTGTGCCGCAACGCTTTGATGCTGATAAACGTAAAAGTTACAGCGATCAATACTTTCCATTTGGCGCTGGACCCAGAATGTGCATCGGGAATAATTTTGCCATGTTTGAAATGATGCTCGTCATCAAGAATATCTTAATTAAATACAAGCTGGAACCAGTAGGAGATACGATCGAATACCATCCGCTAATCACACTGCGACCTAAAAATGCTCAAGTCGTCTTTAAGTCTAGATAGTTGCAGTAAATTTTGAACTATCACGCTTTCCTGCCTGACCGGCAGGCAGGCGCGAAAGCGTAATCATAATGTTCATTCTTACAAGATCAAATAGAGTAGAACTGCAGAATGTAAAGTCAGCTACCTGATATAAGGAACATTCACTTTCAGTTTCAAATTCAAGTTCATATTCACCACTCGCTGACTACATCATAAAAACTTACCTTTGATGCTGCCCTAAAAAAGCACTTTATGAGCAAACCTAGCAAACGTCGGGAAGCCTTAGTTTACCACGCAAAACCGACTCCAGGAAAGATAAAAGTTGTCCCTACCAAAAAATATAGCAGCCAGCGAGACCTTTCGCTAGCCTACAGTCCAGGCGTTGCAGAACCTTGCCTGGAAATAGCCAAGGATAAGTCAAACGTTTACAAGTACACAACCAAAGGAAATCTTGTTGCCGTAATTTCTAACGGTACAGCTGTTCTAGGATTAGGAGATATAGGCCCAGAAGCAAGCAAGCCAGTAATGGAAGGAAAAGGCTTGCTCTTCAAGATTTTTGCAGATCTTGATTGTTTTGACATTGAGGTAGATACTAAGGATGTAGAGGAGTTCATTGCCACGGTCAAGAATATTGCTCCAACTTTTGGCGGGATTAATCTTGAGGACATCAAGGCGCCAGAAGCTTTTGAAATTGAGCGCAGGCTTAAAGAAGAGCTTGATATTCCAGTGATGCACGATGACCAGCACGGTACCGCGATTATTTCCAGTGCGGCGTTGCTCAATGCGTTAGAGCTAGCAGAAAAGAAAATAGAAGATGTACGTATCGTGATATCTGGCGCTGGTAGTGCCGCGATTTCCTGTACTTCTTTGTATGTAAAGTTAGGTGCGCGCAGGGAAAACATCATGATGTATGACATCGATGGATTGATCACTACATCACGAACGGATCTAGGCGAGATGCAAATGCAATTTGCATCTACAAATTCTGCTATGAGTATGGCAGACGCCATGAAGGGCAGCGATGTGTTCCTGGGACTATCAGCTGGTAACATCGTCTCGCAGGAAATGATTAAGAGCATGAATGATAATCCTATCGTTTTTGCAATGGCAAATCCAACGCCAGAGATTGATTATGATCTCGCCATGGCAGCACGTGAGGATATCATCATGGCAACGGGTCGTAGTGATCATCCTAATCAGGTAAATAATGTGTTGGGCTTCCCATTCATCTTTAGAGGTGCGATGGATGTGCGCGCGACCAAGATCAATGAAGAGATGAAGATGGCGGCAACCAAAGCTATTGCCCAACTTGCCAAAGAACCTGTACCAGAACAAGTAAACATAGCTTACGGTGAATTGAAGCTCACCTTTGGTAGAGATTATATCATCCCTAAACCATTTGATCCTAGATTGATCGCAACCATACCACCAGCAGTAGCTCGAGCTGCGATGGAAAGTGGCGTAGCGCAGGACCCAATCACAGATTGGGAAAAATATGAGGAGCAACTGCTTTCTCGCATGGGATCTGATAACAAACTGGTGCGATTGATCTTGAATCGTGCTCGTATCAACCCTAAACGCATTGTGTTTGCAGAGGCTGATAACCTTGACGTTCTTAAGGCAGCACAAATTGTGCTGGAAGAAGGTATAGGAACTCCTATACTTCTAGGTAGAAAAGATGTCATCGAGGAATTAATGCAGGAGCTGGAATTTGACCAGCCTTGCTTGATCATCGATCCAAAGTCTGATGATGAGAAAGCGCGTCGCGATCGTTATGCAGACGAGTTCTGGAAGTTGCGCAGTCGTAAAGGAGTGACTGAGTTTGATGCAGGCAAGACGTTGAGACAACGTAACTATTTTGCCGCCATGATGGTCAAGGTAGGTGATGCAGACTGTTTGATTACTGGTGTGGCACAATCCTACCCAAGATCTGTACGTCCCATGATGGAGATTATAGGCATGGCGCCAGGTGTCGAGAAAATAGCAACAACCAATTTAATGGTGACTGATCGTGGTCCACTATTTATATCTGATACCTCGATCAATATTGATCCAGACGCTATGGCTCTGGCCAAAATTGCTCAAATGACAGGAAGAACGGCACAAATGTTTGGTATTGATCCCAACATTGCGATGATTTCTTACGCCAACTTCGGTTCCAGCAAGCATCCCAACGCTAGCAAGGTGACAGATGCAGTCAAATACCTACACCAGTATTATCCTAGTATCGTTGTTGATGGTGAGATCCAGACAGATTTTGCCTTGAATTCAAAACTGTTAGAAACTAAATTCCCTTTCTCAAAGCTTGCTGGTAAGAAAGTGAACGTGCTGGTATTCCCTAATCTTGAGAGCGGTAACTCTACGTATAAATTACTTAAGGAATTGCGCGGCATCGACTCCATAGGTCCTATCATGATGGGTATGCAAAAGCCGGTACACATATTACAATTGGGTGCTAGTGTGGACGAGATTGTGAATATGGCTGCCGTTGCCGTTATCGATGCACAGCAAAAGGAGAAGAAAGCAGCTCAAAATGCTCAAAAAAATGATAAAACGGTGATTTAAAAAATCGCCGTTGTTTTTTAACAGCCCATCTTTAAAGGCATACGCTGTTGTTGTAGATATTTCGTTACTTTTGAGCGATTCAGAATTTCCTGTTAAATGATAGCCCAGATTCAAGGCCAGCTGATTGAGAAGAACCTGACCGATGTAGTCATAGACTGCCATGGCGTTGGTTACTTTGTAGAAATTTCCCTACACACTTATGGTTTGATTCCTGATGGTGAGATGATCAAATTGTACACCTATTTTATGGTGCGTGAGGATGCGCAGCGATTATTCGGTTTTGCAGAAAAAAGTGAACGTGAGGTTTTCAAGCTTTTAATTTCTGTTTCTGGCATTGGTGCCAACACCGCGCGTACCATGTTGTCAAGCCTGGACCCGTCGCAGATCGCACAGGCAATCGCAAATGGTGATGTGCGCACAATACAAAGCGTCAAGGGAATAGGTGCCAAAACTGCTCAACGAGTAATTCTGGATCTCAAGGATAAAATTCTACAAGTGCTCGAGGATCCACAAATTTCTGTATTGCCAAGCAATAGAGGCAAGGATGAGGCGTTATCTGCCTTAGAGACGTTGGGTTACCAGCGCAAACAGGCGCAAAAAGTCGTGGATAAGATCCTTCAGGCTCAGTCAGACGCCACTACCGAACAACTTATCAAAGAAGCACTTAAACAACTATAGGATTTGACGCAGTTTACTTTAAAGCAAGTACGCAAGTATTTATATGTTGTTATGTGTGTGGCTGTTTTTGCTTTCGCGAAAGCGCAAGACCCACAATCCACTCCACAAGATTCTACTGATACGGGTTTTAAATTAGGTAAGATAACATTGCCAGATCCACCTAGTGTCAAGACATTGTACATATATGATCCAGTACTGGACAGGTATATATTCTCTAGTAAATTCAAGGAATATAGTCTGGTATATCCCTACGTATTGAATCGTGAGGAGTATCAGGAAATCGTGATCAAGGAGCAAATACGTGATTACTTTAGGGAAAAAGCGGCTGCTGTTGCAGGAAAAAGTGAGGAAGATAAAGAAGCGCAAAAAAGATTGCTGCCTAATTTCTATGTAGATTCTGAGTTGTTTACCAGCATTTTTGGTAGTAATGAGATCTCATTTGACCCACAAGGATCCGTACAAGTAGATTTAGGATTGCTTTACAATAAGACAGACAACCCTAGTTTCTCACCGCGTAATCGTGAGAATTTCACCTTTGACTTCAACCAGCAAATTAATTTAAGTCTTGTAGGTACGGTAGGTACGCGACTTAACATAAATGCGAACTATGATACGGAAAGTAATTTTAACTTTCAAAACCAGATAAAACTAGATTACACACCAACTGAAGATGACATCCTGCAAAGCATTGAAGTAGGTAACGTTGCCATGCCGCTCAATTCTCAATTGATACGTGGTGCGCAAAGTCTCTTTGGTGTCAAGGCAGAGCTTCAGTTTGGTAAAACACGAGTGACCGCTGTATTTTCTGAGCAACAATCGGAGGCTCGAACAGTAAACGCCGCTGGTGGTGCGACTATCAATGAATTTGACTTTTTCTCGCTGGATTATGACGAGAATAGGCATTATTTCTTGTCCCATTACTTTAGGGATAACTATGATGAGACGCTAGAGAACTATCCTTTCTTGAATACTAATATCCAGATTACAAGAGCTGAAGTATGGGTAACAAACCGCAGCAACCGTACGGAAGATGTAAGAAATCTGGTAGCTATACAGGATATAGGTGAATCTGACGAGGATAATATCGGGTTGGATGATCAACCACCTGGATTTATCAATTCTCCTGCGGGTTCTTTTCCTAGCAACCGTAATAATGACTTTAATCCAGTAGCTATCACTAATGGTGGTGAGACTATATTGAATAGTGCAATTAGGGATATCGCAACGGTACAGCAAGGATTTGGGAGCGCACAGGTTAATGAAGGCTTTGATTATGCGATTCTAGAAAATGCTCGTAAGCTCAACGTCAATGAGTATAAACTAAATACTCAACTAGGTTACATCTCATTGAACCAACGATTGAGCAACGATGAGGTACTTGCGGTCGCCTTTCAATACACCGTTGGCGGTCAAGTATTTCAAGTAGGTGAATTTGCTAATGATGGTGTCAATGCTAACGACGGTGTTGACGACGCATCAAACGCCCAACCTACAGCGGTAGGCCAAAATCTGGTAGTGAAGTTATTGAAGAGTAATTTGACAAACGTTACCGAGCCTATTTGGGATTTGATGATGAAGAACATCTACAACTTAGGTGGCTCTAGATTATCTCCAGAAGATTTTAGGCTGAATATTTTCTATCAATATCCACCAGAATTAAACTACCTCACACCAGCTGAAGGAACTATAGATCGACCAGCCGTGCCATTGCCAGATGATGTGAGTGAGACAACTCTCATACGTGTATTCAATCTCGATAGATTGAACCAGCAGCTAGATCCACAGCCAGCAGGTGATGGTTTCTTTGATTACGTCCCTGGTATAACCATTGATCCAGATCAAGGACGTATCATTTTTACAACCGTTGAGCCATTTGGTGAGCACATTTTTGATGAACTGGATAATACACCAGGATCAGGAATTGAGGACTACAATGATCGCTCGTCTTATAATGCTAACCAGGCGCGTTATGTATATCGAGACATGTATCGTACGACAAAGGCTCAAGCCCTACAAAATAGTGAGCGTAACAAATACCTGATTAAAGGAGAATACAAAGCAACTGGACAGCAAGGAATACCCGTTGGTGGATTCAATTTACCTCGTGGATCGGTAACAGTTACTGCTGGTGGTAGAACGCTGCAAGAAGGAATTGACTACACAGTAGATTATGCCGCTGGTCGAGTAATCATACTAGATCAAGCATTGTTAAATTCCAACACACCTATTCAGGTTTCTACTGAAAGTAACTCGTTGTTCAATCAACAAACAAAAAGGTTTACAGGAATTAATGTTGAGCATCAATTTAGCGAGGACTTCATCGTTGGTGGTACATTCTTGAACTTGAAAGAGCGTCCTATTACTCAAAAGAGTACGTATGGTCTGGAGCCAATCAACAATACCATAGTAGGAGCCAACTTTCTTTACAATACAGAGGTGCCTTTCTTAACCAGACTGGTAAATAAGTTACCTAACGTAGATACTGACGTACAATCTAATCTATCGTTGCGTGGTGAGTTTGCCTATCTATTTCCAGGATCACCAGATGCTGATGATTTTGAAGGTCGTGCAGCAGCCTATGTCGATGATTTTGAAGGATCTCAAACAACTATTGACATCCTATCACCACTTAGTTGGAATTTGTCAAGTACACCAGTAGAGTTTCAGGATGGGTTGAATAATTCATCAGATCCGTTGGAATTTAACTACCGTCGCGCGAGATTAGCATGGTACACCATTGATCCAATATTTTACGGTAGCCAGCGACCAGGAGAAATCACAGATGCAGACCTTTCTGAATATAGAACTAGACGTGTATTTATTGACGAGATTTTCCCGCAGGTAGACTTACAACAAGGGCAACAGCAGGTAATAAATACGCTTGACCTAGCTTTCTATCCAGATGAGCGTGGAACCTACAACTATAATCCTGAAGCTGCAGGAACCAACACATTACCAGATCCAGGAGACAATTGGGGTGGAATCACAAGACAGTTTTTAAGCACTGACTTTGAGCAAACTAATGTTGAATATATCCAATTCTGGATGATGGATCCTTTCATGTACGAGCCTACAAATGATGGAGGTACTATTTCTTTCAACCTGGGTAGTATTAGTGAAGATATTCTCAAGGACAATCGTAAGCAATATGAGAATGGTTTACCAGAAGAAGGCGGCGATCGTTTGACGATTCCTACCGCTTATGGTAAAGTACCATTAAATAATTCCTTGATTTACGCTTTTGATACTGAAGGTGCAGAGCGTGCCAATCAAGATATAGGTCTTGATGGTTTCAATGATGAAGAAGAAACTGCAGCGTTCCCAGAATTTGGCCCAGAAGATCCGGCAAACGATAACTATGAGTATTTCCTAGCCGCAAGCGGTGATATTTTGCAACGATATAAACGTTATAATAATACTCAAGGTAATTCACCTGTCGAGGTGACCCAAACCAATCGCGGTTCTACCACGCAGCCAGATGTCGAGGATATCAATCGTGATAATACCATGAATACGATTGACAGCTATTTCCAATACGATGTCGATATTTTCCCTGGAATGGACGTTGGCAATAATAGGTATATCAATGATTCTCGTACGGTAAGTACCACCTTGCCTAACGGTTCAACATTAGAAACACGCTGGGTGCAATTCCGTATTCCATTGAACGATCCAGAAAGAGAGAGCATCGGCGGTATTGATGACTTTAGAGCGATACGTTTCTTGAGAATGTACATGACAGATTTTGAAGAGGATACATTCTTGCGTTTCGGTTCACTGGATCTTGTAAGAGGTGATTACCGCAGGTTTACCGCATCACTTGATGAGGATGATCCTAATCAAGATAACGACAATACGTCCTTTGAGGTTGAGGCAGTAAACATCGAGAACAACGATGCACGATCGCCTATTCCTTATAGATTACCACCAGGTGTTGTGCGTGAGGAATTGAGAACACAAAATCAAAACATACGTCAAAACGAGCAATCACTCGCCTTGAGAGTTTGTGGTCTAGAAGGTGAAGATAGTCGTGCTGTATTTAAGAATATACGCATCGATATGCGACAGTATGAAGAGCTGCGCATGTTTGTCCATGCAGAAAGTCTTGTAAATGAGGATCCTCTTAACGATGGCGACATGCAGGCTTTTATAAGAATAGGAGTTGACTTTACTGAAAACTACTATGAAATAAGGTTGCCATTACAATTAACGCCATTTAATACTACATCTCCGCAAGAAATATGGCCAGAGGCCAATGAGTTCCAGATAGACCTTTCTCTACTTCAAGAAATTAAGTCGAGAGTGCTAGGAGATCCCACACTCAATCCTAGTGAAGAAAATTTCTTCAATGAGATTGAACTTGATGAGTCAGCAGCAAACAGACCTAACCAGCAGATTTACGGGATCAAGGGTAATCCTAATTTTGGTGATGTGCGTACGGTGATGTTGGGAATACGCAATTCAAAAAAAGAAGATTTATGTGGTGAAGTTTGGTACAATGAGTTGAGGTTATCAGGATTGAAAAATGAAGGTGGATACGCAGCTATTCTAAACATGGATGCAAACATGGCAGACTTTGCAACCGTCAGCGCCACTGGTAGAAGAAGCACCATAGGTTTTGGTAGTATTGAGCAAGGCCCTAACGAGCGCAATCGTGAGAATGTTACGCAATATGACGTGACCACTAGTATGAGCTTAGGAATGCTGTTCCCAGAAAAATGGGGTCTTAGAGTTCCATTTTCTTATAGCATAGGTGAAGAAACGGTAACACCGCAATTTGATCCACAATTTGAGGATATTGAATTGGACACGAGATTAGCAAATGCTCAAAGCGATGAAGAGCGCGATGCCATCGAAGAACAATCAGAAGAATACACCAGAAGACAAAGCGTCAACCTTATAGGAGTGACTAAACAGCGCACTGGAGATAAGAAACCTATGCCTTATGATATTGAGAATTTTGTCTTCTCAGGTTCGTATAATCAGACCGATCAGCGAGACTTTGAGATAGAAGAATTCAAGGCACAATCGGTAAATGTCAATACGACCTATAACTATGCTTTTCCAGAGTTGGTAGTTGAGCCATTCAAGAATGCAGACACAACGCTTGCCGGCGATTATCTCAAGTTTGTCAGGGATTTCAACGTCAACCTGCTTCCTAACAATTTTACGGCTGGTGCTTCCGTCATACGTCAATTTAACACACAGACATTCCGTGATTTACAGCTGGATACTAATCCAGTAGATTTAAACGGTGATGGTATTCCTGATGCGCAAAATATCGCGATTGACCCGCTGACAAATCGCAATTTCACCTTAGCTAATCAATATGCAGTCAATTGGGATTTGACCAATTCACTCAATATAAACTTTGCTGCAAATAACAATCGTGTGGTGCGCAGTTACATTAACGACGATGACGGCTCTATTGATGAGGATTATACGTTGTTTACCAACTTTTTTGATGAAGGTATACCCGATCGACACACTCAGCGCCTGGCCGCGACGTATCAGCTGCCTCTTGATAAGATTCCTTTTTTAGCTTTCGCGAAAGCTACCTACACATACACTGCAGACTTTTTATGGCAGCGTAACTCACAACAATTTGCTCAACTAGATGGCATCCCAAATCTAGGGAATAGCGTATCCAATAATAATTCACATCGCTGGAACGGAACGTTGGATCTGGGCAAACTCTACACATATGTAGGTCTCGAGAAAAAGAAATTTGGTGCCGAGGCTAGAAGAGAGCTCCAAAAGAAGCAGCAAAAACAACGAGGAAGATCCAGAAACACCTTACCTACTAAAAAAGATGACGCCGAAGGTAAAGAAGGCGAAGAGGCTAAAGTTCCAGAGATTCCTAAAGAGAATTTTGCTAACAAAACGTACAATACCTTTGTAGGGATACTAACCGCAGTCAAGCGTGCTACCATTAACTATGAAGAGGCAAACGGTATATTCTTACCAGGTTATTTGCCTGATGTAGGATTTATAGGGACACTCAAGCCTACCACCGGTTTTACCTTTGGTAGCCAGGCAGAGGTGCGAGACCTAGCAGCTCGCAATGGCTGGTTGACGCTCTATGAGGATTTCAACGAGCAATATACTGAGACTGAATCCAGGACACTAGGCTTGACATTTAATGTTGACCTGCTACCAGATTTGAAGATTGATCTTAATGCAAACCGACAATACACAGAGTTTTTCCAAGAGAACTATCGGGTAGATCCAGATGATCTAACCTATCAATCACTAACGCCACAGACCTCTGGAAATTTCCAGATTTCTACCATCATGATAGGTACATCCTTTGGTAATAACAGCATCGATAATTCAACGACGTTTAATCAGTTTAGAGAGAATAGGATTGATGTAGCAAATCGTTTGGCGCGTGAGTTTTACGGCAATGATAATTTTGGTCGGGACGATCAAGGTTTCCCATTGGGCTTTAGTCGCAATAGTCAAAAGGTACTGTTACCATCATTCTTATCGGCTTATGAAGGTCGTGATGCAGATGATCAAGATACCGACGCATTGCGTGACATTCCTCTACCTAACTGGCAAATTAAGTACACAGGCTTGATGAACCTTAAATGGTTCAAGAAACGATTCAAACGTTTCTCCTTACAGCATGGATATCAAGCAGGATATACGATCAATAGATTCCAGACTAATCTTGATTTCTCGCCTGGTAACGGTGGTCTGGCTTATGAGGATCAAAATCAGCAAGCATTGAATCAAAATGGTGATTTCAAGCCAGAAGATTTGTTCTTTAACGTTAATCTAGTAGAGTCATTCTCACCTTTATTAAAAGTGGACTTTGAGATGAGGAATTCTATGTCCATCGCCGCAGAGCTAAGACGGGATCGCGCCATTTCATTGAGTTTTGACAACAATCTATTGACTGAGATCAATAGTAACCAATTAATTTTAGGTGTAGGTTACCGCATCAAGGATGTACCGTTCAAAACAAAAATCGGTGGTCGTAGTCAAGTTATCAAGAGTGACCTTAATTTAAGACTTGATGGCTCGATAAGAGACAACATAACCATTATAAGATATTTAGATCTGGAGAACAGTCAGGCAACTGCAGGACAAACTATTTATGGAGCAAAGTTCACTGCAGAATATGCCTTGAGCCGCGCCTTTACAGCGATATTCTATTATGACCATTCATTCTCTGAATTTGCGATCTCAACAGCCTTCCCGCAAACTACTATACGCAGTGGTATAAGGTTGCGATATACGTTTGGTAATTAACTTAATTAGCTTCTTACAAATCGCAATAGTTAATTAAATTTGCGAGCATAAATCAACACTATGAACATTCCAGCAGAATTAAAATATACCAAAGATCACGAGTGGATTAAGATTGAAGGCGATACCGCAATTGTAGGTATCACAGATTTTGCTCAAGGTGAACTAGGCGACATCGTATATGTCGAGGTAGAAACGCTGGACGAAACTCTAGATCAAGAAGAAGTTTTTGGGACCGTTGAGGCTGTTAAAACAGTATCTGATTTGTTTTTACCATTATCAGGAACCATTACTGAGTTTAATGATGAGCTAGAAGATGAGCCTGAGCTGGTGAATACTGATCCTTACGGTATGGGCTGGATGATCAAGATGACCATGAGTGATACGGCACAAATTGCTGGCCTTATGGACGCAGCGGCTTACAAGGAGCTAGTAGGGTAATCATGAAAATTTTATACTGGGTTGCTCCATTTTATACTCTGTTGGTATGCTATGGATCGCTCAGCGATAGTGCGCCGATAAAGGAAGCTCCATTTCAACATTTTGATAAGGTGCTTCATTTTACAGCTTATGCTATCATGTTTGTATGCTGGTATCTATTTTTCTATCATAGATTTTTAGAACGACAACCAGACTATAAATATGATCTACATACTATATTGAGCGATTGGTCTAGAGTTATAGCAATAGCCGCCATTGTTTTTTCTTTTGTAATTGGGGCTTTGATTGAATTTGCTCAGGCTTTATGGTCTAATAATAGACAAATGGATCCGCTAGATGCCGTAGCAAATCTTGCTGGCATTGTTATTGCAGCTCTAGTCATGCATTTAATCTCTAGATTTATTTATACTAGATAATCAATGCGGTGCTTTTTTATCAAGCGCTATTTATATATTTTTAGCACTACTTAATACACTACTCATGGAAGTAAAAAAATCACAAAATGCCGATTTGCGTAAGAACATTACGATTTACGCATTGATGGGACTAGCCTTTATGCTATTACTGTCATGGCAAGGACTGGAATACGAGTCCAAAGAAGTTGAGATTGTCGAGGAGTATGAAGAGCCTATGGTAATGATGGAAGAAGAAGATGTTCCCATTACTCAAATGCTTAACACGCCACCGCCACCGCCACCACCGCCACCAGCACCTGAAGTCATCGAGATTGTTGAGGATGAGGTAGAAATTGAGGAGACAATCATCGAGGATACGGAGACAGACGAAGAAGAAGAGATTGTTGAGGTAGAAGACGTTGCCGAAGAAGTAGGTGTAGAAGAAGTAATTGCAGACGTACCGTTTGCGGTTATTGAAAATGTACCTGTTTATCCTGGCTGCGAAAAAATGACCAATAATGCAGATCGTAAAAAGTGTATGCAAGAAAAGATCGACCGTTTTGTGAATAAGAACTTTGATACAGGTCTAGCAAATGAGCTAGGGTTGAGCGGTAGACAAACGATAAGACTACAGTTCAAGATCGATCAAAAAGGTGAGGTAACTCAAATTCAATCAAGAGCAAAAGATCCTAAATTACAAGAAGAAGCAGCTCGTGTAATTAACAAGTTACCTAAAATGATTCCAGGTAAGCAACGAGGTAAGGCCGTAGGTGTACTTTATGCAATGCCTATTATATTTGATGTTCAAGACTAGATTATAGTTTTCGCAATATTTTAAAATCCTGATTGAAAGATCAGGATTTTTTTATGGTATTATCTTTGTGACTTGGTTTTAATAATCTTAAAACCATTAGTTATGAGTAATCTCAACTTAAAGGTAGATGCTGCAACATCTACTTCTAGGGATCGAGATGGCAAGGACGCCATCCGTACCCGAACAAATCCAATTATCAATTTTCAATTAGGGCTTATCGCGGCATTACTTTGTGCCTATCTCGTGGTAGAACTAAGCTCGCCAATACGGGAATCTAAGTATCGACCTAGTCAGGCCAGCATCATTCCTGAACCGGACGCTTTGGGTGAATTTGAAATGATTCCTAACGAGCCACCTAAACAAAAAGTAGTCGCCAAGGTTACCAAAAAGCCAACGGTAGAAAAGCCGGTAACCAAGGAAGCGCCACCAGAGGTAGTTCCAGATGATGAGCCGGTTATCGATGAACCAACGTCTAGCGAGCCAACACCAGAGCCAAAGAATGATACTCCAACTGAATCGCCCGGTGAAAGTGATAACAAACAGCCTACAAGCAACGCAGCAAGACCTATGGTAGCTGTTAGTGAGGTGCCGCTTTATCCTGGTTGCAGCTCAAGACTAGACCGCAACGATCGCATCGATTGTCTCAATAAAAAGATGGCGCGATACATCCAGAAACGTTTCGATACTGGACTCGCACAAGGTGCGAGTGGTGATCAAACCATTAATATTACCGTATTGTTTACCATAGGAGTTGATGGGTTGCCCAAAGACTTACAAATCAAGGCGCCCAGTAAAAAACTAGAAGCAGAGGCTCGTAAACTCATTGAGCAATTGCCGCAGATGGTTCCTGGCAAACTAGACGGCGTCCCCATTGACGTGCGGTACGTGCTACCTATAAAATTCCAGATACGATAAATGAATGCCCGTGATAATCTCACGGGCATCATCATTTACAGGCTAATTCAAGTATATTTAGGGCTTTCAAAGAAGCACCCATGAATTTTAAGGCTTTAGTGTTTTGCATGTTCATCGCGACAACGACCTATGCACAATCAACCATTGAGAGCTACCCGATATTTCCTGATTGCGAGAATCGTACTGGAGAATCTTTAGAAGACTGTTTCTACAAGCAATTCTATCAAACCTTATCAAAAGCCTACCAGCATCCCAATAATGTTGTGGGTCAACAAAATGCTAGCGTACGATTTGAGGTGAATCGTGAGGGTGATTTTGATGTTATTTTGATCGACGCACGCGACGCACAGGTTAAGACGGCGCTGGAAAATGCCATGGGTAATTTACCGGCTATCACGCCACCCAGCTACAACGGTGAGCCCACTTATATGCAATTTGCCGTCAACATGCAGGTTCCTATGACGGCTGCGGGCTCGTTCAGCAGGATAGAGGATAATGATAAAATTACTAGAGTGCAGGATGATGGTGATGAGTTAGCTTTCGCGAAAGCTAACAATGAATACACCTCTATACAATCAGATCAATATGACGGTCAAGAATTGCGTTCTAACGCGTTGATCCCGATGTCCTACCAAAGATACCATCGATATGAAGCAGCGATGAACAAGGTGGGAAACAATGCTCACACAGCGGTGAAACCTTATACATTTGAATATGTAAGCGATTACTTTGACCTTGAGTCAGAGCGTGAGAGCCTACTCAAAGAGTCAGATAGCTGGCTAGGAAAAAAGCTATGGAATGAGCATTTTTTTGAAGTAGCCGGCAAGGATTATTGGTTTGTTCTAGATCCTGGTGTCGATTTGCAATTGGGTCGTGACGGTGGTGAAGGCGTGACTACCTTCAATAATACTCGATTGGTATATTTAAATGGTGGCGTGGGCTCACAGCTAACTTTTGGAGCTACCATCCAAGAGTCTCAAGGGCGATTTGCACAGTACTTTAATAGAGAAATCACTCGCAGGGCGCCCGATGGTGGTAATCCAGGCGTAGTGCCAGGTCGCGGCATTGCAGAAGATGGCGGTGAGAACATTTATGACTACCCAGTTGCCACCGGTTATATAAACTACAAACCCAGTAAATATTTTAATCTACAATTGGGTCATGGACAACATTTTATAGGCGATGGATACAGATCATTGGTGCTAAGTGATAACTCACAACCGTTCCCGTATTTTAAAGTAAATGCCAAGTTCTGGAAAATTGATTACACGGTGCTTTACACTTCCTTGCGCGATGTACGACCAGAAGTCACCGCAGACGATAGCTTTAGAACAAAGTATATGACGCACCATTACTTGAGCTGGAACGCGACCAAAAGATTGACCCTGGGCGTTTTTGAGAGTGTCTTGTGGCAGGACGACAACGGTCGCGGCTTTGACTTTAACTACCTTAATCCAGTTATTTTTTATCAAACGGTAGAACTTGAGACAGGATCTCGTGGCGGTAATGCACTTATTGGCGCTACTGCCAAATATAAATTCAGTGATTGGGTAACAGGTTATGGTCAACTGGTACTAGACGAGCTCGCCACAGGATCTGTAATACGTGGTGAAGGTAGCTACCAGAATAAGAGTGGTTACCAGCTAGGTGTAAAATATCAAAATGCCTTTAATATTCCCAACCTATTCCTGCAGGCAGAATATAATCGAGTGCGTCCATATACCTATAGCCACAATACCATTGTGCTTAATTATGGTAATACCAATCAAGCACTAGCACATCCTTGGGGTGCTAATTTTTATGAAGCGATGCTCATAGGTCGATACACACTAGATCGCTGGTATGGCATCGGTCAATTTATATATGGTGAGCGCGGCTATGATTTTTTACAAGGCGGCGATAATGCTTATTACGGTGGTAATATCTACCGTACCGAAGATGATAGAATCGCCGACGATGGTAATGAGCTAGCACAAGGAAATACAGCTTCAATCATGTACGGTAGGCTAGAGGCTGGTTATTTGATAAATCCAGCGAGCAACCTCAAAATCTATGGTCAATTTATTTATCGTGATATGAATCCGCAAGTGGACAATGCACAGGTGCAGCAGGCAACTACTACGTGGTTCAACATTGGTCTAAGGACTGATATCATGAACTGGAGCTTTGATCGATAAAAGAAGGTTGGTAGTTTTGGCATTCTATTAAATCTGCATGAGTTGAGAATTGATTAATTTTAAATTCATTCAAGCTACATGTTAATAGGTTACTACATAATAGGCGGATTAGTTTTTTTAATCAGTGCCTTTGTAAGCAATAAGCTCAAGTCAAAATTTAAGAAGTACTCTAAAATCCATTTGCAAAATGGGCTTACCGGTGCTCAAATTGCCCAAAAAATGCTAGATGACCATGGCATAACGGATGTCGATGTGATATCAGTTAAAGGACAATTAACAGATCACTACAATCCAGCCAAAAAGACCGTCAATTTAAGTGAGCCAGTTTACAGCATGCAAAATGCGGCCGCAGCGGCCGTAGCTGCTCACGAGGTAGGACATGCGGTACAACATGCAACTGCATATTCATGGTTGGGTATGCGTTCAAAATTGGTACCTGTGGTAAGTATCGCTTCCAAATATTCCCAATGGGTTCTCATAGGTGGTATTGCGCTTGCAGCGACAAGCGCCATGGGTGATTATCTGTTTTTACTAGGAATCATTATGTACGGTACAGGAACGCTGTTTGCGTTTATCACCTTGCCAGTAGAGTACGATGCGAGTAATCGAGCACTAGCATGGCTGGAAAACGAGAATATGCTTACACAACAAGAACATGATGGCGCCGCAGATGCTCTTAAATGGGCAGCACGCACGTATCTGGTTGCTGCCATAGGATCATTGGCAACCTTGCTGTACTTCATCTCGATGTACATGCGTCGTCGTTAAAGATTGAGATCGTTGTAGCCTAGATATTTAGTTTCGCTTTCGCGGAAGCGTATCCCATATTCTTCTAGTTCTTCAAGAATAGGTTTATAGATACTTGATTTTATAGGTATTTGTACACCGTATTCTTTAATCTCGCCGTTAAGAATTCTAAGAGCTGCTATAGCTACCGGTAGGCCTACTGTTTTTGCCATTGCCGTTTGTCGATTACCATCACCTTTGCAAACCATGGTACTGTCTATTTGATGTGTTTGTCCGTTAATCTCATAACCAAACTTGTGATACATCACGATCATGTCTTTTTCTCTTGACTGAAGCGTCCATTTATCTTCTAGAATTTTTTGAAGTATTTGAGCTGGTGTCGCATCTGTAATACCAACGATTTTATTAGGATTAAAAATATCTAGTTCAAGTAATTTTTCCCACATGATATCATCCTGATCGATACGCAATTCATGCCTTAGCTTCAGCTCCACACTGTCAGTAGGCGAGTACGGTAAAAAGCTATTGATGAAATCCCTGTAGCTCATCTGGTCTGATCCATCCATCGTGTATGTGTCATCAGTCATTCCTAGCTGCACAAACATATTCCAAGCCTTGCTGTAACCTACTCGACGCATGGTACCGCGATAAAGGGTCTCAATATCTTCTAGGCCGTAGACTTCACGGTATTTGAGACTGTTCCTATTAGCATAGGCCTCAAACCTACCATAACCTTCAACATCAAGAAACTCCGTACGACGGAATAGCCTGTGATAAGGTATGTACTTGTACTTACCTTCTTGAATAAACTTTGCCGCACCACCTTGACCAGCAGTCACGACGTTGCGTGGATTCCACGTGAATTTGTAATTCCACAAATTATTGTCATCCTGTGGTGCGACTAATCCACCAGTGAAAGATTCAAACAATAGCATGCGACCACCTTGATCCCTAATGCGATCAATGACTTGCATGGCGCTCATGTGATCAATGCCTGGATCAACACCTATCTCATTCATAAATATGAGATTGTTATCTCGTGCCTGTTGATCCAGTTCTTGCATCTCTTTACTTACATAGCTAGCAGTCACCATGTTTTTTTCAAACTCAATACAATCACGGGCAACCTCTATATGGTATCGAGCTGGTAGCATTGATATAACTATATCTGCTTCTTTTACCTGCCTGCGACGCGGTTCTGGTTTGAAGATGTCAAGTTCAATGGCTGTGGTGCGCTCGTTGTTTCCTGCTAGGTTTTGTGCGCTGGACAGTTGTTTATCAGCAATGGTAAGATGTAGATCATACTCAACCGATTTGCTAACCAAATAATCTACCAGTACTCCTGTTGATTTTCCAGCACCTATTATCAAAATGTGTCGCATGCAGTCTTTATTTTTGTCTCAATTTATAATTCTCGCGTACAGGAAACCTTATAAATATGAAAAAGTTATTGATAGTAGGAGTTCTGTTTATGGTGACAGGAGTTATTTTAGGAGCGCTGGGTGCTCACGCTTTAGAGAATTATCTCTCAATTGATCAATTGGATAGTTTTGAAACGGGCGTGAGGTATCAAATCTATCATGGGTTAGCGTTGTTGATAATAAGCCAGATAAGTTTGATCAAAAACTCACAAAAACAAGTCGTGTTATATCTTTTTACCATTGGAAGTTTACTGTTTTCATTGAGTATTTATTTGCTGGCGACCCGACCTATTCATGAAATATCGGTAGAATTTTTAGGGCCAATAACGCCGATTGGTGGGCTATTGCTGATATCGGGCTGGATTTACCTTTTGTTCAAATTAATTTCACATAAAGGCGTTAATAATACCTAGAGGCCATTTAAGATTTCTATTTTTGCAGTCACAACTTGAATTATTAAATAATTATGGGTTCACACGCCTTAAGTACGCAATCGATTTCGTTGGAAAAATACGGGATTACTAAATCAAAAATTAATTATCAATTATCACCTGATGCGTTGCAGCAAATTACCGTAGATTCCTACAACGGTAAAGAAACTGCCAATGGCACGCTCGCGGTTAATACTGGAGAGTTTACAGGTCGATCACCTATGGATCGATTCATTGTCAAGGATAACCTTACTCAAGATCATATTTGGTGGGGAAATATCAACTTGCCTTTTAACAAGAAAGACTTTGACAATCTTCATAAACGAGTGATTGAATACCTCGATGGCAAGGAAATATTTGTTCGTGATGCTTATGCATGTGCGCACGAGGATTACAAGCTCAATTTGAGAGTTATTAATGAGTATCCATGGTCAAACATGTTTGCTTATAATATGTTTTTAAGACCAGACGATCAACAATTAGAGAACTTCTCTCCAGAGTGGACGGTTATCAATGCACCAGGTTTCATGGCAGATCCTGTAAGGGATCGCACTCGCCAGCATAATTTTGCCATTCTCAATTTTACTGATAAGATTGCCCTAATAGGTGGTACAGGTTACACGGGCGAGATCAAGAAAGGAATTTTTAGCGCGCTCAATTTCATTTTACCAACTGAGAAAAATACCTTGCCTATGCATTGCAGTGCAAACGTTGGTAAGGACGGCAACACCGCTATCTTCTTTGGTTTGAGTGGTACCGGTAAAACAACACTATCAACTGATCCTGATCGGGAATTGATAGGTGATGATGAACACGGCTGGACTTCAACTAACGAGGTATTCAATTTTGAAGGAGGTTGTTATGCAAAGGTTATTAATCTAAGCCAGGAGCACGAGCCAGAAATTTTCAATGCCATCAAACCAGGCGCGATATTAGAAAACGTCAAGTTAAAAGATGATGGTAAAGTTGATTTTGCTGATACCAGCATCACTCAAAACACAAGAGTCAGTTACCCGATTCACCATATCGATAATATTAGACAACCTAGTATAGGCAAGAATCCCAAGAATATATTTTTCTTGACGGCAGATGCCTTTGGTGTATTGCCTCCTATTTCAAAATTAACTCCAGGTCAAGCCGCCTACCATTTTATAAGTGGTTATACAGCCAAGGTCGCTGGTACCGAGGCTGGCGTTAATGAGCCGGTTCCTAGTTTTTCAGCATGTTTTGGAGCACCATTTATGCCACTGCATCCTACTAAGTATGCTGAGATGTTGAGCGAGAAAATGAAGGAGAATGATGTGACAGTATGGTTAGTAAACACAGGCTGGACTGGCGGCCCATATGGTGTTGGTCACCGTATGAAACTTAAATACACTCGCGCGATGATTGCTGCAGCGCTTGATGGTTCCCTTGAAGCGGCTAACAAGGATAACTACCATGTACACTCAATGTTTGGACTGGCACAACCACGTACTTGTCCTAATGTACCTACCGAGGTGTTGAGTCCAAGAAAATCGTGGAATAATGATACTGGTTATTATGAGACGGCGGCAAAGCTGACAACGTTTTTCCGTGAGAATTTCAAGAAATTTGAATCACAGGCAAGTGATGAAATCATCAACGGCGGCCCACTCAAATAAGAAAATCAATTATAAACTGAAAAAGGTCTCTAGCGATAGAGACCTTTTTTATTCTGGTGAATTTGAAGGATTACGCTTTCGCGAAAGAGTAACAACGACAAACCTTTTAACTCAATTCTTTAATATAATTCTCTATCGCCATGGTCATTGATGGTGACTTAGGAGTAGGCGCTTGTATATCAATGCGCAGTCCTTTATCCTTAGCAGCTTGGCTTGTTGTGTTACCAAATACGGCAATACGAGTCTCATCCTGAGTAAATTCTGGAAAGTTTTGAAATAGACTCTCAATACCGCTAGGGCTAAAGAATACTAACACATCGTACTTAACATCTGCAAGGTCAGAAAGGTCGCTAATGACCGTTCTGAAAAATGTAGCTGCCTTCCACTTAATAGTGAGGCCATCGAGTAATTCTGGTACCTGATCCTTTAACTTGTCGGAGCTAGGTAGTAGGAATGTCTCGTTTTTGTGTTTCTTGATGAGTGGTAAAAGCTCTGCAAAAGTTCTCTTACCTACATAAATTTTACGTTTTCTATACACTACATATTTCTGCAGATAATAGGCAACGGCTTCACTTTGACAAAAGTACTTGAGTGAATCTGGGATTTTGAAACGCATTTCTTCTGCCACACGGAAGAAGTGGTCAACGCTATTACGGCTGGTAAGGATGATCGCACTAAACTTAGAAAGATCTACTTTTTGCTCGCGCACTTCCTTAGAAGGAACGCCTTCTACATGGATAAAAGAGCGGAAATCTATTTTCACCTTAGTCCGATCAACGAGACTTTGATAAGGTGAATTTTCCATTTTAGGTTCAGGCTGGGAAACTAAAATTGTTTTCACTTTCATAAATGCATTTCTTTATTGGCGCTGCATCAGCTCGTAAAATACTTGTACAAAAGCAGATACGGTGCGATTTCGAGCGTGCAAAGATATAAAATAAAATAGAGAATAGAGCCGCCTATCGATTTCAACAGTGAGCCTATAATGATAAAATGGTATAATAAGAATACAAATAGTACGGTGGTGCAAGCGATTAAAACAACTTGCTCATACGTTGGGAATACATAATAAATAAAGAGGTTGAGAAGAATGAGTAGAAAACAAAGCGCTACTCTATAAATATTGCGACTATGGTCTGCCTGATCGAGTAGAAATTCAAAATTTGCAACCGTACCTATCAACCTACCTAAATAGTGCTTGAATAGTAAAAACGCACTTACCACGGTGAGAATGATACCATAAGTAAGAATGCCTGAATCACCACCATAAAAATCAACATGAAGTTTATATAGAACAAGTGAGATCAAAATAGGGTAGGTAATGAGTCCCGTAAACAGCAACAATTTGTAATTGTCCATACGATCGTCGCTAGTAATCTTGATAAATTTACTGCTGGTGTAAACGCCTAAAAAGTCGGACAAGGCAATATTGCTCACTTGTCTCACAACGCCTAAAGCAGTTAGGCATAGCATCAATACTACTGCAACCCAATCAAGATTTAAGGCATAACGACTCAAGGTTTCCATGGTGGTAAAATTAAGAGGTATGCTCATGACTTGATGCATGTAGCTAGTATAATTACTTACTTTTGTCGCCTGCTATGAAGGATACTCTAGTTATCATACCTACCTATAATGAGCGCGAGAATGTCGAGCTCATTGTACGTGCTGTGCTAGACACCTATCTTGAGGCACACGTACTTATTGTAGATGATAATTCTCCTGATGGTACTGCTCAAATTGTTGAAGGGCTTCAAGTCGATTATGAAGCTAGATTGCACCTAGAAAAAAGGGCCAAAAAGGATGGCTTGGGTACCGCATACATTCATGGGTTTAAGTGGGCGCTGCAGCGATCGTATGAATATATATTTGAGATGGATGCAGATTTCTCTCACGACCCTGCAGATCTAGAATTGCTTCACGAGGCATGCCATGATTTGGGTGCTGATTTATCAATAGGTAGCCGTTATGTGCAAGGTGTAAACGTTGTTAATTGGCCGATGTCGCGCGTTCTTTTGTCCTATGTGGCGTCAAAATATGTACGTCTCATCACGAGAATGGAGATACATGACACAACGGCTGGATTTAAATGCTATCGGGCGAGTTTATTGAAACGTTTTGATCTGGACAAAATTAAATTTGTAGGTTACGCGTTCCAGATCGAGATGAAATTCAAGTCTTATTTGCTTGAGGCAAAGATTGTTGAGGTGCCGGTAATTTTTACTGATAGATCTAGAGGCGTTTCAAAAATGAGTACTGGCATTATTCATGAAGCAGTGACCGGGATTTTAAGAATGAAATTTAAAAGCTTGCTGGGCAAATTAGAGATATGAAGAGATTGCTTATTAAAAATGCTCGTATTGTCAACGAACTCAAGACTGTTCAAGGTGATATTTATGTAGAAGATGATACGATTGTCGAGATTGCTGATAGTATTAGCGCTAAGAGTAGCGACACTACCATCATTGATGTTGAGGGCAAACACGTTCTTCCAGGTATTATCGACGATCAAGTACACTTTAGAGAACCGGGCTTGATTCATAAGGGCACTATAGGTAGCGAGAGTGCGGCAGCTATCGCTGGTGGTATTACAAGTTATTTTGAAATGCCCAATACAAAACCGCAAACTACCAACTACAAGGAATGGAAAAATAAGATGGATATCGCGGCAAGCGATAGTTATGCCAACTATGGTTTTATGTTAGGTGGTACTAATGACAACCTTGAAGAAATATTAAATGCGGATACTTCTCAAATTCCTGCCCTCAAGCTATTTCTAGGTTCTTCAACAGGTAATATGCTGGTCGATGATCTTGAAGTTTTAGAACGTATTTTTTCTAAGGTAAAACTGCGCATCGCTTTACACTGCGAGGACGAGGATACCATCAAAAAAAACCTACAAGCTGCCATCGATGAGTATGGCGAGGAAATCCCTATGGATCAACATCCAGTAATTAGAAATGTTGAAGCTTGTTATTTGTCTAGCTCAAAAGCGGTTGAGTTAGCTAAAAAAACAGGTGCGCGTATTCACGTATTTCACTTATCTACTGGTAAGGAGACTGCATTATTTAGCAACAACAAGGACCTACGTAAAAAACAAATTACTTCTGAGGTTTGCATACACCACTTGTGGTTTTGCGATGAAGATTACAAGCGCAAGGGTTCTCATATCAAATGGAATCCAGCGGTAAAAAGTGCTGCAGATAGAGAAAAGTTGTGGGAAGCCTTGCTGGATGATCGTATTGATGTTATCGCTACTGACCATGCACCACACACCTTACAAGAAAAATCAAATAGTTATTTGAGTTGTCCCAGTGGTGGTCCGCTTGTACAACATGCTTTACCAGCAATGTTAGAGTTTGTACATCAGGATAAAATAAGTATAGAGAAGGTTGTGCAAAAGATGTGTCACAATCCAGCCATTCTATTTGATGTAGAAAAACGTGGCTTTATTAAAGAAGGTTACAAGGCAGATCTTGTAGTTGTTGATACTAATAACCCATGGACAGTCACTCGCGACAATGTCATCGCAAAATGTGGCTGGTCACCGTTTGAAGGTGTCACATTTAAAAGCAGGATCACGCATACCATACTTAATGGTAATGTTGCTTATAAGAATTTTAAAGTCAATGAGAATAAGTTTGCTCAAGCTATAACTTTTGATCGATGAGAAACCTTGTAGTAATTCTATTTATTTTTTTAACCACAAGCTGTACCGATATCCAAACTGCTGAAAAGCCAGATGATTTTTACGGTGATCAAAAAATGGCAGATATTCTTACTGATCTTTATTTGATAGACGGATCTATGAGCAACAATCGATCTGCTTTCACAAAGCTCAAAACGCTGCCTACTGATTATATCTATGATAAATACAATACAGATAGTGTTACCTACAGAGAGAATTTTTTATACTATGCTGATCGCGTTGAAGAATATCAACAGGTTCTTGAAATAGTAGAGCAAAACCTAGAAGTGGTTAAGGACAGCGTTGAGGCCAGACAGCAACGAGTTAATAAAAGAATCACTACACCTGCGGAACCTACCGAGATAATCAAAGATCCAGACAATCAGTAATAATTACTCTTTGTTCTCAAGAAAATGACTTGAAACTCGTTCAATACTATTTTTTAAAGCAGTAAACTTATAGGATAGCTGTTCTTCTACCTTTTCATTATCGTACTTAGAGTTGGATGTGTAGGTTATTATTTCAGCTCTAGAAAGGCCTTTCATGATCCCTAACCAGCTAGGAATCTTACCTAGAATCCAAGCTGTGTACAACATCCATTTGGTAAGTAAGATGGATGGCTTTTTACTATGGATGGCGATGGATATGTTTTCTAGTATTTTCTTGAATTCAACATTATCTGCCACCAGCGTGAATCGTTCATTTTTAATATCGCTATTCATCAATAGCTGCATAATCTCCGCAACATCTCTCACATCTACAAAACCACTGCTGCCACTCGTGTAAAAAGGCTGTGTCGCTGCACTTGCGCTCCATAATTTGCCACTACCATTGTTATAATCACCTTCTCCTAATATCACTCCAGGATTGACGATTACCACATCAAGATCTTCTTGAGAGGCACGCCATACTTCCATCTCACCGCCATACTTTGATATAGCATAATCTGTATTAAGTGCATCTGGATTGAAAAAATCATCTTCGGTAATGGACTTACCTGCAACAGGATTAGCAAGAGTAGCAATGCTACTTACATAGCAAAATTTAGAGATGCCACGAGCAATCGCGATATCCACAAGATACTTTGTGCCAGTCACGTTTACCTGTTTCATCTTGTCAAAACTAGCATCGCCCAATATAGCCGCACAATGATAAACTTGATCAATACCTTCCATCGCATCTTCCAGGCTAGGCAAGTCCAGTAAATCGCCAGGAACCCACTTAAAATTATCAACCAGCGCTGCATCACCCTTGCGATAAGAATTAAAGATGGTGCGTGTTTTATCTATAGATGCTGGATTCCTGTAGATCGCTTTGATTTGGGTTGCGCTTTCGCGAAAGCGGTACAATAAATGGCCGCCTACCATACCAGTGGCTCCTGTGACTAGAATCATGCAGTAAAAATACACAAACGTGGACGACAAGAATGGGTAAGACGGCTAAAGCCTATATCTTTGCGCCTTTAAATTGATAAGATGGCCTATAATTTTGTAAATGAGCTACAATGGCGCGGTATGATTCACGATATCATGCCCGATACTGATAAATTGTTAGAGGATGAAGTGGTGAGTGGTTATATAGGCTTTGACCCAACGGCAGACTCCTTACATATAGGTAGCCTCGTGCAAATCATTTTGTTGATGCACCTGCAGCGTGCAGGTCACAGGCCTATCGCACTAGTTGGTGGAGCTACAGGAATGATAGGTGATCCATCAGGTAAAAGTGCAGAGCGTAATTTACTCACGCAGGAAATCCTTGATAAAAACATAGCAGGCGTCCGGTCTGTCATATCGAGATTTATTGATTTTGAAGGTGGTGAGCCAGAAACACGCGCTCTGCTGGTCAACAACTATGACTGGATGAAGGACTTTAGCTTGATAGATTTTGCTAGAGACATAGGTAAACATATCACGGTAAATTACATGATGGCAAAGGACAGTGTTAAGAAACGCGTGTCTGGCGATGGCGACGGTATGAGTTTTACTGAGTTTACTTACCAGCTGTTTCAAGGCTATGATTTCCTGTATTTGTACGAGAACATGAATTGTAAATTGCAGATAGGTGGAAGCGATCAATGGGGAAATATTACTACAGGAACTGAGCTGGTGCGCCGCAAGGCTGGTGGTAAGGCGTATGCTTTGACTACACCACTTGTTACCAAAGCAGACGGAACCAAATTTGGTAAAACGGAATCTGGTAACATCTGGCTTGATGCAGATAAAACTAGTGTTTACAAATTCTATCAATTCTGGATTACGGCAACAGACGAGGACGCTATTAACTGGATCAAAATATTCACCTTTCTTGATGAGCAAACCTGTAACGATCTCATAGAAGAGCACGCAAAAGATCCAGGATTTAGGGTGTTACAAAAACGACTGGCAGAAGAAGTTACCGTCATGGTTCACGGTCAAGATGCTTATGAAACGGCTGTTGAGGCTAGTAAAATCCTCTTCAGTAAGAAAGTGACTCCAGAGCAATGGAGCAAGTTTGATCAAGATACCTTGTTAGAAATTTTTGAGGGTGTGCCGCAAACCACTATTTCAAGATACGATGTTGAAAACGGAATAGAGATCGTATCCTTTTTAACTGATACCACAGGATTCTTGAAGTCTAACAGTGAGGCACGACGCGCATTAAAAGAAAATAGCCTCGCCATCAACAAGGAGAAATTTAGTGAAGATAAGGTTGTGAATACCAGCGATATCATTGCAGATAGTATGATACTATTGCAGCGCGGTAAAAAGAATTATTTTCTAGTCTTGGTAAATTAATGAGGAAGTCCAATAAATACCTATCTCGTACTGTTGTCACGCTCATGCTAGTCGTTAGTGGTTTGACACTGGCCTATATGGAGACAGGTAAGTGGCAGTTTTATGCCGCTATATTGGGTGTGGTCATTATGTTTGTTTTTACTTTTATCGTTTACAAGAGCACGAGCCGTTTCTAATTGATCGCCATAAGATTACAACCTCTGATATCGCTGTGGTCAAACCTACCCAAAACTTCAAAAGAACCATTTTCATAAACTTTGCCTAGATCCTGCGTGGCAATGAATGAGCACGAATTATAATTGGCAAGATCGATAATATTGAGTCCGCCAGTTTTGCCATTTGGTACCGTACTTAATGGGTCATTAGTATCTCTTGCGCTAACATGCATCCATTCAGGCGTTTCAAAATGCAGTCCATCATTTGCATAAGCTTGAGATAAAAGCTCTGTCATGCCGTACTCGCTGTGGATTTCTACCTGGTTAAAAGCTGATTTTAAAATACGATGTAATTCTGGCTTGATAATTTCCTTGCGCATGCCCTTCATACCGCCAGTTTCAATAATGGTCGTACTGGGTAATGACATTGGGAATTGTTCTGCTAGTTGTAATAAGGCAAAAGTGACACCTATCAAAATCACTTTTTTATCGTCCTGTTGTAATGATTTGAGAATTTGTGCTAGCTCACTTATGTTATGAAGGTAAAAACCACTGCGTTCATCGTTAGATTTTTCAATCCATCGTTGCACCATGTAAACAAGCGAAGATCCTTTACGCTCCAGATAATGAGGTAATAAAGCAAGAATTACATAATCTTCATAATTGCCATATTGAAATTTGAAGCTATGATCCAGGCTGTTTTCATAAATCAATGGATCAGTTACTCGATGCTTTGATACAACACTTTCTGTGGTGCCGCTGCTGGTAAAAATCACATCTTTGTTATTACTAGGCTTAGAGAGTATTTGATGCGTTTTGAAAAAAGAAATGGGTAAATAAGGTATGTCTTCAATTCTATCTACCAGCTCTTTGCCTAATAGAGAGCAATACCTAGAATAAACTTGATTATTCTGGAATTGAAATCTAAATACCTCCAGCGCCATTGCTTCAAAAGCAGCAGTCGATTCGATATCAAATACAGGAAAATCCAAATAGAAATATTTACAGCAAAAGTAAAATAAAAAGCGCCGCAGTTTCCTGCGACGCTTCTAGTAAAGTATAAAGTATGTCTTATTACTTGATAACTAGCTTTCTTGTTTGTGAAGCATTGTCTTGAGTAATTTTAACTACATACAAACCTGATCTCAAGTTATTGACGTTGATAGAGCTAGAAACTGCTTTTTGCGAGATCACTTCTTGACCTAAAGCAGAATAGATAATCACATCTACCGCGTTGCCGTTTGCTGCAGTAATGTTCAACACATCATTTGCAGGATTAGGATAGACAGTAAACAAACCTGCTTCTACAGAACCGTTACTTAAGGTAAGTGTCTCGATGTCATCTGCGTTTCTAGGAGAAATCGCATAGGCACCAGCTTGTACATTGTCGTCTTGTCTCACGATACCTGTAATTGAACCAAATCCATCAGGAACAACCTCATCAGTGAAATCTTCTCCAAAGAAATTGCGTACTAGGAAGTTAGTTGTACCGTCAGAAATTGTAAGGTTATCATTATTTGTAAAAGTACGTTCACCATCTGCATCAGTAAACTCTACCTCTTCAATGATGGTAACGAGTTCAGACTCATATTCTTCAGAATTTTGAGCAAGCTCAGCAAGGCTAACTTCTTGTGGAGTAATTACATTATCACTAGAAGATGGCGCACCTGGATCCTCAGTTGGAGTAAATTGTAGCAACCCACGGAATTCACCTAGCGTACCAGACAATCCAGTGATACCATCACCTTCTTCATATACACCGTCAGGAATTACATTTTGTGGGTCATCAATCAAGATGGCACCAGTCTCGTCTTCAATGTACTTCTGGTTTCTAAAACCTTCTGTGCGAGTAACGATCGCCTCACTATTCAATGTAAAGACAGTGTCACCACCTACATCTTGGCTTCTCAGGTCTGCAATGCTATTGATGGCTTGCTGTGATGGTACTGTAAAAGTTACAGATTGAGTTGTTGCTTCAGATACGTCTGCACCGCTATTATCAACAAGTCTCACAACTAGCGTGTGTTCACCTGGAGCGATACCGCTTATGGTGATAGGATCTGTGTCAAATTTGTTTACAGCATCTTCTGTGTCCAGTTGGTAAACGATGTAACCATCACCATCACCAGCAGTTGCGCTAGAAGAAAGTGTAAAGTTAGATACAGAGATCGTTGATTCTAGAGCGCCATCAGTAAGTGTAGCGCCATTAGCTGGAGATAGGATAGAAAGGCTAGGCTCAGTGCTACCAGTGGTAGAAAATTGGCCTATAGTTCCTATGATGCTTTCAAAAGTTTCAGCTTGACCTTGACAAACACCTAAGTTATTAAGTGCAGCTCTACCTGCATAGTTCCAGTTACCAGGATTAAATCCACCATCAGGTCCAGTACCGTTGATACGAGTAGCATATGAGTCAGTATAATCCCAAATTTCATTATCACCGTTGACACCGCTCTCACCATATTGATCTATTACGGTCATTTGTGCGTCGATGATTCTAAAACGGTCATCACCATTACCATCTGCAGCACCGCCTGTAAGAACAATCGCGTCAGACAATGAAGGGAATTCAGATGCAAATGCAGACGTCTCGCCTTCATCAGCGGCAAGACTGTTTGTTGTTGTAACATAGATAAAACCATCAGTTACCACTCCAGCATCGGCAAGAGAAAGGTCAGCACCAAACTCAGTGTTAGTATTTTTTTCAGTCTGCAAGGTGTACTGAGAAAAATCTACCGTACCGTTGGCGTAGATTTCGATCATTTTAGGCGTTCCACCACTACAATCGCCATCCAAGACGGTCGTGATAATAGGTTGTTGTGCAAATGCCACAGCTGTAAAAAGCAACATGGCAATCATTGAGTAAATTTGTTTCATTGTGTGAATTTTGTGCAAATATATTGGTTTAAAGCGTTGAATAATAGCCTTGCAGGACGATTTAATATTAAGATAATATTGCGTTTTATCAACAGTCATTTTGACGTGTCAGCTTTCGCGAAAGCATAATCAGAACGAACATCTACCCACTAGATTAAAACCAGTAGTTAACTATAAGCTAACCTACATGTTTGCCTTGTTACTGGCAGAATAAGTAACTTAGCATGACTAATTTTTACACCCATGAAAGAGCAGAAAGCCAAAATCCTATTAGTTGATGACGAGCCAGATATTCTTGAGATCGTAAGCTATAATCTTAAAAATGAAGGCTATCAGGTGTACACTGCCGAGAATGGCGAGGAAGCAGTCAAAAAAGCTAAGAAGAAGATTCCAGATCTCGTGATATTGGATGTCATGATGCCCGTTATGGACGGCATCGAGGCCTGTGAAAAAATGCGCAAATTGCCAGAACTTGATAAAACAATCATCACATTTCTTACAGCTCGTGGTGAGGACTACAGTATGATCGCCGGGTTTGATGCTGGTGCAGATGATTACATAACCAAACCTGTAAAACCAAGACTGCTCGTGTCAAAAGTGAAATCTCTATTGCGCCGCAACGTGGTAGAAACAGATGAGAGTGGTAATGTCAAGAATCTAGGTGATTTGATCATTGACCGTGATCAATACAAGATTTTCTGGAAGAAAAAGGAGCTCATACTGCCTAGAAAGGAATTTGAATTACTCTCCTTATTAACCAGCCAGCCTGGCAAGGTTTTTAAGCGCGAGGAAATCCTCGATGTAGTTTGGGGTAATGAGGTAGTTGTAGGTGGTAGAACCATCGATGTGCACATACGTAAACTGCGTGAAAAGCTAGGCGATAAAAAATTCAAGACCGTAAAGGGTGTAGGCTATAAATATGTCATCTAGAACAACGGCACCTAGACGCAGCTACCGTTTTGCCTTGCGCTCCAGTGTGTTTATCACGCTTATCAATGCAATGGTTCTAGCTATTGTGGCTTTTATCTTTCAAACGAGTGATGCATGGTGGCTTGTAGGAATCAGTACGGTCATCATTTTTATTATTTGCTTTCTTGTCATTCAATACCGTGCGCAAAAGTTTATCTACCGAAGGATCAAGAAGATTTATGAAGACGTGTCGCTGCTGGAGAACACCAATTTTGCCGACCGCGAGATCGCTACAGACATGCGCACACTCACCAGGCAGGTAGAAGAATTTGCCCGTAATAAAAAGATTGAGATTGAAACGCTCAAAGTGCGAGAGGCCTATCGTAAAGAATTTTTAGGAAATATATCTCACGAGCTCAAGACACCACTTTTTACGGTACAAGGATATATCGACACACTAATAGAAGGCGCTCATAAAGACAAGGCTATCCGTAAAAAATACCTAGCTCGTGCGCAAAAAGGAGTAGACCGATTGACCTACATCGTCAATGACATGGATATGATTACCAAGTTGGAATTGGGTGATTTAAACCTTGATAAAACCGATTTTGATATCATTGATCTCGTGCGTCACGTTTTTGATCAGTTTGAGATGAAAGCTGCCAAAAAGAAGATATCACTACTATTTGACATGGTTTATACAGAACCTATCATGGTTCACGCTGATGAGGAGCGTATCCAGCAAGTATTAGCAAACCTACTAGTTAATTCTATTAAGTACGGTAAAACAAACGGCACGACTGAGGTTGCGATAGAAGACCTTATCAATAACAAAGTCATCGTGCGAGTTACCGACAATGGCGAAGGAATTGATAAGACTCACATACCACGATTGTTTGAGCGTTTCTTTAGGGTAGATCGCACAGGATCCAGAAAAGAAGGCGGCAGTGGTCTAGGTCTGGCAATAGTTAAACACATCATTGAGGCTCATGACGAGCGCATCTATGTAGATAGCGAGCTAGGTATAGGTTCTGAATTCTCGTTTACGCTCGAGAAAGTTTCTTCCAGTAGATTAGATAGCGAAATACCTGGATCGATTAGCGATCCTAAACCAGCATAATCTCCTATTTTATCCAGCATCTGCAAAGCAAAATCTTCCTGATTTGCAAACGGTGCAATACCTTGACTCTCTAGATTACTTGCTAGATATTCTTGTTCAAATTGCCCAGGCGTTGGGATGAAAAAGGCCTTTTTGCGCATTTTGATCAAATCCATAATGCTCGTGTAACCGCTGCGGCATAAAACTATCCTTGAACGTTCAATAGCTTTTTGTAACCCGACACTTGATAGGTAATTATGATATGTAATATTTCCTTTTTTGTGGACGGTCTGTACATCCTCGACTTTACCTGCAATGAACAATACTTTGCCAGGATAATCCTTTAATTGGTTAAGTAATTGTTTTTCAAAAATTTCTCGTTGCGGTTCTGGACCTGAAATTAATGCCAGTACATCATACTTGACCTCACAATTGCCACGGTATTCAAATCTTGACAATGTACCTAAATATCTTTTAGTAATTGAATCATCATCGTTGTGTGATAATCGACCTGTTATATTAGGTCTGGTATCGCTATCCGGTATCCAGCACTCTTTGAATTTTTTAATGTAATGCAAATGTAGTTGTGTGCTCAACCAGGTCGTGTTTCCCGATAATACCTGTAACTGGTGCGATATAATTACACAGGGAATCATATTTGTGTACATTCCCAATCTATTATCGCTTATTACACCATCAATTTCATATTCATGGATAATGTGAGATAATGCCTTATGTTCTGCACGTATAGCATTCCAGATTTTGGGTGTTTCTTTGAGTAGCTTGAGCTTGAGATTCTCACCTTTGCCGGCGTATTCAATGTCATAACTAGGTAATCCAATCGTCTTGAGATGTGGAAATTCTTTCTCAAGCAATTGCAATGCCTGGCCATCGCTAGCTATGATTGGATTATCGCCATTAGAAATAATAGCGCGTATGATAGGAATACAGCGTGTCGCGTGTCCTAGACCCCAATTAAGTGGTGCAACCAAAATGTTTTTGGATATTTGCATGCGCAAAGATAGTCAGGCTGTGAACCTGCCTATTTTACAACACATTAAGTAACTATTAAATAATTGTTTTGGGAAGTAAAAATAAAATGAAGAGATTCCGTGAGAATGAGACTTTTCAAAATGTAGTACAGCCTACACGCGAGGAAATCATAGCAGATTTTAAGCATCGCGGTAAGTGGAATGAGTTCTTCGGTAACGATAAGCCCATCACGTTAGAGTTGGGTTGCGGTAAAGGCGAGTACACGGTTGCGCTGGCTCAAAAATATCCGGATCGCAATTTTATCGGGATTGATATTAAGGGTGCACGCTTCTGGCGTGGTGCAAAGACTGCAGTAGAGCAGGAACTGGACAACGCAGCTTTCTTGAGAACGCAGATTGAGTTGGTGGATTACGCTTTCGCGAAAGCTGAAATATCAGAAATATGGATCACTTTTCCAGATCCACAGATCAAATATAAGCGTACTAAACACCGCATGACCAACCCATCATTTCTAGACAAATACCGCAAGATCCTCAAACCTGGTGGCATCGTGCACCTCAAGACAGACTCAGAATACATGCATGGCTACACGCTGGGATTACTAGAAGGATTAGGCGAGGAAATATTGTACGCTCACCATGATATCTACACTAATACTGAGGCATCAGGCGATGTGGTCGAGACGCAAACATTTTATGAAAAACAGTATCTTGAACAATCTAAGGCTATTACCTACATGAAGTTCAAATTGCGTCCATGAGTAGCTTGCTGCATCTTCTTTTTGGGATTGGGATCGGGCTCGTTGGTGTAATACCACCAGGTTTGCTTAATCTCACAGCAGCTAAGGTAAGCGTGAATCAAGGCAGGCGTGCGGCCATGATTTTTGCGGCAGGCGCATCTCTTGTAGTTATCGCTCAAGTTTATATTGGTGTCTTTTTTTCGCGATTAATTAGTGAAAGTCCCGAGGTCTCCACCACGTTAGAGAAGTTTGCGGTAATCGTTTTTGTAGCTCTTTCTATATTCTTTTTTATCAGAGCAAGGTTAGACAGCGGTCCAGAAGTCAAGCCGGTTGATAAATCAGATTACAAGTTATTTGGCCAAGGTGTGATGCTCAGCGCACTTAATATTTTTCCTATTCCTTTTTACATAGGTTTTAGCTCTTTTCTAGCAGGTCGTGGAATGTTTGAATTCAAATTTCCCATGGCGCATTTATTCATCGCAGGAGCAACTATTGGTACATTCTCCATGCTTACATTGTACGCGATTTATGTGAAGAAATGGGGTTTTGACAGTGCCACTTTTGCCAAGAAAATTCATTACACGCTGGCAGCGCTAACCATGGCGATTGCTATCTTTACTTCCATAAAAATCTACGGATGAGCGATGGAGACTTTTTTGAAAAAGTGTACAAAGTCGTCAGGCAAATACCAGCTGGTCGCGTGACCAGTTACGGTGCTATTGCAAAATATTTAGGCACACCACGCAGCAGTCGTGCGGTAGGTTATGCTATGAACGCAGCACATAACCGCCCAGAAGTTCCTGCACAGCGTGTGGTCAACCGCAACGGCTTGCTTACGGGTAAGCATCACTTCCAAGGCACCAATCTCATGCAACAGCTGCTGGAAAATGAAGGTGTGGTTGTCCAGAAAGACCAGGTTCAAGATTTCCAAAAAATCTTTTGGGATCCACTGCTGGAGTTGAAGCCGTTGGATTAATTACAACAAAGAAAAGGAGCAGAATTAATTCTGCCCCTAATAATTTTGATTCACAAGGTTTAATTCTGTAAACGCATGATGGCTTTTGCGTTAACAAATTCTCGTACTCCAAAACCACCATGCTCACGACCATAACCAGATCGCTTCACACCACCAAATGGCATATTAGGTTGCGCCAAACCAAAGGAGTTGATAAATACCATTCCCGTATCAAAGTGTTTTGAGGCTAGTTCAAACGCTGCATCCTCATTTTTACTGAAAATCCCACCACCTAAACCGAAACGGCTATCATTGGCAATAAGCATGGCATCATCTGCATCTTTTGCCTTGATCAGCGACGCTACTGGACCAAATAGCTCATCATCATAGGCTGGTTGACCTGGCGTCACATTCTCGAGCACCGTTGCTGGATAGAAATATCCATCGCCGGTAGGCTTTGTGCCACCGCATAAAATGACGGCACCATTAGCAACACTGTTTATCACTTGCTCATGCAGCCCATCACGTAGGTCTTCTCTGGCCATAGGACCTATATCGACTCCATCGCTGGTAGGATCACCATGCTTGATGTTTTTCATGGCTTTTACAAATGCTTCTTTGAAGTCGTCATAAACTTCTTCTACCACGATAAATCTTTTGGCAGCGATACATGTCTCGCCATTATTGTAGATGCGGCCCTTTACACAAGCGTCCACGGCAATATCTAGATCTGCATCTGCTAGCACGATGTAGGCATCGTTAGAACCTAATTCCAAAACGGTTTTCTTAAGTTGTTCTGCAGCAAGTTTGCCTACATGCTCACCTGCTTTTGGGCTTCCCGTTAAAGTAACGCCACGCACCAGATCATTCTTAATCACTGCATCAGATTGATCATGGCTTATCAATAATGTAGAAAAAAGGTGTTTAGGCAATCCAGCCTCTTCAAAAATTTCTTTGATTTTCTCACCGCAACCGGTCACGTTCTCGGCATGTTTGAGTAGCACGCCATTTCCAGCCATAAGATTTGCAATAGCGTATCGTATCACCTGATAAGCTGGATAATTCCAAGGTTGTATACCGTAAACTACACCAATTGGTGAATACGTAATTAATCCACGGCCACCGTTAGGTAGTTCTCGTTGCTCGTCTTGTAGATATTCTGGTGCGCTGGACGCTGTATAATCACAAATACCTGCGCACAGCTTTACCTCTTGATGACTTTGCTTGATGAGTTTACCCATTTCCTGGGTCATCAATTGCGCAAGCTCTGATTTACGCTCGCGTAATTTTTCTCCAATTTTCTTGAGTACAGCGCCGCGCTCATCAAATGATTTAAAGCGCCACTCCAGAAAAGCCTCATGACAGTTGCGTATCGTATCAGTCACTTGATCGTCAGTGTGCTGCTTATATTCCTTAATGACTTTTCCAGTAGCTGGATTAGTAGTTACAATTGTATCGCTCATAGCTTTTTGTTTTAAAGCTATGATTTATCTAGGTCACTTCACTTATGATTAAGTCGTCCTTAAGTCATAATTGTCATAACGTTAGTAATAAGGAAATTGATTTGATACAAATTAAAAGGGGCAGAATGAATTCTACCCCTTTTTATGATTATAAACGATGTCATAATCAATAACACTTACACACTCTAACTCACAAACGCACTATAACCAGTAATTGCACGACCCACGATAAGGCTATTGATTTCCTTAGTTCCTTCATAGCTGTAAATGGCTTCAGCATCGGCAACAAATCGGGCGACATTGTGTTCTAATAGGATACCATTACCGCCCATAACTTCGCGTGCTCTGGACACGATGTCTCGAGTACGCATGGAACATATAACCTTAGCGAGTGATGCGTGCTCGTCTTTTAAAATTTCTTGATCCTGCATTTCGGATAATCTAAAGCATAGCGTTTGCATGCTGGTAAGGTTTGATAGCATTTCCACAAGATGATTTTGTACCAGCTGGAAACTGGCAATAGGCCTACCGAATTGCTCTCGCTTCTTTGTGTACTTAAGTGCATTCTCATAAGCACCACGAGCGCAACCTACGGCCTGCCACGCCACGCCAGCGCGCGTCATACGCAGCACTTCGGCAGTGCTTTTAAAGTTATGCGCTTCTTGCAGTCTATCACTTTCTGGTACTACACAATTGGTCATGGTTATAATAGCGTTTTGTACGATACGCAAGGCCATTTTATCCTCCATTTTCTCTGCGTGAAAGTTGGGATTACCCTTGCGTACGATAAATCCTTTTACTTGATTGGATTCTTCATCACGCGCCCAGATTATGATCACATCCGCAAATGTGGCGTTGCCTATCCACTTTTTTTGACCATTTAAGATCCAGTTGTCACCATCACGACGACAGGTAGTGTCCATGCCACCAGCGATGCCGCTTCCTGTATCAGGCTCCGTCAGGCCAAAAGCACCAATTTTTTCCATGCGTGCCATTTGCGGTAACCATTCTTGTTTTTGCTCTTCACTGCCACATAGATAAATAGATCCCATGGCAAGACCACTGTGCACACCAAAAAAGGTGCTTATCGATACATCAACACGCGCAATTTCCTCAGCAATTATGCCTTCAGTTACAAAATCCATTCCTGGACATCCATAACCTTGATAAGCAATTCCTGCTATGTTTAATTCTGCCATTTTTGGGATTAGATCGTGTGGGAACTCAGCACGATTCCAGTAGTCATTTGCGATAGGCTGCACCTCATCTTCCATAAAATTGCGCACCTTGAGTTGCACCTCGCGTTGTTCAGGTGTCAATTTGAGACTCAAATCATAAAAATCACCATCAATAGGAGGTAGTTTGCTTTGTCCCTTTTTCTTTTTGGTCGATAACATCTTCATCAATCCTGCCAGCTGTCTATCGTCTAGATTGCCTACGGTATCCATCACTTTACTCAAATCAACCTTTTCATTAAGAGCTGCAAGTTTATCTAGATCAACCTTTTTCATCAGGTTGAGTGTTCCTTTAATCTTGGAAAATATGGACATGGTTAAATTTTTGGTTTAAGGTAAATCGCTTGTCAAACATGCCATGTTAATTAAAGGGTAATATTGACTTTGATCACGGGTTATTCGTTTTTAAATTTTTGTAGGAAAGTTACGCTTTCGCGAAAGCAAAATAACCACCATCATCATCGCAACTATGGAGCACTACAGCGAGTTAAACTGCTCTTAAACAGCGGTGCTCGTGCTGTGGATAAACATATTTTTGAGACAATGAATAAATTGTTACTACCACTGATTTTATTGATGGCGTGCTGCTGTCTGGAATCAACTGCTCAAGAATTTACAAACGACCGTATTGAGGCGATGATCGACGATTACAGGCAACTGGATCGTGGACCGTACAAGCGTATAGAATGGTTCTGTGCCGATGGATCGCGCCGTGGCTCTAAGGATCCATGTCCAGATGCCATAGGTGGTGGCATCCAGCATGCAAGTTATAAGGATGAGGTCAAGCGTCTTGCAGACAAAGAGCACATCTTCTTTGGTGAGATACTGGCATCTGCAGATTTATGGGAATTCTGGGACGGCCCGAATAACCACAGCCGTTTAAAGCAATACCAACTTAATAATTTCCTGGTTGCTGCCGACAATGGCTGGATACAAGAGCGCAGTAGGTTTTATCGAGGTGCCAAACAAATTGAGGATGAAGAGGAATGGGGTCGCAAGTTTTATTATACCGTTTTAGGCAGCGATGAGATTATTGATCGCGACTTCTTTCTAGTGCGTGAAAGCTTAAGAGATCTACCGCATGATGGTGATACAAACCTCGCACAAGAAGTGCGCAGTTTGAGTAAAACACTTGCAGAGCGTCACCCTAAGTTCATGGACATACGTATCAAAATACATGGTAATCCAGAGGCTAAAGATATCATCGCTGTACAGGAATGGGTAAAGGAAAACAATGAGAAGTTAAGCTTTAAGCAACGAGAAGAATTTGACAAGCTCGTTGACATTATGCAGGAATTTTTTGAACCTGTTGCAGTCTCTGAGCTTCAAAAAATGGTGAGCGATTGGCCACAGGATTCATATATTAGAAAGCAAGCTGAACAGTTTTCTCAATCCTACTCTAATGAGACAAATCCATCTGTATTGATACCTGCTACGGCAAACTTGATGTGCGATATACGCACGAATATAAAGGATGATAAACGCGGAACTCGCAGAACATCTGCTCTAGAATTGAGCTTGAGACTGGAAGAACTAATTTTTCAAAAAACCGCACAATGGGAACCAGAGACATTGCAAGATCACCTGGATAAAGTTCATTCCTTGAGTGAAGCGCTGGCAGCAGCTGGATATGTAGAGCAATGGGAATGGAATGCTATTGAAAATCAATTATTCAAAGCAGAAGGTGAGACAATCAAGGCTAGCGAGTTACTCAAATTTATCAGCGCTGCACGCAGTCAGGTAGAATGGGGTACAGGAATGGTAAATGCTATTTACGGTGATGATGTGGAGCGTTATATGGAATTTGAACCTAAAGCTTATGGTTTCCTCGACGATCGCATACGTAGTTCTTTGTTATTGCCGCTGGGTGATGCCATTGGCAACCTTGGCGCGCTAGTTTCAAGACAAATAGGATTGACAAGCCAAGTACAGGCTGTAGATAACGCTAGTACCATAAGAGGACTGAATGCTGGATATGCTAAAGGCGAATTAGTCGTAGTGGAAGGAAATGCCGAAGGCATGACCGTTGATCCTAACAAGATCTACCTTTTTGACAGACCACCGAGTGATTTGAAACCTGTAGCCGGTATCGCAACTGTTAGTGAAGGTAACTTAGTGTCTCACGTTCAATTGCTGGCTCGTAATCTAGGAATACCTAATGCGGCCATCTCTACTGACAATCTCGATGATTTAAAGTCGCTAGATGGTAAGCAAGTATTCTATGCGGTGAGTCCGCGAGGAACTGTGGTTCTCAAAGAGGTCGATGAGATGAGTGGCGAGGAACGCGATCTTTTTGGCTCTGAAAGAAAAGAAAAGAAAACTATACGCATTCCAGAAGGCAAATTAAAATTAAACGGCACTATGCCGCTTAATATGAGTGAGGTGAGCAGCGCGGACAGTGGAATTTTAAGTGGTCCAAAAGCCGCCAATCTAGGGCAGCTGAAGCAACTGTTCCCGCAACACGTAGTTAATGGGATTGTAATACCCTTTGGTGTATTCAAAGATCACATGAATCAACAAATGCCTGATCGTGGTCAAACGTATTGGGAATATCTAACTGAGATTTTCAAAACCGCAGAAACCATGCGAGGCAATGATCTCGACGAATCAGAGGTCATCAAATACCAGCTAGCAGAATTTTCTAAGTTGAGAGATGCCATCAATAAGATGGAATTGAAACCAGCATTTTTAGGTCAGCTGGAAAGTGATTTTAAAAACGTATTGGGTGGTTCCATGGGTGATGTACCTGTGTTTTTGCGTAGTGATACCAATATGGAAGACCTAGAAGAGTTTACCGGCGCTGGACTGAATCTAACTGTTTTTAACGCAGTTGAGCGCGAGAAAATCATTAAAGGAATCAAGGATGTATGGGCATCACCTTACACGGAGCGCAGCTTTAAATGGAGACAGGCATATCTTGAAAATCCTGAAAATGTTTATCCATCGATCTTAATTATTCCTACAGTAGATGTGGATTACAGCGGTGTTTTGATTACTAAAGACTTTATCAACAACGACGAGAATAGTGTAACCGTTGCCATGAGTCGTGGCGCTGGTGGTGCGGTTGATGGTCAAGCTGCAGAAACATATTTAGTCAATCAAGATGGCGATGGTCTATTAATCTCACCAGCACGTGAGAATAAGCGTAGACGATTGCCAGACACTGGTGGATCTGTTATGGAGCATGTGGATTTTGACAACAGTATCCTGACAAAAAAGGACCTTAAAACGATCAGAGAATTTGCCAAGGAAGCTCACGCCACCATGCCTGGATCAAAGAATGGTTCTTATAAAGGAGCGTGGGATATTGAATTGGGCTTCAAGGATGATAAGCTCTATTTATTCCAGATAAGACCATTTGTAGAGAATGATCAAGCCACTAATTCTGAGTACCTATCATCCATTGATGAAGATGTCAATTTGAATACCGAATTATACTTACATAAAAAGATAAAATCTTGAGAAACAAAATAACAATACCAGCAGTATTACTCATAGCCGTAATTACCATGGCTTTTTATCCAATCGATGGATATGAAAAGACTGGTATAAAACGGTTAAAGCGTCTCGAAAAAACGCTAGATAGTACGATTACCGAGTATTACCTAAGACCAGGCTCTTTCAAGCTACACGATCAATTCAATCTATGGTTATGTGAAGATTCTACCACCATGGATTCTACAGCAACAGAGAAATTCATGACGGTCGATGAGACTTTTCAAGATAAAATGACGCGATTGTTTCCTCGACGTAGCGGTTATGCGATTACCGTATTAGATATTACAGATCCTGATAATACGCGCTATGCAGAGATGAACGAGAACCAAGGTTTTCAACCAGGAAGCGTTGGTAAACTAGCCGTGGCAACAGCCTTTTTTACTCAGCTGGGCAAATTGTGCCCAGAAGATTTTGGGGTGCGTACGCGACTTATGAAAAACAAAGTAGTGCGCGCTGGAAATTGGGGTTTGTATGACCATCACACGGTTCCTGTTTACGATCCAGAAAAAGATCGTTTTGTAAAGAGAAAAGTAGTAGCAAGTGATGAATTTAGCCTATATGAATGGGTTGATCACATGCTAAGTGTTAGTAATAACGGCGCTGCTAGTATTGTATGGAGAGAAGCATTGTTGATGAATATTTTTGGGGATCAATACTTTGACCTCACACAAGAAGAAGCAGACGAGTTTTTTGACAACGCAGATCGCGGTGAGCTTACTGATATTGCTATAGGTCTTGTAAATGACCCGTTAAGAGAAATGGGAATAGGTGAGGACGAGTGGAGACTAGGTAAATTCTTCACGAGTGGTGCTAATAAATACGTGGGTCGTGAAGGCGGCAGTATTGGTACACCTAAAGGTCTTATGAAATGGTTCATCGAGCTGGAAAAAGGCAATATTGTAGACAAGCAAACAAGCCTTGAATTAAAGCGATTAATGTATATGACAGATCGTAGGATACGTTATGCCTACAGCTCAAGATTGAATGATGCAGCGGTATATTTTAAGTCTGGTAGTTACTACAGTGGTGGTGGCGGCAAGTATATGGGTACGAACTTCAATTACATGAACAGTGTAATCATGGTAGAGCATCCAGATGGAACCAATTACATCGTCTGTTTGATGTCAAATATATTAGGGAAGAATAGTGCAAGCGATCACATGTATCTAGCAAGTGCGATCGATAAAGCTATACGAGAAGATTCATAGTAATTACGCGGTGCGTGAAACACCGCTCATTTGCTGGTAGGCACGCGATGCAGCGGCAGCGATTTTAGAATCCTTATTAGTGGTTGCTCGTACAAGTATGGGCAACCACTTTTTATTTGAAGAATCTGCAATAATCTGGATGGTAAGTAATCCTAGCTTGCGATCTTCCGTATCCAGCATTCGTAAGTAACATTTATCTTCTTCTAATAGTTGTACGCGATCAGCAACTGTGTTGGGATCTATCTCTGCATTATTGATACCTTGTTCTAATATTGGAAAGAGTAGTGACTTATAGTTGCGCGTTATCAATCCTTCCATAAACTCTAGCGTCGCAGATCTTGTTTCCTTTTTCTCGCTAGTCAATCCTTTAAAAGCGATAAAGACATCCCTTGTATTAAAATGCAATGCAAGGATATTAAAGATGCGCTTGATACCGTCATCCATACGTTTAGATAAAAGTTTAATCAGCTCTTCACGTGAGCCTGTCTCAGTTATATCTATAACACGTTCAGGATGTAGTTTAGAACGCTCTACCACGCGCTGGCTGTAATAGCATTGCTGTAATGTCATGTATTCATCACATTCCTGACGTATCAATCGGGCATATATTTTTTGTGGTATTTCTAAATCACCATTGGCCTTTTTATAATTATATAATTTGTCGGTGGTACGCGTGCGTATCTCTGGGCTACCGGATTGAGTCAATTGCAATACCGCACGCAGAGATTTGTTAGTTCCCAGATCTATCAACACATCTGGAATGTATTTCTTGTGAGCCAGCGCTGCGCTAGGGTCAGTGTAACGCTTTTTTAAATAATTGATAATGCTGTTGCCATAGGATGAGATGGCTTTGATTGCGCTTTCGCGAAAGCGTGCTTCCTTTAATTCATCGAGTAAAATAGGAAGAAATCGTTCATGAGAAGTGTTTCCTGCAGCGACCAAGGCTGCTTTATGAAGATCCTCATCAGGATTTTTAAGATAGCGCAGTATAAACTTGTGGCGGTTGTCACCTTTGGCATATCCTATTGCCTTTATTAATTCAATGATCTCACCTTTACGGAAGTTGTCCTCATGGCGATCCAGTTCATCTAGAAAGAGATTGATGCGCAGGTCAAGATTATATTTTGATGCTAATTTTGGATTATCCTCAGTCTCTTGGGCAAGGCATAGCAGCGCGGCACTTGAGATATAATCACTCTCGTGATCTAGATAGGCTTCAAAGAATTGTTCAGGATATTTAGTATCCTTAGACATGAGGTATTGCATCGCTGCAAGAACGACCTCGTCATTTTTTTCATAGATCAAATCTTGAACTTGACCTAAAGGCTGACCACGATCTACGTGCTTAAGTTGTCGTATCGCAGCTGCTTTAACTTTTGGGTTTTTGTGCACAAGTAATTTGACCAGCGGATTCTTAAGCGACTTATGGGCTAGTTCTGGTACGCGAGCAAGCATGTACATGATATCTTCAACACCACCAGATTCAAAAATGACGCGCATGTTATTACGTATGCGCGTATTGGATCGTTTCTCTAGCTTAATTTGCTCACGAGTAATGATCTGTTCTTTAAATGTACCAAAGTAGGCGTCGCGCACTTTAATAATCATGATCACCCAAGCCACTACCAGTAGAATGATGAGTACGGTTATATATGCTGGTGCTAGGTCAAAGGCGCGTATAATAAATATGAGTATCAATCCAGCAAGGCCTGTGGCAAGGCTATCTACAACTACATCGATGAAGGTTTTGGTCTTATTTTTTACATCGCTAGGGATGGGCAAGGCAAGCAGTTCTACCGCACTTTTATGCAATGATTGTTTAAGGCTACCATCTAGACCTTTCATAACGACAACGATCCAGAGTTCTGGAACTAATAGTAGGGCAATGCCACACAATACTAATCCCAACGGCAGCACTCCTAAACTTGCGCTAACACCTGATCGAGATAAAATATGTCTGGTTATAAATAGCTGTATTGCTAACGATACAATATTAAATGTCGAGAACCAGAAACCAAAAAAGGATGCCAATTCCTGTGAATCTGGAATCGCTCGCGATGATATATAGCTAAATTGATAGTCAACAAGCTTTGCGACAAGAACACCTATACCAATTACCGCCGCAAGAGCCGTCAAATGCTTTGAATTAAGGATAAGCTTGACGCTATTCTCACTACTTACCGTAGCTCGTTCCTTGCGCTTAAAACTACTCAACTTATTGACTCGAGTACGCCAAATGGCATTCATCACCCAAATACATGATGCGATCAAAACAGCAGCAATAATCAATAAGGCTCCATTTCCTAACGATTCAGCTAGCAATGATGTCATGTAACCACCTACAATACCACCGGCAATACCACCAGCTCCTATGAAACCAAAAAGTCTTTTGGCCTCACGTACGTTGAAGACCACATTTGCCATCACCCAAAATTGGGAGGTCGCCAGCAACGCAAATAGTGCGACGGTCGTATAGAAAAAATAGGCAAGAATAGGCCCGAAATTGCCCAGCATGACGAGCACGCCCATGATGGAAAAAATAACCGTAAAAACGATTAATGTACCACGTATAAGTTTCTTGAGTTTAAAGCGCTCAAGCGATCTATTATATAGAAAGGAACCTACTACAGCGGCAACTGCGATTATAATAAAAGCCTCGGCAAGAGCATCCGCTCCTAGCTCAGAAAGAAAAAGTGCATTGACCGTAGGTTTTACTACGAGCAATGCACTTATGATTAAGAAAATGTATAGTTGCATGAGCAACGAGATCGAAAGCTCGCCACTCCTAATGTCAAATATTTTACGTACCCTGTTGGATAGTTGCTCCATCTTCTGTATCAAGTAGTGTAGGCAAGATAACAGATTTGCGCATCGCCAATTCCGCTGGCTTTACTAAACTTCTAATAATGTTTTCACCTGCAGGATCTTCTACCAACGCCACAAGAATATACTTGCGTCCATTGTCGCCCCAAACCAGAATGGAATCACTGTGCCAGTTTCTCCATGATCCACTTTTTCTAAACAAGCGTGCTTGTGGTGCAATACGATCAAGCGTATTCACAAACTTGTGGTGCAGGCTAGGATTTTCCATGATGTCTAGCATCTCTTTACTGCGTTGCTCATTGATCAATTGACCAGTAGCAAGTTGGTAGTAAAATTTTGCAACAGCGTCTGTAGTGGCAGCGTGACTTAAACCTTTGATAGGTTCTGGATTGCGTTTTCCTTGGGCTGCATATCGTTTACCAACCCACAATCCACCAACACCATCTTTATCATAAAATGGATTTGTAGGATCGCACATCAAGTCTTCGATTTTCTGAAAACCTACTCGGTCAATCATACGTGTAGACGCTGCATTATTTGACTTAGATATCATGAGCCACATGTCTTGACGCACTTTAGGTGTGTCTTTTAGTTCACCATTCTCGATGGCGTCCATGGCCGCATATAATACTGCGATTTTCGGCAAGCTAGCTGCATACATCATGTTTGCACCATTGATGCTCGCGTATTTAATGTTATCTGGATCATTGAGATCGACAATACTTAACGATAAGCGCTTTTGATTGATAAGCGATCTCCACTTTGGATTAGCCATCAATTGATTTTTAAGATTCAATTGGAGCTTAGCATTTTGAAAAGTTAGAACCTCTTTACTCTCAACAGACATATCTACCATTGGTAATTTATCGGCTGCGCTAGTGGCAAGGGTTCCAGCTAGAAATAAGATTAAAAAGAGACGGTATATCATAATGTTTTTATCAGTTTTTTAGGTTCGTGTTAATAGTTTCATAAACCATGCCGAACCTACTCAATATAAGGAATGCACGTAGTTAAAATATAGGATTTAACAATGTTTGACCTCGATTTAGGGTTTGAGAGATTCTTTAACGGTACCCTAACGTTTGTAAACTACTTTTGTTGTGTATGGCAAGTATCTATATTCACATTCCTTTTTGCAAGCAGGCTTGTCATTATTGTGACTTTCATTTTGTGACTTCACTTAAGAATAAATCATTTATGATCAATGCGTTGTGCGAGGAGTTAAGGTTGCGTCGTCACGAGTTTAAGGATGTCGAGGTGAGTTGCATCTACTTTGGTGGTGGTACACCTAGTGTGTTGGAAGTTGAAGAAATCGACCTAATACTTAAGGAAGTATTTAACCTATATAATTGCGCCGTTAATCTAGAGATCACCCTAGAAGCTAATCCAGATGACCTCACACCAGCCAAGATTGAGTCGCTAGCAGCATCTCAAATCAATAGATTAAGCATAGGAGTGCAATCATTTCACGAGCAGGATCTCAAATTGATGAATCGAGCTCATAATGCAATAGAGGCGATGGAGAGTATTCAGCTTTCGCGAAAGCTGTTTCCCAACATATCTATAGACCTGATTTATGGTATTCCTGGTTTGACAGATGAGCAGTGGCGTGAGAATTTGTATCAAGCGATTGAGCTGGATGTGCCGCATATCTCCAGCTATGCGTTGACGGTAGAGGACGGCACAGCACTCAAGAAGTTCATCGATAAAGGCGTGATGCAGCCAGTTGATGATGAGCAGGCGCAGCGGCAGTTTAATATTTTACTGGATGTAATGCAGTTGCATGGTTATGAGAACTATGAGTTTTCAAACTTCAGTAAAAAAGGTTTTTTCTCGCGTAACAATACAGCTTACTGGACTGGCAAATCCTATCTAGGAATTGGGCCTAGCGCGCACAGTTTTGATGGAAATAGACGTGCGTGGAATATCAACAACAATGTCAAATACATCAAGGCTATCGAGGCAGGAAATCTACCGCAGGAAGTAGAGGAACTCACGATCATCGATCGATACAATGAGTATGTAATGACCGGTTTGCGTACGGTTTATGGTGTGTCGCTGGTTCATGTTGAGAAAGAATATGGTCTGCGTTTTAGGGAATACCTGCTGGAACAAGCCGCGACCTATCTCAAGGATCATTTATTATATTTAGACGATAAGACGCTACTGGTAACGCGCAAGGGAAAATTCCTGAGTGATGGCATAGCCAGCGAGTTATTCATGCTTAACCTTACATCATGAAGCAATTTTTATTTCTGGTTTGCGCGCTTTGCTTACTCATAAGCTGCCAGATCAAAACCTCACCATCAAACGACGATCCTGTGACATCAAACATACTCCTCAATAATTCTCATTATCAAATTGATCTACAGCAACCCATCGACATAAGTCTCGCCGTACAACACGACGCCGGCGTGGGCGCGTGGTATATCGACCAGCCCAAGATCACGCATGTAGAGGTAGATGGATATGTAGGCAAGGTCGCGCTAGGTGGCAGCACAAACTTCAACGATGTGTTTTTTAATCCGCATAGTCATGGGACGCATACGGAATGTATCGGGCACATCACAGAAGAATTTCACAGCGTCAATGACGCACTTAAAAACACTTTTTTTGTAGCACAATTAGTGACGGTAAATCCTGAGTCTCGTGGCGATGATCAGGTGATTACCGCAGGTATGTTTGAGGATTTGGATCAGGAAATTGATGCCGTAATCATTAGAACGACACCCAATCCAACGAGCAAGAAAAGCAAGAATTATAGCAATACAAATCCACCTTATCTGGATGCTGGTGTGATGTTACGCTTTCGCGAAAGCGGAATCAAACACGTCCTTATCGATTTACCCAGTGTCGATAAAGAAAAGGACAATGGTGCACTAGTGGCGCATAAGGAATTCTGGGATTATGATGGCGAGCAACGGCTAGATGCCACCATCACAGAGCTGATCTATGTGCCTGATGCCGCCGCCGATGGAATGTATGTTCTGGATTTACAAATCGCACCTATTGAAAATGATGCAGCACCTTCAAGGCCTATCTTGTATAAGATTTTATGAAAATTCAATTACAACTAGAAGGGCTGGCGTTGATGCTCGCAGGAATTGCTGGTTATGGACTGGCAGGATTTAACTGGTGGTGGTTTGCAGGTTTTTTCCTTGCGCCAGATATAAGTATGCTAGGGTATGTGGTGAACACCAAAGTAGGCGCAATTACCTATAATTTGTTTCATCACCTGATGATTGCCACGCTTTGTATCGCGGCTGGATACCTGCTTAATACAGAATGGGTTCAAATGGCTGGCTGGATTCTATTTGCTCACATAGGCTTTGACAGGATGCTGGGTTACGGTCTCAAATATCCTGATGCATTTAAGCATACTCATCTGGATAAATTTTAAATTAGCTGGATGGAATTATTATTCATAGGACTTGCCGTAGGTGCGGTGATTGCATTTTTTGTTTTTAGAGCTTTTTTCAAAGGTAGCGGCCGCGACAACTCACAGGAGCAAAGCATGGTGCTGATGGAAAAAATTAGATCTGTCTGTAAGTTCATTACCGTAGAAGGTGACTTTGCCGAGATCTATCATTATCGCAACGTCAAGGATAAAATTGCCAATCTACTGTTAGGTAAAAAAAAGGCCATTGTGCTTATAAACGCCAAGGCACACATAGGCTTTGACCTCACAAAAATTAGAATGGAAAGCGATGTCACTGCAAAAACCATACGCCTTACCGAATTCCCACAACCACAGGTCATGAGCATCGAGACCGATTTTAATTACTATGATAAAAGTGAAGGCTGGGCCAACTACTTTTCTAGCGATGACATGAATGAAGTTAATCGCAACGCAAAACAGCACATCATTGACAAAATTCCTGAAAGTGGCCTCATGGAACAGGCTCGCAAGGAAGCGCTCAACACCATTCACTTAATGGAAGGTCTCGCACAAACCATTGGGTGGAAACTTGATTATACCGCTCTTATACTTGACCAGTCGCTAGAGACCAAAAAGCTCGAGCAGTAATGCAGATTGATGAGCTGCAAGATTATTGTCTTACAAAAGAGCACACAACGGTTGATATGCCATTTGACAATACGACACTCGTCTTTAAAGTTATGGGCAAAATGTTTGCGCTCACCCGATTGACAGATTGGGAAAAAGATCAGCCAACACTCAACGTAAAATGTGATCCTGAAAAAGCGATCGAATTAAGAGAACAATATGATGGCGTGGTCACCGGTGGATATCATATGAGCAAAAAGCATTGGAACACGATCAAAATCAACGACGTCATGCCTGATGCAGAGATTTTCTCATGGATCGATCATAGTTATGAATTGGTTGTTGCTAGTTTAACAGCCAAGCAACGCGCAACCTTCAAATAAGTTCATTGGAAAATATCATCAACTCATACAAATCAAGAATTAATACACATGAAGCTGAGGTGAGTACCATCACCAAACAGTTGAGGTTATCAAGCCTTGTGCGCTTAGTGATTTTTGTGATTGCGATAGCTGTTGTGTATTTCTTATGGCTGCAATGGCTTTATGTGGCGATCGTTTTTATTGCAACAATTGCGTTGTTTTTGTTTTTAGTTTCCCGACACGAAGACCTCAAACAAAAACGCGCTTACCACCAGCAAGTTGTAGAGATTAATGAGCGAGAACTACGAGTGCTGAATCGAGAATACAATGACTTACCAGATGGCGCCGAACATCAAATAGAAGATCACGAATATTCTAGAGATATTGATTTGTTGGGTGCTGGATCCTTTTATCAGTACATCAATCGAACGGCACTAAAAAACGGAAGTGAGGCTCTAATCGAGAAGCTGCTCGCTAATCAAACCAACGATATTGTTTCCAGACAGCAAGCCGTAGAAGAGTTAGCCGATCAATTGGATTATCGACAAGAATTTGAGGCCACGGCAAGATTGCTTGATAATAAGATCAGGCCAGTTTCGGTAATTGATTGGATTAAGGATTATAAGCCCTTTGTTCCTCAAATATTCTCATGGTTAGGTTATTTGCAGTTTGCATTATCTGTTTTGTCCATTGTTTTGTATTCGTTGGACTTGATAAGTGGATACTGGATTGTAGCCTTGCTGTTGCTAGGTCTTGGTATTACAGGTAAATACGTTGCTAGAATAGTATCACTAGATAAATATTTATCCGAGCTGGAAGGTTTCTTCCTTCAGTACGGTAAGTTGTTACAATTAGTCGAGAATCTAGAGGTAAAAAGCGAGGTTTTGATCAATTTGCGCAAAGAGATCTTGACCGATGGCAAACCAGCCTCAAAAAGATTGTTGGAGTTCAGCAAGGCAGTAACTCGGCTAGATCAAGGCAGCAATATGTTGCTAGGGATTTTTGTCAATGGATTTGGGCTGTACAATCTCAAGCAAGTACATTCCATCGAATCGTGGATCATGGAAAATAAGCAATTCATAAAACCATGGTTGGATACGGTCGCCCAGCTGGATGCTATCAGCTCACTAGGCAACTTTGCCTACAATCATCCTGATTATGTATTTCCAGACATAAAATCAGGCGATTTTGAGCTGAAGTCAAAAGATGCTGCACATCCATTACTAGATCCAGAGAAAGCTATTGGTAATGATATTCATATTTCGCAAGGTGAGTTTTATATAATCACAGGTGCTAACATGGCTGGTAAGAGCACCTTTTTGAGAACCGTTTCCATCTCTATCATCATGGCAAATGTTGGTTTACCGCTTTGTGCAAAACAGGCAACATATGCACCGATCAAATTAATCACTAGCATGCGCACCAGCGATAGTTTGCAGGATGATGAGTCCTACTTTTTTAGCGAACTCAAACGTCTTAAATACATTGTTGATAAACTGGAAGATGAGAAATACTTGATCGTTCTCGATGAAATTTTAAAAGGAACCAACAGCGTCGATAAAGCCAGCGGCTCAAGAAAACTCATTGAACGACTTACCCAGAATAAAGCCACAGGCATCATCGCCACACACGATCTAAGCTTGACTGAGGTTGCCCATGAGTATGAGAAGATCAGTAATTATTACTTTGATGCGCAAATCATCAATGACGAGCTGTTTTTTGACTACACCTTTAAAGATGGCGTCGCCCAAAATATGAATGCGAGTTTCCTGCTTAAGAAAATGGGCATCGTTTAATTATCGCTTGCTTAAAGGATCCACGAGGCTTCCTAATCTGTCAAAATCCAAACCACCATAAGTGCCGCTGCTCATGAGTAGCAAGGCTGCTTGATTCAGGTTTTGCGAAAACAGCCAGCTTTTAAATGCCGCAGGATCTGTCATGACGATGAGGTTCTCATCATCAAAGGCCTCTTTGATTTGTTCCGCAGTTACAGGTTCTAGGCGTTTGAGCTCAACCGCTTCTGGACTGTAAAAAACTACGGCAACATCTGCGCAATCCAGCGCATTCGCATACTCCTGTAAAAACACAGGATCCAGACTTGAAAACGTGTGTAGTTCCAGACAAGCTATGATCTTGCGCTCGCTGTACTGATTGTGTATGGCGTTTGTGGTTGCCTTTACCTTACTAGGCGAGTGTGCAAAATCTTTATAAATAACACTGTAACTGCTTTCAGCAACCATTTCAAGACGTTTTGAGGCACCTTTAAAAGTCGCGATAGCTTCATAAAAGGCATCTTCGTCGATGCCCATGTGTTGGCAAATCCATTTGGCACCTGCAAGATTACTCAGGTTGTGCTTTCCAAAAATCTCCAGCGGCATATCGCCTTCTGGTGTTTCTAGAAAGGTTTTACCGTTATCAATGCTATGATCTGGAACACTGTAGGCATGTTTTCTGGTTGGTTTTCTGGCTTCTTCTGCAATTTGTTTGACTGCCTTGTCTTCTTCATTATAAACGAGAATGCTACCAGGTTTCATGAGATCTACAAAGATCTCAAACTGCTCTACATAGTTCTCATAGGTAGGAAATACGTTGATGTGATCCCATGCAATACCAGAGATTAAAGCGATGTTAGGTTGATAAAGATGAAACTTAGGTCTGCGATCTATGGGGCTCGAGAGATACTCATCGCCTTCCAGTACCATGAATTCATTATCATCAGTAAGGTGTACCATGGTTTCAAAACCTTCTAGTTGTGCACCTACCATATAATCAACTTCTCTATCGTGATAATGCATCACGTGCAGAATCATTGAAGTAATAGTGGTCTTACCGTGCGATCCACCTATAACGACGCGCGTTTTATTTTTGGATTGCTCGTATAGATACTCAGGATAGCTGTAGATTTTCAAGTCCAGTTCCTGTGCCTTGAGCAATTCTGGATTATCTTCCTTAGCGTGCATTCCCAATATCACGGCATCTATAGAATCGTCGATGCGCGAGTTATCCCAGCCTATAGTATCTGGTAGGAGACCATGTTTTTTAAGTCTTGATTTACTAGGTTCAAAAATCGCATCATCGCTACCAGTAACCTGGTCGCCTTTAAGGTGTAGGGCAATAGCAAGATTGTGCATGGCGCTGCCGCCTATCGCGATAAAGTGTACGCGCATAAGTTCAATTTATGCTTTAAAAATACGGATTATACCATAGCCTATTTAAGATTGTAAACAATACTATTTATTTGTCTCCTTATTGTTTCAGCGGATTTGCTGCTAGTATTATTAGGTAGCACGATTACATCAGGTCCGTGAGAGTTGAGTATTGCTAACAAGCCATAGTCTGCATTAAAAATTATTGGTCCAGTAGCATCATTATATTTTTGAATATTTGAGTAGATCCCGAATTCAAAAGTTTCCAATCCAGACTCCTTAAATGTCGCAGTATTTTTTATTAAATATTGATCCGCAGCAAAGTAAAGCCCTAGTTTATCTGCATCATATAGAATTTCAACATCTTTATTATCATCGCTTAAACTGAGATAATAATATGAGACACCATCTTCTTTAGTACTTTCGGTCATCTCAAAAGTTTCTGGTATCGGTTTACCTGAAGCAAAAACATGAAACTCCCTTATAGAGGTGCTAGTAGTTGATGTGCAGCCAGCTAATATGAAATAGAACGGCAGTAAGTGATGTTTGAAAAGCTTATACATTTATTAACGAGGCTTACAAATTCTGCAACAGCTCTTGAGGTAGTAATTTTTGCAATGTTGCTTTTTGATCTCTTTCTAACACAAGAAATTTCCATTCATCTTTTCCATCTTGGGAAATAGCGTACACTTTTTTCTCAGATTGTATAGTATAGAGATCATTCTTTTGATCATGGGCGACATTACCAGCTCCAAATGAATTTTCTAAACTTAGTAGTGTCAATTTAGTTCGCAAGTTCTTCCGCTCAGAGGTTTCATCCTTTTCCGCATAGTTGAATATAACTTTGAATTCATTTGAGTAAATAAGAAGAGAATAATATTTCTCATCAATTTTTATTGAATCGTCAATTGACAGGATTTTTGGATTGACTATTTCAAATTGCACATCAGGATTATTGAAAGTCTCTTGCATTGCTTGAATGAGGATCTTCCGTGGTATTCTATTAAAAAACTCAGGCGTGAGATATTCTGTAGATTTTTCAAATTGCTTATCTATAATAGTATTCAGATATTCGTTGAATTCTGATTCTATTTTTTCTTTGTACTCTTGAGAAAAAGCGACGGTGTAGGAAAGTGAAAGAAAACAAATGAACAAAAAACCTTGTTTTAGCATATTCATAAGACTGCCTTAAAATTTAAGATCGAAGCTAGTTTTTACTTTTTAATCTTTTTAATGCCACATTAATACGCTTATCATCAGATTGAGAATCTGCTTTTTGCAGCGTTTTTATGGCAAGATCATCGCGATCCATGTGCTTGCTGTATAGTTCGGCCAGTTTGAGGTATGTGGTTGGCGAGTTGCCTATTTCTACTGCTTTTTTTAGGGCAACTTCTGCTTCCTTGTAGTTCTCTTCATAGATCTCGATCCAGCCTGTGGCTAGGTAGCCATCGACTGGCGATATCTTGGCGAGCTCTGCGGCATATTCTCTTGATATTGCAACAGATCCGCCTACGATTCCCGGTAGCTCGCAGTACATCTGGACTAATGCCCAGCGTGTTTCTATATGGTTTTCATCAAGTTCGGCAGCTTTTTTTAAGTGAAATTTTACATCGTCCAGCATGCCCAGCGCTTTGAGTTTTGAGCTGTTTTTGGCATACAATCCCAGTGAGCCACCGTAGTAAAAGTGGTAGTCGGCGATGGATTCATCGATAGCGAGTAGTTTTTTATAGACCTCGCTGGCTTCTTCAAACTGCTTCAGCTCGCCGTATGCTTTTCCCGTTGCCATCAAGATTTTGGCGTCTTTTGGTGCCGCTTGCAATGCTTCCTTGTAGAGCGGTATGGCTTGTTTGTAGTTGGATTGCTGGGATAGTTGTTCCGCTTTCGCGAAAGCTGACTGACCACTAACAGAATAACAAAAAATAAGGGCTGTGAATAGGAATAGCATTTTCATGTTTCAAAAATATCAAAAAGGATACCAAAGCAGATGCGGTATGCTAATTGTGCCAGCATCCATTGACAGTTCATCGTGAGATTGAGTATTTTTAAAAGTTAAGTGTTGTTTATGAGAAATTTTATTGCAGGTCTGGTTGTGTTACTTTGTGGAATTAATGCTGTAATAGCGCAGGATTATAACGAGTTGTGGCGTAAAGTCGAGAAGCTTGAAGTTGAGAATAATATCACTGACGCCAGTGAGATATTAGACAACATCTACAAGAAAGCCAACCGCAAAAATGACGATGCTCAATTGATCAAAGTCTTTTTGTTTAGATCAAAATTCAAATTGATCAATGTAGAAAATGCTCAAGTAAACATCATTAATGAGCTTGATAAGCAAATTGATGGAAGCTCGTTTCCAGAAAGCAATATTTACATCTCGCTCAAGGCACAATTGTTAGAGCAATACTTGACGGCAAATCGTTATCGCATCAATAACCGCACAGCCATGGATGATGCTGGAGATGATTTTAAGACGTGGGATATCAAGACATTTTATGCTCGACTTTCTGATTTATTTCAAGCGTCACTTGAAAAATCAGACAAGCTGGCCAAAGTTCCTGCCGGCGATTATGATGTGATCATGAATATCAATCCGCTATCACGCAAGTATCGACCTAGTTTGCTGGATATTCTCGCGCAAGAAGCGCTGGAATTTTACAAAACCAGTGCTTACGGAATCACAATGCCTAAGGACGCGTTCACTCTTACAGTTTCAAACGCCTTCCTGCCTACTCAAGAGATACTGAATCTTAAAAGGCCAGTAAACGACACAATTTACAGTAAATATGATGTCCTGCGATTATATGCCCAACTAGAACAGCTGCACAAAAAACGTAAGGAAACGGCACCATTTTTATCAATTATCAATGAACGATTCAATTATGCTCGATCACAAATAAGCAGCAGTCAAGAAATTGCAGAATTTGAGAACGGTATTCAACACCTCATTTATGAATACGCTGCGGTGCCAGAGGTGACATTGTTGCAATATAGCCTAGCACAATATTATTATACGGTTTCTAAGAATGGTGAGACAGAAGAACAAAAAGCCTATCGTACCAATGCCATTAAGCTTGCAAAATCCGCAATCGAGAAATATCCAGAAACCTTGGGTAGCGTGAATTGCACTAATCTGCTATCCATCATCTACGCACCTAAATTAAGTACACAGCTGCAACAAAACGTATTGCCTAATCAACCTTATAGAGGTGTAACTAGTTACCAAAACGTAACCCACGCAACCGTCTATTTTATCAGGGTACCACACGATTTTGACCGCATCAAAGGAAATAGAGATTCTATTCACAACGCATATTTTCAAAAGGCGCGTGAGAAAAATAATTTTGCTCAAATCAAGAAATTGAATTTGCCACAAGGCGATGATACGTTTTTACATACCTATGAGTTTGCGTTGTCTGGAATGGATATGGGAACATACTTAGTCCTTTTAAATGCCAATGACCAAAAGAAAATGAAAGCGGGTTCTGTATTGAAGGTAACTGATATCGCCTTGACGACTAGTATGACAAGTAATCAAACTACCATCACCGCTACCTCAAGAAACACAGGAAAACCACTTACTAACGTTTCATATAACATTTACAGAGGCAATAAGAGTTATACATCCTTCCATGGTAAAACGGATAAAAATGGTCAGGTAGATTTCACATTACCTCGACGGTATTATCAATATTCGCTGGAAGCCATTAACCAGGGTGACACGGTAAGGACTTCATTGAGTCGTGGTTATTTTAGTAAATACAGAGAAAGTGATTACCGAAATGTAAAAGTCTACACCTACCTAGATAGAGCCATTTACCGACCAGGGCAAAAAGTTTACTACAAAAGCATTCTCGTAGAAAACAAGAATGGTGAATCCAAAGTTGTATCAAACAAAAAATTAACTGTGACAGTTGATAATGCCTCTGGTGATGAAGTTTTTGAGACAGCAGTTGAAACCAATGAATTCGGTAGTGTCAACGGCTCATTTATACTTCCTGAAGATGGATTGACGGGTTCATTTTCCATAGATATAGATTATGATGATGAGGATTCTTATTGGGATCTCATTGATGATTTTGACGCTGGTTACGTTTCTTTCAAAGTTGAGGAATACAAACGTCCTCGCTTTAAGACAGAATTTGAACCGGTAACCCAGACGTATGTTTTTGGTGACTCAGTTACGGTAACGGGAAAAGCAAAGGCACTGTTAGGTAGTAATATTACTGGCGCTCAAGTAATATATAATGTCACTCAAGCGATTCATAATGTACCAGATTCAGATAATATTCCATACTTGAGACGTACTTATTCTCATGAGCCAGATCCCATTATTGCAACTGATACTATCACTACCGATGCCTCTGGAAAATTTGACATCACTTTCAAATCAGGTGAGAAAATAGCCAATGATGTAGACCTGAGAAACCTGATCTACAATTATACGATTGACGTGTCGGTAACTGATGTCAACGGCGAGACTAGAAAAGCATATACCGGCGTGCGAGTAGGTGAGAAGCCTATCGAGATTAAAATGTTAGTGCAAGGACCTATATCGGTAGAAAATAATACCGTAAAACTTCAAGCACAAAACCTCAATGGTGAAGTTGTAAAAGCAAATATTGAATTGCAGGTGCGCCGATCATCAGCAGCTGATCACGTCGTTATCGAGGATCAATTGAATGATGCAAAATTCCATGAATTATCTGTTGAGGAATATCGTAAAATGTTCCCATATGCAGAATTGAGAAAAGAAGAGCAACTAGAAGACTGGAAAGACGCACCTATACTTTTCAAAAAAACTACTACCACTGATTCCTTAGCAACGATTGAATTACCGATCACTAGAGAATGGAAAAATGGCACCTACATTCTATACGCTAAAGCAGTAGAAGCAGACAACAACCTGAGTCTGGAAAAAGAAGAAGATTTTGTAGATGAAAAACGAGACGTAGAGATATGGGCAAATAAAGACCGGCCGGCACAACCATCAATTGTAACTCATAGTGCTATTTACAACGATGATCAAGCTGTCGTTGATTTTTATACGTCGGCTGATGGTGTGTTCATGTATTTGACAACCTATGATCTCAAAAAAGTAATTGATACTCGTTGGATTTATTTGAACAACGGTAAGACCACGATGAGTTTCCCGATGAAAAACATCAATGGGAGAACGTTGAAGTTTCAATACAGTGTGCAAAAGCTAGGACAATTTACAAGCCAGCAATTTGAAGTTACCAAACCTGTCGCGCCACGACAGCAATTTACCATTGCAACACAAACCTTTAGACAAAAGCTTTATCCAGGCGAGCCAGAAGAATGGTCATTTACCATAAAAGATCAAGATAAAACCAGCATGCAAGCTGAGGTTCTTGCCAGTATGTATGATAAGAGTCTTGACGAGTTTGCTACCAAAGCATGGCGAGGTATAGGTCTTTATAATTATGCAGGTGTACTTGAAATTGAAAAGCCTAGAAGCTTGCTGGCTTCACAATCGATTAATGTCTTCTATCACTTTTTACAGAATCCTAAGCCTACACTTAACGATGATAGGGAATCCTTTAATCTTCATGGTTTAAGTTTCGAGAACTTCGATTACTATTATGGCAATTACAAAAGAGGAATTCAGAGAAAATTTATAAACTTCAAACCAGAAATTGGTTTCATAGTTGGTAAGGTTACAGATGCTAGTGGTGAACCAATATTAGGAGCCACCGTAATCGTGAGTGGCAATGATGATTCTGTTACCACAGATTTTGATGGGAATTATAAGATTAAAGCCAATATTGGAGATACCATAGAATATACATTTAGCGGTTATGATGAAAAAACGATAACTGCTGGCTCATTAGTACAAAATGCAGTTTTGAGCGCTTCATTAGAAGCTGTTGTAGTCACTGGCTATAGAACAACAAGCAGGCGAATGTCAAACGTTGCTAGCACAACTATATCGAGTGACATGGAAGAAGTTCAGGCCGAGTCTGCCTTACAGGGTCAAGTAGCTGGGCTGGAAATTATAACTTCTTCTGGACAACCTGGTGCTAATTCCATGGTCAAAATAAGAGGTGCAGCAAGTTTAAATGGTTCAGCAGAACCATTATACATCGTCGACGGTAAAATAGTTGATGAAGCTACATTCAAGGCGTTAAATCCCAATGACATCCAAGAAGTCGCAGTTCTCAAAGACGCAGGCGCGACAGCGATCTACGGTAGTCGTGGATCAAACGGCGTCATTATCATAAGCACAAAGGAAGGTGTCACCGCAGCAGATCTTGCAAATCAAGCTGCCGCATTCCAGCAAATAGAAGTCCGCAAAAATCTAAATGAAACGGCTTTCTTCTTACCAGAATTATATACTGATAAAGACGGAAATCTCAAGTTTAGTTTTACATCGCCAGAGGCCTTGACCTTATGGAAGTTTAGATTGTTTGCTCATAATAAACAGGCGCAAACGGCACAGTTTGAAGGATTGGTGCGTACCCAAAAAGAGCTAAGTCTAGTTCCTAATCCGCCGCGATTTTTACGGGAAACTGACACAATTAGGTTTAGTACCAAAATTGCCAATCTGTCCGGCAAAATCATGAACGGTAAAGCAACCTTGCAGTTATTTGATGCCATCACCATGCAACCTATTGATGAAAAGCTAGGCAACAACAAAAGCGTCAAGAATTTTGACGCACCTATAAATGGCAACGCCAGCGTTGACTGGACGTTTCACGTGCCTATCGGCACACAAGCAGTCACGTACCGAGTTCTAGCAACGGCTGGAAATTTCTCTGATGGTGAGGAAAACACGCTACCGGTGCTCACCAATCGCATGCTGGTGACGGAATCTAGAGCTTTATGGGTGCGCTCGGGCGAGACGGCAAGCGTGACCATGGATAAGTTGGCTAACACCACTTCCAGCACACGAGCAAACCACCAGCTGACTTTTGAGTACACCTCAAATCCATCGTGGTACGCCATCAAGTCGCTTCCTTATCTTATGGAATATGAGCACGAGTGTGCAGAGCAGACTTTTTCGCGATTCTATGCAAACTCCGTAGCCGCGCATGTTCTCAATAGCAATCCTAAGGTCAAGGATGTTTTTGACAGTTGGGCTGCAAACGACGGCCTCAAGAGTAATCTTGAGAAGAACGAGGAACTCAAATCCATCATTCTCGCACATACGCCATGGTTGCGTGACGCACAATCAGAGGCTGAAAAACAGCAGCGACTCGCCACACTTTTTGATCTAGATAAAACCGCTCGAGAGAAAAAGAAAATTCTTGCCCAACTTGAGGCAAAACAGCTATCTAGCGGTTATTTCCCATGGTTTTCTGGTGGTAGCAAGAGTGAATACATCACGCGTCACATCGCCGCCGGCATTGGTCATTTGAACCAACTCAACATCAATGATGGCGATCGCCCACAGACTGATCGTATGTACAACAATGCCATCAAGGCGCTGGACAAGGATTGGAAAGATCGCTTTGAACGCCACTTGAGAAACAATAAGACGTTGGACAAATTCAACTTTGGGATGAGTTACTGGCACTACCAGTACGCTCGCAGTTTTGGCAATGACAACAGCTTGTCTGGTTTGTTGAAAGATGGTCGTGAGTTAGCTTTCGCGAAAGCAAAATCCTCATACAGCTCTCAATCCATCTACCAGCAACTGTTGATGGCGATAAGCTTGTACCGTAATGGGCAGCAGCAACTCGCCCAAAAAATCGTGGAAGGACTGCCTCAAACAGCCGTCAACAGCCCAGAAAACGGAATGTACTGGAAAGAGAATACCAACGGCTACAACTGGTACAGCAGCGATATCGAGACACAGGCACTGGCCATCGAGGTATTTACTGAGTTGGATCGTGATAAAAAAGAGGTAGAAGAGTTGAAAGTATGGTTGCTGCAAAATAAGCGTCCCAATCGCTGGAAATCTACCAAAGCCACAGCTGATGCGACATACGCACTGTTGCTACAAGGAAACAAATGGCTAGACGTCAAGGAAAACACACAGATAAAATGGGCAGGAAAAGCAATCCCAGATTCCTTGATGAATGCCGTGCAAAAAGAGGCTGGAACAGGATACTTTAAAGTGTCTTTGAATGATAAGGCGGTAACACCAGATTATGCCACTGTTGAGGTTAAGAATAAAAGCGAGGTACCAAGTTACGGTGGTTTGTACTGGCAATATTTTGAAAATCTAGACAAAATCACTATAGATGATGATTTACCGATGTCTGTCAAGAAAAAACTATTCAAAAAAATAAATACAGATACTGGTCAAAAGTTAATCCCTATTACAGCAAATGATCCGTTAACGATAGGCGATTTGATTACAGTACGCATAGAAATACGCAGCACAAAAGATCTTGATTTTGTGCATCTCAAGGACATGCGCGCCAGTGGATTTGAACCAGTAGATGTGCTTTCTAAATACAAATATCATGATGGTCTAGGTTACTATCAAAGTACTAAAGATGTGGCGACGAATTTCTTTTTTGATCAATTAAGACCTGGAACTTATGTTTTTGAATATGATGTACGTGCGTACAACGCTGGTCAATTCTCAAACGGTATCACGCAACTTGAATGCATGTATGCACCTGAATATTCTAGTCATAGCGAAGGAATAAGAGTGGTGATTGAGGAGTAAGGCTTGTCTTTAAGTCTTTTAGTGGAGCAGTCAGTTAATTAATTATGACTTATGACTTATGACTTAGGAGTGATGAGCTGTGAGGCAAAATGATTTTATTACAGCAACCACTTAGGGCGATGATCACTGAGCTAAGTCGTAGTGCAGTCGAAAAGCGGAGAATTTTCTTTGGTTCAACCATATGTGGACTGTTGCTCGATATTGACTTAATGAGATTTAGAGCCTGGAATTTGAGATCTCTTTCCAGAGGTAGTTCTCGACTAGACTTGAACAGTTTTTCTACTAGCTTGATGCAAACCAAATTTTCCAAGGTATAACAAAGGGCAAAGCAATCACCCAAACGATAAAAAAGATCGCCATCGCTTTAGGAAATGGAATGTCGTTGCGATAGGCCGGTAAAGCCACCAGCAATAGCCAGGATCCTTTATAAATGACTTGAAGTAATAGAACAGGAGAAAATGTAAAGGGTTTCCACAAACCTAGAATGGATAAAATTGTAATCGCTGCCCACAAACAACCTACTAATCTAATCATATCTGTTGCAGGATAGGAATTACTAAAGGTCGTAAGCGCAGCATTCTTAGGGTTGAACATAGCTGAATAAGCTATTTGTCCTGCCACGATGATGTTTAAAATGTAAACAATTCTAAGTGCGATCATTATTTCAACGATTAAATTGAAACTTAAATTTAAATCTTGGTTGAGATGAAAGTATAGTTCCGGACTTCACTAAAAAAGGCATCTTTACTTAATACTTAATACTTAATACTTAATACTTAATACTTAATCGAGCGAGCTACTGATATTTCCTTATCGATTCTTTGATCTTTTCAATCCTATTATCAGGATCTGGATGCGTGCTTTGAAATTCTGGTGTGCGGTTGGGCCCACCAGCTGCTTTTAGGATTTCCATCACACCTACCATTTCGTATGGATCAAATCCTGCATCCATCATCATTTTCACACCTAGATCATCACTTTGCAATTCGTCCTCACGACCATACTTCATATTGACCATTTGAGTCACGGCAGCTGCCATTTGTCCACCACCTTCAACAGCAACTGATGCGCCTGTAACCAGTCCTTGTGATAGTTTCTGTTGTTCTAGTCGCTCTGCGCTGTGGCGAGCGATAACATGACCTATTTCATGACCCATAACGCCAGCTAGCTGATCCACATTTTCAAGCTGGTTGTACATGGCTGCGGTGATAAAACATTGTCCGCCAGGTAGTGCAAATGCATTAATCGTTTGACTATCTGCCAGTAAGTGAAATTCCCAATTGTAATCGGTATCACTAGCTATAGAACTTTGTATAAGTCGAGCACCTACTTGATCTACTAGCGCTTGAGCCTCGATATCTTGAAGTAAGCCACCGTGCTGTTGCATCATGCTGGGTTTTGCCTGAAGTCCTAGCGCAATTTCTTCCTCGGTAGTTAGGTCCACATACTGTTTCTCGCCTGTAAATTCATTAGTCGTCGCACTAGAGTAATATTGATATAGAGCAAATAAGACTATCGCTAGTCCTATGAATATTCTGATTTTGCCGCCTCGTTTCATTATTCTTTTCTTTTTGTAGTTGTAGTTTTCAAACTGGGATTTACACCATTAATATGTTCTTTAAAATATCGCAGTAATCTATCGTCACTAATATCATTCATTCCCATGATGTCTTGTGATCTTAGGAAGGTTACAAACTCCATTTTCTCATTGTAGATCTCTAGATAATCTTTAGATACGGGTGCATAACTATAATGCCAAGGCTCATATTTGAAACCTGAGCGATTTCCAGCATTGGTATAAACTAATTCAAAACCATAATCACTAGCATGCGCTTCCATCCAGTCCTTGAATTCACAAAAAGGACCGTCGCCGTGAAATTTATCGGGAACTAGAACATCGCCGGAATAAGTCGCATTGCCATCAATAAGATCTACATCAGTACCCCAATGATGTCTTGATGTTCCAGGCACGGTCGAATATTCCACGATCTTATCAAAGATTGCATCAGGTTCAAGTCCTTGAGACTGGTAGCGTTTGTATTTGCGATTCCATATAGAACGCTGTCTAGCAAAACTACGGTAACCAGATACCAGCTGGATCTTGATACCTTCTTTTGCAGCCGCAGCAGTGATTTTGTCTAGTGCGAGCTGCGTTAGTTGCTCCAATTTATTGGCCGGGTTTGCGGCAAGGCCAGTCAGATCGTCAACATTCATTTGAGCTTGAGTCATAACCGTGCATGAAAACAGTAATAGCAACAATGATCTCATAATTCTTTATACATATTATAGTGAGGCCCAACATTGGGCACATCAAACTGGTTACCGTATTTGATAAAGCCCAATTTCAAGTAAAATGGTATGGCAACGATACGAGCATTGAACCATAGCAATTTGATCCCATTATCGCGTAATAAGTTTTCGGCATGTTCTACGATTTTTCTTCCAATACCATTTCCTTGTTGGTTGGCAAGTACGCCCATGCCACGCATGCGGTAAGTTTTTTCTTTGGAATGGTTTAGGTAATCTAATTCTGCAATTGAGTCGAGTAGCAATGTGGTCACGCCAACAAGCAAATCACCATCATAAGCACCCAAATGAATGGTGCTTTCTAGATCGTCACCATCCATCTTGCATGTTTCTACAGGTCGTCCAGTGCGCAAAACCGGATGTCGCACGCTATATGTTTCTATAGCCTCAATTTCTTTGATTGTCATATTGTTCTCTTGTCATGGTATAATAGCGTCCAGGTAATTGCCCATCCCATAAAAATCTATGGGCTAGTGTAAATCCCAGTTTGTCGACTACTCGCTGTGATCCCAAATTGTATTCATGAACGTGAGCAACAATTTCCTGCTGCTTACATATTTCAAAACCAAATTTGAGAGATGCCGCAGCCATCTCAGTAGCAAATCCTTTTCCCCAATGTCTCTTAAGTAATCGGTAGCCCAGATCACATATTTGCGATGCCTCGTGAATTTTTACTCCTGAAATTCCTATAAAATCTCCTGTATTTTTTTCTATTGCTGCAAACCTGCCCATGCCGTATTTTTTGACTTGGCCTTTTGGGTTTTCAGTGTAATCGGTCAAATATTCTTCTGCGTCTAGCAAGTTGTCAAATGAAACATCACCCGTGTATTTCATGACCTCAGCATCGTTGTTCATCTCAAACAAGAAAGGCGCATCATTTAATTTGTATGGACGCATCAACAATCGATCTGTCTCATATGCTAGGTTCATACGCGCACGCTGCTCCAGTCTGGATTGCGGTCAAAAACTACCTCGGCAAATGGACATAGTGGATTAATCTTGTAGTTGTTAGCTTTCGCGAAAGCGTAACTCTTCTCAACCATTTTGGCACCCATTCCCTTTCCTTCTAGCTTGGTATCCACCTCAGTATGATCAATCACCATCACATCATCTTCTAGGGAATAGGTAAGTTCCGCAACGGTGTGATCTTCTTTTTTATAATAGAAGATACCGCGCCTGTCGTTTTGTTTGTGTTGTATATCGTCTAGTTTCATGATGGTGTGGTTATCGTTTAAAGTTAGTGGAATTAAGCAAGGCTGGCAAAATCGTATCCAGGCGCTACTTCATATGGGTTTTTCTCTTGTTCAAAAATGCGTGCATCTAGCTCGCCACGCAGTATTTCTTGATCACCTTGCACGTCGATATAACTGCCTTCTCGCAAACCTACCACGGGAATGTTGTTGTAGATATGGAACTCTGCAATACGCTGCTCTCGCGTCTCGCCCATGTGTTTGCTATTTTTATCAGGATCTAGATAATGCGGGTTGATATTGTAACCTATCGCACCAATTGTCTTGAAAGAAGCTGGCTGTACCACAGGCATATCATTTGTTGTGCGCATGTTAAGCCCGCAAATATTGCTGCCAGCACTAGTTCCCAAATAGAAGGTGCCTGAATAAATCGCCTGGCGCAGTGGCGCAAGCAGTTGATACTCGTGTAGCATCTTAACTAATTGAAATGTATTGCCGCCGCCAGTAAAAATGGCTTTGGCATTTTGCACAGCTGTGATAAGGTCCTTTTGAGTATGCAATCCTACAACTTCAATGTCATGCGGCAATAATACCTCGCGCACTCTTGACGTATAATCATCATGTGATATGCCGCCAGGTCTGGCAAATGGTATGAATAGCAACTGGCTAGCATCCACGCGTTTTAATCTTTTTACAAGAACGCTAGTCAGATACTCCAGATACTTACCGCCGTGCAGTGTTGAGGTGCTGGCTATGATCATGTCGCGCATAAAATGTGACTTTGCTCAAAGGTATTTAACAATAAACAGGCAAAATGCTGACGCGCCTCTTTATAACTTTATATTAATACAAATCGCTCATCATTATGAAATACCTGTGGATAATACTAGTGCTGTTTGCTACGACAGCTATCGCTCAAGTTGAACGCACACAGTTGCAAGGCAGCATATTGACAAATACGCAGGATCCACTTGATGGAATAACCGTGTTTAATAACAATACCCTGGAAGGTACCGTCACCAACGAGCTAGGTGTTTTTTACATCGATGTGCGTGCTGGTGATAAGCTGGCATTTCAAGCGGTGCAATTCAAGCCGTTTGTTCTAACCATAAGTGAGGCTACTGTAAAACGAGGCACGACTGAGCTTACTCTTAATGAAGGTGTGAACGTTCTAGATGAGGTGATCATCGAGGATCAATCCATGATTGTAGATGTTGTGCGTGTAGAAGACCTTGATCTAGGTATTGATGAGGTAAGCGAGCGCAACATCAGGATTGCAGGTATCGATCGAGTAGAGAACACCTTTTCAGATAGAGTGCGACAACCAGAAGATTATACCATACGCAAGGAGGCATTTATGCAAAGCCAGCCTAGATTCAATATGTTCAATGCCGTAGGTTTATTGCTGGGCGTACTAGGATCTGCTTTGACTAATAATGATGCCGCCACGGCTGATATCGATTTGTCCTCAAAGAGAACACAGTTTAAAGAGGTACTTCTCAAGAACAAATATGACAAGGATTATCTGGTAGATTATTTACAAATCAAGGAAAAGCACTTGTATGAATTCATGGTTTTTGCACAGGAACGTGGGCTTGATAGAGATATGTTAGAGTCTCAAAATGAGCTGGAATTACTCAAGTTTCTTGATGATACTGCAACGATCTTCAAATCACGTGATCCAGATATCGCGCTGGAAAAGAAGTAAAAGAGTAAGGCATCCTTTTTGCAGCTAGCAGTACTGCGCTTATTTTGCGCCAGTAATTAATATTCTATGAAATTATTTTTTCTTGGTTTGATCGCACTTGTCGGTATGGCCATTCCTGTTGACAATTCTACTCATGAAGACGTTGATTTGTTGGAGTTACGCTTTCGCGAAAGCATAAACACCACAGACCACAAATACTATCTATCAGTATCTAATGTAGCATACAGTGAGAAGGCTGGAGCGCTGCAAATGGTATCCAGATTCTTTATTGATGATTTTCAGGACGTGCTGGAAGCTCGAACTGGAACGGAAGTCATTCTAGGAAACCCAGAAACATTGCCGTCACAACTAGCCCTATTTCAAAAATATATTCCTAAGCGCCTCACGGCATCCATTGACGGCAAGGACATAGATCCCAAGGTAATTGGCGCAGAATATGATGCAGACCAGATACTACTCTACATAGAATTACCCGTAGCTAGAGAGCCGAATACAGTTGAGCTGAGTTATAAGGCGCTGTTTGAGCTATTTCCAGATCAAAAAAACCTTGTACATTTTAAATTACACGACAAGCGCAAAAGCTTGCTCAATTCAAAGGATACGCCTGTGGATCAGGTAAAGTTTTAGGTTTGATACCTACAACGATTTCTTTATTCTTAAATTAGCACCCATTAGTCAAAAATTAAATATTTACATGAAAGCAATTAAATTTCTGTTTCTAGGAATGATGCTTGTTTCTTACGGTTCCTTTGCACAGGAAGCAGAGAAGCAAGAAGAGCCTGCTAAGGAACATGCCAATGAGAACAAATTCCGTCAACTGTATCAGGAATTCTCAACTCCTAACCAGTACCGCAGCGCGAGTGGAGCGCCAGGTCCTATGTATTACCAGCAGCGTGCTGACTACAAGATGGATATCAAACTGGATGATGCAAATCATCACATCAACGGTTATGAGACGATCACTTATACTAACAAGTCACCAGACAATCTAGATTACCTATGGGTACAACTAGATCAAAACGTACGTGCCAAGGATTCTAAATCACCTTTGATTGAAGGAAGTGGTGTACCGTCTGCGACGACACCGTCAAACTTTGCCAGCACGTTCTTGAAAGAGCCTTTTGATGGTGGGTTTAATATTACCAAAGTTCTTGACAGCAAAGGAAAAGGTCTTACCTACACCATCAATCAAACGATGATGCGAGTGGAGTTGCCAGAAACCTTGAAGCCAGGCAAGTCATTTGAATTTGACATTGAATGGGATTACAACATAAACAACCACGTTGACGGTCGCGGCCGTAGTGGTTATGAAGAGTTCCCTGATGGTAATAGAGCTTATGTAATTGCACAGTTCTATCCACGTATGGCTGTTTATAATGATGTTGAAGGATGGCAAAACAGTCAGTTCTGGGGTCGTGATGAGTTTGCGCTACCGTTTGGTACGTTTGAAGTAAACATCACCGTTCCTGCAGATCACTGGTTAGACGGTACCGGAGTTATCCAAAACAAGAAAGACGTTTATTCAAAAACGGAAATGAACCGCTATGAGCAAGCAACTAAAAGCTATGATAAGCCAGTAATCCTGCGTACTCAAGAAGAAGCAGAAAAAATGGCTCAAGGAAATGCAACAGCGACTAAAACATGGAAGCTCAAGGCTGATTATGTACGTGACTTTGGTTGGACTTCTTCAAGAAGATACATCGCCGATGCGATGGCAGTAAAAGTAGGAGGAAAGGACATCATGGCCGTTTCTATCTACCCGCCAGAAGGTAATCCTTTATGGGAGCAGTGGTCAACGTATGCTGTAAAGCAAACACTAGAGTCTTACTCTAGAATGACCTTTGACTATCCTTATCCTAAAGCAATATCAGTTCATGCAAAAAATCAAGGGATGGAATATCCTATGATTTGCTGGAACTATGGTCGTCCAGACGAGAACGGCGTTTATTCTGACCGTACTAAATATGGAATGATATCGGTAATTATCCACGAGGTAGGACATAATTATTTCCCAATGATCGTGAATAGTGACGAGCGTCAATGGACATGGATGGATGAAGGTTTGAACACTTTTGTACAGTATGTGGCAGAGCAGGATTTTGGAGAGAACTATCCAGAGGCTCTTAAAGGTGATCAAGATCTAGACAAATATCCATCACGTCGTGGCCCAGCAGCTGCCATCGTTCCTTACATGGGCGGTGATCAAAGATTTATTGCACCTATCATGACAAAGGGTATCAATACCTACCAATTTGGTTCTAACGCCTACGCAAAGCCAGCTACTGGTTTGAACATTTTGCGTGAGACAATCATGGGTAGAGATTTATTTGACTATGCATTCCGTACGTATTCACAGCGATGGATGTTCAAGCACCCAACGCCTGAGGATTTCTTCCGCACCATGGAAGATGCAAGTGCCGTTGATCTAGACTGGTTCTGGAGAGGCTGGTTCTATACAACTCAATATACAGATATGGCTATTGGTGAGGTTGATAGATTTTATGTTTCCAATGAGATCAATGCAGAAACTAAGAAAATCGCTGAAGAAAGAGGAATTCCACTAGATCGTTTACCACCGTTAGTTTTTATGGTAAAAGAAGGCAGTGAAGAATTTGATGAGAATCTCAAGGGAAAAGATCCTAAAGAAGAAGCTGTGGCTCTTAACGAGTACCTTATGGACAACTTCACACCAGAAGAACGTGGTATGATGAAGTCTCCTAAATACTTCTATCAGGTTACTGTTGAGAAGCCAGGTGGATTGGTGATGCCTATCATCCTTGAGTACACTTATGCAGATGGCTCTACAGAGATGGTAACGCACCCAGCGGAAATCTGGAGATACAATGACAAGGAAGTAACTATAAGTAAAGCCACCATGAAAGAGGTGACAAAAATCGTTATAGATCCTAACCTAGAAACTGCTGATGTTGACGTGACCAATAACACATGGCCGCAGGAAGCAACAGTAGATAAGTTTGAGGAAATGAAGAACTAACCGTTCTTTAAACCATAAATTTGAAGCCAGATTCACAATGAATCTGGCTTTTTTGTGTTTATAGAAGTATGAAGTCAATTCACGTTATAGCGATTGTTCTATGTCTTGGGATATTTATGTCTTGTGACGATAGCGACGATAATTTTGAAAATGATCAAGTAGGTATTGAAGAGCCAGTAGATGATCTGGTGCGCCTGTCAGATATTGCCGTGAGTGACGATGAAGAATCCAATAGCTTCCAGACCTATGATTTGTCCTACAATGATCTCGACTTAATTGAGAGTATTGAATTTGGAGGTGAGGACGATAGAACAGTATCATTAGAATACGCGGCTAACAATAGACTTAATCGCATCGTGCAGCAAAATGATGAAGGAACGATCACCCAAGATATTTCCTATGATGCTAACGAGCTAACGGTACTTAAAACCTTTCCTACTGGCGATAGACAACGCACGATCTTGGAAATTGATTTACAAAACCGTATTGACCGCGCAAGAACGGTAACGCTAGACGAGAATGATAATGAGGAAGAGTTTGTAAGCGATTTGCGATACAATTACAGTGAGAATTTTAATGTGAGACGTATCGATGAGCTAGCGGAAAATGGTTTTACCGTAGAACGATATTCTGATTTTGTCTATGTGTTCAATAACAATCCTTTTAGGGATATGAATGATGTTTTACGGTTCTTGATCTTTCCAGATTTTGTTCCTTACACACGTTATTTGCCCACGCGCAGGATTGATGTTGTACGCACCTCAAGCACCATATTTGTGGAGCGAGCGATTGAGTACGAGTATGAGCTTGATAATCGTATGTTCCCTATAAGCCGCACGGTTCAAACTAACGATGCTGATGGTATTGAAAATACCATAGAGTATTTTAATTATCTACCGCAGTCCACCGACTAAAAATAGTGCCGCGATATACAAGATTGTATATTTGTAATATGTTTTCACTACCACTTTTTATAAGCACGCCAGAGATGATGATCGTCGGCCTGGTGATTATATTGGTCTTTGGCTCTGACAAGTTGCCAGAGATTGCCCGTGGTATTGCCAAGGCCATGAGTACAGTGCGTAACGCTACCGATGATCTAAAAAATGAGATCACAAAAAGTGCCGAGGAGCACGGCTTCAATGAAGACGTTAAAAAGATTACCCAACAAATCGAGGAAGTAAAAGACCAGATAGAAGAATCTGGATCTATCAAACGCAAGATGCGCTAATGTGGGAATCACTCGTCCAGATCGATCAGGACATCTTCAGGTTTATCAATGGATTGCCTATTAGTAGATTTAATGAGTTTTGGTTATTTGTCACGCAAATCGAGAATTGGATACCGCTCTATTTGCTCTTCTTTTTTATACTTATTTACAAGCTGCGTTGGCGTCGTGGTCTAGCCTCCATTCTTGGTGTATTTACTGTTGCTAGCGTCACGTTGTGGCTTACTAATGTAGTCAAGGATCAGGTGCAACGACTGCGACCTAATAACGAACCAGCTTTGGTAGATGCCATCAATGTATTCCAGATGCCAGAGAACTTTAGCTTCTGGTCTGGTCATAGTGCTGTAAGCTTTGCAGTGACCACTTTTGTAGTGTTGTTGCTTAGGAAATACAGCTGGTCACGATGGTATTTGTTATTTTACCTATGGCCCTTGACGTTTGCCTTATCGCGCATCATGGTTGGTGTTCACTATCCGTTTGATGTGATCGTGGGCATGCTCGTTGGCTTACTTCTAGGGATTTTATTCTATAAAGCGATGGTGGCAATTTTCCAGAAATTACAGCACTCGACTTAGTGTCAAACCATCACGCACGCTTAACAAAACAGTTTGTAATCTAGGATCTTCCTTAAGCAATTTGTTGTATTCTAATAGGATAGGTGTTGAGCTATCCTTAGGCTTTACATCTTTCACAACTTTCCCGTGCCACAGGACATTATCGGTAATGATCAAGGCGCCAGATGTCACTTTTTCCATGACTTGGTGGTAGTAATTGACGTAGTTAGGCTTGTCTGCATCAATGAAGACTAAATCAAAGCCAGCTTGCAGTGATGGTATAATGGTAGTTGCATCGCCTATATGTTGGTGGATGGTGATGTTTTTGTTCTCGCTTTCGCGAAAGCGTGCAAAGTATCCAGCAGCCATATCCTCAAGTTCTTCATTGATATCAATAGTGTGCAGTTCACTGCCATCGGGCATGCCTTCCATCAAACACAGTGCGGAATAACCCGTGAATGTGCCAATTTCTAGAACTTGTTTAGGTGCGCGCAACTGTGAGATCATACTCAACACGCGACCCTGATAAGCGCCAGAAAGCATGATGGGTTGCAATACCTTGCGATAGGTCTCGCGTGTCAAATCCTGCAAAATTTGCGGCTCGTCCTGAGAGTGCTGCACTATGTAATCATCAAGATCCTTAGGTAGAAAAAACATGGTAGCAAGATACGTCTTGCGGCTAAGATGATAGAGCATTGCGGTGATAGAACATGTGCGTTGCTTATGAATCCACGCTTATTGTATAATTTAAACTGTGCAAGATGCTGAGCTGAACTCAGCATGACAAGTACGAGTTCTTTAATTAAGCATAGATGTCATAAGAATCGTTCAGTTTCCATACTCCATACTCCATACTCCATACTCCATACTCCATACTCCACACTCTTAATCCTCCATCTACCCCAAAATACGTTTTTGCTTCTCATAGAAAGCATCGGCTTGTTTTTGCATGAGTTGGCGTGCGGTTTTCTTTTTGTACTGGTAGAGTTCGTCCTCGTCGGCGATGTCGCTGTAAACTCGGTTGTTGAGTTCACGATCGGTTTGCATGAGGATTTGTTGCTGTGACTGTTGCTGCAACACCCATGATTTTACAAGGTTCTCACGCTCGGCTAGCTTGTAGTCATACTCACCGCGCGGTGCGAGTAGTTTGGCAATAATTGGTGAGGTTTCTACCGCTAGAAACAAGAGAAAAATGAAGAACGAAGTCAAGAACGGTAGCGAGTTGAGCGCAGCAATACGCGCCATCAATCCATCAAAATTATCAATTACGGGCTGCGTTGCGGCAAGCTGTTCGGCTTCTTGGGTTTGCAGTTGTGCTAGCTGCGATTCAAGGTCTGCAATTTTGGCTGCGTTGATGGCTTTGAGTGATGTCAATTCAGCGAGTGCGGCGTCGTGTTTGTCGCGTTTCTCTTGATAAACTGGTCCTTTTCCTATGCGGTTGGTGCCTGCGGTTCCTTCGGCCTCTGCGATGTACGTGCTGTATAGTTGCTCGACTTGCGCTTCCTTGGTCGCAATTTCGTTGTTTAATTCTTGTATAGCTTTCGCGAAAGCTAACTCGTCACCAGCATACAGCAAGCCAACTTGTTCCTGATTAGCTAATGTCAACTGATTCTTTTGTTCCAGCAGCACCTGATCGATCTCCTTTTCAAAGATCTTGAGCTCCAACGGTTTTGAAATGACGACGGCAATGATAATCGCCAGCAGAATGCGCGGCGTCGCCTGCCAGATCTCATTAATTTTCCTGTCACTTTTCTTGAGCGTGCTCACGATATAGCGATCCAGATTGAAGATTAACAAACCCCAAACCAAGCCAAAAGCACTAGCAATTAAATAGCTATCAAATACAGTGAATAACGCATAGCTAGCCGCAAAAAACGCCATAAGTGCCGTAAAAAATACCGTGGCGCCTATACCTGCATATTTGTTGCGCTCGCCAGCACTGCACTGGTCCAGTAGGTCTGCATCTGCGCCGCTGCAGAAGATGAAAAATGATTGCATAGTCTCTTGATTAGAAGACTATAACGTGCGGATAAACGAAATGGTATTAGACTTGAACTTGAGTTTACGCTCAGTTTAAATATTATCTCTTTTAAAGAAGTCAATCAATGTTGGATTAGTTTTTTTCCAGCTGTATGGGATCAGGTCAATTCTTAGTTTGCCGTGTTCCAAGAATTTATGAATATAGGTGTCGCCAAAATCATAGGCGATCATTTCTGCATAATCGTTTGTATAGCCGTCTCTATGGAAAAATACGGCATTTCCATTTTCAAAATATTGTCGTACTACTGGGTCATTTTTAAGTACTTTTTCTTCTGATTTGCTGTTCCAGATAGGAGTTAGTACTAATTTCAACTTTTTGATTTGATCAGATGTAAGTTTTTTTCCATCCTCGTCAAAAAGTTCTAGGCTCAGGTCGGTGGGCATGTTGTATTTGTATTTGACGCCATTATGAATAAAAGTACCATCGCCTCTATCACCATTAAGCTCATAAAAAGAGTAGGGATCTTCTGTTCTTACAAATCTGACATCCATCTTCTCATTTGTGGCTTTATCGGTAATCGTGTAAAGAGTATCCTGTTGAGGTCTTGTGGTAGCATTTGACGATACAAGTACAAACTGTTTTCTATTCTTGTTAAGATCTACGGTCTCAAATAAGCGCGAATACATCTTTTGAAGCTCAGTGGCTGATATTCTTTCATTCGAAGTTTTGAAAGCTAGCTCATGTTGATCACCTTTTTCAGTGACCAAAGAGAACGGTACCGAGTTATTGCTTGCAATCAATTGCTTCACTTGAGCTTGGTTTACCTTTCTGCCATCAATAGTATAGTTAACTGGCTTTAATTGTTTGTCGGCTAAATTTAGAAATGCCATTCTTTTTTGGTAATCTTCATTGGCTTGCGACTCTGATGTACTTTCTGTTCCTGATTGTAGAAAGTATTTCACATCTTTCCATGAGCCGTTTTGAATACTTGCTGTTTGCTTGTCTTTATCGGTAGTTATTTGCGGTGATATCTTCTCTGTGGCGGCCTTATCGTTTAATTCACCTTCAAAATAAATATTTAAGACGCCATTCTTACGTTTCATGTACATCTCATTATTCTTATAAGATTCTGGAAGGCGTGCCGCCTCACTTGTGCTAGCAGGATTTCCTTTAATGAATAACTTCATGCTACCGTTATTCAGACCTTTAATGATGCTTGCATTAGATGGCATCGGCGGTGGCGGCGGTGGTGGCAATATGGTTTTGCGAATTATTTTGCCTCTAGCTTTTTTTTCAAGATCGACCATTTCCATATTTTCATTGAAATACGTACCGCCTTTGTAATCTTCGGCATATTCATATCTATTTCCTTCATAGTTCGTGTAACCAGTAATTGCTATAAGATTTTGACCGTATTGTTTTCTGAGTTTGGCTAAATCGGATTGATTATAAAAATTGGCATTGAAATCATAAGCAGGCATTGATACTGGCGCATATATAATTTTGGCTCCATTGGACAATGGCATACCTGATAACATAGTATCATTTTTCTTAGGTACTGGTGGCGCTGCGATTTCACCGGCTTCGGTATCACCTACACCTACATATGGCCATGGCTCTGCTTTGGCTTTTTGTTGGGTATTCATATTATGCCAAAGAGCTTGCATTCTCGTAGTCTCTTTTCCTAGAAAAATGGAATTTCCTTTTTCTTCTAGTTCAGCGGTGTGTTTTTGAGCTAGATTGTCGTACTCTTTGATTTCTTTCGCTGTAATATCAATTTGCTCATAAATGATTTCTTCATCGATTTCTTCTATTTCTATTAAGGTATACCCTTGATTTTCAAAGTCAATTTTATTTCCTACGGAATCATAGAAGTTGATTTTGGCATCATCTCGTACATACTTGTAATCAACACCTTTTACATAAACGACGCCTTCGTTAGCTTTTGCTTCAATAACAATAAATTTTTCGTCTAATTCCTCAGATTTTTCTTCTTCGATGACATCTGTTTCCATGACAGTTTCTTCTTGACCGCAGCTTATCACAAGAAGAGCAAGAACTGGAATAATGGCTAGACTTCTCAAAAGTCCAGCAGTATGGTTTGTCTGTGTTTTCATAATGGTAAATCTTTTCTTGATGATGGGAAAATTAAAGGTGTTGGCAAGTGCTCGTTGCTGTTTGCCAGCGGTAAATGCAAGCAGCGTTTCTTGATATTGATGTGTGTTAGCACCTGCAGCGATCACGGCTTGATCGGCTAGGAATTCGTGATTGAGTTTAACCGAATATTTAAGTAAATACACCAGCGGATTGAACCACATCAGGACGATAAGGGCTTCTATAAATAGAATATCCAGACTGTGCTTTTGATCCAGATGTGCTTTCTCATGATCTAGAACTACTTCAGGAATTCTGCCAGCATGATAGTTTTTTCTGGAAGCATAAATCTTATTTAAAAACGAATGCGGAACTTCTATCAATGATCTAAGAACAAGCTGATAGTTTTTGTATTCTGTGATCTCGTCCGTTGGTTGGACTCTAAGATTGCGTAGATTGAGCGCTAGCCTTGTTGCCATGATCAAGGTGCCGATAATGTAAATGGCCATCAGGACCATCATCCAATCTATTTGAAATCCAGTTTCTGCTACTGTCGTTTCAACATACTCAAACTCTGGTATCACAGGTGTTTGATATATCTGTACCGGTATAACGATTGTGCGCACCACAATAAGTGGAACTATCGCAGAAGCTACCACGCTACCCAGTAAATAAAATCTTTTGAAACGATGCCAGCTGGTATTTTCCAGTAATAATTTATAAGTCAGCCATAAGCTGAACAGACAAATAGAGCTATTTATAAGATGCTGTTCCATTGCTAGGCGTCTTTAATTTGGTCATCAATAATTTTCTTGAGTTCTTTCAGTTCTTTTTGTGATAGATTGGTTTCTTTGGTGAAGAATGAAGCAAACTGCGAGGCGCTGTCGTTAAAGAAATTCTTGATCAATCCGTTGACATGCTTTGAGAAGTAAGCGCTTTTTTCAATAAGTGCGTGGTACTGACGGCTATTTCCATACAATTTGTAGCCAACAAAACCTTTATCGGTCATGCGTTTGAGCATGGTAGCGATGGTCGTACTTTTAGGTTTGGGTTCAGGGTAGGCTTCTAGTAAATCTTTCATAAAGGCTTTTTCCTTTTTCCAGATGATGTTCATCAATTCTTCTTCTGACTTTGATAACTTCATTTCTATGTATTTAGAACCACATCTACAAATGTAGAATAAAAATGCAATTCTACAAGTGTAGAAGGTGGAATTTTCAAATTCCAAGCTCCAAGCTCCAAGCTCCAAGCTCCAAGTTCCGAGTTCCAAACTGCTTGTTCGAGCGAAGTCGAGAACTATTTTAATGGGAAAAACCCAAGTTCCAAGTTCAAAATCTCGAATTCCAAGCTCAATAATCTAAGATGTACTGTCATGCTGACGCAGGTCCGCATCTCGCGCTGGAATAGATGAAACTACAAAATATGCCAAGTGAGGCATAGGTAATAGATGTTGAGCAAAACTCAGCAAAACAGGCTCAAGTTGCGATAAATTGTCGATCAAGAGTTGATATACGATTAACGATCATGTGACTGAGCTGTTGTATTTCTCAATCTTGGTGCCATAGCACGATGCCGTCTTGCAGGATAGATGCTAATATTTATAAGATGATTGCTATGGATGCGGTCGGAAAGAAATTAAGCTTTCGCGAAAGCGTAAACCTCAAAACAATTCAATCCAAATCCAAGTTTTTAGTATAAACATGCTTTTAATCGATTTTTACTATTTTTAATCTTCAAAAAGTACCCTACTCGACTAATAAAAATCTAATTTTAATTACCATAAGTGAATAAAAATGAAGAGACTCTACATCGTTATCGTTCTCTTGTGCTTTTCCCTTACTTCAATGGCACAAGTAGGTATAGGTACTACCGATCCTGATCCATCATCATTGCTGGATGTAAGCTCAACGACCCAAGGTATGTTGACACCTAGGATGACTAGTGCGCAGATTGCTGCAATTGTAAATCCTGCCAAAGGCCTTTTGGTCTATGATACTGATATCGATGCCTTTAATTATTATGATGGTAATACATGGCAAGAGATGTCATCGACAACGACCAATAGCGATTATACGGGTTGGGCAGTTTATAATGATACGCAATTTACCGACACATCACCAGGACTGGTAGCTGCAAATACTACCTACTACTTACCTAACAATGCGGGTAGTAAGATTGAATCACAGTTGCCCGTGGATGTTTCTGAATTCTATAATGTGGCCTCGCAAACGATCACTGGACGCAACGGCGATGGTCTCAATGTGGTTATTGAATTTAAAATGAGACCTCGTACAAATGAGGATACTCGAGTTACTCTATCCATCAACATTGGAGGTACGGTAGGAAACATCTACACCAGGGATTTTGTGTTGACTAAGGGTAATGGTATCGAGCACTATTACTTGAGTTCCTTCAATGCCTACACCTTAAATACTTGGGAAGCTAACGGCGGACGCGTTCTTATACGCTGCACAGAGCCAGTCGATATCTATGATATACGTTATGTGTTGACCAGAACTCATAAAGCTAGGTAGTCTGGTTTTTATACCGCTTTCGCGAAAGCGTAAACAAAAAAGTCCCATGAACTACTCATGGGACTTTTTGATAGAGTATTATTTACTGCTACTTCTTCATCGCGGTGTAGTGCTTGTAAAAATGTGGAATGGTCTCGATGCCCTTAAGATAATTCCAGACGCCAAAGTGCTCGTTAGGCGAGTGAATGGCATCGCTGTCCAGCCCAAAGCCCATCAAAATAGACTTGCTATTAAGTTGCTTCTCAAATAGCGCGACAATAGGAATGGAGCCACCGCTACGTTGTGGAATAGGTTTTTTACCAAAGGTATCTTCATAAGCTGCACTAGCTGCCTGATATTCTATGGAGTCGATAGGCGTGACGTAGGCTATACCACCATGATGTGGCATTACCTTGACGGTGACACTTTCTGGTGCGAGGCTCTCAAAATGTTTCTTGAAAAGCTCTGTAATTTCTTTCCAGTCCTGATCTGGAACCAGGCGCATGGAGATTTTGGCAAACGCCTTGCTGGCTATGACGGTTTTGGCACCTTCACCAGTGTATCCACCCCAAATACCATTAACGTCTAGTGTTGGTCTTATGCTGTTGCGCTCATTTGTGGTGTAGCCTTTCTCACCATGCTCTGCGTTGATGTCCAGCGCCTTATTGTAGGCCTCTTGAGAGAAAGGTGCTTTGGCCATTTCGGCACGTTCTTCTGTGCTTAGTTCTTCAACTTTATCATAAAAACCAGGTATGGTAATATGATTGTTTTCATCATGCAATTGCCCAATCATATCGCACAAGATATTAATGGGATTGGCAACGGCACCACCGTACAATCCAGAGTGCAGGTCACGATTGGGTCCTGTAACTTCTACCTCTACATAACTAAGGCCACGCAGGCCTGTCGTGATGCTAGGCGTTTCCTTAGAAATCATACCGGTGTCTGAAATCAGGATCACGTCATTAGCCAATTTTTCCTGATTGCGTTCTAGGAACCACTCCAGTGACTCGCTACCTACTTCTTCTTCACCTTCAATCATGAATTTGACGTTACAGGGCAACTCGTTGTTGGTTGTCATATATTCCATCGCCTTGACGTGCATGTACATCTGGCCCTTATCGTCACAGGCGCCGCGCGCAAAGATGGCGCCATCAGGATGCAGGTCGGTTTTTTTGATGACTGGCTCAAATGGTGGGCTGTCCCATAATTCTACAGGATCTGGCGGTTGCACATCATAGTGACCATAAACTAGAACCGTAGGCAGATCCTTATCGATCATTTTCTCTCCATAAACAATAGGATATCCTGGCGTCTCACAAATCTCAACATGATCACAGCCTGCTTTCTTGAGCTGGTCGTGAACAACCTGTGCTGTCTTGATCACATCGTCCTTGTAGGCAGGATCTGCACTGATGGATGGAATCTTGAGCAAGTCAATAAGCTCGTTGATAAATCGGTCTTTGTGTTGGTCTATATACGGTCTGGTATTCATGTAAATGATATGGTTTGAGGTAAAGATAGCAAGCAGCATTTTTCTTTATGCAAAGAATTTGTAATATCTCAAAAGTGTGTATATTTGCCGTCCCAAACAGGGAAAACCAGTATGCTTCGGCTACGCTCAGCAACCTAGTTTTAGTTTGCATAAAGTAGTCAGCAAAACTCTGCGGATGTGGTGGAACTGGTAGACACGCTAGACTTAGGATCTAGTGCCGCAAGGTGTGCAGGTTCGATTCCTGTCATCCGCACAAAAGCCTCTTCATTTGAAGAGGCTTTTTTTGTTATTATTACATTATGATATACTCAGTTTATGCTATTTCCAGTGTAGAAAAAAATTATATCTATGTAGGTATGTCTTGTGAGGTAGAGAAAAGAATTGCCGTACACAATTCAGGTAATAATAAAACCATAGCTCCTTACGCTCCATATGATGTTCTGATGGTGGAGAAAGTTGGAATAGAGAGACAAGCCGCTAGGATCCGTGAAAAATATTGGAAAAGTGGCACAGGCAAACGACAGCTGAGAAATTTAAGGGATAAAAAGTTCTAGTGCCGCAAGGTGTGCATGTTCGACCTGCTTGCCAGAGGCACGACAGGCAGGTTCCTGTCATCCACACAAAGCCTCTTCAATTGAAGAGGCTTTTTTATTAAATCATAACAGTACTTAATCAAGTATTAGAAACTCATACGGCTGTAGATCGATGGACCCAGTCAGGCTCACCGTATTAGAGGTAGTGATGTTACTCCACTCAGTATTTTGTAAGCTAGAAGGTATAGCATATGAGACTTCACGGTTTCTTATGTTTGCTATTATTAATACGTCGTCATTGTTGAGTGTTTTTCTAAAACTTACAACATCATCATTTGAGAAATCTTGTGTACTTCCTTTTCTCGCACTTGCAGAGCTGTTGTAAAACGCAATCATTTTTTGGTAAGATTCCAGCATATCTGGATTAGCATCAAAGTCGATCCTAGAATTTGAGAAAAATGGCACGTTGGATGATCGCCCTACTTCCTGGCTACTATATATTAGTGGCACGCCATTCATAAAAATAGTGATGGTTGAAGCAGCGAGCGCTCCTTGTTTACCACCAAAAAATTCTATAGGCGTCGCCGCAAATGCTGACTCATCATGGTTTGTAGTATAACGCAACACTTGTTTGCCATCGGGAACGGTAGCATATTCTTCTTCACTTTTCTCCATGATACTGGTTGCCGGTTGACCTTCAAATGCATTGATCATGGCACCGTAGAATTCAAATCCAAAGTTTAAATCAAATCCTGACTGTAGATGATCTTCGCGATTTCCTTCGGCTAGCTTCACGAGTTTTCTATTAGGAATCGCATCAAGCTCATCCCATGCATCTTCCCAGAAGTCTGCTGGGACGCCATCTGCATAGTCGCAGCGATAGCCATCGATATTTGCTTCTAGGATCCAGTATTTCATAGCATCTATCATCGCTGACCTCATTTCCTGATTGTCAAAATTCAAGTCTGCCACGTCCTGCCAATTGGTACCAGATGGAATGACTATGTTACCAGCTGCATCTTGAGTGTACCAGTCCTTATTCTCGATCCACTCGTTGTCCCAAGCTGTATGATTGGCGACCCAGTCCATAATTACGGCTATCCCAAGAGAGTGAGCAGCATCAGTTAATTCCCTTAAATCTTCTAGATCTCCATACTCATTGCTTACTTCTTTATAATCCCTTATGGCATAAGGCGACCCGACAGATCTTTCTTGTCCCTGTGGATGGATGGGCATGAGCCATATCACATTGATACCCAGGTCCTCAATATGATCCAATCGATTGATAACACCACGTAAATCGCCACCAGCACTCATAGCTCTCAAATTAGCTTCATACATTACTACGTCCTCCGTATCGGGAATTTGACCAAACGGAGTGCCGTATTGCGAGTATGCTGTATCGTCAATAGGATCCACAGGAATGCTGGAGTCATCATCCACTCCTTCATCACTTGATTGGCATGCGCACAAAAAAGTAACCACAACAAGTGCTGCCCAACGGCTTACTTTATTCATTTTAATGTTATTTGGTATTGAATTAAAAGATACTAAATTAATCAATATGTAAGGTGGTATGTGGTAATCACGCTTTCGCGAAAGCGTAATCATAACCACCTTCCTTCAATTTAATGACTGGATAAAAAAAGTCGCCTAGAGCATTGCTAGGCGACTTTTCATTGATTTATGGTGCTTCAAACCTGATGTCGTCCAGGTAGTAGATGTCTGCGGTTGACGTGTTGGTCTCACCAGCGTTAACAAATAGGACAAGTGCGTCGTTTCCAGCACCTATTGCAGCGCTGAAGTCAAAGCTGATCTCTGTCCACTCGCCAGTGACCGTAACGTCTGCAAAAACTTCTAGCGGCGTGCCACCTTCTAGCTTTGCAAGAACAGGAACTGGCGCAGGATTATCAGACAATATCTTTAATCGTAGCGTGCTGTTGTTGGTAAGATCAAACGGTCCTTCAAGATCTATAAATAGATTGTCAAATGGATCTGTACCATTATCAGTGTATCGGCCTACATTGGCACTTCTGTTTTCACAGCTCACGTCAGGATTAGGCACGACTGGCGCATCCTCGACAGTAGGTACGGCACCTAGATGATAGTTTTGCTGGCAATTGAAATCGCTGATGATCGTCAAGTCTGGTGTGACATTTTCACAGTCTTCATCAATGACTCCACATGGATTTTCCACAAATCGCAGATCATCAATATAATATAGGTCTGTGGTGGTACCATCTTCCTGACCGAAGTTGAAGAAAAGGATCAGCTGGTCATTACCTTGATCTGCCACAGGCGAGAAGTCAAAGGTGTATTCTACCCATTCGTTCACAGCCGTAATTTCTCTGGCAATTTCTAGAGGTGTGTCGCCACCTTCTACTTTGGCCACGAGTGGCGCCTGTTGTGTAGAATAAACCTTAATGGAAAACACGGGACGCTCTGACAGGTCGATGTCGTCCTCAAAGTCAATGAGTAAATTATCAAAGCCTTGTGTGCCATCGTCTGAATATTGACCTATAAGATCACTCATGTTCACGTCGTCAGGATCAAAGTTTTCAATGGTGCTGATCAAGGCAGGATTCACACCCAAGGTATAATTCTGCTGGCATTCAAAATCTGAAATGATGGATAGATCCTCGTCAACGCTCTCACATGGATCTACAAATTCTTCAAATTGTAGGTCGTCGATGAAGTAGACTTCAGCCTCATTTCCATCCATGCTGCCTGCATTGAAGAAGATGATCATGGTGTCGTTGTCATTGTCGACGGCATCTGCAAAATTGAATGAGTATTCTACCCATTGATTTGCGGTAGTAACCGTTGCTGATTGCTCCACAGCTTCTGAACCGCCTTCCAGTTTTACTGTAAGTATTCCTGGGGTAGGCGCATAAACCTTCATGGTAAACAATGGTTTTTCTGATAGATCAATCGCGTCGTCAAAATTGATTTGCAAGTTGTCAAAAGCCTCGGTACCGTTGTCCACGTATCTACCTACATCACTGCTTTGATTGATACCACCAATAAAGGGATTGTCGACTGGTTCAACACTGGTTTGTTCTGGGTCTGCGCCCAAAAAGTAATTCTGTTGACATTCAAAATCGCTGATGATGGATAGATCTGCCACCACATCCTCGCAAGGATCGATAGTAAGTTCAAATTTGATATTATCGATCAAGTAAATATCATTACCGTTGTTTTCAATACCGCTATTGAAGACAAAATTGATTTGATCAAAGCTTTTATCACGATCATCAACTAGGTCTACTTCATACTCAATCCAGCGCTCGTTACCTGCGATGATGACTTCATAAGAAACCGTTCCATCTGGATCGCCCAATAATTGAATTTCTAGCGTTCCTGTAACATCTGTTTTTACGGCAAACGAGAGTGTAGCGTTGGTAGATAAATCCAGGTCATCGTCAAACTCGATAACCAGTGCATCTGTGGCGCTGGCACCATCGGTATACTCTCCTACAAATCTTGATAGGTTATCGCCAGTCTCACTGGGATTTCTGATGACTTCAACTCCATTGATATTGACATTTGATTGACACTCAAAATCTGTTACCACAAACGGGTCTGGAACAACATCTTCAGTTTCACATCTTTCAAAAGTCAACAATTCATATCTCTCTAATTCCCGTTCACAAGAATGCAGTAAGGTTACTACTAGAACCAGCAGAGAATATTTGAATAACGGAGTTTTCATCTTCAATTTATTTAATCATTATTGTTTTACAAACTTGATTACCGCTTTAGAAGACGATGAATTAAGTCTGATAAAATAGATACCTGTAGTCAGATTATTCACATCAATCGCAGCAGAGATATTCTCATTTTTGCTCATGATGGTCTTACCTGAAACGTCTAGTATCTGATAGCTTTCTATAGTGTCAACTGAAGAAATATTCAGGATGTCAGCAGCTGGGTTAGGATATAGTTTGATGCTGTTCAAGAAATTTTCATCGATGGAAGCAGTAGCGCTCTCAAAACTCAAATCGTCTAGAAAGTAAACATCTGTAGTTGTACCATCAGTTACCGCTGGATTGACAAATAAAGCTAGGCGTGTATTTCCATTACCTTGTGAATCTGAGAAGTCAAATGTGAACTCCTGCCACTGGTTTACCTCACTGAAATCAGAGTAGATTTCCTGCGCTGTTCCACCTTCAAGTTTTGCAAGAATTTGAACGGAACTGGTTGAGTAAAGCTTCACACTGAAAATAGGATTTGTAGATAAGTCAATTTCTGTCCCATAATCTACGACTAGTGCGTCAAAACCATTGGTTCCATCATCAGTGTATCGTCCTACGTTTTCACTGGTGTTGATTCCTTCTTGGAATGGATTCTCAACAGTCACAATTGCACCTGTAATAGGCTGCGATGGTGCAGAGCATTCAAAATCTGTAATCACAGGACCTTCACATGGCACTGCTTCTTCTTCTGGTTCTTCAAAACCTATATCATCCACATAATAGATGTCAGTTGTTGTTCCACTGGAAACTGCTGGGTTTACAAAAACCACAACTCTTGTGTTGCCGCCATCTGCAAAAGCGCTGAAGTCAAAAGAGAATTCCTGCCACTCGTTGACTTGACTGAAGTCAGAAAAGATTTCTGGTCCACCACCACCTTCAAGCTTTGCCAGTATTTGAACCGAAGTAGGCGAGTAGAGCTTAAGCGTTAAGACACTGTTTGTCGATAGATCAATAGGCTCGCCGTATTCAATACTAAAGTTGTCAAAACCTTGTGTTCCATCATCTGTGTATTCACCCACGTTTTCACTGGTGTTGATGCCACCAGGAAATGGATTTGCCACGGTAACCAGCGCACCCGTGATAGGATTAGATGGTTCACCACATTCAAAGTCTGTGATAAGTGGTTCATTACATTGTCCATACCCTAAATAGGATATTGCACATAAGGATAAGAGTAGAATTTTTTTCATGATATGTAGATTTAGGTAATCGTTTGTGTTTTGGGGTTGCTTGAGTTGTATACTGCTAGCAATCAGTTATCTTTTTTGAGTTTTTTGTAGCCTATGAATGCTCCAGCGCCCATGGCAATCCATATCAGACTATCTATTGGTGCCATTTCCACGTCTTCAACATCACCATCTTCTGGTACGCCTATTTGAGCATATAGATCACCATCAATCAAGGTCATGGTGAACAGGATTACCGCCACCAGTACAAATCGTTGTAAATATTTATTGCTATTCATGTTGTTCAGTTTTTTGATTATTGAATGATCACTTTTTGCGAGGTCGATGTACCGTCTTGGATAATCTCCATGATGTATATTCCTTGACTTAGGTTAGATACATCTAGAGTTTGTACACCAGCTATTTCGGCTAGCTTGATTTCTTGTACATTTTGACCTAACGAGTTGTAAATGTGTACCTGCGCTGGACCAGCAGTAACCTGGCTCAGTTCAACATTAACAACCCCATTGTTAACAGGATTAGGGAATAGTTTAAAGCTGGTCGCTTGATCATCTGTGTTTGATAGTGTGCTTTTCGCGAAAGCTAAATCAAAACGATCCTCACTGCTACTAGAGTCATTTGAAGAGTCCACAGAGAACTCTACAAGGGTAACCGAGTCGTTCTCAAGAAGCGTTGAGGTGTTCGTAAAGTTGTCAACCAGATAGGCATTGACATCATCCAGTCCATTGATGCTGATTTTCATGGTATAGTCAGTCATCGTATAATTGGTCATGGACAAATCAATGATTTCCTCATCGACAGGCAACGCTCGACTTTGAATACTAAAGAGTTGGCCATCTGCCATACTGGCCATGTTTTCATCAAGATTGGTGGCTTTCAATGCATCTGTTGTCTCAAGGGCATTGCTATACTGGTCTGAAAATCTCACAACAAGTGCATCTCTAGGACTCTCGTTGTTTGCAAAAGCTGCTGTGTCAAAGAGATTGATGCTCACTAATGCATTACTTGAATTGACATCTACAGCATCTGGCGTCTCAAAAGGAATGGAAACTGGGCTGTTGATCGCCTTATCTACCTCGCTGAATGTGAGCGATGGATTTGCAGTTCCATCAGTTCCAGGATCTAGCGTATTGATGAAAACAGCGCTACCTGGCTGTAGGAATCTTGAAGCCTGTGTAGTCGATGCGTCATTACCAGCATTTGCTCCTAGAGAAAAGTTGGTGATGTCATCTGTACCATCTGTAGCCGCGCCAAAACCTACGGTTACAAAAGCACCGCGATCTCCCAAGGTAGGATCATAAACATGAATGAATTCCTGATTGATTTCTGTAGCTGTATTTAAAACCTGCTCCATATTGACTGGTGCCTGGTAAGGGTTGGCAATCAAGGATGATCCATTGCCACCTGCCTCAAAATCGCCTGTGTTAAGCTGTGTGTTTCCTAGTACTAGATTTCCTCTAAATAACGTTCCTGCACTTGATAAGGTAGTTGCTGTAGCCGCTGCCTCATTATCTGTAAGATCTACAGAACGATCGCCACGTACAAACAGTAGGTATCCTGTCCCATGTTCTAGATTTGTCGCCGTGGTAGTGATAGCTTCATAGTTTGCTGGTGCAGCTTGCTCGTTGACGGTAAACATGGATGGATTGTTAGTTCCTGTTTCATCAAAACCATTGCTAGCACCACCATTTCCTGTAATGTGCGTATTCAATTGCCAATTTGAACTGATAGGCCCAGCGTTTTCAACAGCGGTAGAAACCAATCTGTAAGATCTGTTGGAAGCTGGAATGTATCGCTCAACTGCTATCGCGCCGTTAAAAGTTGCATTGGTAGCATCAGCTACCGTTGCAGTTCCATTCTCATCACTTTTTAAGGTCAGCGTACCATTTGAAGTAATCTGTGAAGCGTTGGGTGTTAGCGTTCCAAAAACATTAGTCACACCTTGACTATCTAAAGTAGAAGTTACATTCAACCCTTGAGCATCTAACATTGCACCTGACGCTACAGTCACATTTGCAGCGAGTAAATCACCTGTTGTTTGCGTTGCACCAGCCTGAATGACAATGTTGTCTATGGCACTTGATGGATCAATTACATCGTTAGGAATGTTGGGCGTCCAGCCTGTGGTATCGTTCTTATAGCTATAAACTGTTCTTTCAAGGGTTCCAAATTGAAGATCATCGATAAAGTAAATATCATTGGGTGTTCCTGATTCAACAAATGGGTTGAAGAACAATACTAAACGAGTGTTACCTTGACCAACAGATGCGCTAAAATCAAAAGTGAATTCTTCCCAAGTGTTTACTTGACTGAAGTCTGAGAATATTTCCTGTACCGTGCCGCCTTCTAGTTTGGCTAAAATTTGTACGGAACTTGGCGAATAGAATTTGAGCTTAAAAATGCTATTCACAGATAAATCGATAGGAGCTCCATAATCAATCACAAGAGCATCAAATCCTTGTGTACCGTCATCAGTATATTGACCTATGTTAGGGCTGGTATTCGTTCCACCAGAAACTGAATTGCCTACAGTTACCAATGCTCCATTTATAGTGTTGGAGAATGGTGCGCATTCAAAGTTGGTTATAAAAGGTTCTTCACAAGGCGTGAGTACGGTGCTGTCAAATCGAATGTCATCCAAATAATAAACGTCTGCAGGTGATCCGTTTTCAACTCCAGGATTGACAAAAAATACCACTCGTGTGTTACCGTTTCCTTGCGAGGCGCTAAAATCAAAAGAAAATTCTTGCCACGTGTTTACCTGACTGAAGTCTGAAAATAGCTCTTGTTGCGTGCCACCTTCTAGTTTCGCTAAAATCTGAACTGAATTGGTGGAATAGAATTTAAGTTTCAAAACTGGATTTACCGACAAGTCAATGGGTGACCCATAATCAACGACCAATGCGTCAAATCCTGCCTGACCGTTATCTATATACTTACCTACGTTTTCACTTCTATTAATATCGTGCGGAAACGGATTGAGCACGCTGGTCAATGCTCCAGTGATAGGATGTGATGGATTCTCACATTCAAAATCTGTGATGTCTGGATCAACGCATTGCGCTGCGCCCGTGAACACAGAAAGAATTAAAACAAAAAGTAAAAATTGTTTCATAATGATTTAGGATTTTGGTTTTTGATAATCGAGTTTGAATGAATTGGTGAATTCATGGTCTGAGGTTCCAGCAAGGAATAGATCGTAATCACCAGCCTCATTGATAAATTCTAATTTATTGTTGTAGAATTTCAATTGTTCAGATGTTATAGTGAACTCTACTGTTTTTGTTTCGCCTTTTTTGAGGTAGATTTTTTCAAAGGCTTTTAATTCTTTGACAGGTCTTGTGATACTGGCAAATCGATCTTTTATGTATAGCTGTACCACTTCTTCGCCATCATGTGATCCAGTATTGGTAACAGTGATTGAAACAGTAATGGCTTCATCTTCAGATAAGGTGGCGCTAGACAATACTGGTTTTCCATAGCTGAACGATGTGTAGCTCAAACCATAGCCGAATGGATACAACGGTGAATTAGCCACATCTATATATTTTGAAACATAACGATCGTGTGCGCCAGGCATATCTTCTGGTCTTCCGGTTTTTTTCATATTGTAGTGAATCGGTACCTGACCTACGTTTCTAGGGAACGTCACCGTAAGTTTGCCAGAAGGATTGTAATCACCATATAACACATCAACTACTGCATGACCGCCACTGGTACCTGGGAACCATGCTTCTACAATAGCATCTGCCGCTTGATTTTCATAAGTCAAATTCAATGGTCTACCGTTGTAAAGCACCAATACAATTGGCGTCCCTGTTTTCTTGATTTCTGCAATCAGTTTCTGTTGGTATCCAGGTAATAATAAGTTGGTTCTACTGGCAGCCTCGCCACTCATTCTTTCTGATTCTCCCATGACCATCACTACTGCATCAGCTTCCTTAGCAATTTTTATAGCATCGGTAAAGTCTGGTTTAGATGTGTCTTCTATTTGACAACCTATGGTGTAAGAGAAATTTTTCTTCTGAGCTTCAAAACCTTCTTTTACACTGACAGCGATACCATCTCGATCACCTTTTGCTGCCCAATTTCCTATGATGTGAAATTGATCATCTGCTAGCGGTCCCATGAGTGCTATCTTTTGTGAGTTCTTCAGTGGCAGAACATTGTTCTTATTTTTCAGCAAGACCATTGATTTTCTGGCCGCATCTCTGGAAAGCTCTAAGTGATCTTTGTGTAGGATTATCTCTTTTTCAGCCTGCTCGTTTGAATATTTATAGGGATCATCAAATAGACCCAGCTTGAATTTAAGTCTCAATATATCACGCACTGCCTGGTCAAGTCTAGAAATAGTGATTTTTCCATCTTGTACAGATTTCTTCATGTGATCTTTAAACACACCACCTTGCATATCCATATCAACGCCAGCATTCATGGCTAGCTCACCAGCGTGTTCCAAATTCTCAGCGGTGCCGTGTTGTACCATCTCATTGATAGAGGTGTAGTCTGTCACCACAAATCCATTGAAACCCCATTCGTCTCTCAAGATGTCTTTCAACAAGTAATCGTTACCTGTCGCTGGTACACCGTTCAATTCATTAAAGGCTGTCATGAATGTGGCTACATCTTGATCAAGAGCTGCTTTGAATGGCGGTAAATAAGTTTCCCATAAGGTATTCATGGACATATCTACCGTATGGTAATCACGTCCAGCCTGTGCAGCGCCGTATGCGGCATAATGTTTCGCGCAAGCAAGAATAGAATATCTGTCTGCTAAATCATTCCCTTGAAATCCTTTTACTCGTACTCGAGCAATTTCACTTCCTAAATAAGTGTCTTCACCAGCACCTTCTGAGATTCGTCCCCATCGTGGATCTCTGGCAATGTCAACCATTGGAGCAAATGTCCAGTGCAGACCTTCGGCAGCAGCTTCTTTAGCAGCGACGGCAGCAGTTTTTTCCATAAGGTCTAGATCCCAGCTGGAAGCCTCACCCATAGGAATTGGAAAGATGGTTTTATATCCATGTATTACATCATAACCGAATAACAATGGTATGCCTAGTCGTGTTTCCTCAACCGCTACTTTTTGTAATTCTCTAGTAAACGCAGATCCCGTTGCGTTGAAAATAGCGCCTATTTCGCCTGCTTTTAAATAATCCACATAGTTGGGATCCATTATTGGACCCGTTTGATCTTCGATACTTGAATAAAGCACCGTCTGACCTATCTTCTCATCAAGCGTCATGATAGCAAGAAGCGAATCGATTTTGGCCTCTATTTCAGCATCCGTAGGTGGATCAATGGGACTTGCATCTTGTTGGCGTGTGAAACTGCTTGCCAGCAAAATCCCAGCTAAAAGAACTGTTATATAAATCGTTTTCTTCATCGTTTCTTAATAAGTGAATCCTAAAAGATCAAGTCCATTCTGTACTTGCTCGTCTTGCATGAATAAATTCCACAATAGTTGAGTTCTGTAATTCTCAATCATACCTACGATTGGACCTTGATCAATTGCTAGGTAACTGTCATCATACCAATTGAACTCTTCGCTAAAAGCATCGTAAAAACCGTATTCTCCCCAAAGTCTATCGTTGAGATTGTAATAGAAATATTCCAACGCTTTTTGTGATTCCTCAGGTGTGTATGGGAAAGAAGAAAGTGCAGCAGTAGGCGTTATGACACCTATGTCGTTCAATGGATCATGAACTGCATAACCGTTAAAATCATTGCTGGCAGTCAAGCCCCAACTATCACCACCATATCCTAAATATTCATTGGGATTGTTGCGGCAGTATTCGTAATTTATGAGTGAGTGAGCTGTGTTTTGCTCCATATAATTAGCGTACTGATCCGACAGATTTCTGGGATCCAGACCTATGAAAGAATAATGTGCATAGAAAAGTGGACCTCCAAAGTCTACACCTAAAGGCAGTCTAGTTCCTACATAAGTATTTCCATTAACCATTTGTCCATTTCTAGACCAGCCATTGTCATAAGTCTCTTTGGTTATAGGGAACGTATTGGATCCAGCCGCTAGAACATAAACCATCAACGATTCATTCCAACCTTGAATTTGTAAGTCAATAGCAAATTCGTTTTCAGGTGACCAGTGCCAGGTCATTGAATTTTGACCTCTTTCAAACCAACTCCATTCTACATTATCATAAATGGTTGAAATTCTGCTTCTGATGTCGGCTTCAGCATCATCATCCGAATCAAAGTATTGTTTATTAATCAGCAAACCTTGAAGTAGAAACGCTGTCTCCACGATGTCTGCACCGTCGTCCAATTCACTGAAGTCTCTCGTGACGCCCGTATCGCCTAAATACCAATGCGAGAATGCTCCATGATAAGTTTCACAGCTTTCTAAGAAGTTGAGTATTTTGTCTAGCCTTTCAATGGCTTCAGCTCTAGTGATCCATCCACGTTCTACGGCTGCAGGAAAGGCTGCAATACCAAATCCAGAACCACCAGTGGTGACCACTCGGTTTCCATCGCCACCTATTGCATCATCTCTTGATGTTTCTCGTGCAAGTCCACTGTTTTCTTCAGCAAAATCCCAGAAGTAATTGAATGTTCTTTCTTGGGTAATATCCAGTAATTCTTCAGTCGATATTCTTTCTACCGCAGGTTCTTCTACAAATCCAACATCCGGTGGCGGCGCAGTAAAGTCTTCATTGGTACAATTTGTTACAACTAAAATGACTACTGCAAGCGTTGTGAATTTCATTGTCTTTATAATTTTTGAGTACTCTCTCATTTTCTCTTTCTTAGTAATTAGGATTCTGAACCAACGCTCCACCACTTAGATCAATTTGCTCTTGCGGTATAGGAAATACCTCGTGTTTTCCAGCTATGAATCGAATTCCTTTTGAATTCAAAACTTCTTCTGCGCGACCTTGTCTTACTAGGTCAAAATATCTATCATGTTCAAATGCTAGCTCTAGGCGTCTCTCTTTCCATACAGCCTCGGTGCTTAGATCATCAGAGTCATCTAAACCAGCACGCTGTCTTACTAGATTCAGAGGTGTTGCTACATCACCGCCTATTATAGACTTTGCCTCAGCATTCATCAGAAGTACTTCTGCATACCTGAGTATCCTTACGTTTTTACCAGTCTGTTCTGATTCAGTTAGAATACTGGAGTACGCTTTTTGATTGTACCTAGGGTTAGGTACGTTAGGACTTATTTCTCTACCGTCAAACAATGTTTCTCCAGCTAGTATGAATGTTGCATCTTGTCTAAGATCATCATCCTCATAGGCGTCCGCAAGATCTTGCGATGGTGTATTGAAGCCCCAACCCCAACCACTTTCACCACGAACGCCCTGGATAGTGCTATACTTATCGATTCCAGCAGCAGGTTCATTACCTCTAGCCTGAATTTCAAATATGGATTCTTCATTGTTTTCAAAACTATCTTTCCATATATCTTCATAGTTTGGAGTAAGAGCATATTCTGAAGAGTTGATTACGTCATCTGTCAGTGTAATTACCTCTTCCCATTTGGATTGATACATACTTACTTTCGCGAGCAGCGTTTGGGCAGCACCTTTGGTCGCCCTACCGAGCTCTGATGGAGGATATTCACTTTTTAAAGGAAGCGCATCAATTGCAAACATCAAATCACTTTCTATGAACTCATAGCATTCTTCTTTGGTTTTTCTTGATAATACATCTGAATTGATATCCTCAACCGATGTGATATCAGTAATTAAAGGAACGCCACCATAAACCTGAACCAATCGGAAATACAGGAGCGCTCTTAGGAATCTAGCCTCACCTAACAACCTGTTTTGTAGATCTTCATCCATTTCAAATTGCGAGATTCTAGAGATAGCTTGATTTGCTCTTTGAATACCATCATAGTGACCACTCCATACCTCAGCGACTGATATAATTGTAGGTGTTATTTCAAGCGCATCCAATAAACTTTTATCTGCACCAGTATCACTTGGTATGCTGCCTTTATCAGCATCATCCGATGCAATACTTGATATACCAGTCCATGCAAATGAGCTCACTTCCCATCGAAGAAAGCTGTTGTAAACTGCATTGACCAGTTCTGGAGCTCTTTCAGCGGTTAGAGCTTCTTCGGTTTCCTGATTTGAGTCGACGTCAATAAAATCTTCAGAACAGGAAAGAAGTAAGAAGGTGCATATTAATAATGATAAAAAGACCCTTTTTAATTTTTTAAACGTTGTTTTCATAGCATGACTATTTTAAAAAGATGTATTTAAGCCTATATAGAATGATCTAAGAGTTGGAAATGCGTCTAGCTCAATTCCGGCGTTACCTAGCGGTGCTCCAGGAAGCTCAGGAGTGAATCCTGAGAATTTTTGAAAGATAAATGGGTTTTTTGCTGTAGCATAAACCCTGAAAGAATCAAAAATTGAGTTTTCTTTTAATGGCAAAGTATAGCCTAATGTTATATTGTTAATTCGTAGAAAATCACCATCCTCCAAATAATAGGTAGATGAGAGAGGAACATTATTAAATGCCCTAGGTGTTGTGTTACTAGGTCGACCAGTAGTGTATCGACTATTAAAATCTACAGCTTCAATATTTTCATTACCGAAGCGTTGGGCCTTTTTACCATTGTAAACCTTATTACCTACATTAAAATAAGTGTCAACTGTTAGATCAAACTGTTTGTATTGAGTACCAAGATTCACTCCGCCGAAAAACTTTGGTAGGTAAGACCCGAAAAACGCTCTGTCACTCTCGTCAATAACACCATCCTCGTTTAAGTCTTTGTAAACCAAGTCGCCATTGTCATCAATACCTGCTACATCATATAAATAGAAACTACCCAACGGCTGGCCTACCGCAATCCTTTTTGTGTACTGTCCATTGTTGATGAAACCACCTAATTGCTCCAAGAAAAAAGGATTTGTTACTTCGGTAATTTCGTTCTCATTGTAGGAAGCATTGATTCCTATTGAGTATTTAAAATCATCTGTGATGTCATCGTTCCAATTTACCGCAAGCTCAATTCCGCGATTTTGAATTTGCCCTACGCTAGCATTAAAAGGATCGAACCCGATGATGTCGGGCAGCTCTATTTGTAAAATGGCATTAGTGTTGAGTCTTTGATATACATCAAGCTCACCTGAAAGACGGTAATCTAGCAGTGTAAATTCTACTCCGAAATTGTACTCTTCAGTAGTCTCCCATGTGAGATCTTCCTGTATTGTACCTGTAATGGTAATTCCTTGCTGTAGCAGTTGGTTCTGTCCAAAGGCGTAAAAACCACCTGCTCCAGTCGTTGCGTTTAAAACGTTGAGCGGAACATTTTGATTTCCCAATTCACCATAACTAGCTCTCAACTTTAATACGTCGAATACACTATCGTCCATGAAACTCTCTTCTGTAATCACCCAACCTGCGCTGACTGCAAAGAAATTTCCAAATTGTTGGCCTTTTTGAAATTTGCTTGATCCATCTCTCCTGAAAGAACCTCCAAAAAGATACTTGTTGTCATAGTCATAGTTGAGTCGAGCGATGTACGAATACAATCGATCCCTAACACTAAGCGCACCCGAATTAAGTTGCGTCTCGTCTTCATCTCCTGTATTTAGATTGAAATTTAAGTTAGTGTCTAAGGGAACATTATTTCTAGTTGCAGATAAGAATTCACTGCCACTTTCTTCTGACGTAATACCTAGCGTGGCATTGATACCATGAACATCATTGAATGTTTTGTCATAGGTAAAGTAATTATCAAGAAACCATCTATAAGTATTTGTGTGTGTGACTGTCAGTCTCGTGTTTGCTGGATTTTCAGCATCACCTTCAAAACTACTTGGTGTATTGAATGGATTTTGTGCAAGGAAGTTACCTAATCTGTCCCTAAATGAATAAAACCTACCATACTCTGTCTCAATGGAAAATCTAGATGTAAAAGTCAAATCATCGAGAACATCATAATCAATCTTGAAGGCGCCTTGAATCTTGAAAAACTTATTCTTGTCCTCTTTAAATTCATTACTCGCATCTACCGCTGGATTTGCCACGCTATTGATATTGATGGAAGAACCGTAATTGCCATTCTCATCACGCACCGGAATTATAGGTGCTTGCTTATATGCCGAAGTAAACAAAGCATAATTTTGCGGTGTGCCGGTTGCTAATTGAGAGCTCACATTATGTGAAAACCTCAGTTTTTCAGAGATTTTATAATCTACATTACTTCTTAAGGTTAATCGATTGAACTCATCATTAAGCAAAACACCTCGTTCATCGTTAAAACTAGCGCTGAAGAAAGCTGTGATCATATCTGATCCACCAGAAGCGGAAAGATTAAAATTGTTGACCAGTCCAATTTGCGTTATGGCGTCTAGCCAGTCGGTATCAAATTGCTGGTCGGTAGGAATAAAACCGACGGTGCTATTATCATTTGTAGGGTCATTATCAGTAAGATAATCGCGTCTTAATGCCTCATTACTATAAATGACATATTCTGATGCGTTGGCTAGCTCAACCCTAGTAAGAATATCTCTAAAGCCTGAGTATGCATCAAAGCTTACTTTCATGTCACCTTTCCTTCCTTGTTTGGTGGTAACTATGATTACACCATTGGCACCTCTATTACCATAAATGGCGAGTGAAGCGGCATCTTTCAAAACGTTGATCGATTCTATGTCCGCCGAATTGATATTATTGATGTTATCCGTCAATACTCCATCAACAACATAAAGTGGATCTCTACCACCTTGAACAGTTCCCAATCCACGTATAATTACTGATGAGGCCTGTCCTGGAGCATCAGATGCAATGATGTTGACACCAGCAGCTTTTCCTTGAAGCGCTTGAGTCACATTAAGAACCGGTTCTTTTGCAACTTCATCGCCATCTACTATCGAGACAGAGCTGGTAAGAATAGCTTTCTTCTGTTTACCATATCCAACAATTACAATTTCTTCGAGAGAGTTTATACTAGTTGGAAGAATTATCCGATATTCATCTCGACTATCTACTGTAAATTCTTGAGTTTCAAACCCTATATAACTGACCGAAACTAAATCACCTATTTCAGCTTCTATAGAAAAATCGCCATCAAAGCCTGTTTGCGTCCCTAGATTTTTAGATTTAATGAAAATGGATGCACCTAAAATTGGAACATCACTTTCATCAACTACTACTCCAGTGATTGTTTTTTGTGCAAAAACAAACTGAGTTAATAAAAAGAAAAGGATTGAGGTAGTTAATTTGACCTGAAATCTCATGCGAAACTCTTATAAAAGTTTAAGTATTAAGGCGTTAGACCTGCTCACTCAAATTTAAAAGAATCGTTAAAGATGTAGTAGATGAAATTCTCGCTGACTAAAATACATTACACAAAACATTGTATATCAATCCACTATAATTTTCGTAAAAATCTGTTTTAACATTTTGATGTATGGATGATGTGGTAGTTTTATAGGTTTTGATTGCGAATTATGTATTATAACTGGGACAAAAATTCTGGAAAAGTAATATCTGTATCTAGATTTAGCTTTTTTCGTAATCGATAACGTTGTAGTTCAACACTTCTTTTAGTGATTCCCAACAACGGAGCAATTTCTTTAGAAGTAAGACCTATTTTGATATAGGCACATAGCTTTTGATCTTTACTGGTCAATTTTGGAAACTTTCTGGATAGATTATTAAAGAAGTCCTCATTCAATGAATTGAATTTTGACTCAAATAAATGCCAGTCATTTTTACTGTCCAGCTGTTCACCAGTTCTTTTTAAAATATTGTCTGTCCTGATCTTATTAGGCGAGCTTTCCTGAAGTTTTCTAAGTTCATTTCTTAGAGTTATGATCGCCTCATTCTTTCTTACAATCGTCGCGGTGCGGTTAATCAATTCCTTTTGTCGAGACTCCACTTCTTTAATTAGGTTCTCTTTTTCCACAGCTTCAAGCTTTTGCTTGGCTTGTTGTAGTAATTCTTTTTGAGCCTTGTTATGAGCTTTATTGGCTTTGATCTTTTGATATCTACCTGCAAGGAACAATAATGCTATAAGTAACAGTAAATAACCCAGCTTCATCCACCAACTTAGATACCAGGGCGCCATTACCTCAATGCTCAGTTCTTTTCTTATTTGGTCGTTCCCACTATCGACAATAGATAAAATATAATTGCCGCTTTTGAGATTGCGCAGCATGAAACTACCATCCATAATTTTATCAGATTGACTCATTTCTCCTTCAAGCTGGTATGTGAAATTATGATCATAATTACCAGGAGAATAAATTTTAAAGTTTATAGATCTAGCTTCTTCATAACTCAATATGAGGTCATTCGGCTCAGATCGCTCTATTATCTTATCGCTAGCGGTTATTTCCTTGATGATTATGCTTTCATAATCATTGATACCGCTTTTATCATTGTGAATAATTGCAAATCCGTCTTTAAGGTTGATGCTGCTGCGGTTTTCGTCAATCGCGAAAACTTTTGAGTAACCGTCTACGAGTTTTGAGAAAAATTCTTGATTAGAAAGTGTTGTTACTTCACCTGACTGCCGGTCTATCTTGACGATGCTAGAACGATCTTCATTCATAAACCAAAGACTGCTATCATCTTGACCAATCAGTAATTTACCTTCAAATTTTTCAGCAGGTTGAAAGCTGCTTTTTCCATGCGAGTAGGTAAACCATGATCCACCTATCACAAAGTAAGGTAGATCATCAATTTTGACGATATCAACCATTTTCTCCTTTGCTAACTCCTTGCTTTCCATCAAGACTACACTTTCAAGCGTCTTATTGTTGGTGTTAAACTCTATTTTAAATAGATTTTTGAAATTATCTGTCGCCCATAGGAGCTTTTCGTTCTCAAAAATGATGTTGTCAATAGGCACGTCCAGCCCGTCGAGTTTTGTTACTTCATAGCTGCCGTTATCGATAGATAGATACCCTATTCCAGAATAGGTCGATAATAGAAAGTCTTGAGAATTCGGGATAGGAACGTAATCGTAGACGCCGCTGTAGGAACCTTCTATTAATTCAAGCTTTCCATTTGCCAGAATCAGTGCTCCTTTATTATGGCCAAAGAATAGCTCACTATTGGATTTATGGATGCCCCAACAATGACCTTCAGAATTTTCCAAAAGGGTCAATTGGTTATCAATGAAAGTATAAACACCAGTATTGCTGGCTAGATAAAGTTGTCCATTAAGTAATTCAATATCATATACAGTCCCTAATGTGCCAGTGTCATCAGTATAAAAAGAAATAGCGCTATCTACTGCGATGCGACTTACACCATTATCTAAGGCCAGCCATAAATTTCCATTGTGGGCTGTAAGATCCAATACAGTATTATTCCGTAATCCCGACTTTCTATTAATAGTCTCAATATTTTGACTCGCTATAGAATATATTATTACACCATTCTTAATAGTTCCAAAAGCGATTCTATCATCATCAATAAATTCTACCTTATTAAGAACATCCTCTTCAAGCATTTGTTCTAAGGAATTAGATAGTTCTATACGCTCCTTAGAATCATACAGGAATGCACCACGTGTTTGATCATAGATGAACAATTGGTTATCAAACACTTCAATGTTGTTCACGTTGGTAAGTTCATCTAGTGATGTTCCATGGGAATAAGGTCTAACCTGATTCCCAACTACCTCAAAAACTCCTTGCGAGAGACTACCGTAAAGCAATTTACTATCAAGTACCGCTAGACTAGAAATATCTAAGGAGTTCACAACTAGTTGGATGCTAGTGCCATCATATTTATAAATCGATCCAAAAGACCTAAAATAGATAATGCCTTCATGCTCAATAATCTGCCAGAACTCTTCACTTTGTTGTGGTGTTTTTTCAGGAAACTTTGTTGATAGAGAATGATATATGAGCTCGCCATTTTCTTGCTTGTCCCAATAACCAAATTCTTCATAAGAGCCTATGTAGGTCCTGCTGCCCACACACAGTACAGAACGTACGATCATTTTCTTGGGAATGGGATGCAAGGACCAGGATTGCCCATCAAATCTTGTTAGCCCAGAATTATTGGCTATGGAAACAATTTGAGATTCATCAATATCAATACTCCAGTTTTGACTACCACCATAGGAGTAATTAGTGATTTCAGGATGTAGATCCTGTGATACTAAATGACCGCTCATGGACAGTAACATGAAAAGGAATAGGTACTTGAGCATTATATGCAACTTGACGTGAGGAGACACTTTTAGATGGGTGATAATTGCATAAACTTAGCATATTTTTCTTTCACATAAACGGATATAATATTATTGAGGAAACATCCATCATTAGGGTGATTCTTATTTTTTTTACCTTGTTTATAGGTTTTGTTTATTCCGCTTTCGCGAAAGCGTAATCCAAATTCATATTGTAGGAAAAAGGTTAATATTTTTTAAATTCTTAAAGCTTTCACATTCATCGCTCGACCATAAAGCTATGTTTGACATCTAAACTGACTAAGAAATGAGAAACATTGAAAATTTATACGATTACACGGTAGGTCAATTTGAAGCTATCGATCACATGCTTACCATGGGCGTAGGTGTGCACTTTGCTGCATTAGTATTCTTTATTGTGGTGTCCCGTTTTGTAGCTCCTAAATATAGAGTTGCAACAGCATTGTCTTGTATTGTAATGTTGTCGGCAGGTATGATCCTGTTTTCACAAGCTGCAATGTGGACTGACGCCTTTAGATTTAATGGTGAGGTGTACACTCTGCAAGATCTAACATTCTCTAACGGTTACCGTTATGTGAACTGGATGGCTACCATTCCATGTTTGCTTGTACAATTATTGATCGTCTTGAACTTGAAGGGTAAATCAATATTTTCAACAGCGACCTGGTTAATCATCTCTGCATGGGGTATGATCGTTACAGGTTATATTGGACAATTGTATGAAGTAGATGATCTATCACAACTCATGGTTTGGGGAGCGATTAGTACAGCATTCTTTGTAGTGATGAACTGGATTGTAGGTGTAAGAATCTTTAGAAACAAGTCTACCATGACTGGTGGTACCCAATCTACTATTACCAAGGTTTTCTGGTTAATGATGTTTGCATGGACACTATATCCTATAGCTTATCTAGTACCGCAATTTATGCCTAGCGCTGATGGTGTAGTATTGAGACAAGGATTATTTACGGTGGCTGATATATCAAGTAAAGTGATTTACGGTATCATGATTACCTACATTGCCATCAAACAATCTGCCGCTGCTGGATATGTACCAGCGCAACAAGCACTTGATAAAATAGGTATGGATAAGAGTGCGGTAGCATAGTGAAGCTGCTCACACTTATAAGAAGAGTATATGATAGTGTAGCGCTAGTCCCTGCGGGAATAGCGCTATCTTTTTTGGTCTTTGCCGTGGTGTTAATTTTTTTGCCATACGAGGCAGAAAACTTACCGCATTTCCTCAAGAATCTTATGATTCAGGATCGTGAGAACATTCAGTTTGTTCTCATGTTTATTATTGGTGGGATCTTCACGCTGACCATATTTAGTTATACGATGGTAATGAATGTGATGGATCGTAGCATCAATAACTTCTCACCTAGATTGATACCGCTTATCCTATCAGAGAAACACCATCAATTAACACTAGGTTTTAATTGCGGTACGATCATTTATGCAATGGTTTTATCAATACCAGCTGCCAGTGAGGAAATATCTAGACGGCCACCGCTAGGCGCTACCATAGGTATTGTTTTTAGCATCATTTGTATTTTACTTTTTATCTACTTTATACACAGTGTATCGCAGTCTATTCACATTAATTATATCCTGAAAAAGAGTTTTACTAAATCCAGTAAAGGCATTGAAGGCATGCACAAGCGTGCAGAAATCTCTGAAAGTAAAGGCAGACCAGAAGATTTGAATAGCTGGAATGTCAAAAAAAGCGATGACTGCGGATATTTTCAAATACCTGACCTAGACGCGTTAGGAAAAATCGCTAAAAAGAATAAATGTCACGTATGGATTGAACCGCAACCAGGTATGTTTGTCTTGCAAGAGGACGTGCTACTGCGCACTGATGGTGATATCGAAAAATTGTGGAGCAACATCAGGAAACAGGTCAATGTAAGTATGCGCGTACCGCTTGAAATGCATGAGACTGAGATAAAACACCTGGTAGAAGTGGCCGTAAAAGCAAGTAGTCCAGCGATCAATGATCCAGGAACGGCGCTAGGTGCCATTGACTACCTCACACAGCTATTTATCCTGAGATCAAGAATACCAGATCACAATTGCTATTCAGAAGATGGAGAACATTACGTCTATGTCAAATGGCTCAAAACCGTCGATCTAGTGCGCTATTGTTATGTTGAGATGTGGAACTATATGAAAGAAGATCCTATTCTCGTCAAGTCATTACGCAAATCATTATTGAGGTTACATCAAGAAGACATTGATATCACTGACTTGCCTTTTCCTATTTTTGAAGATGTTAAAGACTAAGCCTCTTATTTTATATATCACATTAATAGCCATCACTCTAGGTGGCTTTTTTATTGGTAGAGTCGGCCTTGTTAATGACCGGTTTCTCTCCATTTTTTTGATGATATTAGTCGCTACATTAGGTTTGATTCACGGCGCAAATGATTATTTCATTCTGCGATCTGCTGGGAAGTTCCAAATAAAATTAGTCAGCTTTATTTCTATTTACATCGCTGCAGGTGCAGCAATTGCATTACTTTTTTGGGGATTACCATGGGTGGCACTCAATGTTTTTGTTTTGGTAAGCGCTTATCATTTTGGCGAGGAGCATTTGCATCACTGGATGCCAGTAAAAGGATGGTCAGGTAACCTACTGGCGTTTTTCTATGGGCTTTCTGTTTTTGCGATTTTATTCATAGCTAATATACAAGAGCTACAGCAAGTTTTATCTACTACCATATTTGACCCAACTCTAATTGAATGGAACTATCTAGCACTAATCCCTTTTCTGGTAATTCAGGCGATCGTTTCCTTCGGGAACATGATTTTAAGGCGTATCAAGGTGTATCAATTCTTGATATTGCAGCTCAGTCTGTTAGTGCTGTATCTATTTTTTACGGTCTTTGATTTGCTTCAAGGGTTTGCTTTTTACTTTGTATTCTGGCACAGTGTTCCTAGTATTATAAGTCAACTAGACGATTTAAAATTGAAGCGATTGGAGGGTTTTATGACTTACATAAAAAAAGCCTTGCCATTTTACCTAGTGTCGATCGCTGGTATCGTGATGCTCTACCTGCTTATGGGCGATACTATTACCCAGCTATCACTAGTAATCATACTTAGCGCCGCAACTACCATTCCTCACGTTTTGCTCTTCGCATGGCAGCGAAATCAAAATCCAGATAATCATTGGGAGCGACCACCTGTTTAAAATGAGTCGATAATTCCGCTTTCGCGAAAGCGTAACCCACCAGAATCAATAATACAATCTAAAATCCAGCAACGTACACAATTTGTAATGCTTCCTAAACATGCGTTCTACTACAGCTTTGATGTCATCGTCCTCATAAAACAGGCTAAAAAACACTCGATCAATTGTAAACGCGCTTGTCAAATTATCTGATTTGAAGCCGTATCCAGAAACCGCTCTAGCACCTGTGATATCCATAAAATACTGTGATTCCTCATCAGTCAGATCAAGTACCTTTTTATTAGCAAAATGGAGAATCTTGCCGTCCAGTTTGCCTTCAAACAATTCTGCAATTTCTTCAATGCTGTAATAGTAGCCGTTGATAAGAATGTTATTGGCATCGCCTGGTAAGACCAAGTATATTATCTCATAATCCTTGAAATGATGGTCATCATAAATAAGCTGATTGATAGCTTCTTCAAGTCCTTCAATGGTGTCGCAAGCTTTATAAATACTCGTGATGTGTTGATTGCGCGCAATATCTTCAAGAATTGAAGTAACCTCAGTAGTTTGAACAACATCAACATCGGGAACCACCTCAAGACAATAGATAAACGTCTCAACATCAGTGATGGGTACTTCAAGCTGGCTCATTTATGCAGGAAATCGATTTAGTTTTAGCAGTAATTGGGGTAAGTCTTTGTGTCAATTTTTGATCTATGCTAGTTCTTGTAAAAGCAAAGTAACAACCTTAAAAAAGTTTCTCCTTAATTTCTCAAACTTCAGGATCAAAGAGCCTCTTATCGACGCCTTCAAATCCTCAATTGTATTAGAGGACATCTCAATCAGTGATCGGGACTAGAACATACCTAAAATTTTGGATGCCAAAAACATTTCTTTGAGGCTTTAAAAACAAAAAAGCCTCTCCTATTCGGAAAAGCTTCTCAAAAAGCATCTTATCGACGCCTTCAAATCCTCAATTGTTTTAGAGGACACACAACTTGAATCTTACATTGGTTGTCAAACCAAAATTTGCGGTCTGGACGGGATTCGAACCCGCGACCTTCGCCGTGACAGGGCGACATTCTAACCAGCTGAACTACCAGACCGTGCTACTATTTTAGAGACTTTATAAGCGATGTCTATATCTATATTCATTGATAAACCTGATGAATTAGTCAAAAGGAACATCAAAAAAATTTCAGAACGATACTAAAGCATTTCTGCGTTAGCGGATGCAAATATACCTATCATTAATAAACTGGCAAGCGAGTGACCATCTTTTTTAAAAATAATTCAAAAGCTTTTTTGCTGCTTACCTAATGCATAGTTTCGCCACATGGTTAAACTTATTGCTACAGATATTGACGGCACGCTGCTTGACGATAATCGCTTCATTTCCCAGAAAACAAGGTCGATATTTAGTCAGCTAGAGATTCCCGTGATATTAATTTCTGCACGCATGCCCAGTGCCATGTATTATTTGCAAGACGCTTTGGGTCGTTCTGGTGCGCCCATCATTTGTTACAACGGCGCACTTATAAAGCATCAAGGTCATGAACTTTATAGTCTAACCATACCGTTTGCAATTATCAAGGAAGTGGCACAAATAGGCGTAGCGCACAATTTACATGTGAGCATCTACCGCGATGACGAGTGGTTTGTAACGCAGGTGGACAAATGGACGGCGCGCGAGATCAACAACACACGCGTGCAACCTATTGTGCAGGATCTCGCTATGACCCTTGCTCAATTAGAGCGTACTCAGGGAGCAGGCGGCGCCCACAAGATTATGTACATGGGCGATAAGGATGATATGGATTCCGCTTTCGCGAAAGCCAACAAAGCACTGTCCAAAAAACTACATTTATACCGCTCAAAAGATACTTATACCGAAATCTCACCAGCAGGAATATCAAAAAGTAGTGCGCTACAACTGCTGCTAAGTACTAACTTCAAACGGATAAGTATTAGAGAGGTGGCCGCATTTGGTGATAACTACAATGATATTGAGATGTTGCGTGACGCTGGATATGGCGTCGCTGTTGAGAATGCACGACCAGAGGTCAAGGCGGTTGCAAACGATGTCACTTTACATCACAAGAAAGATGGAGTCGCACTATGGCTTGAGGACAACTTACTACAATAAAAAAGCAGCCTATTACGGCTGCTCTCTTGGCTATTCAAATAATAATGTTAGGACTACAGCTTAAGTAGTTTTGCAACACTTTCATAATCAGACACATCAATATTAGGGTCTGTTGCAAAGTCAATAGGCAATATCACAACTCTAAAGGTTTGGTTTTCAAGATCAGCCTCATTCAAGTTGCCTCTATCGTCTAGATCTGGAGTATCTACAAAGATTTCAACATCAAAGTTTGTCGCAGAAAAATTATACTGATACTCACCATTGTCGCTATACAGTACCTGAGGTATCAATCTCCATACATCAAATACATCACCATTGTCATCTTCAAATTGATCAAATAGAATGTAGACCAACGTCATATCGTCTAGACCTACATCATTAAGATCGACATAATCTTCAAACGGTAAAAAGACTCTATAATCATTATCCTCATTAAAATCAACAGTCTCCTCAAACGATAAGGCCTCTACTGTAATGCCATCGATTCCATCACGACCGTCTATTCCATCACGTCCATCAAATCCTGGATCGCCTTCACATGAGATAGTGGCTACTGCGAGCACCATTAATAGTAGTATATTTTTCATAATGTAGTATTTTAGAATTATGAGAAAACAAATAGCATGCCCAAAATCTTGAAGCAACTTACTCTTACCTATTTTACTTGTATGATTTTGTGTCATGTCGCAGCGCAACAATCAACTATTATCGCAGGTGATAGCTTATTCGCTCTAGGTAGATACAGTGAAGCTTTAGATCAATACAATCAGGTACATGACGATGTAGATACTTATAAAAAAATCGCTCGCGTTTACACAACTATGGGTAATCCAGATCTCGCTATATCAAGTTATGAAAAAGCGTTACTTATTACTCCAGAAGACGATCAAACCAGGTTTGAGTTAGGTAAATTACTATTGCGCAGCAATCAACCATTGCAAGCCTTGACTATTTTTAAGAATTTACAAGCAAATAATTCTCAAGTAGCGACGTATCATTATTACCTGGCGGAATCTCAAGACATTCTCAATCAGACTGATTCTGCAATCATCAACTATTCACAAGCGCTAAAGTTGCAGCCAGCATATCGTGCGGCTCGTATAGAATCAATAAGCAATTTTATTAAAACACGTCAATCTTTTAAGGCGATCGCCACAGCTCAAGAAGGATTACAACAAAATCCAGATGATATTAAAATAAACAGTTTACTAGGACAAGCTTACTATAATGCAAAACTATATGATAAAGCTATTGAAGTCTTCAACAAGCTTTTTGAACTAGGCAACGATACAGAATTTAACAGGAAAACCTTGGGTCTATCATACCTAGGAGATGCTCAATGGCAGCAAGCAGCAGATAGTTTCAAAATCTACATCGATCAATATGAAGAAGGGAATGCACTTATATGGTTTCAGCTTGCTCGAGCTTACTATCGTCTTAAAGAGTATGATAAAGCGGTAGATGCGATGGAAAATAGTATTCTTTACAAGCGACCAGCTATAGATCAGGAGTATTTACAATTATCATCCATTTGGGCTCAAAAAGGTGATCTTAAAAAAGCGTTCAACTACATAAAACTAGCTTCACAAGAAGCTCCAGAAGATGAGATCATTGCTTACCAACTAGTTTTAGCAGCCGATAATTATTTTAAGGACAAAGAAACCATTATTCAGTATTACGAGCGGTTTGTCCAGAGATTTGGTACTGATTCTGATTATGGCGAGTCAGCAGCGGCGCGATTGAGCGATCTCAAAAAAGAACAGTTTATGAGCCCACAGGATTGAGCAAGCGTTATGTAAATATCATCCTTTTCTGCTTAGCACTATTGGTAGCTTCCTGTAAAACAGATGCTGACAAGAACCTAGAGGCACAGCGTATGGCACAGGAACGTTTTGAGCGAGTTGATATGAGCGAGGTAGATATCTATCCGCGATTTGATAATTGTGACGAGCTGGATCAAAATAAAGAATGTTTTTATGAGGCGATGCAGGAACTCATCTCAAATCGATTGCTCAATAACCAATTACAACAAACCATATCCAGTCGTGACAGTATAGTTGCTTTATTAGAGGTCAATGCTCAAGGACAATTATCCTATAAAGGACTTGTGGATAGCGCTTATCACGTCAATAAGGTTTCTATGGATTCACTACTTAACATTGCTCTGGCAGATTTACCTAGCATTGACAGTGCCCTCAAACAAGGAATTCCAGTCGCTACAAGCTATCAATTGCCTATCATCATCGTTCCTCAAGAAATTAAGAAATCTGCCGATCAATAACTCTATCGTTCCAGATGACCTTTGCTGTTATTGATTTAAAAGCAATGGCGATAACAATAAAAGGATAGCCTAAGTGATTAATTAAAAACCAAGAATTCAACCCACTCTGGTTAAGTGCTGTTGAGCCAATGAGCAACACGATGGCATCAGTAAAGAACTTTAGTATCCAAACAATGAGCCATAGATCTAGCGTGATTACCTCTACCAGATAGAGTAGTGGTGCAACAATCCATAACAACGACATCGCCAAAACTTGAAAGCTAACTAGTTTGTTGAGCATGCTTTTGGTTTTAGAACCTTTTTTTGACCAGCGAACACGCTGTCTGATTATCCCATTTAAAGACCTTTTAGGTAAGGTCGTCACTATAGCATCATCACTCTTAAGATAGTGGCATTGTATCACATCTTCGGCAGCTAGTTTCTCGAGTAAAAAAATATCATCACCGCTAGATATTTGATTGTTTCCAGCATATCCATCAACTTGATAAAAAGCCTCTTTTAAGAAAGACATATTAGCACCATTACTCAAGAAGGGTTGCCTATATGAAAAAGCACCTATGCTAATTGCTTGCAGTGAAAGCATCTCGCTTGCCTGTAATTGAGTTAGCAAATCATCACTTTCAATAATCACAGGTGCTGCGATAAATTGAGCATCGGCATATTGCTGGTAGTGTTGATTGTATGCTTTGAGCCAATGGTTGGGCAGCTGACAATCTGCATCAGTAGTGATGATGTTGTCGTAAAGAGCTTGATCCAGTGCTTGAGTGATAGCGTCTTTTTTGCCACTATTGGATTGAGGTATTCGATCCAGCATTTTAAGATTTAGGTGCTTATAAGTTTCTTTAAAATCAGAGATTATTTTAGCACTATTATCCTCACTCGCGTCGTTGACTAAAATCCATTGTGAACAATCTGCTGGGTAATCAACCTGTGCGATGCTGCCTAGTAAACGCGGCAGGACAGCAGCCTCATTTCTATAAGTTATGATAATAGTAAACTTGATAGGAGCGGATCCTACGTTTTTTTTCCTACTCGTGGGATGTGGTTGATAGGTAAGTGCAGGCATGGCAAGCGATAATAACAACAGTGCATACCCAAGGCTGATAACCACCACGACAAACATCATGCAAGTAGATTTTTAGGAGATCGCAAGGATATGAGTATAAGAGAACCAATTGCCGTTGGTAACAGCGTATTAGTCAACCAGACGATAAAAACCATCAACACAATTTCTGCACTATCAACACCTAACATGGACAAAAAGAATTGCGCCGCACCCAATCGCACGATGATATCCATCCATTGCAATACCGGTAGTATGGACACCACGAGATACATAGCACTTATTGCTGCCATCACGCTAATGATGGTTGTGAAAATATCGCTGTTTAAAATCAATATCAACCACACGCTTGCAAACAGCAGATATCGCCCTAAACTAAGAAGCACAATACTTACAAACTCGACATTAGTAAGCCTGAGTAAATTCATCCATCGCTGTTCTATCAACACCAGCAGGATGGCGACAACGGCACAAACACTTATCCATAACATCGGCACATCAAGTAAAAATATCAATGCTGGTACACCTAGGATTACCGTGATCGCCATTTGCAATACGTTTCCTGTAAACACGGCTCTCAGCACTTTCCTGCGGTAATCTGCTTGAAAAAAGAAAGGTTTGGTGGCAAATTCTCCAGCGCGCAGCGGTGTTAAAAAGCTTGTTGCTTGCGATGTGAGGTTTTGGATGATGCTTTCGCGAAAGCGTAATTCTCTAAAATCTCTTACAAGAAATTGCCATTTGAGACTTTCTACCAGCCAGCTTGACAAGCTTAGTAATGGTAATAATACCCAAAGATAAATGGGTAATGACAAGGCATAGATTTTAAGATCAATGAATGAAAACGGTTGCGATTGCCATTTAAGAACTAGGAATGTCACGATTAACAGAATTACCGCGATCTTCAAGGTCAGGAACAAGAAATGTTTAGCTTTGTTTGAGATGCCTAGCATGGGCTCAAATTACAACAATTGGCTAAGGAAAGAATCATTTTAGGAGTTGATCCGGGAACGGCGATCATGGGTTTTGGCGTGATCAAGGTCGTGGGCAACACCATGTCATTTATTCAGATGAATGAGCTTGATTTAAGAAAAATCAAAGATCCATACATCAAACTGCGTCGCATTTTTGAACGTACTATTGAGCTTATAGATACCTATCATCCAGATGAGATTGCGCTGGAAGCACCGTTTTTTGGTAAGAACGTGCAATCCATGCTTAAATTGGGCCGCGCACAAGGCGTTGCGATGGCTGCAGGATTGTCTCGTGACATCCCTGTAACCGAATATGCACCCAGAAAAATCAAACAATCCATCACAGGAAAAGGAACCGCGAGCAAGGAACAAGTTGCCGCCATGCTTAAAAGTACCCTTAATTTAAAGGAACTTCCCAAAAACCTAGACATGACCGATGGTCTTGCCGCGGCAGTATGCCATTTTTATAACAGCGGTAGGATTGAGATAGGTAAAAACTATTCTGGATGGGCAGCCTATGTTAAGCAGAATGAGAAACGAGTGGATAAATAAGAGTGGTCGGGTATGTTTAAATTCCAAATTCCAAATTCCAAATCCTAAAAATATTCCTGATTTCTCACAACTATTTTGTTCTCAGAACGGCCAATAGTTTTTTGGGATCTTGTCTATTGTCCCAGAAAGCCATGATTATTACATCACTATCTGTAAATTGATAAAAGATGCTATAGTTTCCAAGTACCGCCATTCTCGTATTCTGAAAACTGGTCTTTTGAAAAAGTAAAGGGTCTATTGCAATTTTATTAGTGTAGTCTTCTACTTTTTCGATTAGCTTTATTGAATACGATTTGGAATTGTTTCTTCTAACCCAGTATTCTAGAATCCCTATAAATTGAATATCAGCAGTCTTGGTCCATATTACATTGCGCCCAGCCACTCTCTATTACGTTTGTTCATAGCTTCTTGAGAAATGGTGTTACCTTCTCTAATATCATCTTCACTCAACATGAGTAATTTATGTTGCTCATCAGTCAATTGTATGACCTCTGTTTCTTTGGTAGTCGTCGCGACTAACTGGTCTAACGCTTTCAAAAATTCTCTATCGCTTACTGCTAGGAGCTTTTTAATCAAACTGTTTCTTATATTATCAACGGTTGCCATAATTGAATTTTGATAAGGAAAGATCGTTAAAATGACTGAGTTGTCCTATTGTTGCATATTAAAATTACCTAGGCCGTAAACCAAAACTTAACTCACAAATGACCAACTGCCTCATCATATTCACTCGCAATCCAGAATTAGGGAAAGGTAAACGTCGTCTGGCTGCAACGCTGGGCGATGAAAAAGCGCTGGAGATTTATAAGTTTTTACTCGACCACACACGATCGATTACAAAAAACATCTATGGCGTCAAGCAGGTCTGGTACAGCGAGCGTGTCCATAAGGATGATGATTGGGATAATCTGGCCTATGAAAAATACCAGCAGCAAGGCAATGATCTAGGCGAGCGCATGAGATTTGCTTTTGAACAAGCACTAGAACGACACCAGAGTGTCATTATCATAGGGTCTGACATGTATGATCTCACTGCGCTAGAGATAGACGACGCCTTTAAAAAGCTCAATGAAAAGGACGCTGTGATAGGACCAGCAATGGATGGTGGTTATTATCTTTTGGGCTTTAGGGACAAGATTCCTAATGGTATCTTTGAGAACAAGGATTGGGGAACGTCAACAGTCCTAGAGAAAACTCTTAAAGATCTGGAAGGCCTAGATTATGCAATGCTTGAAGAGCGCAACGATGTCGATACAGAAGATGATGTTAAGGATCATCCAGACTTTCAACTATTATTAGATTAAAACATGCTAAGTAGAAAACAACTAGAAAACTCAATAGATTATTTAAAGGATCAAGGCTTTGATGCACCAGAGGTTGGTATCGTCCTAGGTACAGGTCTAGGCCAGCTGGTGGACAAGATCGAGAACCAGAAAGTAGCACACTACAATAACATACCATCGTTCCCACTTGCGACGGTAGAGTTTCATACTGGTAAACTGATTTACGGCGATCTAGGTGGTAAAAAAGTTGTCGTGATGCAAGGTCGTTTTCACTTGTATGAAGGTTATGATTTTATCGATATCACATATCCTATACGTGTCATGCATGGTTTGGGAATCAATAATTTATTGGTTTCAAATGCTGCTGGTGCCATCAATCTAGATATGAAAAAAGGCGATTTGATGTTGATCGACGATCACATCAATTTGCAAGGTGGTAGCCCGCTGGCTTTTAAGGGTGTGTCTGATTTTGGCGAGCGATTTACAGATATGAGCGCGCCTTATGATGCGACTATGAACAAGCATTTACAGGATGTTGCGAGCGATCACGGCATCAATTTACACACAGGTGTGTACGCCAGCGTCGTTGGCCCGCAACTAGAAACCAGAGCCGAGTACCGCATGCTCAAAATCATGGGTGCTGATGCGGTAGGAATGAGTACCGTGCCTGAAATTATCGTTGCCAACCATTTGAATTTACCTGTGAGCGCGGTTTCCGTTTTGACAGATGAGTGCGATCCAGACGATCTCGCACCTGTAAATGTGCCAGAAATTATAGAAGTGGCAGGAAAAGCTGAGCCTAAAATGGTCCAGCTATTCCAGGGCGTGATCGAGCGACTGTAACGTTATTGTTGCGTTAAGTGGTGCAGTAAAAGCTGGTAGGTGTCTAATTTTGACTTAACTAAGAAAGTGGTGTTTAAGGATTCCGCTTTCGCGAAAGCGTAACGCATCATGAAAAAAATAACATATTTATTACTCTTCATTTTTATAACAGCTTCTTGTGTTGGCGCTGGTAGTCTATACTATGACACACTAGAGGCCAACGAACAGATTTCTACCAATAGGTCGCAGTTAGACCACAGTGAATATGACAAGCTGCTCAAGAGATATGTCAATGAAGAAGGTTTTGTGGACTATGAGGGTCTTAAAAAAGAGCATGCGGCACTTAAATCATACTTGACGTATTTGAGTGTAAATCCACCTAAAAAGGATTGGGAAAACGGTGAGCAATTTGCCTATTACATCAATTTATATAATGCTGCAACGCTGGATTTGATTTTGGACAATGACATGCCCGCAAGTATTAAGGATATTAGTGGGCCGTTGGGTCAAGTGTGGCTTAAGGAATATATTAATGTGAATGGTGAGATGTATTCGCTTGCCTCGATTGAAAAAGGCGTGCTGCAAAAAATGGGTGATCCTAGAATCCATTTTGCTATTAATTGTGCGAGTTATTCTTGTCCCAAATTGATGCGTGACGCGTTTACAGGTTCTAACGTGGATGAACTTATGGATCGTGCTGCAAGAGAATTTGTCAATAGCGATAAGAATGATTTAAGCGACCCTGCAAACCCAAAACTGAGCAGCATCTTCAAGTTTTACACTAGCGACTTTACCGATACTGGCAAGAGTCTAGTAGCCTACGTGAACCAGTATGCAGATCAAAAAATCAATACGGGTGCCAAGGTAGATTTTAAAGAATATGACTGGTCGCTCAACGATCAAGAATAAATAAAATCCTACAAACCATAAAACAATGCTCATCGTATATTTGACCGTATGATGAGCATTGTCATTCCTGTACTTAATGAAGAGACAGGAATTTATTCTTTATTAAAACTATTATTGCGACGTGCTCACGATCCACAATCGCTAGAATTTATAGTTGTTGATGGACGTAGTGTTGATGATACGTTGAGCGAGGTAAAACGTTTTGCCACTGATCACAGCCATCAAAGGATAAGAGTAATAGAGAGTGACAAGGGTCGCGGTCTACAAATGCATAACGGCGCGCTTGCTGCACAGTATGACACGTTTTACTTTCTGCATGCAGACTCTCATCCACCTAAAAATTATGATTTGTACATTCATAATGCGATCAAAATTGGCGAGCCAGCAGGCTGTTTCCGTATGCGTTTTAGAAGTTGGCACTGGTGGCTGGTCATCATAGGCTGGTTTACTAGATTCAATTGGAGAGCAAGCCGTGGCGGCGATCAAAGCCAATACATTACTAGAGGATTATATGAGCAGTTGGGCGGCTATAACACAGATGTTCCTATCTATGAGGATTACCTGCTCATCCATGAGCTTTATGATCTTGAGCATTTCCATGTGATCCCAAAGTGGCTTACCACAAGTGCGAGACGCTATACTGATGTAGGCGTTTTCAAACTGCAATGGTTTTACCTCACGATTTATTGGAAAAAGCGTCGAGGTGCTAGCATAGATGAAATCTATGAGTACTATCTCAAATGGTGCGATGTTTCTAAGGAAAAGCTAGAAGTAGCTGATTGATTTAGGTAAGTCTGTAGTTAGATATTACACTTCACCGTTCCATTCCGCATAAAACTGCTCTAGATAATGTTCCATGAACTGATGGCGTTTTTGGGCAAGTTGCTTACCAGCTTTTGTATTCATGCGATCCTTGAGCAGTAAAAGCTTTTCGTAAAAATGATTGATCGTCGGTGCCGTACTTTTCTTGTAAGTTTCCTTATCCATGTTTAGATCAGGTTTGACCGCTGGATCATAGATGGTTCTGTTTTTAAAACCGCCGTAATTAAACGTGCGTGCGATACCAATAGCACCTAGGGCATCAAGCCTGTCGGCATCTTGAACTATATCCAATTCTATGCTTTTAAAACTTTGATCTACATTACCACCTTTAAAAGAAATGTTTTCAATGATTTTTATCACGTGATCGATAATCCTATCATCAACTTGCTGATATTCCAAAAACTCACGTGCCACTCGTGGTCCAACAGTTTCATCACCATCGTGAAATTTAGAGTCGGCAATGTCGTGTAGCAAAGCTCCCAATTCAACGATCATCGGGTCTGCATTTGTCTCTTTACTCGCTATCAGTTGAGCATTTTTCCACACACGCTCTATATGAAACCAGTCGTGACCACCTTCGGCATTTGCTAGCTGTTGTCTGACGAAGTCTATGGTAGTTGTAATGATCGTTTGTTGCATGAAGAAAATTGCGGATTACGCTTTCGCGAAAGCAAACTTATAACAAACAAGCTACTAGAAAATAAATTAAACTTTCAGAAAATATTGAAAGTTATAAAAGATGTCGTACATTTGGAGTATGAAATTGGAGGACGGTAAAAATCAATTTATCCAAGCTTGGGGATCGCTAGCTAGTCAATGGGGTATTTCCAAGTCCATGGCTCAGATCCATGCGCTTTTATTATCGTCACCAGCTGGTTTGAGCGCAGATGAAATCATGGAGCAGGTACAGCTGTCAAGAGGTAACGTGAACACCAACGTGCGTGAGTTAATCAATTGGCGATTAGTGCGCAAGGAAACAGTTTTAGGTGAGCGCAAGGAATTTTTTGTAGCAGACCATGACGTTTATTCCATCGCACAACACATTATGGAAGAGCGCAGACGTCGTGAGATTGAGCCAGTAAGATTGTTACTTAATCAACTAAAAAACGCAAAGATTGAAGGCAATGCCGAAGAAGTGAAACATTTTCAAGGTATCATATCTGATTTATCTGATTTTGTCTCACAAATGGAAAATCTAATGAACCTCGCAACTAAAATTAATAATAATAATTACTTGAAAAAAATGATCAAGGCGATTTCATAGCCTTTTTTATTTCAAATAAACTTTCAGTAATTACTGAAAGTTTAAAACTAAAATAAATGTATAATCTGATCTCATATATAATTTATGTAACAGTGATCTTAACCATCATACTGCGAGTAGGTCATATATGCCATAGGAATGGGAGAATTTATGTGAGCCGCTTGCTGCCTGATGATCTTGCGTTGAGCGATAGGATCAACGACATCTTATTGGTTGGATACTACTTGCTCAATTTAGGCTATGGAATTTATGGCATCTCTAGTTGGGAACGAGTAAACAACACCGTTCAAATGTTAGCAATGGTAATCTCTCATCTAGCTGCAATTACTTTAATACTCGCGCTTATACATTATGTCAACATGATGGTTATCAATATTATTTACAAATCAAAATCTAAAATCTAGTATTATGGAAACTTCAAAAATTCTCGTCGGTTATCTCGTGTATGTGCCTGTCATTATCGGTATGACATTCTTTGTATCTCGCACGTTATTTAAGAATGGTAAAATCTTTATGCTTGACATTTTCAATGGTCAAGAAGAGATTGCACATTCTACCAACAAGCTATTTGAAGTAGGATTCTACTTGTTGAATCTTGGTTTTGGGCTCTATATTCTAGAGGTCAACTCTTATGGGTTTGAAGACACCTATCAAAATCTTATCGAAATATTCAGCGGTAAGATTGGCGGTTTTTCTATCTATCTAGGTGTGATGCTTTTCTTCAATTTAATCCTGTTTTTTAGGGGTCGTAGAAAAAGCAAAAGACCTGACTACCGTAAAATCAAACTAGAAAACCCTAACGTCTAGATCCTAAATATCAAAATATAGCATCGTGAAATTTCTATTCAACATCAACATCGCTGGACTCGTTATTTTACTTGTGGTTTTTGTTTGGAACCCCATTCTCGCGGTTATGGGATTTCTACCGTATGGCATTTTACAAGTGTTTCTAACCATATGTATCTTATACAAATCTACGAACGGTAAGATTCGGACATTGGCGTTCTGCCATTTCTGCGCAGCAGCCTCGGTAGGAATAATATCGTTGGTTTATGCTTATTTGGAATCTCAGGTCCTTTTAGACATAGCTATTGTGATAAGCGCATCATCACTTGTTTTTAGTATAATCCTTTCTGACCAACAACAAAAATTTTCCAATCAAAATTCAAGAATATGAAAAAGGTTATTATCGCAGGCGGCACAGGTTTCTTAGGAATTGCCCTCAAAGAATATTTTGAAAAGCAAGGTGTTTTAGTAATTACGCTTTCGCGAAAGCGCATTCAAAATACAACTCATTGGAATGGAAAAGATTTAGGTGAATGGGTCAAACACTTAGAAGATACAGATGTACTCATCAATCTAGCAGGAAAATCTGTTGATTGTAGATATACGGACGCTAATCGTAAAGCGATTTATAACTCTAGAATTGATAGTACGAGAGTATTAAACTTAGCGTTGGAAAAGGCTGTGACTAAACCCAAAGTATTTCTCAACGCGAGTACTGCAACCATTTATGCACATTCTGAAACTCAAATAAATACAGAAGCAAACGGAATAATAGGTGACGACTTCTCAATGGGAATCGCTAAGTCATGGGAAAAGGAGTTTTTCAGTAAGTCTTTTGATGGCGTGCGTAAAATTGCATTGCGCACATCTATAGTTCTAGGAAATGATGGTGGTGCATTTCCCATGCTCAAGAAGATAACCAGATTAGGAATGGGCGGTAAACAAGGTCGAGGTAATCAATTTATCAGTTGGATTCATATACAGGATCTTTGTCGAGCGGTCAAGTTCATCATTGATTCTGATTTGGATGGTCCGATCAATATCACTGCTCCAAACCCGATGCGAAATGATAATTTCATGGAAGTGTTGAGCCAAAAGCTTAGAGTTCCATTGCGTATTGACCAACCCAAATGGCTGCTAGAAATAGGTGCTGCTGTCATTGGAACAGAAACTGAACTTCTGCTTAAAAGCAGATACGTTTATCCACAACGTTTGTTAGATGCAAGATTCGAATTTAATTATAAGACTGTAGAAGAGTGTCTGGCTGATTTACTTTAAAAAAGCTACTTCTATGTAATAATCGTTGTCAATTTTAATTCCTGATGTCAAATCGGTCAGGTCTAATTTCTGATATTCTTCGGTTGGTGTAATCCAACTTAATTTCCCATCCAACTCGATTTCAACAGGCATAGCAAAACCGTTTACGACGTCAGTCCAACGATATTCAATATGATCGTTTGTTTTTTTGAATTCTAATACAGGAATACGCACATCTCTCAAATACTGATCAAATACTTTACTTAGATCAATTCCGCTTTGTGCTGCAATGTAATTTTCGATTTGCTCTGTGGTGACTGTTTGATGGTAAAATTCTTTGTTCAGTCCTCGCAGGATTTGACGCCATTTTTCATCGTCATTGATAAGCTGGCGTATCATGTGTAGCATGTTGGCACCCTTGTAATACATGTCGCCAGAACCCTCATGATTAACATCATATTGGCCTATGATAGGCCTGTCGTTTCTAATACCGCGTCTAGTGCCGATCACATATTCTGCTGCTGCTTCCTTGCCATAGTGATAATCGAGAAACAAATTTTCCGAATAAGCGGTGAAACTCTCGTGAATCCACATATCAGCAATGTCCTTGTAGGTGATGTTGTTTGCAAACCACTCATGACCAGACTCATGAATGATGATAAAATCAAATTTTAAACCCCAACCAGTACCTGATAAATCGTTGCCCAGATAACCATTGACATACTGATTGCCATAGGTAACACTACTTTGATGTTCCATGCCCAAGTATGGAACTTCAACCAACTTGAAACTGTCTTCATAAAACGGATACGGTCCAAACCAATGCTCAAAAGCCTCCATCATCTTGGGTGCGTCTTTGAATTGTTCTTTGGCTTTTTTGAGGTTCTCTTCCAGTACATAATAGTCCATGAACAGCTCACCTTTTTCACCATCGTAGGTCTCAGAGAAATTCACATAATTCCCAACATTGATGTTCACACCATAATTGTTGATGGGATTTTCAACTTTCCAGTGATAGGTGGTCGTTCCATCATTTTTCAATTCAACTCCTTTCAATCTTCCATTGCCCACATTCATCAGTTCACTAGGCACGTTGACGCTTATCGACATACTGTCCACTTCTTGATACATGTGATCTTTATTGGGCCACCATACGCTGGCGCCTAATCCTTGATTTGATGTGGCAATGAAGTGATTGCCTTGATCATCCTTTTTCCATGAAAAGCCGCCATCCCACGGTGCATTGCGTGCCTCGCGCGGCTTGCCTTCATAAACGATTTCTACCTTATTAATATCACCTACATTTTGCTCATCTTCCAGCTTTACAAAATGCGCATTACCATCATGTTCAATTTCTAATTCGCGACCATTTTGAACAGCCTTGAGAATCTCAAGTGGCTCTTGCAGATCTACCTGTAATGTTTGATAAGGTTCAAGCACTCGATAATGAATAGTGTTGGAACCCGATATGAACTTATCATCAGGCTGCACTTTCACATCAAGATCATAATAAGTGATTTCCCACCAGGCACGCTCTGGTGTTATAGATCCACGCAGAGAATCTTGTCGGGTAAATTGCTTTTTGTTTTGAAGCAACTGTGCGCTTACAGCGTTAGTGCCCAGTGCTACGCATAGTATGATATATAGTATTCTCATAATCTTTTACTCGTATTTCTTGTAGGCTTCAGCCACAGTTTGTGCCGCTGGTTTTCCTTGTGGTGTAAATCGTTTTGCAAAGCCACGTCGACTTTCTTCTGCATGGTGTTTCCATAAAAAGCCGCCAGCAAACCAGTCCTCATTCCACACGTTGTCATACATGCCTTGAAGCAATATTTGTTGGGCATCGTTATTGACCTCACGAGTTTCATCGGCATTTTTCCATGGTTCCTTGCCTGCATAATCGGCGCTTATGTAACCGTATTCTGCAAAAAGAATTTGTTTGTCATGCTTTCGCGAAAGCGTGCTCAATTCCAGCTTCCATTTCTTCCAATTATTTGCAATGGTAGTGCTATCAGGCGTTTTTTGATCGCTTAAAGGAAAATAAGCATCTACACCTATGTAGTCCATTTGATCCCAAAAGTGCACGTTTTTATAGCTGTCCCAATTTCCTGCATAGGTAATTTTGCCCTGGTAGATCGCCTTGATTTTTTTGATGAGTTCCATCCAGTAATCACGACGTTGGTCAACAAAGCTGTCCAGCTCCGTAGCGATGCATAACATTTCTACATTTTGGTCTTGGGCCACTTGCGCATAATCGAGAATATATTGACTGTAACTGTCTTCCAGCTGTTTCCATTGCTGCGCATTTTCTAGCTGGATATTACCTGTATACTCGCCACGCCAGATCCAGATTTGTGGTTTGAGCATGACTTTGAGCCCATCTGTGTGAAACAGTTCTATCGTTTTTTCTACACCTTCTTTAGTCTCGCCCCACCATTGTCTATCAGTGTTGTAGATCACTTCTGGACTTGATAGATCACGCATAAAACCATAAGGGATCACTGCGGCATAATCGGCATTATAGTCCAACAGCGGCTGCACATCAGTTTGATCGATAGGATTTCTAGTTGCGACAAACGAAATCCCGTCTATACTTTCTGGAGTTTGGGCAGTACAGGAAATAGTCAAGGTTGCCATTGCTATCGCTGTAATCCACACAGCAATTCTTCTAAAGCTAGGCAGCGCTTGAAATAAGGTAAGTATACTATTTTGCATCATTAAGCGACCAATTATAACTCATAAACTTGACGCTGAAACCATCTGGTATCATGTCCTCACGATAGGTGTTGAGGTAATCTATCAAAGTCCCTTTTTTGGTGAAGTCTGCAGCATACCAGTCAAAAATCTTAGAAACGTAAGCTACTTTTTCATGCATATCTATCTTTACCAATGCCGGATTGTTGATTGCGGCACGCGTGAGTTTCTTGAGCATGAATTCTGTATTCTCTGCAGTAAAAGGCTTGTTGTTAAGCGGTGGACAGCTTACGGCACCACAAACGAGAACAAAATGCAATCGTGGGTCAGGAAATTCTTTGAATAAGATTTGTTTCTCTAGCTGATTTAAAGAAACCATTTCACCGCCTAATTCATATCGGGTAGCATCAAAAAATGATGCGTCATCCATCACCGATTTTATAGGGTAGGCGTCTACCACGCCTTTGATGGTAAATAAGTTGTACGCATTGATCAGCAAGGCTTTACGTTCTGCTGCGGTCAAAGAGTTCAGGTTAATCTTTTTAATGGATTGTATTGCGGTATTTAGGTTTGTAGGATCTTTTTTGATGGCTGCATAGTCCACTTGTCCAGCTGCAACATGGTTGGCAAATAGCTCTCTGGTAGCAGTGTTGATGGTTGATAATTGCGCTTTCGCGAAAGCGGAACCCACCAAAATCCACACTACAACAAGTAAAAATTTATAGGATTGAATTTTCATGGAAAAAGAGGTTCAATTATCACGCCAAGGCTTGTGCCTAAAGATAATACATAGAAAAAGGAGCGATCAGGGAAATTTGTCCTAGTAAACAGGTAGAATTAAATAATGTCGAGGCTGTTAATAATTGTTAATTTGTTGTAGCTTTAAAGTCAGCCAAGGCTTTTCCAACCCAAACCAACCACGTATGGATCACATTGTTATCATAGGAAATGGCATTGCAGGAATCACCTGTGCGCGCCACATACGCAAACTTTCAGATCATAGAATTACTGTCATAAGTGCAGAGACAGATTACTTTTTCTCGCGCACGGCGCTGATGTATGTGTACATGGGTCACATGAAATTTGCGCACACGCAACCGTATGAGAATTGGTTCTGGGAAAAGAACAATATCGAGCTCAAGAACGCATACGTAAAGCAAGTTGAGCCAGATTCTAAGACACTCACTTTTGCAACTGGCGACCAAATGCAGTATGACAAACTGGTGCTGGCTACCGGTAGTATCCCTAACAAGTTTGGCTGGCCTGGCCAGGATTTGCAAGGCGTTCAAGGGCTGGTGTCTCGACAAGATCTAGATGCGCTGGAAATCAACGCGCCCAATAATCAAGTTTGCAAACGCGCCGTGATCATCGGTGGTGGCTTGATAGGTGTCGAGCTTGCCGAAATGCTGCACACCAGAAAAATACCAGTGACATTCCTTGTGCGCGAGAAAGCATTCTGGAGTGGCGTGTTGCCGTTGCCAGACGCTACCATGATTTCAGATCATATCTTGTCGCATCATATTGATTTGCGCCATGAAGAAGAAATGGCAGAAATCATAGGAGACGAAAACGGAAAAGTCAAAGCGGTCAAAACCGCCAAAGGCGAAATCATAGAGTGCAACCTTGTCGGACTTTGCGCTGGAGTGCGACCTCAAATTGGCTTTTTAACAGGCAGCGGCATAGAAACCGATCGCGGTATTCTAGTTGATCGTCATTTACAGACGAATTATCCTGATGTTTATGCCATAGGCGATTGCGCGCAACAACGTGAGCCAGTAGGCGAGCGCAAGTCAGTAGAAGCAGTTTGGTACACAGGTCGCATGATGGGCGAGACGCTGGCACAAACTTTATGTGGTAATCCTAAAAAATGGAATCCAGGACACTGGTTCAATAGTGCCAAGTTCATGGATATCGAATATCAAACCTATGGTTGGGTATGGGCTGTACCAAAAGAAGGGCACGCGCACTACCACTGGAAAGATCTTAAAGAGGACCGCGCCATCACGGTTGAGTACAATATCGCCAGTCGTAAGTTCATTGGCATCAACACTTTTGGGATACGCATGCGACATGAGGTATTTGACCAATGGCTCACTGACGAGCGCACGGTAGATCAAGTGATTTCTAATATTGAGAAGTCTTGTTTCAATCCAGAGTTTTATACCAAACCATTTGCAGCCATAAAAGCAGACTTTGATTTTAAAGAAGCTGCACAAACCGCATAGTTGTTGTAACCACCAAAAGCATTTATTATGTCCACTGTTCAAAAAAGTATGTCCTTAACTGGCGAGCCGCCAAAATCACTTAATGCAGGTCAACGCGCATCGGTTTTTGCTGGTATGGCAGGATTAGGTATCCTCGTCTTGCATCTTTTCAATCAATCTATAACTAATGCTGCTTTGTGGCTCACAGCATCTTTGGTGCTAATGAGCGTCGGGATTATAGGTTTTACCATTGCTAGTTATGCCCACAAACAGGCTGGAATTAAAAATGACGGCGTGTGGTTCAAGTCTATTTCCAGTCGTGGTGTTTTAGGCTGGATGGCTGGAATTGCGCTTACTGGATTTTACATCGTGCTCTACTTCTATGCAGAATTGCTAGGCCTTAATCCAGATGGTGCCAATACTGGTGTGGTGGCGCTATTTGATCCTTTGAGCCGTGCGCTGAGTGGTAATCCTGCCAGTCAATGGTTTGTTTATGGTACGCTCTATACGGTAGCTATTTTAGCTTTTGGTGTCAAATTTATCTGGAAGTATAGACACAATAGATATGAAATCATACGCACGAGCAGCGTCATGTTTTTTCAGACGGCTTTTGCATTCTTGATTCCAGAATTTATGGCACGATTGAACGGCGACGGATTCAACTTGCCTTACTACGATCTTAAAAACATCTGGCCACTCAACTATTACAACTTTGAGCAATACCGCATCAATGACTTTATCAGTTCTGGTGCTATTGGTATGTTCTTGCTGTTTTTTGGGCTAGCGTCCATTTTTATCATCACACCTATACTGACATACAAATATGGTAAGCGCTGGTACTGTAGTTGGGTTTGTGGTTGTGGTGGCCTGGCCGAGACTGCTGGAGATTCTTTTAGACAATTGTCTGACAAGTCACAGGCTGCATGGAAAGTAGAACGTTGGGTAGTACACAGTGTTCTCGTTTTTGTGGTTATGATGACGACTACTGTGGTAAGCGTTTATCTAGGTTATGAGGGCGAAGGTTACTGGTTATCCAGAGATACCTTTTTGTTTTCGGTGGCGGCACTTCTCGTGGTTTTGTATGCAGCTGTGATGATCTGGAAGCGTGATACGCTCAAGAAAGATGCGATTGTTGGTGCAACGGTTTATCTGGCTATATCATTAGCATCTGTTGCTTTGATCTACTTTGTGGACATCACGCAGATACAGGTGAATGCTGCTTACTTTTCATTCGGTATTAATGAGAAAATCTACTCACTGGATGTTGCTGTTAAGAGTCTGTATGGGTTTTTGATTGGTGCTATATTTTCTGGCGTTATTGGTACTGGTTTCTATCCCATTTTTGGTAATCGCGTTTGGTGCCGTTTTGGTTGTCCTATGGCGGCGATCTTGGGATTGCAGCAGCGTTTGTTTTCAAAATTTCGCATAACGACTAATGGTGGTCAGTGTATTTCATGTGGTAACTGTTCTACTTACTGTGAGATGGGAATTGACGTGCGCAGCTATGCTCAAAAGGGCGAAAACATCATACGTGCCAGCTGTGTAGGCTGCGGTATTTGTAGCGCGGTTTGTCCACGTGGCGTTCTTAAATTGGAGAACGGCCCGCTAGAAGGTCGAATCAATAGTGAGGCTGTGCTTTTAGGTCAAGATCCAGACTTGATGGAGTTGTTGAAAAGCAACAAGTCTGCATAATCTATTTGCAGTTTTCTAGAGAAATTTCCTTGTTAGTGTGCTTGTGGCTGTTACGCTTTCGCGAAAGCGTAATCCCTATCATCTTTATAACACAATTCAGACTTTATTAACTCATATTGAGACTGTTGATGGCTATCTTCAAAAGAAAAAATGAAAAAGACCGTCATAGTTACAGGAGCCGCCAGTGGATTGGGAAGAGCAATCGCCCATAGATTTGGAAAAGAAGGATATAATGTCGTCGTTTCAGATGTGGATGAAGAAGATGCAAAAAGCGTTGTCAAAGAAATAGAAGATGCAGGTGGATCAGCCTACTTTATTAAAGCAGATGTTTCCAAAAAATCTGAAAACGAAATGCTTGTCCAGAAGACTGTAGATAAATACGGTGCGCTACACGCTGCCGTAAATAATGCTGGGATAAGTGGTGAGATGGCACTAACGGCAGACTATCCAGAGGAAAGCTACAACAACGTGATTGCAGTGAACCAAAACGGTGTTTTTTACGGTTGCCAGGCGCAGATACCAGAATTATTAAAAACAGGTGGCGCGATCGTCAACATGGCGAGTATGCTAGGATCCGTAGGGTCACCACAATCTGTGGCCTATGTCATGGCAAAACATGCCGTGGTAGGTTTGACCAAAACCGCCGCCATTGAGTATGCCGAAAAAGGTGTACGCATTAACGCCGTAGGTCCAGGATATATTGAGACGCCACTGCTAGATGTAATTGATGAGGAACAGGAAAAACAATTGATTGCCCAACATCCTATAGGTAGATTGGGAAAACCAGATGAGGTAGCAAACATCGTTTACTGGTTGGCCAGTGAAGAAGCCAGTTTTGTGACTGGTTCCTACCACATCATTGATGGTGGTTACACCGCTAGATAAATTATTCTACCACGCCAGCTAGTTCATTCTGGCTGTTTGTGATATTCTTGATGATCAACTCAGCGTGGACACGGCTGTTCTCTATAAACCATTTGTGCGTGTCCAGACCGCCACAAATTACACCTGCTAGATAAATTCCCGAAACATTGGTTTGCATAGTGCGTGGATCGTAGTTGGGAATCTTGCGACCACCCTCTAATTCTACGCCCAGCATCTTGAGAAAATTAAAGTTGGGCTTGTAGCCAGTCAGTGCTACCACAAAGTCATTTGCGATCTCATGGGTCTCGCCATTTTGGGTAAAGACGATGCTTTTTGCCTTGATCTGAGTAATTTCTGCATTGAAATAAGCTGCGATAGAGTCTTCTTTAATACGATTCTCAATATCTGGTTTTACCCAATACTTTACGCGATCACCAATAGAATTGCCACGCACGATCATGCTTACTTCGCCACCTTTACGATAGATTTCTAGCGCGGCATCGACTGCGCTATTGCTGGCGCCTACGATGGCTACTTTTTGGAACGCATACAAATGCGGGTCATCATAGTAATGCGTGACCTTAGATAGATTCTCGCCAGGGACATTCAATTTGTTTGGTATATCATAGAATCCTGTGGCGACTATGATACTTTTGGAATGATAGGTAGCTTTATCAGTGATGATCTCAAAATCACTAGACTTGTTCACCGACTTAACCAGTTCAAAAAGATGGATGTTCAAATTGCTAGAGGTGGCAATCCTGCGGTAATATTCTAAGGCTTCTTGTTTGCTAGGTTTGGCTTCTTTAGAAATAAACGGAATCTCATCAATCTCTAGTTTCTCACTAGTGCTGAAAAAGTTCATGTTGGTCGGGTAGTGGTACAGCGAGTTGACCAGCGGTCCTTTTTCTATGACTAGATAATCTAGTCCAGCCTTTTTAGCTTCAAGCGCGCAAGCAATCCCTATAGGACCAGCGCCAATGATGAGAACGTCATAAATATCTACAGCCATAAAGCAAAGATACTGGCTGGTAGGAAGTAAAATTTAAATATTGACTTAAACTAGTCGTAGCTATTTGCGAGATTGAATGAATAGGATTAACTACTAATTTCCCTTCTTTATCTCTGCTTTTCTCATGGGCATGCCGTCGATGATGGTAAACAGTTTTTTAGTACTTACAGGTTCAAGATATTTATTTTTTACTGTGCCGTCTAGACCTATGAGAATGACTTTGAAATCTGCGTTTCCCTTGTTGTAACGATAGAATAGATGATCTGAGTTGGTCGTTTTAACCAATTTACCATTTGCACGATCTAGTTTCTGTGCCTGTTTCTCAGATATAACATAGGTAACCAATTGTCGCTCTTTGAGTCCATTAGCATTGTCCAGAAGCAAGTCGATTTGCTTTTCTGTGTTTGATGACTCCGATTCTTTTTCCATGATAAGAAGCACGCGCTCTTTCCACTCATGTTTTTCAATGCTCTGCGCGTTAGTCATTGAGCTAGTGATTAGAAAGATGAAGAAAAGGGATGTTTGAAGTATGCTTTTCATAATGCAATTATGAATTGGCCAGTTCTCTAAGTTCTTTGACTGTTTTCTCTTGATCACTAGATTTAAAAACGTAGGATCCAGCTACCAGGACATCAGCTCCAGCGGCCACTAATTGTTTTGCGTTTTTATCAGTCACGCCACCATCAATTTCTATAAGTGTGCCGGTACCTTTTTTATTGATCAATTCTTTCAGTTCGCTCACTTTTGAATAAGTGTTTTCAATAAAGCTTTGACCGCCAAAACCTGGATTCACGCTCATTAAACACACCAAATCAATATCTTGAATAACATCTTTGAGCAGGTCAACATTAGTATGCGGATTAAGTGCCACACCAGCTTTCATACCATGTGCTTTGATGTTTTGCAGCGTGCGGTGCAAGTGAGTACAAGCCTCATAATGAACAGTAAGAATATCGCAACCTAGATCTGCAAAAGTCTTGACATATCGATCTGGATCAACGATCATCAAATGCGTATCAATGGTTTTATCAGCATGTTTGATAATGTCACGCAGCACAGGCATCCCAAACGAAATGTTAGGCACAAATACACCATCCATGATGTCAATATGGAACCAGTCTGCATCACTGCGATTGAGCATCTCGCAATCACGTTGAAGGTTGGCAAAGTCTGCAGCTAGTACTGATGGTGCAATAAGTTTAGGCATGGTGTTGAGGTTTTGGCAAAGGTAAGATTACATCCTGAATCAAATTAGGAATTGCATATCACGTTTTGTATACTTGAGAAAATCGACCATTATCTATGAAATTATTTAAAATCATATTAATAGCCAGCATCATCTTCACGTCCATTGCGATTTTGATCGACTTATTTTTGGAAATTGAACTATACGTTCCGATGGTGGTTGGAATGATTGTATTTTGTTGGGTGGCATACAAAAAGGAACCTCAAGTCCAGAGTGACTCCAAAGAGGCTTAAGTATCATTAGATTGATACTCGGATCTAAAGATGCTAGTAGCTTGTGCATAAACGCATGAACTTTTGAAACTCTAATCTTTATCCTCGAGATTAGCCACAAAACATCACCATCATTTATGGAGTCAAAACCTAATCCAAGCTCAAAAATCAATAAATGGAACATCGCGTCCATGGTCATCCTGCTATTGATTTTATTGTTTTTTCTTTTCAAAGGCACGCTGGAATTTCAAACTCAAAAGTGGATCTATCTAATTCTAGGCTTGATACTAGTTTTCATTGACGTGATGCGCATTAGGCTCGTCATCAAATCTGGTCAACGACGATTACTCTTTGTTAGGATAGTGACACTTATTATGGTTATAGGATTTTTGATCTACTGGCTGTATTTACATTTTTTGTAGATGGTGGTGATTAGGTTTTCGCGAAAGCGTAGTCATTCAAAAAACGTTTAAAATTATGATGACCGAGATAGCATTTTGAACATGGAATTCATCTTTTCAAAGTAAAATGTCCGTTGATAACTTTATCGCTTTCATCAATTATGGAATACCAATAATCTGAGCTGGGTAAATCCTGTCCGTCTATCGTGCCGTCCCATGAAGGCTGAGATGGTGATAATTGAGTAAGCAACTTACCGTATCTATCAAAAATCCTGACTAATAAAATATCTCGTTCTGTATCGCTGAATGGATTCCATACGTCATTGAAACCATCGCCATTGGGAGTAAAAAATTTTGGCAATCTAGAAATTACAATTTCTGATGAGTACACTTGGTCACACAAGGTGTCGCGTGCAGTTATGGTATAGATGCCGTTTGGTAAATTTTCGAATAATGGCTCTGATTGAAAGGAAATACCGTCGATAGCGTATTCATAATCATCACCCAACGGCGATAAAATTTCAATAGTGTTGCCACTGCTAGTAGATTCTACAACTCGGGCCTCTATTTCTTGAATCAATGATCTATTAATGAAATTGTAATGTACTTCTAGTTCACAACCTGAATCGTCAGCTCTGGTATTGAACGAGACGCTAATACTTTCAGCGTTTGTGATATCTATTTGCTGGCCTGTCGTTCCATCAGACCATTGATAATTATTAAATCCTTCTGGTGCATAGATCGTCGTTGCAGCATTTGGACAAATCTCTAATTCTTGAAAATTGTCAATGTCAAGGTTTTCTTTTGTGATCTCAAGCGTAGTGATATTAGAGCAAGCAAGATTATCTGGATTGTAGATATTGAGAAAAAGTTCAGTCGTACTGTCGTTAAGAGTAATAGGATCACTAATTTCATTGATCATCTCCATTGCATCGTTTACGGATGAATAAAGTCCAATTTCATAAAGTTCCCTATCATCGAAATCATCAATCTGATCTAAAATTTGATTGGGACTAATCGCGTCATCATTACAAATAATGATTTCTAGATTGTTCAAATCTGGCGGGCTTTGAAACATTTCTATTTCTTGACTGAACGTTATATTGCCAGATTGTGAAGAGACAGTAGCGGTTATTTGATACGTGCCTGAGTCGCTATATATATGATCAATGGGATTACCACTTATTATAGTGCCATCACCTAAATTCCAAGTCACTGTACCTAGAATGTTTGTAATCAATTCTATATTGACAGTCTCGCCGCTACAATTGTTTCTTGTAATGATATCGCCAAATTTAAAAGAAGGTGGCAACTGCGGTAAACTGATTCCGGTAAGACCATCTAATGGTACTGAAGCAAAATTGTAATTTACTGAGCCTGCTTCATTTTCAGGATTTTCTAGAACACCTAATGCATCATAACCGCCGTGGCAAACATATATTTTATCATTGGGCCCTATTTGTAAAGCCCAATCCAGAACTTGCACGCCATTATCCCTAACCACTGGATTTATAGGTAACAGTTGGGTAATTGAATTTTGGGCATCTTCGGAATTGAGATCTTGCAAATCAATTTGATAAATACCGTCAAAAACGGTGCTAGCATAAAGGTATCTGCCAGATTTTGAAAATTCAATGCTGTAAATGGAATTGAAATCACCTCGGTCTTCAAAGTCTATAACAAAACTATCTTGAACAGCACCAGAATCACGATCCCAATTCATAATCTCAATTTGATCTCGATTGGCGTTAGCGATCAAATCCCGCGCTGCGTTATATTTGATTTGGCTTATCTCGATGATGTCATCGGTATTCATCTTAAAGCTGCGAGGTGACTCATTCAATCCTGCGGTATCTAGCGAGTACACAAAAAAAGTATCTGAACTACTAGCAATTATATAGAAACTATTTATGTAATCACCGTAAAGCCAAGTGAGCCGTTCAGTAACATTGCTTCTCAAATTTAAATTTTTAAGAATGACGTTACCCAAGGGATTTGAAACAAACGAAACCAACGCATAATTGAGATTCAGTCTATCATTTTGTTTGCTTATATAGAAAATATAGTATCTCAGCTCGTTAGTCGGATCAGGCAAGATGACGATTTGAGCAGAGCTTTGAGATCCATCTAAATCGTCTCCATTTTCCATGGTCTGAAATTCAGAGTTGATTACCCTTGTACCGTCGGTCGCAAATAAAAAATTTCCAAATCTGTCAGATATAGATGCTGCGGCCTCGGTAGAATTGAAACGAGCCTCTTCGATGGAGCGCACAGCGATACCATCAAATTCGACACCCGCATTTTGACCAAAAACCCATGTATTGCCTTCTTTTTGAGCAAAAAGAGAACTTGGGATTGATAGAAATACAAATAATAATATGCTACGATTTAATAACAATTGGAAGGATTACAAATAGGTTGAATAAAAATAATATTTATAAGCATTAAATTTCTTACCATTTTGATGCTTGAACATTTCGTATTTCCGGTGATATGTTTTTTAAGACCTCGCTTTCGCGAAAGCGTAAATTCTATAAACTGATACGCTCAAAGGAGTCTATAACTTCAAAACTTTCTTAACGCACGTTTGATTGCGTGTGCTATTTCCTACTTTGTAGCTCAACATTCAATTCATTATGGATTTAGCGAACTCATTTATACCAGCAGTAGGCGATGGCCTAGGGTTACTAGAAGTAGCCACTTATTATGTGATGATGGTCGCATTCTTTTGTTTTGTAGCATCCTTTTTTTTCAGCTGGTTTACCAGAACGCACGTGGCGCCAGAACATAATACAAGTCGTGTGTTTACAGCAATTATCTGTGTGGTGGCAGGCATTAGCTACTTCATTATAAGCGATTACTATAAAGATTTTCTCCAAGAATTACAGACTATCACAGATGAGACGACCCGCAATGAATTTAAGCGCAATGGCTACAACGCTATAGGTCAGTTGCGTTACATGGACTGGATGGTGACCACACCGCTATTATTGATCAAAATGATCAGTGTCTTGCGCATCAAGTACTCAAGAATCGCTGTGATTGTTGCGCTGGTAGTTTTGGGAGATATTTTCATGATTGCCACTGGGTTTATTGGGCAGCAACAGTTGGATGCAGACGGTTCCATTATGGTACAATCACGTATGATTTGGGGTGCGATTTCAACCGTAGGTTATACTATGGTGCTGGTAGGCATGTATCAGATATGGAATAAATACCGCCATGAGGCCAAGACTTTAGAACGTCGTGCCTATAAATACATGTCGCTAACAGTCGTGACTTTATGGGGCGTTTACCCTATTGGGTATATTCTTGTTGCGCTCTTTCCTGAAATGGACAACAGTTGGATACACATCACTTTCTCGATAGCTGATGTAGTAAATAAAGCTGGTGTAGGTATCATTGCCTATTTGATGGCATCTCGATTATTGGAAGATCGCCTGGATACTAGTTCCAAAGAGTTTGCGATGAATGTAGGGTAGTAGGTTGCTGAACATATTTTTAGCTGGCATGCAACTTGATGAGGTTTAGGAAACCAATCATCATGAATAAACTTTTACTTCTTCTATTATTACCAATTTTTTCATTGGCGCAGAACGCGATACACAAGTTTGAGATCATATCTGACACCTTGATTTATGATACTGGCGACTACAAGGTAGGCCTACAAATTGATCCATTATATGTTGCTCATGATAATCATTTCATGACAAACGATATCCTGAGTGTCGATGGAGTTGAGTTTAAACATGATGGGAGACGAATTACCGTGAATGGTAGAAAATACAAGTATAAATCGCCATGGCTTGAGTTTAAAAACTTTTTGATTGATGTAGAAGCTGACGAAATGCTTTTATCTTACGATACTGATAGCCATGCACGGAAAACAATCTATCGTCCCAACACCGAAAACCTTAACAAGTTAAACGCTTCAGATCGCAAGGTGTTAGAGATCTGGGCACTGTATAATGAAATGATTCATGCTTATAACAGTAGAGTAGCGCACCCTGATACTGATGACGATTGCCTAATTATCAATACGGCAGTAATGTCATTTGAGTAGCAATCATTTCATTCATAAAAAAACCGCCGCTAGAATTTCTAGTGGCGGTTTTGGTTTAGGAATTTTGAGACCCTGAAACCAGTTCAGGGTGACAGTTTTTTAATCCTCTGACTTCTTATCATCGTTGTCACGTCTCGGGCGATCATCTCTACGACGGTCGTCACGGCGGCCACCGCCACGACGGTCATCACGACCACGGCCACGATCATTGCGCTCACGTGGTGGACGCTCTACCCAACCTTCTGGTTTTGGTAGCACTGCCTTACGAGAAACTTTCTGCTTCTTGGTACGTGGATCTACACCCATGTATTTAACATCAAGTACATCACCTACCTTAAGAACCGTTGATGGATCTTCAATGCGCTTGTAATCAAACTCACTCACGTGTAGTAAAGTTTCCTTACCTGGCTTGAATTCTACCACGGCACCAAAGTCTAGCATCTTCACCACCTTTACCTCATAGACAGAGCCTACTTCTGGTTCAAAGATGATATTGCGTATTTTCTCAAGAGCTGCCTCAATATTGGCACGATCTGTACCTGCGATCTCAATGATACCCATCTCATCTTCTTCCTTGATGTTGATAACGGTATCGGTCTCTTTTTGCATTTCTTGAATGACTTTACCACCAGGTCCTATCACGGCACCAATGTACTTACCTTCAATCTCCATAGATTCCATCTTAGGAGCATGTGGCTTCACATCTGCTGCTGGAGTGGCGATCGTGTCAGTCAATTTACCTAGAATGTGCATGCGACCTTCTTTGGCTTGCATCAGTGCGTTGGTCAGGATTTCATAAGAAAGTCCTTTTACCTTGATGTCCATTTGACAAGCGGTGATACCATCTTCAGTACCAGTAACTTTAAAGTCCATATCTCCTAAGTGATCTTCATCACCTAGAATATCAGATAGTACGGCATATTTATCACCTTCAGTAATCAATCCCATGGCGATACCAGAAACTGGTTTCTTCATAGGTAGACCTGCGTCCATCAATGCCATGGTTCCTGCACAAACAGTTGCCATAGAAGAAGAACCGTTAGATTCCAATACTTCACTCACTACACGTACGGTGTATGGAAGATCTTCAGGAAGCATCTTTTTTAATGCACGTTGTGCCAGGTTACCGTGTCCTATCTCACGACGTGACGTACCGCGTAATGGGCGCGCCTCACCAGTTGAGAATGGTGGGAAATTGTAGTGTAGGTAAAAACGCTCTTCACCTTCTTGTGAAGCCATATCAATGATATTAGCATCTCTAGAAGTACCTAGCGTTACCGTTGCTAGTGCTTGAGTCTCACCACGTGAGAAAATAGCACTACCGTGCGTTGATGGTAGGTAATCTACCTCACACCAGATATCACGTATGTCTGTAGTCTTGCGACCATCTAGACGTATACCTTCATTGAGCAATACATCACGTACCGCTTTTTTATGCGTCTTGCTGAAGTACTTAGAAATTAAGTCACCGTTTTCTTCTTGATCTTCTTCAGAGAATTGGGACTTCACTTCTTCTTTCACTTCGCTAAAAGCTAAGCTGCGCTCTTTCTTACCGCTTCCTTTTTTGGCTACCTCATATACCTTGTCGTATGCAAGTGCAGCAACTTTAGCTTCAATATCTGCATCTTCTTTCTCGCCTTCATACTCGCGTACTTCTTTCTTGCCTACAGCTTCTGCTAGGGCAACTTGAGCAGCACATTGATCTTTGATAGCTTCATGAGCCGCTTTGATAGCAGCGATCATATCTTCTTCAGATACTTCTTCCATCTCACCTTCTACCATCATCACACTGTCGGCGCTGGCACCTATCATCATTTCAAGGTCTGCAGCTTCCAGTTGTGAGTAGCTAGGGTTGATGACAAACTCACCATCTACACGTGCAACACGCACTTCAGAAATCGGGCATTCAAAAGGTAGGTCAGACAATTGGATCGCTGCACTTGCAGCAAGACCAGCCATAGCATCTGGCATCACCTCATCATCGTGAGACATCAATTGTATCATTACCTGCACTTCTGCATGGTAATCCTTAGGGAATAGTGGTCTTAAAACACGGTCAACAAGACGCATGGTAAGAACTTCACCATCGTTAGGACGTGCCTCACGCTTGAAGAATCCACCTGGATATTTACCGGCTGCGGCAAATTTCTCACGGTAATCTACGGTAAGTGGTAAGAAGTCAAGTCCAGTAGATTTGTAGCTGGACACTACAGTTCCTAGAAGCATGGCCTTGCCACATGTGATCACAACAGATCCATGTGCTTGTTTTGCAAGCGCTCCAGTTTCAATGGTGATGTCTGGGCCGTTAGCCATCTTGATCACCTGCTTAAAAACTTGTGGTTTCATAGTTTAATTTAAACGTTATCTCAAGTTGTGTGTGGTAGAGAAGGCGTTTACTCAGTGAGAAACCAGCTTTTGTTGTTGCGATAGTTGTTTTTGTTACGCTTTCGCGAAAGCGTAATCACGATAAACCTCGTGGGGCGTATATTCTAAAGAGTAGTCGTAAGACTTGTCTAAAACTAAAAAAGGGGACACGCGGTCCCCATTTTTTTACTTTCTAATTCCTAGTTCCTTAATCAACTCACGATAAGCAACAATATCTTTTCTCATCTTGTAATCAAGAAGCGAACGACGCTTTCCTACTAATTTTACAAGGCTACGCTCGGTATTGTAGTCGTGGCGGTTGTTCTTGAGGTGTTGTGTCAAGTGGTTGATACGGTAGGTAAACAATGCGATTTGCGCGTCAGTGTTACCTGTGTCATTTGCTGACTTCCCATATTTTGCGAAGATTTCAGCTTTTTTTTCTGGTGCTAGATACATGCCAAAATTATTTTATAATGAATATTATGTATGTCAGTCTCTCTGACGATGCCTTGAGAATCAATCTCTAAGCGGCTGCAAAGATACAGTTTATAAATAAAAACAAATTGAAAAAGAGAATTATATTAGAGAGTTCAGTCGTCTACTTTGCTGTACTCCATAGACATGTTGTCTAAATAAATGAGTTTGCTATCAGTGAACCTGCAATCATAGCTTATTCCATTTCCCAGGTTTATTTTAAACACATTGTTAGTATCACCAACTACTTCATAAGTGGTTTGGATCTCTATTGAACCATTACGCGTCACGGTATAATCCATTCCGTTTAAAAATGAAATAATCTCTTCATTATTTGGATCTGCTGGACTACAACCACCAGTAAAACCACCACAAGATCTTATTAGTTTCCAACTGCCATCTAAATCAGCAGCGACTGATGGATTATCATCATCGCTGGAGCAGGCTGCCGCTGTGACAATCAGGATAAGGAAGTAAACAACTTTGTTCATACTTGTTTATTAACAGACGACATTATGTAACGATAGTTGCTTCAAAATTTTGTGAATTGAGAAAAAACAGTCAATTATGTGTCTAAGATGCAGTTCTCGACTACGCTCGAACAGGCATGGTAAACGCCTGATTTACTATGCTCAATACTCTATGTTCAATGCTCGTAAATAATTCTCGACTACGCTCGAACAGGCATTGGAAGTCATTACACGACTACCTCAATTTTTCTATTGAGAATTAAATCAAGATATTGATTGACTCTTTGCTTCAATTGTGGTCTAGGAACGATAAAGTCCAAAAATCCTTTTTCAAGAAGGAATTCTGCCGTCTGGAAACCTTCTGGTAATTCCTTACCTGTTGTGTCGCGCACCACGCGCGGTCCTGCAAAGGCGATCAAAGCGCCTGGCTCACCGATATTAATGTCACCTAACATCGCAAAAGATGCGGTTGTACCACCAGTTGTAGGATCTGTACAAAGTGAGATATATGGAATTCCAGCATCTGATAACTGTGCAAGCTTTGCACTAGTTTTTGCTAATTGCATTAGGGATAGGGCTGCTTCCATCATACGAGCACCACCAGATTTTGAGATAATCATGAATGGAATCTTGTGTTTCAAGGAATAATCTGCAGCACGTGCTATTTTCTCGCCTACAACGCTACCCATAGAACCACCGATAAAGGCAAAATCCATACAGGCAACAACGAGGTCATTACCATTTGATTTACCTACGGCAGTACGCACAGCATCTTTAAGTCCTGTTTTTTTCTGCGCTTCTTCTAGGCGATCCACATACTTTTTTGAATCCTCAAATTTTAATGGATCCTTGGATGTCAAATTGGGATTGAGCTCCTTCAATTTGTTGTCATCAAAAAGGATTTCAAAGTATTCCTTACTACCTATACGTACATGATAACCATCTTCTGGGCTCACATAAAAGTTGTTCTTGAGCTGCTCTGCATCTACAATCTTACCAGTTGGAGATTTGTACCAAAGTCCTTTAGGTGTATCTTTCTTTGCCTCTGTAGGCGTTGTTATTCCCTTCTTTTCTCTTTTGAACCAAGACATATTGTAAGTTATGAGTTGTGAAAATTCTGAATCTGGAATTCAGAATTATTAAAGTGTATTTACATTATTCAAATCTTCAAAAGCCTGCTTCAAGCGCGCCTTGAATGATTCTTCTCCTACACGCAACCACTTGCGTGGGTCATAATACTTTTTGTTAGGTGAATCTGGACCTGTGCTGTTTCCTATTTGTGACTGCAGGAAATCATCATTCTTGTCCATATAGCCTTTAATACCGGTGGCAAAAGCCCACTGTAGATCTGTATCGATGTTCATTTTGATGACACCGTATCCTATGGCTTCACGTATCTCTTCTAGGGTAGAACCGGAACCACCGTGAAAGACAAAATCAATATGATTTTCTTCAACACCATATTTTTTAGTCACGTATTCTTGTGAGTTTTTCAAGATTTTAGGCGTCAACTTCACATTACCTGGTTTGTAAACACCGTGTACATTACCAAAGGCTGCGGCGATCGTGAATTTATCACTCACCTTGCTTAACTCTTCATAAGCATAAGCTACTTCTTCTGGCTGCGTATATAATTTTGACTCATCAACATCGCTATTATCGACTCCATCTTCTTCACCACCAGTGATGCCTAGCTCTATTTCTAGGGTCATATCCATTTTGGACATACGCTCTAGGTACTTCTTGCATATCTCGATGTTCTCTTCTAGCGGTTCTTCACTCAAGTCAATCATGTGTGAAGAATAGAGTGGTTTTCCGCTTTCGCGAAAGCGTGCTTCACTTGCATCTAATAAACCATCAATCCACGGCAGTAGTGGTTTTGCACAGTGATCGGTATGTAGTATCACGGTAGCACCATAAGCTACGGCTAGTTGATGAACGTGTTTTGCACCAGCAACGCCGCCTAATATGGCTGCTTTTTGATCCTCATTGCTTAAGCCTTTTCCAGCATTGAACTGTGAGCCGCCATTTGAGAATTGGATTATAACAGGTGAGTTAAGTTCTGCCGCTGTTTCCAATACCGCATTAATCGTATTAGATCCCACGACGTTAACTGCCGGTAGCGCGTAGCCATTGGCTTTGGCATGGTTAAATATTTCTTGAACTTGGTCGCCTGTGGCAACACCTGGTTTGATATTGTGACTCATATTTTTCTAATGTTGGACTAACAAAAGTAAGGAAAATACAATTGCGGGAACGGCAGATTAAAACGGATAGTTGATACCCACATTGAACACAGAATCAGAGAAATTAACCTCACGGAACCATCGATTGCCTGGCTCGAGAGCTGGATTGTAGGTTTTAAATCCTACATCAAATCGCAGCACAAAAAAACCAAAATCGTATCGTATTCCCAGACCAGTTCCTATCGCGATATATTGTAGATCTGTAAATTCATTAAAGACTGCATCTGGATCTTCTTCACTGTCTAGGACATTCCATATGTTCCCTATATCAGTAAATACAGCACCCTTGAATGCGCCGGCTAATGGGAATCTGTATTCGGCATTAAAGGCTAATTTCATGTTAGCAACATTAAAGTCATTGAGACCACCAGTACTTCCAGGACCTAATTCATAAGCTTGCCATGCTCGATTATCATTAGGTCCACCAGCAAAAAAGCTGCGTATGAACGGTATGTTGTCAGAATTTCCATAAGGGATCGCCACGCCACCAAAAGCTTTGATCGCAAAAACATGTCCATTGGTATATTGCCAGTGTTTTATGTACTCAACTTCTGGTTTGAGATACTGAGAGAATTCTACACCAAAAACGCGACGCTGACCATCAGCATTTTCATCAATACCTATCAAACTAGAAACGCCTGCAATTAGATTACCAGCACTCTCTAATCTTAAGCTAATTCGTGAGAAATCCTCGTCATAAATTCCCTGACGATTATTGCGTATCCAATTATAACTACTAGCGATGATGAGGTTGTTTTGAACTAATCGATCGCGTCGCTCTCTAATGTTTCTTATGGTTTCCTGTTGGTTGTTATCTACATCTAGGTTGCCGCTGATTGCATCGTTAATGAAGTTGTTAGTTCCTAGTGGTACCGTCAAGTCATTTTCCTCGTTCACATATCTTGCATCCATAAGATCAAGATCATTGGCAATATCATTAAGGCTGCTATAACTACTTCTATAAACGTTGAAGAAGTCTTGCGGATCAAGGTTGCGCACGTATTGAGCATTAATTAGATCAAATCGTGTACTTTTTATGGGAGTTTGTTGCCACCTATAACTTAGCGCGCCATTGACACTTTGTCTATCGAGTCCAATATTGGTTTGCTTAAAGAAACCTAGAGACAATTCTGTACTAGGTGACATGAATTTTGGGATCACGCCATCAGTTTCTAGAGGGAAGAAAAATCTAGGGAATATCAATCGTGCATCAGCACCTATCTCTTGTAAGTCAAAAAACCTAGAATCGCCAGTGGCATTATTAGAACTGGCTCCTATGTTTCCTCTAAAGCTTATATCCAGCAATTCACTGCCACGGAAGATATTTCTAATAAGCAAGGATGTATTAAGCCCTATACCAAAAGTCTGTATGTTACTGTGTGATCCTTCGGTACCGAAAACTAGGTTATACTTTTTCTTTGATGTCAAAAGGACGTTAGCAATCAGGTCCTCACCTGTTGGGTCATCAGGATCTATTTCATAAGTAATTGCAGGATAGAGAAAGCTGTTGAGTTCCGTTATGCGTTTGTAGGTACGATCGCGATCTATGTCACGATATAGATTGCCAGGCTCAAAAAAGATGGCGTCAGCCAGCGGTCTGTTTTTATATTTTTTAGGTTGATATCGTATAATATTGTAATTCTTATACACGGTCGTATCTGGAACTACATCTTCAAAATTAGTTTCATAATCAGGGATGATGTTTACTTTACTTATGGTATGTAACTTAAACGGTTTTGAAACAATCGAGTCTGCAACTTTTATCTCTTGATCACCAATTAGTAGTCTGATATTGGCCTTTTGATCTGTTCCTACGGTATCGCCTTCAAACTTGATATTTTCCTTTTCCATAAAAAAGGCACCATTGTTTCTAAATAGTCGATAGAGCCTATTACGCTCTGCATTGATGTCTGCCGTCCTGTATTGAACACCTTCTTCAAGCAAGGTCATCCGTTTATTTGCCATATAAACTGAATCTAGCGATGGCGATGCGATTTCTCTAGTAAGGCTGTCCACTATGTATGGCTGGTGACGTTCTACAAAGTATTTGACACGTGCTCGCTTTTTACGTTTTGCATCAACAATTTTGTGATCCACCTCTGTGTTAAACCATCCTTGATTCCAGTAATATTGTCGCAATCGCTCTGCAGATCGTTCTGCAAGCTCTGCATCAACTAGAGTTGGTGCTTCACCAGTACGTTTCAGCCATTGATTGAATGCTACAAGACCTTCTCCTAGTTGCATTGTCTGCTTTTCTGATAAAATGGCGTTGCGGCGTTTAAGTGCTTTGGGGTTGTTTTGCATCCACTTGAGGTAGATGGAATCACGATGTGGTCGAGCAAGATTGTAAATATGCAATCTCAATGGATAGCCTAGTAATTTTGAATTTGCTTTTTGAACAGGTAGCGTGGCTACACGATCGTCGTTAGGCTTCATGCTATCTACCTTAATGACGTTTTCAATAAGGAGCTTTTGACCATTAGGAACACGTTTGATCGTGCTGCAACCTATGCAAATAGAAACTAGAGTGACAATTAAGCCTATTTTTGCAAGGAGACGTCTGTGTATCATAGGTAGAGGCTCAAAAATACAATTATATGATCACCAAAAGCAAGATAAAACTCATCAAAAGCCTAGCTCGTAAAAAGGGTCGCGACCAGCATCAATTGTTTGTGGTAGAAGGTTATAAATCAATAAGAGAATTTAAGGATGCAGGTGCTTTTATTATCGATTTGTTCACCACTCAAGATGCTGTTTATCTCAACGACCTAGATCCTGTAGTTATTGCAGCTGCGGATATGAAACGCATCTCTAATCTCAATACGCCACCAGGATATCTAGCTGTTGTTAAATTTAAAGAAGAACCAGATATTCAAGAAGCGCAACTCATTCTAGCACTTGATCAATTACAGGATCCAGGAAACCTGGGAACCATCATCCGTCTTGCTGATTGGTTTAACATTGATGCGATAGTTTGCGACCATAATACGGTAGATTTATATAATCCCAAATGCGTGCAGGCCTCAATGGGATCGCTCGCTAGAGTGAACGTTATATCTGTTGATCTAGAGGACTTTCTAGAGCAGGCATCACAGCCAGTATTTTTAACGGCAATGAATGGCGACTCTATTTATAATACTTCTTTGCCTGAAAAAGCCATTATCGTGATGGGCAGCGAGTCGCATGGAGTAAGAGAAAAACTATTTGCTACAGGAACATCGATAAGCATACCACAGTACGGCGCAGCATCCAGCGCTACTGAAAGCCTAAATGTATCCAGCGCAGCGGCTATAACATTAGCAGAATGGAAACGATCTACTACTGGAAAGAAAAATTGAGAAACACACCTCTTGACTGCATGCTAGAAATGTTGCTAGTATAAGGACTGTTGGGATCATTGTCTTGCACCAACTCATCACTCATCGCAAAAACACCGCGTATAGATGGTGTAAACTTGAAAAAGAATAGGTACAAATCAACACCTAATCCTAGTTCATAATTGAAAACATCAGTCGCCTGACGGAACTGCCCAGCCAGATTATCATCTGGATTTTCTTCATTGCTGGACAAGTTTCTAGAGTAAGAAACACCACCTACAATAAAAGGTTTCCAATTGTTTTTGCGCTTGGTAGAAACCTTAAGAAGTAAAGGCAAGTGCACGTAGGTTGAATTTACCTCACGTAATCGCTGTTCTGGTGTGGTGAAGCTAGGATCTTGAAAGAATAAATCACGTCTGGTAAAAACTGCACTAGGTTCAAACCTCAAATTGAAGTAATCGTTGATGCGCATGTCACCTATCAGTCCTACATGGAACCCAACATTTTTGGCTACGGCAACCTCTGGTGTGATCTCCGTATAGTCAAATTTGTAATCATACAAATTAAGTCCTAGTGTAAAGCCCCACGTCAAAAATTGGTTGTCGAAGTTTTCAAGATTGGCAATGCGTTCTTTAGAAAAAAGCTGAGCACTGCACGTGCTGGATATCAACAAACAGCCAACAATAAATGGAAATGAAAAGTTAAGCCTTGACTGCTTTGTAGATGGTTGATGCGCCATGAAATTGTAACTGATTTTCTACTTCTTTAAACCCTACTTTCTTCAAAATATTGTTGAATTCCTCGCCATAAGGGAATTTTGAAGCACTTTTTGAAAGATAACCATATGCCGTACGGTCTTTAGAAAATAATTTACCTAGAGTAGGTACTACTAAATTACTGTACACATAATAACCTTGTTTGAAAGGGAACTTTTTAGGTACACTCGTCTCGAGGATCACTAGAATTCCGCCAGATTTAAGTACCCTTAAAATCTCTGAAAGCCCTTTCTCTAAATTCTCAAAATTGCGCACACCATATGATACGGTGATAGCGTCAAATGTTGCGTCTTCAAACTGTAGGTTTTCAGAGTCACCCAGCACCATCTCAACCCGACCATCTAGCTTTTGATCAAGAACCTTGTCTTTGCCTACATCCAGCATACCGCTAGAAATATCAAGACCTACCAATAGTTTAGCATTGGTTTCTTGAGCCATTTTGATTACAAGATCACCAGTTCCTGTGGCGATATCCATGATGGATTCAGGCTTATGTGCAGCAACAAGTTTGACCACATTATCACGCCATTTTTGATCTAATCCTAGGGAAATAAGACGATTTAGGCCGTCGTATTCACCGCTTATGGTATCAAACATTTTAGTGACCTGTTCCTTCTTTCCAGTGGATTCGTCGTTGTACGGTTTAACTTCTTGTGGCACGTTATAGGATTAGTTCTCAAAGATACAATGCAGTGGCGATGTTTGAGTTATTACGCTTTCGCGAAAGCAAAATTTTAACCCTCATTATAAAATACGACTAGCGTTAAAGGTATTCATTACCGTAGCTGTATATTTGAATTCTACAGAGACGATTTTATGAAAATCATTATCGCAGGTGCTGGCGAAGTGGGATTTCACCTTGCCAAACTGCTTTCTTACGAGTCACAGGATATCGTGCTTATTGATCCAGAAAAGGAGAATATACAGTACGCTGATAACCATCTTGACATCAGGACGTTAAGAGGTGATGCGACCTCCATATCCATGTTGCGAGATGCGCGTGTAAAAGAGGCTGATCTCGTTATCGCCGTGACGAGCAGTGAGACGACCAACATCACTATTTGTGTACTAGCTAAACAATTGGGCGCAAAACGCACCGTTGCTAGGATATCTAATACAGAGTTTATCGAGGAAAATGAGACGATCCACTTTCCAGAACTTGGAATCGATGAACTAATCTCTCCTGAATCGCTTGCTAGTAAAGAGATTGAACTACTGCTGGATCAAAGCGCCTTTAACGATAGTTATCAATTTGAAGAAGGTGCACTTACTATGGTAGGTGTGAATTTACAGCGCACGGCGCAATTTGTAGGAAAATCAGTACAGGAAGCTGGTGAGATTTTTCCTGAAGTGCATTTTATGCCCATCGCTATACAACGATTTGGAACCCAATACACGCTCATACCGCGCGGTGATACTCAATTTAAAGAAGGTGATCAGGTATATTTCATAACCACTCAAGGTGGTGTGGACGAACTTTACAAACTTACTGGTAAAACAAAGCGAAACATACGCAACGTCATGATCCTAGGCGGTAGCCACATAGGTGAGCAAAGTGCGAGTAAGTTATCTGCCGCAGGAATTAATGTGAAACTTATCGAGGTGAATGCTGAAAAGGCTTTTGATCTAGCCGAAAAGCTACCAGATGTACTCGTGTTAAGTGGTGATGGTCGCAATGTAGAGTTGCTACAAGAGGAAAGTATACACGAGATGGATGCGTTTATAGCCGTGACTGGTAATAGCGAGACTAATATCATCTCGTGCCTCATGGCCAAAAGCAAGAGTGTCAATAAAACTATTGCACTGGTTGAAAACATGGATTACTTCCAACTATCACATTCTATTGGAATAGATACCTTGATCAATAAAAAACTTCTTGCCGCCAATAACATCTTTAGATACATTAGAAAAGGTGAGGTAGTCGCCATGACTAAACTTAATAATATGAATGCCGAGTTGCTTGAATTTATTGTCAAGGAAGATAGCAAGCTGTGCGGTGAGAAAATTATGAATATCGGCGTGCCACGCAGTGCGATCATTGGTGGCGTTATTCGTGATGGAGAAGGAAATATTGTCTTAGGAGATTTCCAGATACAAGCTGGTGACCGCATTGTAGTTTGTTGCCTGCCTAGATCTATCAGTAAAGTGGAGAAAATCTTCCAATAATGCCTAAACTCAATTTTAAGATCATCGTTTATATCATGGGAGTTTTACTCATGTGCAATGGTGGTTTCATGTTGATAAGTGCGATCGTTAGCGCAATCTATGCAGAGCCAGAGGCGATTGAGATTTTTCTGGCAGCACTTACCGCAGCAGGTATAGGTGGTGCTTTGATGTTTGTCAATAGAAGGCACTTAAAAGAACTTTCTAAGAAAGAAGGATATCTAATTGTGACGATGGGTTGGTTAATCATGGCTTTTGCTGGAACTATGCCCTACATGTTTACAGGTGCGATCGATAATTATACCGATGCCTTTTTTGAAACGATGAGTGGTTTCACTACTACTGGTGCTAGTATCATGAATGACATTGAGTCAATGCCTAAAGGAATATTATTCTGGCGCAGTTTGACTCACTGGATTGGCGGCATGGGAATCATTGTTCTTGCTGTTGCCATTCTGCCACTTCTGGGAATAGGTGGAATGCAACTATTTGCTGCAGAATCTCCAGGTCCTAACACTGACAAACTACACCCTAGAATCACAGATACTGCAACAAGATTATGGCAGATATATGTGGGTTTCACAGCTATTGAAGCGGTGCTTCTAAAGATTGCCGGTATGGGCTGGTTTGATGCAGTTAACCATGCGTTGAGTACGCTGTCAACCGGTGGTTTTTCTACTAAGAATGCCAGTATTGCTTATTGGAACGATAATCCTGCTATTCAGTGGATCATCATTGTGTTCATGTTCATTGCTGGGATGAATTTTGTACTGAGCTACTTTGCGATCAAGGGCAAAGTCAAGAAAATTATTCAGGATACTGAGTTCAAATGGTATGCTAGTTTTGTATTTGGTTTTTCAATCATTGCAGCTGGACTCATATATTTTCAGGCAGATGTTACCTCATCATCCATAGCTCATCCTATGGTTCTGGGTGAGTTTGAGAGTGCCGTGCGACATTCTTTCTTTCAAGTGCTAGCTATTATCACTACAACTGGATTTGTTACGGCAGATTATACTATGTGGACGCCATTTTTGACCATCATGTTTTTTGGCTTATTCTTTTTAGGTGGTAGCTCTGGATCCACTTCTGGTGGTATCAAGGTGATGCGTCATATTATATTGATACGCAATGGTATCCTAGAATTTAAGCGTACGTTGCATCCTAATGCAATATTGCCAGTACGATTTAATAAAAAGGCATTACAGTCTGGTGTAGTATTTAATATTCTAGGATTCTTTATTCTTTATATGTTGTCCTTTATTGTTGGAGCAGTAGGTCTTGCCGCGTTGGGACTTGATTTTGACAGCGCCATTGGTGGTGCGCTAAGTAGTCTAGGTAATGTAGGTCCAGCTTTTGGTGAGCTATCACCAGTAGATAATTTTGCTGGCTTACCATGGATAGGAAAATGGTGGTGTTCATTCTTAATGCTCATAGGGCGACTTGAACTATTCACCGTTTTGATATTGTTGACACCATTCTTCTGGAGAAACAGGTAGAATTTCAATTAATTAGATCAACTCAGTACCTCCTTAATCCTCTTCAAAGCCTCTTTGATCTGCTCTGTACTCGCAGCATAGGAAATACGTATACAGTTAGGAGCGCCAAACGCATCTCCAGAGACAGTAGCTACCAGGGCTTCTTCTAGTAACAACATAGAGAAGTCCGTGGCATTGTAGATTTTGTGTCCTTTAATCTCACGTCCAAAAAACGCTGACACGTCAGGAAATACATAGAAAGCACCGTCAGGTTCATCGGTTACAAAGCCACCGATATCGTTGAGTAATCCTAAGATCAGACTACGACGCTCAGTAAAGGCGTCTATCATGTATTGAATTTTAGAAACTGGTGCTTCTAACGCTGTGATCACCGCACGCTGTGCGATACAGTTGGTACCACTAGTAATTTGTCCTTGCATCTTGTTGCAAGCTCTGGCGATCCAGGTAGGTGCGCCTATGTAACCAACACGCCAGCCCGTCATGGCAAAAGCCTTGCTCACACCATTGATCGTTACCGTGCGATCATACATGCCGTCGATGCTTGCCATACTCGCATGGCCACCACGATAATTAATATGCTCATAGATCTCGTCACTCACCACAATAATATCTGGATGATCATTCAATACCTCTGCAAATGATTCTAGTTCTTCTCTAGAGAAAACTGCACCACTAGGATTGTTGGGCGATGAGAATAGGATCATTTTGGTTTTAGGCGTGATGGCGTCACGCAATTGTTGGGCAGTCATTTTAAAATTCTGCTCTACGCCAGCACGCACTTCTACAGGAACACCTTCGGCTAGCTCCACGATGGCGCTGTAACTTACCCAGTAAGGTGCTGGCAGGATACATTCATCACCTTTATTAACCAGCACCATCGCAACATTGGCAATGGATTGTTTGGCACCAGTCGATACCACAATCTGGCTGCGATCATAGGTCAAGTTATTATCACGCTTGAATTTTGTGATGATCGCATCTTTAAGTTCCACATAACCATCTACAGGCGTGTAGCTGTTGTAATTATCTTTAATAGCTTGGATAGCAGCCTCCTTGACAAAATCTGGCGTATTGAAATCTGGCTCGCCCAGGCTCAAGCCTATGATGTCCTTTCCTTGCTCGCGCAACTCACGTGCTTTGGCAGCCATGGCAAGCGTGGCGCTGGTAGGTAAATTATTGATGCGGTCAGAAAGGTGCTGGTTCATAATGTGGCGCTTTGTAACAAAAATATCATAAGCCTGTGGTCCAGCACGCACAACAGGTCTATATATTCAAGTATTTTTGCACAAACTATCGACACGTGTCACAAATCATCAAAAAACATTTCCCGCATATCACCGCAAAGCAAGAGCGCCAGTTTGCACAACTGGGTGATCTTTATAAAGAGTGGAATGCCCAGATCAATGTGATATCTAGAAAAGACATCGATCAATTATATACCAGGCATGTTTTACACTCGCTGGGAATTGTAAGTGTAGTCCGCTTTCGCGAAAGCTTACCCAATACACCAGGCGGTACAAGAGTACTAGATGTTGGAACTGGTGGTGGCTTCCCAGGAATACCGTTGGCGATCATGTTTCCAAAAACAAAATTTCACCTAGTCGATTCCATTGCTAAAAAACTAAAAGTAGTGGATGCCATAGTAGAAGCACTAGGCCTTGAAAACGTCACAACAGAACATGGTCGAGCCGAAAAAGTACGCGGCAGATTTGACTTTATCGTCTCAAGAGCGGTAACCAACATGACCGATTTTGTAAGCTGGACTCGCAATAAGGTGCGCAAGGACAGCTACCACGAGATAGAAAACGGAATCTTGTATCTTAAAGGCGGCGACCTACGAGAAGAACTCAAGCCATTCAAATATGCTGATGTCTATGATCTAGACCAAGTATTTGAAGATCCTTTCTTTGAGACTAAAAAAGTAGTGCACTTGCCGTTGTAAGCAATGAAAGCAAGCGTTAAAATCATTTTATTTTTAGTTGCCATCTTTTCTACAATAGCAATCGTGGCACTGGTGTTTGCTGTAAATATTATGGGCTCAACACCAGACGATTACGGTGATCAAGAAGCAGCTATTTTGACTGAGAATGAGATCGGAAATACTCATAAACAAAACGATTCAATTCCTCAAGGTACTTTTATTTATGACCTGTACTTCGCCGAATGGAATGGCCGAATGCCAAACACACCAGTTAAGATTCATATTGATGGAAATCATATAACAATCATGAAAACTGAAGAAACTAGTCTTAGCGGTCCTGATTCCATTTTAGATAGTTTCATTTACAAACATCACTCAGGAACTTGGATCATCACAGACAATCCTAAGGAAATTTACCACGAAGAAATTGGTGGTTGTTCTGGAGGTGCAATTCCTATTGATTTTGAGAAAAAAATAATTGAGTTCTGTTGAGAAGCTATACTAGAAATTTGATGGTTGTATTCTGATGTTTAAATATTGTTCTATAAATAAATACACATTAGAAAATCTCTCTAACGAGCAGATTTACTTTAGCTCACCTAGTTTCTTTAATGATCCGTTCGATACTTTTCACCCAGCGTCAGTTGAACGATTAAGCGATAAGATATTTGTAGAGCTAGTTACTAAATTATGGAAAGGACGTTTCGATCAAGGAGATTTGATGGAAATAATGAACAAATCAATTTCGCTTGATAGGTATTATTCATTTTGTGTGGATCATATAGATTACATATTTCAATTTGATAGTGAACATAAACTAGTCAAGTATCGAAGCAAAAAAGCCTATTTAAATTATTTGTCGATGATTGGAGGAAATAGTAAAGAACTATTTTCCGAAGAAGTGTTTGATTTGTTAAACGAATTGAAGATTCACCTTACTGGGGTAATTGTAAATGTTCTGAATGAGATTAGAGTCAATAAATTCTCTAAAATGGGAATATCTTGTTTTTCTAAGAATTCTGATAATCTTTTAATGTGGTCGTATTATGCCGATGGACATAAAGGTATATGTCTAGAATTCGACTCTACTGTGCTGCCATTTTCAAAAACAATTGAAGTCACTTATCGATCTGAAATTCCAAATATTATATCTGATTTGTTCTTTTCAAAAGAAAGTGATTTGCAATCCTTGATGAAACTTGCTACCCATAAATCCATTGAATGGTCTCATGAAGAAGAATTAAGGCTTTTACATCATAATAATAATCAGAAATACCGATATCCCAAAGGATCTTTAAAAGCGCTGTACTTCGGATGTAAGGTTAGTGACGAACATTTTGATAAGATAATGAGTATTGTCCGTCAAATATATCCTGAAGTAAGATTATTTAAAATGGTTCCTTCTACAACTAAATTCATTTTAAATAAACGGGAATTTATTTACAGAGAAAAATCTGAAAAGTAAACTTTAATATGACCACATTTAACCAAAAATGCCTTTCCAGACAAGAAAGGCATTTTTCATATTTCAACAAATTCTTTGAACTACTGCTTGCTCATCTCCATTGTTGAGATGACCGTTACCTGCATTCCTTGAGCGGTAACAACAATTTCAGAATCATTATTTGTAGCACCAGTAGCGATGTCAATATCGGCTGTGCCTTTAAGTTCACCAGTTCCTGCGCCAGATACCACACCGTTTAAGTCAACATAGACCTTTCCGTCTTCAATTTTGGTGACGGTATAGGTAGTTTTGACGTTCATTCCCTGATTAGTGTTTTCTGTTGTCCAGCTAGAACCTACGCTTACTTCTTCTTTAGGGAAATCAATAGAACTCTGTCCAGAGGTAAATTGATCCATTCCAGGTAGTGCAGGATCTGCTTTTGTGCTTAACGTGTTGCCGTACCTGTCAAGTGAACTATAAATGACCGCTTCCATCATTGGGTCAAATTGCGTTTTCATCATTTTGCCTGTTTGATCAAGGTCTTCTTCATCCATGTCAGAGTTATAATTCATGACCATTCCACCTTGATTCATTTTCATATCAATAGAGGTGATTTTGGATGCTGTTTTTATAGTGTCTTGAGCAACATCAGTAACCTCCATTTCCATGAGTATCGTCATATCGGTACTACCATCCATTCCTATTATTTGCTTTTGAACGACACTGGCAGTATAAACATCACCTTCGTTATAATTAGTACGCAGTAAAACGGATTCTTGAGCATAGGTTTGAGCGGTAATCGCAATAAATGCTAGGAGCAATAATTTTTTCATTTCAATTCTTTAGAGAGGTGATAAATGAGCCTCATGTTTATGTTGCGGCAAATATACTGCGTAAATGAATTGATAATTAAAATAAACAAAAATGCCTTTCCAATCAGGAAAGGCATTTTTTATTGCATTAATCTTAAAACCTACTCACCCAAAAACGGATACCTATAATCCGTAGGTGTGACGAAAGTTTCTTTGATCATACGTGGGCTTACCCAGCGTAGAAGATTAAGTTTAGAACCTGCTTTGTCGTTAGTTCCAGAGGCTCTCGCACCACCAAAAGGCTGCTGTCCTACCACGGCACCAGTAGGCTTATCGTTAAGGTAGAAGTTACCAGCACAATTTTGCAAGGCATCAGTTGCTTGCGATAGCGCATAACGATCTTGTGATAGCACCGCACCTGTCAAGGCATAGATACTGGTCTCATCGACTAGCTTTAACGTCTCTTCCCAATTTTTATCTTTATAAACATAGATGGTAATTACAGGACCAAAAAGCTCTGTCTCCATGGTTTCATAATTAGGATCTGTAGTCACGATGACGGTAGGCTCTATAAAGTAGCCTTCACTCTTGTCATAACCACCTCCAAAAATCACTTCAGCTTTTTTACTTTTTTTGGCAGCATCGATATACTTGGCCAGCTTGTCAAACGATCCTTCATGAATCACGGCAGTCATGAAGTTGCTCATGTCACCTGGCGATCCCATCGTGATGCTTTCTAGATCTTTTCCTAGCGCTTCTTTCACGTCAGCCCATATACTTTCAGATATATAAGCACGTGATGCGGCACTACATTTTTGACCTTGGAATTCAAAGGCACCGCGTGTAATTGCCGTGGCAACTTGTTGTGGTATGGCAGTTTTGTGCGCTACGATAAAGTCTTTACCACCAGTCTCACCTACAATACGCGGATAGGTTTTGTACTTATGAATATTCTTACCTATTTGTTCCCACAAACCTTTAAAAACAGTTGTAGAACCTGTAAAGTGAACTCCAGCAAAATCCTCATGACCCAAAACTTCTTTGGTCATCATCACTGGATCTGCATTCACCATATTGATCACGCCATCTGGCACGCCAGCTTCTTTAAATACTTCCATGATCACATTAGCGCTCAGCATCTGGTGGTCACTAGGTTTCCATACGGTCACATTACCCATCAAAGCTGCACTCGCTGGCAAGTTTCCAGCAATAGCCGTAAAGTTGAAGGGACTTATACAGTAGATAAATCCTTCCAGCGGTCTGTATTCTAGTCTGTTCCACGCACCGCTTGTAGATTCTGGCTGCTCTGCATAGATCTCGGTCATGTACTCCACATTAAATCTCAAGAAGTCGATCAGCTCACAGGCCGCGTCGATTTCTGCTTGAAAAACGGTTTTTGACTGGTTGACCATGGTTGCGGCATTAATGCGAGCACGGTAAGGTCCAGCGATGAGTTCTGCAGCTTTTAGGAAGATTCCTGCGCGCTGTTCCCATGGTAATTTTGACCATTCCTTACGAGCTTCCAGCGCAACCTTAATCGCTTTTTTCACTTCTTTTTTACCTGCACGGCTGTAGGTTCCAACAACGTTTTGGTGATCGTGCGGTGGTCGTATCTCGCCAGTGTCCTTGGTGGTGATTTCCTCGTCGCCTATGTACAAAGGCACCGCGGTTTGTGTGGCATAAAATTCTTGATAAGCGCGCAATACTTCTTCTCGCTCGTGAGTGCCTGGCGCATATGATAATATAGGTTCATTGACCGCTACGGGTACATTGAAAAATCCTTTTCCCATGATAATGTGTCTTATTTTATTCAGCTGTGAAAGTACAAAATCATACACGCAATGCCTACAGCTGTCTATTGGTAAAGCGTATGAGCGCATAGTTTTAATAGAATAATAACGCTTTCGCGAAAGCATAATTCTCAACCACATCATCATAATAAGGAGATCACGGTCGTTTTACAACTGCTTGCAAGTGGGCTGATGATTTTTTACTCCAAGTATTTAGAAATTATAAGTTTCTTCTGCTTTATCTAGAGTTCTCTGGCAATTAGGATAGGAGTTGCACAAGATTTTGATTTCTTCATCATGGTAGGTAAGCAGTAAAGCTATCGTGCAACAGGAGAGATAGTACCACCATGTTCTTTGCTTGATGATTGACTTTGGGCTTATAAGCTTTCGCGAAAGCGGAACCGAGAAAAAATAAAATTAAAAGTAAAGTGAGGTATTATAATGTGAGCTATCGTGCGACCGCTACAAGCTATGTCTAATTAAGCGCAAACGGTGCACTAAGCTTAAAGCTAGGGACAAAAACAGTGAATTGCCGTGTAGAAGTGAGGTTAACCATATTGTAAAAGCCGCTCATGTTGCCAAAGGATGACGCTAGTAAACAACCGCTCTCATAACTGTGAGACTCACCTGGTTTAAGGACTGGTTTCTTGCCTATCACGCCTTCACCGGTGACGACCTGTGTGTTGTTCAAACTGTCTTGAATCTTCCACTGGCGTGAGTTGAGCTGCACGCTGTCCTTGCTTTGGTTCTCAATAGTAATCTGGTACCCAAAGGCAAAGTGCATCTTATAATTCTTATAAAATGTACCCTGAAAACTCGTTTGCACCGATATCTTGATGCCTCTGGTAACCTGTTGTAACATGTCAGACTCCTATAAACACGCTGCCCACGACAAATAGGCTGGCGCTTACTGTGAATAGCACTAAAAATACAAAATTTAAAAATGCAAACTTGACAATGGTCTTAAATCTGCCTTGTTTGTAAAAATTGCGCATGGCTTTGTAGAGGTAAAAAGGCCCTAGAACGCCTAAGATGATTAGGCTCATCCATTCCCAAGAGATCCAACCGAAGGATAGACTAACCATACCTAACAATATAAAAAGACTCAGGAAAAAGAAAGTAAACACGTGAAAGGTGAAAACCATGTGTTCCATATAATTATAGTCTCTCCTAATATATACCAACCATAAAAAGAGGCTAATGGCTGGTGCAAAAAAGAATAGGAACAATGGTATTTTGGGTACCACCATTTCTACTAATTGATAGGGTTGCTTTTCTAGCGCATTAAAACGACGAGCTTTCCTGTATCGCGATCGATTAAGATCAGTGACTTCATGATCAAGGCTTATGAGTGCCTGATTGATGTTCATGGCAGGATTACGTTCTGCATGCGTTTTATAATCGTCTGTTTGAGCGAGGTATTTATAGAGATAGTTTTTCTCATCTAACTGCTGTTGGGTTGCGTATTTAGGTATCGCTTGAGTGCTGTCTGGTTGTAGCTCTATATCGTCAATGACCTCAGTCAATACGCCAGCGGCAATACGATTGCCTTGAGACTCTAGCGAATCACGGCGCCTTACCAATTCCAATAAATTTGCATCGCTTTGGGCTTGTTCCATGCCTTTCTCGATGCCTTCATTCATTCCTTCTACAAACTCTGTAAAATCATCGTCCCAATTAAGAAACAATTGACCTAATAAGAAAAAGACGATCGTCACTGATAAAAAGAAACGGAATGGATTAGCATAATGAACGCGCTTGCCTGCGCAGTATTCCTGCGTGACCTTACCTGGTTTGAAAAGGATACCGCTTATCGTGCGCCATATCCTGTTGTCGTAGCTGATAAAGTTGGCGAACAATTCACTGAAAAAATCACTTAGTGCCAGTCGCTTCTTACTATTAAGCTGTCCACACTGGTGGCAATATTTGTCCACATCTTCCAGCGGTGTCTCGCAATTAAGACAGTGCGTGCTGCGGTATTGCGGCAAGGATCTTACTGGATGCTTCATGATCGATGGTTGGGTCGATCAAATATAATTAATTGGTAATGTTTGCGCTATTTCCAGCACCTATTCCTATAAGTCGATCATAACGGCCACCTGGCTCGCGATAGTAGGCGAGTACTGTGTAAAGATTTTCGGTAGGCCATTTATTGCCAGAAATCAATCCTGGTATTTCCTCGCCATTTGCATCATAGGCTCTATAAATGTAGTTGTAAAAACCTTGCTTCATGAGCATTGTCGTGGTGTATAGATTTCTTACTTCATCATGCACCATGAGATTTTCTTCCTGTAATTGATAGCCATTATAGTTTCCAGAAACAAAAACGCTTGTACCTTCAGGCAGGACGATGCCTGGATCCATGGTAAAATGAACCTTAGTATATTCTGCCTGGATGTCGTTGTCCTCATTAGTAACTGTACTCACTAGAAAACCACCGTTGATATCTGGATTGTATGTGTATTCATCCAAAAATCTTGATCGGTCGATGTAAAGATGGGTGTTGTAAAGCTCGCCTAGTTTGACAAAATCAATATTGTTGTTAGGCGCCCTAAAATCCCTACTTTCAAAATTCAAATACTCATTACCAGCCCAAAAAGATGCTGGTCCATCATAATTGTATTCCTGCCTATTACCTAGATTGAATTGAGGCTCTAGACCGTAAACCGCCGATTCTAGATCAAGATTTTGTATGATAGCAACCTTAAGATTTTGTGCAGGATTGATAAAGTTGATCTCTTTTGAGTCTACAAAAAACTGAACGCGCTGTTGTGTGTTGACGTATTCTAGGTCACGCGCTCTACGTATTTGTACACCTACGGTGGCTCTAGGTTCAACAATCATAAATTTGCGTGAGAACAATAGTTCACGATCATCATTATAGATGTGGATCATGTAATTTCCTGATCGTGTCAATGCCTCAGTCCATCGATTGGGAATGCTTAACTCATAATGACTGTAGGCTTGCAGTGTGGTAAACGAATTGCGGTAATTTATAATGCGCTGATCGTCAACACCTGTCATAAATTCGTTCTTGTAAAGCGCACTGGGCTCCCAATTATAATCATAATGCTCAATCTGATAGTAGTAATCATCTTCCTGCGCTGTAATGTCATCAAATGACAGATTTATGCGCTCACCTAATTTGTAGATCGGGAACATATTTTCCGCAGGGCGATTGAGTGTAACGGTTTTTATGAATTCGGGATCATTGACCAATTCATCCATTTCCTGTGCAGAAATAGGCGGAACTGTCAAAAAGAAAATAACAGTAAAGATTAAATACTTCATAGAAGCAAAAGTAGGTTTTAAAGCTTAAATTTAGATAGGTTTAGCTTAAAGCGAAAGCAATGCCAAAGCGACCTTAAACCTTTATTTAGATAAGTTCTAAATAATTTTACCTCATAATTTTGCGTTCAATAATTACCTAGATTTGCAGTCCCAAAATGGACTAAATCCAAAGATCCTATGTCAAAAGACATTCGAATAAGAAAAGGGCTTGATCTCAAGCTAAAAGGTGAGGCAGGCCATAAGCTTGTCACCGCACCGCGTTCCAGTGTTTATGCTGTGAAACCACCCGATTTTCATGCTGTTGTACCTAAGTTGATTTTGAAAGAAGGAGCAGCTGTAAAAGCTGGCGAAATTATCTTCTATTCAAAGTATGATGAGGCTGTAAAATTTGCAGCACCAGTAAGCGGTACTATTAGTGAGATCGTGCGAGGTGCAAAACGTCGCGTAATGGAAGTGCGTATTCAAGCTGATGCGAGTGACACTTTTTACGAGCATGGATCCATGGATCCATTGCAAGCTGATCCTACTGCAGTACGCACAAGATTATTAGAAAGCGGTTGCTGGCCGTTTATCATCCAAAGACCGTACGATATTGTCGCTGGTCCAGAAGATACTCCTAAAGCAATATTTATTTCGGCCTATACCAGCGCACCACTTGCTGGTGATGTTGATTTTATTCTCAAGGATAGAAAAGAAGCCTTTCAAGCAGGTGTGAATGCACTGTCTAGATTGACAGAAGGTAAAGTTCATTTGTGTATAGGTAAAAAATCAAACCTTAGCGATATTAAGAATGTTGAGGTTCATAAAGTGAAAGGGCCGCATCCAGCAGGAAACGTAGGTGTTCAAATCCACAAACTGGATCCTATCAATTTTGGTGAGAAAGTTTGGGCTGTTGGCGCAGAAGATGTTGCAACCATCGGTAATTTATTCTTAACAGGTAAGTTTGATGCAGTGCGCACGGTAGCTCTTGCAGGAACTGAGGTTGCTGAGGAAAAGAGACATTATTATACGACCAAAATTGGCGCAAAAGTTTCTGATCTGGTTGGTGAAGTAAATACTCAGGAAACTAGAATAATTTCTGGTGATGTTTTGACAGGCGACCAGATTAATAACGACCAGTATCTTAACTATTACCACAACACGGTAACACTCATTCCAGAAGGTAATGAATATGCTTTTCTAGGATGGTTGCCATTTACCCGAAATGATGTACCGTCAATTTCTGGAACCTCATTGTCATGGTTAACTGGTGGTAAGAGTAAAGTGAATACAAATCTTAATGGTGAGGAAAGAGCGCTGGTAGTGACTGGCGAGATGGAAGAGGTGATGCCTATGAATATTTATCCTATGCAATTGATTAAGGCCTGCATGGCTGGAGACATCGAGAGTATGGAGAACTTAGGTATCTATGAGGTGGCACCAGAAGATTTTGCATTAATAGATTATGTGAACACATCAAAGATCGAGGCGCAAGAAATTATACGTCTAGGTCTAGACTTAATGATAACCGAAGTAGGATAAAACTATGAATTGGGTAAGAGCTAAATTAGATCAGGCTAGAAAGCCTTTCGAACCTGGAGAGAAATATGAAAAGTTTGCTCCAGCAATCAATGCGTTCGATACATTTCTTTTCACACCTAACCACACAACCAAAAAAGGTGCTCACATACGTGACGTTGTGGACTTGAAGCGCACCATGATTACTGTGGTGTTGGCTTTGATTCCAGCGCTACTATTTGGTATGTGGAACACAGGTGCGCAATACCTATATCAAGAAAGAGGTCTTGCTAGTGTTATGGATGTGCCGTTTTGGGACGCTTTTATTGAAGGCGCTATTTTGGTAATGCCATTGATCATCGTTTCCTACGTTGTAGGTCTTACGATTGAATTCATCTTTGCGATTTATCGTGGTCATGAAGTGAATGAAGGTTACCTGGTAACTGGATTGTTGATCCCAATGATTTTCCCAGTAGATATTCCATTATGGATGCTAGCGTTGTCTGTAGCATTTGCCGTACTCATTGGTAAAGAAGCTTTTGGAGGTACGGGAATGAATATTTTGAACCCAGCATTGACGGCAAGAGCATTTGCATTCTTTGCATATCCTCTTTACATGTCAGGTAATGCGATATGGGTACATGAAGGTAGCACGGACGCCATTTCAGGTGAGACGATTTTAGGATCATTGGCTAGTGGTCAATACGACGGTAGCGTGATGGGATCTGCTGCAAACTCGGTAGCATTTGCTGCACCGGTAGAAGAGGCATCAGTGCTCTCAAATATTAGTTTTGATGATATGTTTTATGGTACGATTCCAGGATCCGTGGCAGAAACTTCTGCATTACTAGTTATTCTAGGTGCCATTATATTAATAGCGACCAAAGTAGGTAGCTGGAGAATCATTTTAGGTGGTATCATAGGTGGTCTTGCCATGGGCGCGATATTTAACTTCTTTGGTAATTTGGGTAACGATTTTATCACCAATCTTGTAGAAAGTGGTGCTATCACATTGGATCAGGTTTACAATGATGCTGGTGCCGTTGCAGGTCTAGGATTATCTGGATGGGACGCAACACTTATGGAATTAGGAACAAATCAGTTAATCAACTTCCCATTCTGGCAGCATATGGTTGTAGGTAGTATCTTGTTTGGTGTGGTCTTTATGGCTACTGATCCAGTGAGTGCTGCACAAACCTTTAAGGGAAAATGGATCTATGGTATCTTGATTGGTTTCTTTGGTATCATGATACGCATATTCAATCCAGCATATCCTGAAGGAATCATGCTCGCTATTCTATTAATGAATGTATTTGCACCTACGATTGATCATTATGTTGTTCAAGCAAACGTGGGTAAGCGCAAAAAACGCTTGAAAAAAGCTCAAGCACAACTTCAAACAGCTTAATCATGGATAGAAATTCAAACTCATATACATTTTTGTTTGCCTTTTTAATGGTGGCAGTGGTAGCATGTACGTTAGCTTTTGCAGCAACTAATTTGCAACCAGCGCAAGCAAAGAATGTAAAGGAAGAAAAGATGCAAAACATCTTGGGTACTGTTGGTATCGAGACTACTAGAGATAGCGCTGCAACTCTTTTTAATAAATATATCGTTGAACAACTAGCATTGGATAACAACGGCGATGTACGCACAGATGTGGATGCATTTACTGTGGATCTCAAGAAGGAACTTAAAAAGCCAGTTGAAGAGCAGGCATTTCCTCTATACGTAGCTGATGTTGAAGGCACTCAATACTATATTGTGCCATTAAGAGGTAAAGGTCTTTGGGATGCTATATGGGGTTATGTAGCTTTAAAGGATGACGTGAACACGATCAAGGGTGCAGTGTTTGATCATAAAGGAGAAACGCCAGGTCTAGGTGCAGAAATTACCCAAGGATGGTTCAAGAAGCGTTTTGATGATGAAAAAATCATGGATGAGTCTGGGAACTTTATAGGGGTATCTGTTGCAAAGGGTTACCAAGGCGGTGAGAACAAGGATGACAATGCCGTAGATGCTATCGCAGGTGCTACAATCACCGGTGATGGCGTGACCGACATGATTTCTGAAAGACTCAAGAATTATCTACCATACTTTAAATCAAAAACTGACGTAAAGGTTGCCATGCAGTAATGCTGGTAATGTGATTACGCTTTCGCGAAAGCGGAATAAATAAAAGCTCTATGGCGCAAAATAAAGAATCAAAAAAGCAAGGTCTTATCCTTTTCCTATCTGATACAGACGAGAGAGAAGGCTTGCTAGGTAAGAAGAATCGCAAGCTTCTATCTGATCCATTGACAGACAACAATCCAATTACAGTTCAGGTACTAGGAATATGTTCAGCTCTTGCGATTACAGTTCAATTGAAACCAGCTATCGTGATGAGCCTTGCCGTGATGGCTGTAATGGCTTTTAGTAACATGATTGTATCTGCATTACGTAATTTGATACCGTCGCGTATTAGAATTATCGTGCAGTTAGTTGTTGTTGCAGCTCTTGTAATCTTGGTTGACCAGGTTTTGAGAGCGTATGCATACGACGTTTCTAAACAACTCTCGGTTTTTGTAGGGTTGATTATTACCAACTGTATCGTTATGGGTCGTCTTGAGGCATTTGCTCTAGGACACGGTATTTATAAATCATTCCTTGATGGTATAGGTAACGCAGCTGGATACGCTTTCATCTTGATCTTAGTAGCATTTTTTAGAGAGTTGCTAGGTGCAGGAAAATTATTGGGAATTGAAATTATACCAGAGGCAGTTTATGACTTTGGATATGTGGATAACGGTTTGATGCTTTTGTCACCTATGGCTCTTATTACTGTAGGTATTATCATCTGGGTGCAGCGCAGTCGCAACCGTACATTAATTGAAGAAAACTAAACAACTTAAGAATTAGAAAATGGATTTAATCAATCTCGCTGTAAGAAGTATTTTTATCGAGAACATGGTCTTTGCCTATTTCTTGGGTATGTGTTCTTATCTGGCCGTCTCAAAGTCTGTTAAGACCGCTGTAGGTCTAGGTGCCGCTGTAGTATTTGTATTGGGAATCACGGTTCCTATCAACTGGTTGCTGGACACTTATTTATTAAAGCCTGGCGCATTGAGCCTATGGTTGGGTGAAGAGTATGCTAGTATCGACCTTAGTTTCTTGAGTTTTATCATGTTTATCGCGGTGATCGCGAGCATGGTACAGCTGGTAGAAATGATCGTGGAACGATTTGCACCAGCATTATATGGAGCGCTAGGTATTTTCCTACCACTTATCGCAGTAAACTGTGCGATTCTAGGTGGATCATTATTTATGCAGCAAAAGGATTTCTCTGGTATTGACGAGGCAGCTGTTTATGGAATAGGTTCTGGTTTTGGATTTTTCCTAGCCATTCTAGCCATTGCGGCAATTCGTGAGAAAATCACTTATTCAAATGTGCCTGCACCATTAAGAGGTCTAGGTATCACATTTATCATCACAGGACTTATGGCCTTAGGCTTCATGAGTTTTATGGGAATAGAAATTTAATCATAAGAAAGAACAAGCTATGGATTCTAACGTAATTACCATATTAGCCAGTGCGGCAATATTCCTAGTGCTTATATTGCTACTAGTGACGTTGTTGCTTACGGCAAAATCAAAATTATTGCCTTCTGGTCCGGTTACGATCAACGTTAACGGCGAGAAGGACATTACTACAGGATCTGGTGGTACGCTTCTAGGGACTCTAGGTGACAACAAATTATTCCTGCCATCTGCATGTGGTGGTGGTGGTACTTGTGTGCAATGTAAGTGTGTTGTAACTGATGGTGGTGGTTCTATATTACCAACCGAGGTGCCTCACTTTACCCGTAAAGAGATTGCTGCAGGATGGAGACTAGGCTGCCAGGTGAAGGTGAAGCAGGACATGAAGATCGAGATACCAGAAGAGGTATTCGGTATCAAGAAATGGGAAGCAGAAGTTGTGCGTAACTACAATGTAGCTTCATTTATTAAAGAGTTCGTAGTACGTCTTCCTGAAGATATGGATTATGAAGCTGGTGGTTATATCCAGATTGAGATTCCTAAGTGTGAAGTGAAGTACCAAGATATGGACATCACAGCGCACCCTGAAGAGCACGATACAGCAGATAAGTTTCAAGCAGAATGGGACAAGTTCAACTTGTGGCCACTGGTGATGAAAAACCCTGAAACAGTAGAACGTGCATACTCCATGGCGTCTTTCCCAGCAGAAGGTCGTGAGATCATGCTAAACGTTCGTATCGCAACGCCGCCATGGGATAGAGCTAAGAATAATTGGATGGATGTAAATCCTGGTATTGCTAGTTCATACATCTTTAATCAAAAGCCAGGCGATAAGGTAATCATTTCAGGACCTTACGGTGAATTCTTTATCAATCACAGTGATGCAGAGATGCTTTATGTAGGTGGTGGTGCAGGAATGGCACCTATGAGATCTCACTTATATGAATTGTTTAAGACCTTGAAAACCGACCGCAAGGTAACTTACTGGTACGGTGGTCGTAGCAAGCGTGAGTTGTTCTACATTGAGCACTTCCGTTCACTGGAGCGTGAGTTCCCTAACTTCAAATTCTACCTAGCTCTTTCAGAGCCGCTAGAAGAAGATAACTGGAAAGTGAAAGAAGATATCCATGACGAGTCAGGAGATGGATTTGTAGGCTTCATTCACCAAGTAGTGATTGATCAGTACTTGACTAAGCATGAAGCACCAGAAGATATAGAAGTGTACTTCTGTGGACCACCGTTGATGAACAACGCCGTTGGTAAAATGGCCGAGGACTTTGGTGTACCACCAGAAAACATACGTTTTGATGACTTTGGTGGATAGATAATTATTTATTCCGCTTTCCTGCCTGATCGGCAGGCAGGCGCGAAAGTGTTACTCATAAAAAATCCCGATCTATTTAGATCGGGATTTTTTATATGGAAGATGATTAGAGAAATAATTGTTTATAAAGAGCGTCCATTCCGTTCCATGAGCAACTGCCGTCAATGGCTTTGTACTCTTGATCATTTAATTTGATTGTGTAACGATCTGTTGTAGTGCATCCACCATCTTGTCTTGATATCAAGCGCACCTTTTTCTCGAAGTCAACGATTTCTTTAATATCAGTACCTAAGTGTTTTCTCTTTTTCAATTTTTCACCGTTCCATACCTCGCCTACAATCTCATTTGCTAAAAAGAAAAACTTGAATGTCACTCTTTCGTTATGAAAACAACCTGATGAGTTTATATCAATAATGAACTTGTCACCGTGATCAAATTTTGAGGCTAAGGTCTGGACATTATTACTTGTCAAATGATCGACACACAGTTTAATCTGAGTATTCATTTCCTGGCTTATGATAGCCTCAGTTTCCATCACTTGATCGAAAATGTTCTTGTATTTAAAAACATAATTTCCAGGAATAGCAGAGAATTTAAATGTACCATAATCGGAGACAATGGATTCGGCAATACCTGTTTCCTTAGAAATCATTTCTATATTATCAAAATAAAGTGATAGTTCATTATCATAGCAGTTGACAAAAAAAACGCTCACTGGAACTTTTTCTACTTGAGCTTGCGTCGTGAGCGTGCACAGAAAAAGTAAAAGAGAGAAGAAAGTTTTATTTACAAAACTTAGTTTTTTATCAAAGATCATAGTGACTTCTTATTCATGGCAACTATCGTGTCAGCATTGATAATACCGTTTTTCTTCAAATCAATTATTACTTGAGTTGTATCGTTATGATAAAACGAAGACTGATCATTTATACTATCGTATATTAAAAGCTTTCCTTCGTAAATCGTCTTCTTATAACGATCTGTGTCTTTGGTCTCTAATTCTGAATAAACGTAAAAACCACCATCTCCATATGAATCTATCAACTCATAATGGCTAATTATTTCACCGTCATAATTATAATTAACGAGATCAAACGACCTGACGTATTCTCCTTTCAAATAATAGATTATCGATTCATATCTGGGTAAAGAGTCATAGGGGTAATAAAATAATTCCACTGAGGAACTGAATTTCCTGTTCTGTTTTAAATATGGATCATTCTCAGCCACCACATTATTTGATAAATTCATATCATACAAACTTTCAAGACTTTTTTGATTCAGAGAATCTAATTGAAACTCTCGGTACAGAAAGTTTTGCTCAACAGGTCTAAAATTTTGTACGGTACTTGTTTCTTCCACCGTATTTTCTGGAGTTGTTGAAGTTTCTTTACAACTTATAAGAAAGGCGATCAGCGCTATAAAAACAATTAGCCGCCTCATCATCCCACCACAATCTTCCTACCCTTATAAAAAGCAAAGAACATGATATAGGCATAACATGCCATAGGCAGAAGGAATGCAAGTGCAAATCCTAGCGAGTCGGCTAGGGCTCCAAAACTGATAGGCACGATCGCACCACCTACAATCGCCATACACAACACACCAGACGCTTGTGGTTTTAATTCGCCCAATCCATTAAGCGTTAAGGTAAAAATGGTTGGAAACATAATGGAGTTGAACAAACCAACTGCCAATATGGACCACATGGCTACAAATCCATCTGTAGAGATACTGATAAAGATCATGGCGATTGCCAGCGCCGTAAAACTGATAAGAACCTTGTGCGATGGTATAAATCGCATCAACGCACTACCTATAAATCGACCTACCATAGCGCCCGTCCAATAGAAGAATAAGAAAGCGCCAACGATGGCTTTTGAGTCAATGGCACTCAAGTCTGCGTTCAAAAAGAAGGAAGCGATACCACTCATTGTTTCATTCTCAACAATGGTTTGATCTAGATTTAGATTGATAAAATAGTTGACCAGATAACTTCCTATCGCAACCTCGGCACCTACATAAACAAATATTCCTGCTGCGCCCATCCATACAGATGTTTTCTTGAGTAGTGCGCTGTAACCACCCTTGGCAGTTTCCTGTAACTGTGGCAATTTGATAAATATAAAAGCTACTGCTAATGCAGCAATCAGTCCAGCAAAAAACAAAAACGGAGTCTGCACTGCAGCGGCCTCGCTGATGTAATAATTCTCGCGATCTACCGTCGTTAGCATATCTATTTCTTGGGAGTTGAGGATCTTGTCACTCAGTAAGAAAGCTGCACCAGCGATAGGTGCGATCGCAGTTCCCAGCGAGTTAAACGCCTGCGCCAGGTTCAAGCGGCTACCAGCACCTTGTTCTGATCCCAGAACCGCTACATATGGATTTGCTGCTACCTGCAGTATGGTGATTCCTGCCGCAAGCGTGAAGTAGGCGAGTAGAAATACGCTAAAAATACGTTCTGACGATGCTGGGTAGAAGAGTAAGCAACCCAATGCCATCGTTGAAAGGCCTATCACGATTCCTTTTTTGTAGCCTACTTTAGAAAGCAACAATCCAGCTGGAATGGAAAACACAAAGTAGGCGAGGAAAAACGCAAACTGAACCAATCCTGCCTGGAAATAACTCAATTCAAAAACCTCTCTCAATCGAGGAACGAGACTATCAACCAGCACGGTTATAAATCCCCATAAAAAGAAGAGCGTGGTAATGATGATAAATGGTACGGTGTAATTGGTTTTGTTGGTTGTCATGAATCTCAGTTAGGTGTCTATGCAGTAAAGTTGTGATGATTGTTACGCTTTCGCGAAAGCGTGACTAAGCTAACCACTTTTAATCAATAAATTATGTTTTTAAATAGTAAGCAGACTCTTTGCGACGATTTGTGCCATTAGAATATTCCATCATGGCAAATCCTTGTTGTAAACTGTAGTAGCCAGTCTCACCAGCTTTATTCATCGCGATATATGCCACTTGAAAGTCTTCAGGGTTTGCTGCTCTTTTGGCGGTGCGCTTGACGGCCTCTTCACAAGCTTCTTGCGGCGACTTGCCGTTGCGCATGAGTTCTACTATCAAGAAGCTGCCTACGGTTTTCATGATTTCCTCACCCAATCCAGTAGCTGCCGCGGCACCAATCTCATTATCGACATATAATCCAGCACCAATAATCGGACTATCGCCTACACGACCAGGCATCTTGTAAGCAAGCCCAGATGTGGAGCATGCTCCTGATAAGTTGCCGTTAATATCCCTACAAATCACTCCTATAGTATCATGGTTTTCAATGTTGATGACAGGTTTGTATTTGCTGGTTTTAAGCCATTCTCGATATTGATTTTTTGAATTGTCAGTGAGTAGATTTTGTTTTTTGAAACCTCGATTGATGGCAAACTGATAAGCGCCATCGCCTGCTAGCATCACGTGTGGTGAATGATCCATGACTTCTCTAGCGAGCGATGCAACATTTTGAATATCCTGCACATAGACTACACTGCCACAATTTCCTTGATGATCCATCACGCTGGCATCTAATGTCACATTGCCTTCTCGATCTGGAGCGGCGCCATTACCTACGGTAGTGTTTTTAAGATCTTTTTCCTCAACGTTGACACCTTTAATAGCCGCATCAAGTGCATTATTACCATTTTCTAAGGCACGACCAGCCGCCGCATTGGCATCTACAAAACCCCATGTACAAATGGATATAGGATTAATTTTTCCCGAAACAGCATTGATGGATCTACATGCTGCTAGATGTAACCCTAAGCTTAATGCCACGCCGCCGTAAGAACTTTTCTTTATGAAGTTTCTTCTATCCACTAATTAATGGTTATTTCATCTACAAATATCCAAGCCGTACCATTCATGGGATAGCCTAGATGCCAATCGGGTAGTGCGCCATAGTTGGTAGCTACCACTTTAATATATCTAGTCTTTGCATTGGTAAAATTGACTGTCTCTGTATGAATCTCGCTTGTTTCTTCGTGACCTGTTTCTGGTAGTTGAACCGTCACGCTATCGATTAGATTGCGATTTGAGTCCAGTATGTCAACGTTCAGTTCTTTGGGATAAAATATCCAGCTGCGTTGATCTTTCAAGAAATTGATAGAAACAGAATTCACGTTTTTCATCGCTCCCAAATCTATTGTAGCGTTCAGGTCTTGGTTTTTAATACCTTGCCAGGAACCAGATCTAAAATCAGTAGAGCCACGCATACCATCGATGAGCGCATCATCGCCGCCAGCACTATACTCATTTGCATAGGTATAATCTAGATTGATCTTGCGACTATCGTCATACTTGTAAAACGAGGTAGTAATGGTATCGCTTGAAATTCCCTTTTTCACAGCATAAGTTCTTAGCTCAGATGATTTGTTCAACTCAAAAGCTTCCTTGTATAGTTTAAAAGGCGCCTCATCAATACCGTAATAAATTGTAGAATTATCCGTGATGTTATCCAGCTCAACTGTGGTGGACCTAGCAAAGGATATATCACCATTACTTATTACGGGTGCAGTTACTATTAGAGATTCATCAATAGATGTCATCGGACGATATTGAACCGCGCTACCCCATTTTGATGGCTCCTCTTGCATTTCAAAAACCCAGTGACCACCTTTCATGATATCATCATGGGTGATATAGGAATAATTGTTTGCTCTAGTGCGACCGTAAGTTTCACGATCACGGCTTATAGACATGCCTGAAATGTATTTGCCGCTACCTTCACGCTCTATCGTGAGCTGGTTGCCATTCTCAAGATGTATGGTCGCCTTTTTAAATAATGGTGTACCTACTACATAGTCATTACTACCAGGCGTCACTGGATAAAATCCTAACGAACTAAGCACGTACCAAGCGCTCATTTGACCACAATCCTCATTGCCTGAAATACCATCAGGACTATTTTGATATAAAGTGGTGAGAATTTCATGCACTCGCTCTTGCGTTTTGTGAGGTTTGCCTACATAATTATACAAATAAGCCATGTGGTGGCTTGGTTCATTACCATGTGCGTATTGCCCGATCAATCCTGTAATGTCTGCTTGATCGCGACCTGACGTTTGTGTTTTTCCTTCAAATAAATGATCTAGGTGGTTTTCATAACTGGTCTTACCGCCCATAAGTTTGATATGACCGGCAATATCTTGTGGTGCGTACATCGAGTATTGCCATGCATTTGCTTCAGTATAATTAAAGTTCACCTCGTAAGGATCAAAAGGTGCAAACCAAGTATTGCGGAAACGCCCTTGAAAAAATCCTGAAAGCGGATTGTATAGGTTCTTATAATTCTGCGCGCGTTTATAATAATTGCCAGCAATGGAGTCTCTACCCATGGCGGTAGCCATTTGCGCAATCGTCCAGTCGTCGTATGCATATTCCAGTGTTTTAGAAACGGACTCACTTTCTTCTTCTACTGGAATAAATCCATATTCCTTATAACTCTTAAGCCCTAATTTATCTCGCGTGGCAGAATGTAGCATGGCTTCCAGCGCCTTGTCTGTGTCATAATCGCGTATGCCTTTTAAATAAGCATCTGCGATTACAGGTACGGCGTGATAACCTATCATGCAACCTGTGTAGTTACCACTCAAATCCCAGATAGGTAGGATACCACCTTCATCATATTTTGCGTTGAAGGTGTTGATGAAATCGTTGGTACGTTTCTGGTCAATGATGGTGTAGAGTGGATGCGCGGCGCGATAGGTATCCCATAAAGAAAACACCGTATAATAATCAAAATCCTGAGTCTCGTGGATCTCTAGATCCATACCGCGATAGCGGCCATCGACATCTTGATAAATGTTAGGAGCAAGCATGCTGTGATAGAGTGAGGTATAAAAAATGGCAAGTTTATCCTCATCGTCGTCTTCAACAATGATTTTTTCAAGCTCGCCACGCCAGATTTTGTTTGCCTCTTCTTGAACCTCTTCAAACGTTTTCTCAGCTATTTCTTCATGGAGATTCTGTTTTGCTCCAGTAGCATCCACAGGACTGATTCCTATCTTGATGTAGACTGGTTCATTTTTGGGATTGTCAAATTCAAGAGCCAGTTTGCTGGGCGCAGTTTCATACATGGTATCCCAGTTTTTAATATCGTGCGAGGTCTCGATGTAGAAGAATAACATCTGCCTTGACGCCCAAGCTTTAGAAAATCGTTTACCAGATAGCTCTCTAGCATTGTTAAATTGAACATCGTGTTCCAGCAATTGATCTCTATGTTCTAGATCCAAGATCACAAATTGATTTGTAGAATCAGGAAACTGGTAGCGATGCATACCGCTGCGTCTAGAAACGGTCAACGCCACGTCAATATTAGTATCATCTAGATGTACTTCATAAAATCCTGGCGATGCATTTTCTTTATCATGCGAGAAACTCGAGCGATAGCTAGGCTCACCATCGGCACCGTTGTTAAGTATGGCTGTGTTTGTAGGCATTAGTAAAATATCGCCATAATCAGAAACTCCTGTACCGCTTAAATGCGTGTGAGAGAATCCGTAGATTTTATCGTCGCTGTAGTGATAACCGCTGCATCCATCCCAACCATCAAGTCGCGTGTCTGGACTCAACTGCATCATGGCAAACGGCAAGGTCGCACCAGGATATGTGTGGCCATGACCACCAGTTCCTATAAATGGATTCACATACTCGGTTACAGGTCGTGTCGTCACGGCAGGCTCAGGTTCTGCCACTTGATCATCGCAGGACACTATTAATAGGAGTACAAAAAGTGACAGAAGTCTGTTCATAGGAATAATAGAAATTGAGATTTTAAATATAAGGTATTGGTTTTTGGGCATTACGCTTTCGCGAAAGCGTAATACCCATCCATTATCAGCACTACAAGAGCCACACAGGTGCTATCTTTGTACTATGACACCACTAAGTGAACAGGAATTACACCAGCTGGCGATGAATATTGTGGGCAAGGAAATGGAAGATCAAGGATTTGAGTTTTTGGCGATAAATTCAAAACCTAAAAAGGATCCACAATATGTGGCGCTCAAAAAGGGGAAACTTCATTTTGTGGTGGTGAGAGCCGTGCGATATCCTGAAAACCCTGTGGTTTATGATGAAAAATTGATGACCACTGTGCGCGATCATGCCGTCAAGTATAAGGCGCGTACATTTTATGCTGGTGTAGGCATCGCCAATAATCGTGATTATGAGATGCCGGTACACCATGAGGATGACTATGTGGTCAATTATGCAGGCTTGATCGAGATTAAATAGAGTTTACGATACCACCTTCTGCACGCAGGGAAGCACCATTAGTTGCAATTGACAAAGGGCTAGCTACAAACGCCACTAGATTTGCGATCTCTTCAGGTTCAATAAATCGTTGCAGCAGGCTTGACGGTCTGGCATTATTGAAAAATTCACTTTGAATCTCATCTCGATCATGATCGCCACCATTCATACTGTCTAGAAAATCTTCAATCCCATCAGAATAGGTTGGACCTGGTAGAACAGAATTTACGGTAACGGTAGTTCCCTTGGTCAAGTTTGCTAGTCCACGAGAGATGGCTAGTTGAGCCGTTTTGGTCATGCCGTATTGAATCATATCTTCTGGAATGTTCAAAGCGCTCTCGCTACTTATAAATATGACACGACCATGGTTGTTCTTTTCTAACATTTTAGGGAACAACGCGCGACTGAAGCGGATGCCGCTCAAGACATTGATTTCAAAAAATTTGATCCATTCATCATCCTTAATCTCTGCAAAGTCTTTCTGTTCAAAGATTCCAAGATTGTTGACGAGAATATCAATCTCAGGTAGGTCCTTGATAAAGTCATTGATCTCATTTTCATTGCCTACATCGCACGGCATGCCGGTCGCGCCAGGAAAACTCCCTAAATCTGACATTGCTTTATCAACTGATTTTTGAGAGCTTCCATGAATAATGACTTTAGCACCTTCCTTGAGTAGTTGTTTGGCAATGGCTTTTCCTATTCCTTTAGTTGATCCAGTGACCAGAGCGGTCTTACCTGATAATTGTAAATCCATTTTTTCTTTAAAGAAAGTGATTCTTGCAATGCCATGTGCTTAAATAAAAGTTAGACCGTACTTGTCGCTTTCTTAATTTATCAAACATCTACACAATACCTTTGCTTAAAATCTATTACCATGCGTTATCTCATCATTTTTAGTTTGTTGTTCGTTGGCTGTGATCAATTGGGCAGCGATACCGTTCCTGAATATGTAGTGGCTGGTAACGCCATAGGGACCACATATGCCATCAAATATTACAACGATACCGAGCTGGAGCTGGAACAACCCATCGACAGCATCGTCAAGATGTTCAATGAGTCCATGAGCACTTGGGTAGCAGATTCTCAGATCAATAAGTTCAACAATGGTCAGGATAGCGTGATGGTAGGTAAAGCCTTTCAAACGGTATTTAAAACCGCACAGGATATTTATAGAAAAACAGACGGCTACTTTGATCCAACAGTAGGTAATCTGGTGAATGCTTACGGCTTTGGTGCAAATGGCGAGCAAACCAAAATCCCAACGCAAGAGCAAGTCGATAGCTTAAAGCAATTTGTCGGTTTTCATAAGCTAGATCTTGTTGCAAGTGCTGCTCAAGATTCCATGAACTTGATTTCTAGCCAGCCTGGAATGTATCTGGAATTTAATGCGATAGGTAAAGGAACGCTGGTGGATTATCTGGCACAACTGCTAGAAGATCGTGGCGTGGACAATTACCTCATTGAAGTAGGTGGTGAAGTCACCGCCAAAGGCAAAAGTCTGAATCGCGACGACGCTTGGGTAGTGGGAATAGACGACCCAACCCAAAACTTGCAAAATCGCAGGCTTGTAGGTACGGTAAGCCTTGAGAATAAAGCCATGGCAGGTAGCGGTAACTATAGAAAATATAGAATTACAGAAGATGGTGAGCAGTTTGTGCACACGATAAATCCGCTGACTGGGCTGGCGCGACCTAGCAAGGTAGTAGGTGTGAACGTGATTGCAGAAAACTGTACGATTGCCGATGGTTATGCCACCGCTTTCATGGCGATGCCGTTAGAAAAGTCTCGCGAGTTATTACCCAATTTGCCAGAAATTGACGTGTTGATCATGTATCTGGATGAGAACGACGAGCTGCAATTAGAATCCACACCAGGATTCAATCTTAAGCCTCAGTTATAGGTTTGCGGACCACAGGAATAAGCTCGCCTGGTGCCAGCCTATAACGATCGATTTGATCTGCGGTTAGTGTTTTTGTATAATCAACCGCATCTACTTTAAAACCAATTGAGTCCAGGCGCTCAAAGTAATCCATGCCATACACGCGCACGTGATCGTACTGACCAAATATACGTTCGCGCTCATCACGGTCTGTGATGCTATCATCTTCATAAGTGACCTCGCGGCTCATGTCTAGCGGTATTTGCAATATTGCTGTGCCACCAGGTTTAAGCACTCTGTAGATTTCACGCATCGCAGTCTCGTCATCAGGAATATGTTCAAGAACGTGATTACACAAAATCAAATCATAACTATCGCCCTCAAAAGGCAGGTTACAGATATCTGCATGAACATCGGCCAGTGGTGAATTTAGGTCAGTTGTGAGATAGTTGATGTTTGCGCTTTCGCGAAAGCGGTCATAAAAACACTGCTCTGGTGCAAAGTGAAGTAGATCTATTTTCTTGTCAAAGATTTTGAGTTCTCTTTGCAGGTATAGCCATAATAATCGATGACGTTCTAATGACAAGGTAGATGGCGACAGGACATTTTCTCGCACGTTGACATATCCGTAAGGAAGAAAACTGCGAAAAGTCCTGCCATCAATAGGATCCTCATAACAATCACCGCGATAATACAAAGCTATGGCCGGTCGTACCGCATAGCTGGCCTTAATGAGCAACGGCCGCGGAATCTTATTAAGGAAAAACTTGAAGATTTTTTTCACGTGGTGATATGATAAGCTACTCTTGTCGAGCAATGTCAAAAATACAAGGACTAGCTTGATATTGATAGAATCTAATAAGAGAAAACATAGGTTGATAGACGTCAATCAACTTTTTGAATATCATTGCTTCACTAATGTTTGAGTGTGGTATTGATAAAAAAGAATAAAAACAATTATTGAATAATGAATTATTGCCGTAGTTTGTTGCCGTTTTAAAACCAACTTTATGAAAAATGTAATTACTGTTTTTGTATTCTTTCTCGCGATAAGCGTGGCACAGGGTCAAGATTATCTGGATATCCTCAAGTATTCCTATAATAAGGCCACACTAGGCAACATTGATGAGGCAAATGAGGATGAGACTGATGTAAGCAATACCAACATCGAGGCCTATTTCCCGTTTCCAGTATCAGGTACTACCACCATTATAGGAGGTTTCACCTATGAGAACACACGATTGGGATTGCAGTTTAATGATGATGACCGCACAAATTTGATCATGACACGACTCAACTTTGGTATAAAGCAAGAACATGGCAATCGATGGAGTGGTACGTATGTAGTGCTGCCTAAATTTGCCTCTGACTTTGCTGAGAATCTAGGTGATCGTGATTTTCAGATAGGTGGTCTAGCCCTGTTAGAGAAGCGTTATTCTAGCAGCTATAGTTTGAAATTTGGTACCTACGTATCTTCAGAGGAGTTTGGTACTACCTTGACGCCATTAGTTGGATTGTGGTATAAGAGTGACAATGATAAGTTCTACATCAATGCGACATTACCTATACGTACTGATATCAACTACTCGTTGACTGATAAATTGAGCGTTGGTGCTAACATATTGACATCGGTAAAGGCGTATAACCTGACTCAGGATAATGCAGATCAATATGTGCAAGAAGAGTCTATTCGTTTTGGACTATTTGGTGCTTATGGTTTCCTAGACAACACACTGATCGTACGAGGTAAGGTAGGATTTGATACTACAGATTATGGTTTGTACAATACGGGTGACACGATAGGTGTTCAAGTACTCACATTCCAGGTAAATGGAGATGATAGAAACAGATTGAACAGCGAGTTTGACAGCTCATTGTTTTTTGGTATCGACTTGATCTTTAGAGGAGATTTGTAATAATTAATAGCTTTAAAGTGAAAATCCCAACAGGTCGCTGGCTTGTTGGGATTATTTTTTGTCTTGAATTGGACGCTTTACTCTTTCCAGCGATAAGGATCTTCTTCGTTAGATGTTATTCCTAACACTTCATAGATGTAATCAAATGTGCTCAGTAATCTAGGTTCACCATCTACTAGAGCTACATCGTGTTCAAAATGGGCACTCGGCTTTTTGTCTTTGGTTTTGATCGTCCATCCATCTGGATAATGCTGGATACTTTTAGTACCCATATTGATCATAGGTTCTATAGCGACGGTCATTCCTTCTATAAATTTCTTGCCGCGACCACGCTTGCCATAATTAGGCATTTGTGGATCCTCATGCATAACGGCTCCAATGCCATGACCTACCAGCTCACGTACCACGCCGTAACCAAATCCTTCACAATATTCCTGTATCGCATGACCTACATCGCCCACACGGTTTCCTAGTCTAAATTTATCGATACCTATGTATAAGCTATTTTTTGTGCGCTCTAGAAGTAGTTGAGTCTCCTTAGGAATCTCACCAACGGCAAAGGTGTAGGCATGATCACCATAAAATCCATCGACAATAGCACCGCAGTCTACTGATAATATATCGCCTTCCTTGATAGGTACATCCTTGGGAATACCGTGAACCACCTCTTCATTAGGACTGATAAGCAGTGTGCTAGGACAGTCATACAACCCTTTAAATCCTGGAATCGCACCGTTGTCTCTTATATACGTTTCTGCTAGCTCGTCCAGTCGTAGTGTAGTAACTCCAGGTTTGATCTCTGCTGCGATCATTCCTAGGGTCTTACTTACCATAAGCGCGGCACGGCGCATGATTTCTAATTCTTCTTTGGTTTTAGTAACTATCATTTGCTTGTATAGAAAATGCAAAAATAGGATTAACTAATTAGCCATTATCCAAAACATAAAACTATATCCAGTCCAGCTTATCTTTAGTAAGCTCATGCTGCACATCGCCTGTGTGTTTGATACCTGCAGGTTCTATAAGCATGACGTGACATTCCTCATGCGCGATAGGTTTGTGATCTACGCCAGCTGGCACGACGATCATCTCGCCAGGTTTCAGTATAACCTCAGTCTGTTCATTTGTACCGCTTTCGCGAAAGCGTAATATCAACTCACCCTTAACCACATAAAACAACTCGTCCTCATGTTCATGGTTGTGCCACACAAACTCTCCTTTGAGCTTAGCAAGCTTCACCTGTTGGCCGTTGAGCTCTGTGATGATCTTTGGAGTCCAAGTTTCTTCAAACATTTTGAACTTATTGCTAATGTTGATTTTGTCCATTTGAGATAATTATATGTATTTCGTCGATTACACGCGCTGCGAACACCTTGTTTTAATTAACTATTGTGTAAAATAAGCTAGATTTAATAATCCTTACCCTCTAGATCCTGAATAAATGAGAAATTATATAATCTGCACTAAGTTATTGATTTTACTAGCAACCTGTAATTTGCTGCCAGCGCAGGTTGGTATCAATACCGCCTTGCCCATGGATGGCACCTCATTACAGATCGATGGTAATGATTCAGGAGTACTGATTAATCGTGTTGCTCTCACAGGTCTTGATGATATCACTACTATACCAAGCTTAACTACTGACCATACGGGACTCATGGTTTTTAATACGGCCACGACAACTGTAGCCGGCGTTGGATTGAATGTTGCGCCAGGATTTTATTACTGGACAGGTACATCATGGTTGCCCAGCAAAAATGGCGGTGTTAAAAGAACAGGTTGGGTATCGCTAACAGATGCCAACCTAGCAGGAACGGTAGGTGCAATAAGTGATCTTGCTGCTACAGATCCATCCAATTTTGCGGATATACCAATTAATTTTGAAGATGATGCTGCTGATAATATTATTGACATTAATGCACCAACTGGTCTCACTGGTCAAGATTTTTTTGATAGTACCACTAGCAAAATTAAGGCTATAGAAACTGGTGACTCTATTATGTTGCGTTTACAATTTAACGCGATACCGCAGCAAAATAACGCCTATTTAATTCTAGCTATTGATATTAGTAATGATCCAAATAATCCCATTATCATATTTCAAAAAACCATACGTCTATTACGCGGTGCTCGATTGAATAGGATTAGCGAAACTATATTATTGTTTCAACTAGCAACTTTTAAGCAGAACGGTGCCAAAATAAAAGTAGCATATAATAACGGTAGTGGAACTACAGGTGGTGGCAATTTTGTAACGCTGTCAGATTTCTCATTAGTAATCAATCGCCTATCAAGTAATTAATCCTCATAAGAGTGTTTGTAGTCTGCGCCGCTCACAATTTTAAAAATATCTTTCTCTAGCGTCTCACGTGGATATTCCACAAATCGACCCAACTCCTCACCATCGCGGTAAAAGATAAAGGTAGGCACGCGTTTGACATCAAATCCATCTACTAGCGCAACTGGCTCTTGCTTACTGCGATCTACCGCAATCAGATTGATGTTATCAGCATCAAAACCTACTTGATCCATGAGCTTAAAGAACTTAGGTGTTTCTCTCTTACTGTCACCACACCACGTACCCATAAAAGCCCGCACTTCAACGCCGTTCATGGCTGTCTTGAGATCATTGACTACTGTTGCGTCAGGTGTGTAGCTTTCATATTCTGGTACAAACCAAGTGGAATAAGGTGCCTCCATAAACGCATCCTTATTATGTAGTCCTCTTAGATGTCCATCAATAACTGTAGAAATTACAGGCTCGATTTCGGTTTCTTCCTCTATTTCCTCACCCATCTCAGTCTCCATCTCGACTACGGCAACCGTAGTTGCTTCTTCTGTAGATTGTGCTGCTTCTTTTTGAGTGCCGCAAGAGCTTAAGATTGTTGCCGTTGCTGCGGCTAGTAATATTTTTTTCATGATAATTATATTAATGATTCTTGAGTCATTTCTGGAGGTTGCTCGACACCTATTAATTTTAAAATGGTAGGAGCGATGTCGCCCAGAACACCTGATTTAATTTCTTTCAAATCCTTATCTACTAAAATGAGTGGTACTGGATTTGTCGTGTGTGCCGTATTAACGCTGCCGTCTTCATTGAGCATGACCTCACAGTTACCGTGATCTGCAATGACCAAAACGGTATAATCATTTGCCACAGCTGCATCTATTACTTGAGCCGCAGCTTTATCTACCGCCTCGCAGGCTGCGACTGCTGCTTCCATACTTCCTGTATGGCCTACCATGTCTGGATTGGCAAAATTCAAGCAAATAAAATCTGCTGATTGATTATTGATTTCAGGAACAATCTTGCTAGTCACACAGTCGATAGACATTTCTGGTTGCAGATCATAGGTAGCTACCTTGGGCGAATTACACATGATACGCTGTTCACCGGCAAAAGCTATTTCCTGACCACCATTAAAGAAAAATGTCACATGTGGATATTTCTCTGTTTCGGCGATACGTATTTGTTTTTTGCCAGCTGCGGATAAGACTTCGCCTAGTGTGTTTTTGAGATTAGGCTTTTCAAAAATGACATGTATGTTCTTGAAGTTGTCATCATACTTAGTCATCGTGACGTAATACAAGTCCAGCTTGTGGCAATTTTGCTCATGAAAATCACGCTGGCATAGCATGTCAGTCAACTCACGACCGCGATCTGTACGGTAATTGAAAAATATGAGCACATCGCCGTCTTCAACTGTAGCGACTGGTTCCTGACCATTCATCGCAACGATGGGATCGATGAACTCGTCAGTAATATCATTTTTATAAGATTGCTCAACGCTGGCCACTACATCATGTGACGGCGCGCCCATTCCTTGCTTGAGTAATTGGTAAGCCTTTGCCACACGTTCCCAACGCTGGTCACGATCCATGGCGTAATAACGACCTATCACGCTGGCTATTTGTGCTGGCGTTCCTGCTATATGATCTTCTAATTCTTTTAAAAAGCCTGCTCCAGATTTGGGATCGACATCACGACCATCGGTAAAAGCATGTACGTATAAATCTTCCAGGCCGTAGTTTAAGGCAGCATCCAGCAAAGCTTTCAGGTGATCTATGTGTGCATGGACACCACCATCAGATAGTAATCCTGCAAAATGTACTTTTCTGTTTTTTGCTTTCGCGAAAGCAAATGCGTCAACCACTGCCTGCTCATTTTCAAGCGTGTCTTCCTTAATGGCTTTGTTGATCTTGGCGAGATCCTGGTAAACAATACGTCCAGCTCCCAGGTTCATGTGACCAACCTCACTGTTACCCATTTGCCCATCTGGCAAGCCTACATGCTCACCATCAGTGCGCAGCGTGGCGTTAGGATATTTCTCGTAAAGGCTATCTATATATGGAGTGTTTGCCTGTGCGATGGCACTCACTTTAGGATCCTGCGTGATTCCCCAACCATCGAGGATCATAAGCATGGTTTTCTTGTTCACTTGATTGGTTTTTAGCCTATAAAGGTAATGATTGGCTTAATTCCTAGTGATAAAATAGGCTTAAGATTAAGGCATTTTCAACTCATGAGTTGTAAAACTTGATACGAGTTAGAAACGGCATTGGCAAGTCTGTCATGAAAAATGAAGCGACCGTAACGTAAAGAAGAAAATTCGTCGGCCATTTCTAATAAAGTTACTAGCTCAATACTTTTTAGGGTTGTGATCTTTGACCTACCGAAAGCGTTTTAATTTTCTTTAGTGAAGAGAGCGATATTTTTAGATAGGTGTGCCACAGCCTAGCCTTTTTGGTTACTTTTTTGGTAATGAAAAAAGTAACAGTAGTTGGAATTGATTTCTAAACATGAACTAAAAGTTTAAGGATGGCTGAAGTCCGATCATTTTATCGCAATTGCTTGCGCTACAGTCCAGCCACCTGTCCAGGCGTTTTGGAAATTGAAGCCGCCAGTGATGGCATCTATATTAAGAATTTCTCCAGCAAAGTAAAGGTTGTCCTGCTTTTTAGAACCAAAAGTTCTAAAATCTACTTCTTTCAAATCGATGCCGCCAGCGGTAACGAATTCTTCTTTAAACGTACTCTTGCCGTCAATTTTAAAGACGCTCGCCGTGAGCGTTTTGGCAAGTTGTTGCAGTTTGGCATTAGAGCAATCTGCCCAAGTTTTATCGCTGAGGTCGAGACTTTCAATGAGATATGACCAAAGCCGCTTAGGCAAGTCAAACGGCTTGTCATTGCTCAGTTGTTTTTTGCTTTGTTCGCGTTGTTTTAGCAGGAGTTCATAACAATCCTCATAACTCAGATAATTGAGCCAATTGATTACCACGTCAAATTTATATTGCGATCCATGCAATTGAACAGCGCCCCAAGCGCTCATTTTCAAAATGGCAGGTCCAGAAAAACCCCAATGCGTGATGAGCAAAGGTCCTTGGGATTCTAATTTGAGACTGGGTATTTCTACTCTAGCTTCAAGGGCAATGCCTGCGAGGTCTGTGATGGCTTTATCGGCAAGATTAAATGTGAATAAAGATGGCACGGCATCAACAATGGTATGATCCAGAGATTTCATCATTTCCCAGATTTTGGGACTGCTGCCTGCGGTAACAACAAGTTGATCGCAGGTAAATTCTGAAGTTTTGGTAGCAATGTTCCACGATTCTTCCTTTTTGATCGCGATCACATTCTGACTGGTCAGGACTTTGATATTCAATCGATCCGCAAGACCTAGAAAACAATCGATGATGGTTTGTGAGGAATCGGTTGTTGGAAACATACGACCATCGTCTTCAATCTTGAGTTCCACGCCACGATCTGCAAACCAGGCAATGGTGTCGCCTGTCATGAATTTATGGAATGGTCCTAGTAATTCTTTCTCACCACGCGGATAATTGGTCGTCAGCGGTCGCGGATCAAATTCTGCATGCGTTACATTGCAACGGCCACCGCCAGAAATACGCACCTTTTGTAATACATCTTTCCCACGTTCCAAAATCGTGATGGACAGATCTGGACGCTGCTCAGCAAGATTGATTGCGGTAAAGAATCCTGCCGCGCCACCGCCGATGATGAGAATGTTTGGGTTATTACTTTCCATATTCAAAATTAGACGTACAATTGAGCATTTTTGCTTTAATGATGGATGCTGATTAAAATAAATTCTTTTAAAAAAGTAGATGAAAGAAGATGTTATTGACAATTAATTTAGTAAGTAAAAAACATTCGTAATATTCAAACTTATTTTGAAATTAAATAAAGAATTTCCTAATTAACTTTGTAGAAAACAAAAGGTTATGAGTGATAAAGAAAATCAAAAAGGGAATAGCAAAAGGCCAAACGCCTCAATTCCTAAAAAAGTTGACACCACAATTGTAAAAGGAGGAAATTCGATACCACCAAGCCGAAAATCGCACGTTGGTTTAGGAAGCGAAATTAATAAAGTACCTGCTAAAGATATTGGTGCAGAAAGGCAAAAAGGTTTCAACACTAATGGCAGACCTAAAAAGTAAGGAAGTAAAAAACTCCCAAAAGAGCTATTCCTACACATAACGTTATAATTGAAGCAAGGTTAAAAATTGTAGTGGCTTTATTATAAGCCTTTGATTTTTTATCCGCGATTTTTTGTCTATTGACATCATCTTGATCTAAACATCCGTCTTCAATTTCACAGATTGTACATTCTACATAGATCTTTTCGTTTTTGTTCGCGATTAAAGAAGTGTATTGAGAAATAAAATTGGAAATAATACTCAGACCTATAAATATTCCCGAGCTCAATAATATGTTTGGGAATTCGATACTTTCAGAATTAGTTTCTATTTCTTTTAATCCTTTAAGAGTTTCGAATATCACATATAAAGTTCCCGAACCAAGGCTAATAATCAAAATGTCCATCCGCTTCTGGGAATAGTCAATAAACTCTGTGGTTATATCTAAATGATTCTGCCACTTATTCAATTTTCTTTGCTTTTTCTCGTTCATTAGATCAAATAAATAAGTGAAAATTTATGTCGTCATTACCAAGCACTGAACTTCCATCTATTAGCGAGTGTTTTTTTAACGATGTTTCAAATAATTGAAGTGATTTTAACTCCTATGCCAGATAACCTCTTCGGTTTTTTTGTTGATGGCTTCTAGTAATTCTTCGGCGGGCATGTCCACATGTAAATTGGCGTTATTTATGAGCCAAATAATAGCTTTATCTTGTGCTCGGCCTTTGATCATGGCTTCCTCATAGTCCGTACCTTTTGGTGGGAATGTTACCAGTGAGTATTTTGATGCGTATTTTGCTTTCGCGAAAGCGGACTCCAACTTCATCTCAATAGCACGTTTCATCTGGAAATCGGGATGTGAAACGCTGTCTCTCATCTCGATAAAATTATCCAGGGCGAGATCTGCAATAGCATCTGTGTCTGGTTTGCGCTCTACCGAGAATCGCTCCATGGCAGTTGCCCAAGAATCTGATTCGTCCAAAATCTGGTCAAAAACAGAAACGTCTTCAAAACCAGCATTCATGCCCTGACCGTAAAAAGGAACGATGGCGTGGCAGGCGTCGCCCATCATGAGCGTCTTGCCGTGTGCCGTCCATGGCGAGCATTTTACGGTACCCAGCGGTGGCACTGGATTTTCTGCATACTGCTCCAGCAAATCTGGGATGTGGTCATAAACATCAGGAAACTCTTCTTTGAAAAAGTGAGTCACCTGATCAGCTGTAGCGATGTTTTCAAAACTGATTTTGGCATCCTTGCGTTGCATGAACAAGGTCATGGTAAAGCTGCCATCCAGATTAGGCAGGGCGATGAGCATAAAACCACCGCGCGGCCAGATGTGTAGGGCATTTTTTTCTATGCGATAGCTGCCATCATCTGCTGGTGGCATGCGCAATTCTTTATAGGCGTGTGGCAACCAGTCTGTAGTGTAAGAGAAGAAAAAATCTCTTTGCCTGGCCATCGCAGCGCGCACTCTTGATCCAGCTCCATCAGTTCCTAGTAAAATATCTGGATTCCAATGATTGAGCTGGTTGGTCTTGAGGTCTTTGTAATCAACACTACCTTGTCTCAAGTCAACAGAGGTTATCTCTTTCCTAAAATCGATCTGTACTTTTTCAAACTCATCGGCCTTATCTAACAATAGCTTGTTGAGGTCTTCACGCGAGATGGAATTGATAAAATCATCCTCGCGACCGCTGTAATTTGAAGAGAAAGATGCACCACCTTTTGGGTGGATCATGCGAGCATACATAGGTATGCAAAACTCCTTGACTTTATCGCCTAAACCTACCAATTCCAACGCTCGCAGACCACGATCTGATAGAGCTAGATTTATAGATCGACCTGCGTCCACTACCTTGGAACGCATGTCTGGTCTTTTTTCTAAAATGTTTACATCATAACCGCGCTGTGCCAGTCGCAATCCTAGTAGAGCACCGCACAAACCAGCACCAGTAATGAGAATGGAAGTATCCTGATTATCAATTTTCATACAACAGGATTTACAGGGATGATTTGAGAATCTGGGTAAAATTCCAACAATCCATGTAAGAATTGTAGATAGGTGCAGGCGCGACTCTGATCACATCTGGCTCACGCCAGTCTGCGATCACGCCTTTATCGCTGATGCGCTCGAATAGGGATTTATCCGCATTTTTAACAGCCAGTGATAACTGGCAACCTCGATCTTTTACCGTGCTAGGTGTGATGATCTTGATGCGATCGCCCGGCAAATCATTCAGTAAATATTCTAAGTATGAAGTAAGATGCTCTGATTTTGCTCGCAGGTTTTCAAACCCAGCTTCCATGAATAATTCAAGACTTGCTCTTATTGGTGCCATGGATAGTATAGGAGCGTTGGACTGTTGCCAGCCCTCGGCACCAGGAATAGGTTTGAACTGATCTTTCATCAAAAAGCGTTCTTCCTTATCGTGGCCCCACCAACCTGCAAAACGAGGAAGTCGCTCATTGTGCGCATGACGCTCGTGTACAAAACATCCTGCGATACTACCAGGTCCAGAGTTTAAATATTTATAGGTACACCATACGGCAAAATCTGCACCCGTATCGTGCAAATTAAGCGGAACATTACCAGCCGCATGCGCGCAATCAAATCCTACCATGCAGCCATGTGAATGGCCTATCTCTGTAATTTTTTTCAGGTCAAAATACTGTCCTGTGTAATAATTGACGGCACCTATCATGATCAGTGCTATTTCATCGCCGTGTTGCGATAAGATCTGCTGTAGATCTTCAATATTTAAGGTATTCTCTCCAGGCCTAGGTTGCCATCTTATAATATCTTCATCGGGATTGCCACCGTGAAATTTAATTTGGGAAGCCACGGCATAGGTATCACTAGGGAAAGCATCTGCTTCCATGACAATCTTACGTCTCTTGCCTTCTGGTTGATAAAAGCTCACCATCATAAAATGAAGATTGGGCGTGAGTGTATTCATCACCACTACCTCTTCATGCTTTGCACCAACGATGGTAGCCATCGATTCTGTCAGGAACTCATGATATCTGGTCCAGGCAAATTCTTTATCAAAATGACCTTTGACACCTAGTCGCGCCCAGTCTTCTAATTCTTCATTGACATAAGTGACTGCCTTGTTTGGCCTCAATCCTAATGAGTTGCCGCATAAATAAACACTTTCTGTATTGTCAGTATGCTTGGGTATGGTAAAGCTTTTGCGAAAGCGGGACAAATCATCTGCCTTATCCAGCGCAATAGCAGTCTCTTTTAATGAATCAAATTGCATAAGGATTATTTTGTGACGGAAACGTCTGTGAAATAGATTCTGGTAGCGCCATCAGGAGTCTTATGGTCTGTTGCGATCTTGATGCCATTGTAATTTTGGTAATCCTCAAAGCTCGTCGTCATTGCAGGCTCAGTACTGCCAGCTGGGTAATAACTCCATTCTTGGATTTCTTTATCTGCTATGATCATGTCATAACGATCGCCTGGTGTATAACCGCCATTTCCTGTGTACTGTAAAGTGATGCCAGTACCTTTTTTCGTTTCAAAATTGCTGATTTCGGTTCCTTGATCCCATACCAGTTTGAACTGTGGTAAAAGCCAATAGACGTCGTTGACAAATGCTCGGTCTGTATTGATCGCAGTGCTGTCAATGGCAGTTCTTTTGTAAGAAATAGTATCGTTTTTGGCCATCAAGGTAACTTCATCTGATTGTGGATTCCATTGCCAAGCCCTACTTGCCACCTGATTGCCTTGTCGATCTACATTGAAAGTAAAATTGATCTGCTTGACCTCGTTCCATTGGTCAATGCCAGAATCATTGGCTATTTGCTGTGCCAGGCTTGTCTCCTTTTCAGATTCTGTTGAGGTTTCAGTTTCTTTCTCGTTTTTGCAGGAGATTATTGCTATGGCTAAAATGAGTATGCAAAAGTGTTTCATAGTGGTTGATTAAAGCGGTAAAGGTAGTGAGTAGGTAATTATAATATCGTAAACCTTTGTGAACTCCCAAGCCCAGAAAGTGTAGTAGAATTAATTTTGCAACGTGCAGAAGATAAAAGTAGAAAAAGAAGTCAGCAAAGGCAGGAAAAATGTGATTATACTGTTGTTAGGGACCTTGATTGCCATTGGTCCTTTTTCAATAGATACCTACTTGCCAGCTTTCAAGCAAATAGCAAGTGATTTTAAGGTTGACACCAGCGCGATAGGGATAACACTAACAACCTATTTTATCGGTATTGGTTTAGGGCAGCTCGCCTATGGGCCGCTCATGGATAGATACGGTAGGCGCAGACCATTGATCGCTGGACTTACACTCTATATCGTTACCAGTGTTCTTTGCGGATTGGCCTGGGATTTGAATTCGCTCGCCTTTTTCAGATTTTTCATGGCTTTAGGCGGTTGTGCGGGAATGGTAGCCAGTAAGGCTGTTGTAAGAGACTATTTTGATAAAGATAAAGTCGCAGATGTGTTGAGCACATTAATGCTAATCATGGGTGTAGCACCGATTATTGCTCCTACCGTTGGTAGTTGGTTGATCAATTCATTTCACTGGGAAGTTGTGTTTTATTCGCTGGCGGCGTTTGCCACGATTATGTTAGTAAGTGTATTTTACATTTTACCCGAAAGCGCACAACCTGATCCCGATACTAGTTTGAAACCCACCAAAGTATTTAAAGAATATGCCAGTATTTATAGGAATAAGGACTTCTTTTTGTTCTCGACTGCTAGAGGTTTTGCTATAGGAGCGTTGCTTGCATATGTTGCTAGTGCTCCTTTCATTTTCATAGAATTTTATGGAATGGAAGAAGATATGTTTGGTTACATATTTGGCGGTAATGCGGCAGGTCTCATATTAGGCAGTCAGATCAATCGACTGTTCCTGCGCAGGTACACTACTTTTCAGATCACATATGCCATTGGCGCTTTGATGGCTATTTTGACCACAGGAATCCTCGGTTACTCTATATTCTTCGAGGCTCATTTTTGGGTCGTGTATCCAGGATTGTTTATCATGTTGTTCTTTATTGGTTTTCAAAATCCAAATGTGACGGCGCTTAGTCTGCAGCCATTTAATCTGCAAGCTGGTAGTGCAAGTGCACTTGTTGGTTCTGTGAGCATGATATTTGGCTCGGCTGCAAGTTGGCTCATGGCAGAATTGCTTGTAGATGATTTGATACCTTTATTAGCGACGGTGGCAGTGTGTGCGGTTTGCGGATTTGCGGCAATATTGGTTTATAGAATGAGGTATGCTCAGGGTTACGCTTTCGCGAAAGCTTACTCACGACATCCTTATCAGGTAAAGCACAGAGAAGTTTCCAAGCAATAGATATTACACAATTATATTTAATTCTATGAAAACAATAATTCACAAAGCGAACACTAGAGGGCATGCAAATCATGGATGGTTAGAAGCCAATCATAGCTTCAGCTTTGCAAGCTGGTTCAATCCAGAGCGCATACAATTTGGCGCACTAAGGGTTCTCAACGACGATCGCATAGCTCCAGGAGCGGGCTTTCCAACTCATCCTCATGATAACATGGAAATCATTACGATTCCATTATCAGGTACTTTAGAACACAAGGATAGCATGGGCAACGTTGCTCAGATTAAGACCGGCGAGGTACAAGTTATGAGTGCAGGTACAGGTGTCACACATTCTGAGTATAATGCTAGCGATACTGAAGAGTTAAAATTATTTCAGATTTGGATTTTTCCAAACGCTAAGAATGTTGAGCCTCGTTATGATGAGGTAGTTCTTAAAGACGGTGAGAGCAAGAATAGGTTGCAACAGTTGGTATCACCATCTCCTGATGATGCAGGTACATGGATACATCAGGATGCATATCTATATATAACGGATATCGACAATCAATCAGGAGCATTTACCTATCAACTCAAATCAGAAGAAAATGGGGTTTATACTATGGTGATATCAGGAGATGCTGTCATCGCCGAAAACAGCTTGGGTAAAAGAGATGCTATCGGTATAAGCAACGTAAATGGATTTAAATACAGCACAAAACATAGCGCACGAATTTTATTTATCGAGGTCCCAATGAATTTTTGATTCATCTTTCAATAGATTTTCAATTTTTTTCATCTTGTTTGTGTTTGGTTTTCAAGGGTTTGATAGGGTGGTGTAATTTTTTTCAATTTTATTTGTAAAAAAGTTTGGTTGGAAAGAAAAAGGCTGTGTATATTTGCACCCGCTTTGCAAGGGACGTTGGTTCTGAAGTAGGGCGAAAGTTCTTCAAAAGGGTTGGAATATCATACGAATAGCCTTGAGGGTATATGGTTTGATTCCGGTCATTAATTTTGGAGTAGTTCATTGAGATATTGATTGACAGCACAAAGATTTAGGAAAGCAATTTTATTGTTTTTCTGGTAAGATTATAATTAAGATGTAAATAAACATGTACGCCAATTGAGTGGTTCTCGTTTTGGACGAGGTCTCCCAACAAGAGATCTTTTTTAAGAGATTCTACGATGAAGAGTTTGATCCTGGCTCAGGATGAACGCTAGCGGCAGGCCTAACACATGCAAGTCGAGGGGTAACAGGGGTAGCTTGCTACTTGCTGACGACCGGCGCACGGGTGCGTAACGCGTATACAATCTGCCCATTACTGAGGGATAGCCCGAAGAAATTTGGATTAAGACCTCATGGTACCATAATGTCGCATGGCATAATGGTTAAAGGTTACGGTAATGGATGAGTATGCGTCCTATTAGCTAGATGGCGAGGTAACGGCTCACCATGGCTACGATAGGTAGGGGTCCTGAGAGGGAGATCCCCCACACTGGTACTGAGACACGGACCAGACTCCTACGGGAGGCAGCAGTGAGGAATATTGGACAATGGGCGGGAGCCTGATCCAGCCATGCCGCGTGCAGGAAGACGGCCCTATGGGTTGTAAACTGCTTTTGTACGGGAAGAAATCTATCCACGTGTGGATAGTTGACGGTACCGTAAGAATAAGCACCGGCTAACTCCGTGCCAGCAGCCGCGGTAATACGGAGGGTGCAAGCGTTATCCGGAATCATTGGGTTTAAAGGGTCCGTAGGCGGGCATCTAAGTCAGTGGTGAAATGCAGGGGCTCAACTCCGGCACTGCCATTGATACTGGATGTCTTGAATTATTGTGAAGTGGCTAGAATATGTAGTGTAGCGGTGAAATGCTTAGATATTACATAGAATACCGATTGCGAAGGCAGGTCACTAACAATATATTGACGCTGAGGGACGAAAGCGTGGGTAGCGAACAGGATTAGATACCCTGGTAGTCCACGCCGTAAACGATGGTTACTAGCTGTCCGGTACGATTGAGTACTGGGTGGCCAAGCGAAAGTGATAAGTAACCCACCTGGGGAGTACGTTCGCAAGAATGAAACTCAAAGGAATTGACGGGGGCCCGCACAAGCGGTGGAGCATGTGGTTTAATTCGATGATACGCGAGGAACCTTACCAGGGCTTAAATGCAGACTGACAGGCTTGGAAACAGGCTTTTCTTCGGACAGTTTGCAAGGTGCTGCATGGTTGTCGTCAGCTCGTGCCGTGAGGTGTCAGGTTAAGTCCTATAACGAGCGCAACCCCTATTGCTAGTTGCCAGCGGATAATGCCGGGGACTCTAGTGAGACTGCCGGTGCAAACCGTGAGGAAGGTGGGGATGACGTCAAATCATCACGGCCCTTACGTCCTGGGCCACACACGTGCTACAATGGTAGGGACAGAGAGCAGCCACCTCGTGAGAGGGAGCGAATCTATAAACCCTATCACAGTTCGGATCGTAGTCTGCAACTCGACTACGTGAAGCTGGAATCGCTAGTAATCGCATATCAGCCATGATGCGGTGAATACGTTCCCGGGCCTTGTACACACCGCCCGTCAAGCCATGGAAGCTGGGGGTACCTGAAGTCGGTGACCGCAAGGAGCTGCCTAGGGTAAAACCGGTAACTGGGGCTAAGTCGTAACAAGGTAGCCGTACCGGAAGGTGCGGCTGGAACACCTCCTTTCTGGAGTTCCTGAAATAATGGAACCAAAGCAAGGGAGACCTTAGTTCGATATGGGATCCATTTAGTTGGCGTGTTTATTTATGTTTTTATAGTTGTCAATCTTATTTATATATAGTCGGAAGGCTTGAGATCGGTATGGATGTACCATCAAGTCTCGTAGCTCAGCTGGTTAGAGCGCTACACTGATAATGTAGAGGTCGGCAGTTCGAGTCTGCCCGAGACTACTTTTACGAGTATTAGTATTATGCTTTCGCGAAAGCAAAAATCGCAAGCGGTTCATTACATGATTTATTAAAGGAAATTCTAGAGGTGAGAGAATTCTAAATTCGTAATTCCGAATTCATTAATTCAGAGTTTCAAATGGGGGATTAGCTCAGCTGGCTAGAGCGCCTGCCTTGCACGCAGGAGGTCATCGGTTCGACTCCGATATTCTCCACTATAGTGATTTCATCACTTAAACGTTCATTGACATATTGAAAAGATTAAACGAGAAACAGATAGGTACATTTGTAAAAATGTATTTGTTATATAATAGTAAATAATTAAGAGCAAGGCGTCTCTTTGGTATCGTTGCCGAAGAGACATGAATACCATAAGCAAATTAAGGGCGTATGGGGGATGCCTAGGCTCTCAGAGGCGATGAAGGACGTGATAAGCTGCGATAAGCTGCGGGGATTGGCACATACGATGTGATCCGCAGATTTCCGAATGGGGCAACCCAATATGTTGAAGACATATTATCCGCAAGGATGCAAACCCGGT